>JAHJJD010000084.1 GCA_018822845.1 Gammaproteobacteria bacterium | reverse complement strand
AGTGTCTGTGTTGGCGAAAGAAGTGGGGCAAAGGGCTTGGTCTACAAAACAAGGTCTATGCCTTAAGGAGCCTGTCAAGCTCACTTTGCCTCATATGATGGTAGCTAACCACCATAGGGAATAAGATACAAGGAGCTTGCCCTGCAAGCGATTCTTTTCCATTCGGCTTTCCCATCCTTGCGAAACCCGGAAAAGGGGTCATGGATTCGCAGTTAGGCAGTTCCGATCTTCCCCCCCATCCCCAACCCCTTCCCCCGCAAGGGGGGCAGGGGCTTTAAGTGCCATTGGTCAGGGGAGGTTGTATTGATTGCGGCAGGCCGTGATCATTGTGGGATGCAAGAAGAATATCGTTATCAGCATCTGCAACTGGCTCGCGCACTGCGCAGACAACTGACGCCAGCCGAGCAGCACTTGTGGCATCGCTTACGCAAACAACAACTGGCTGGTTTCCGCTTTCGCAGACAGGCGGCTATTGGGCGCTACATCGTTGATTTCGTATGTTTTGAAGAAAAGCTGATTATTGAACTGGATGGTGAAGTACATCTCAGCCAGACAGCCTACGACCAGATTCGTGATGACTGGCTCAGAAACCGGGGATTCCGCGTACTCCGCTTCTGGAACCACCAAATCCTTAACCAGACAGAAACTGCCCTCTCCCGGATTTTGCAATACCTCACGCTGAACCTACCCTCCCCATCCTGACTCCGAACTTACCCCCCATCTTAACCTTCCCCGCAAGGAAGGATCACTTCTTAGCCCCTGCCCCCCTTGCGGGGGAAGGGGTTGGGGATGGGGGGTTGGCCGCGCTACGCGCGGCATGAGTCCTGATCTGGTCTAATGATCCCGTACACCTTGCTAAGGTATTACACTACTGCAACGAGGTGACAGATGAGCAATACAACCCAGAGACAACACTACAGTGCTGACTTCAAGAAAGAAGCGGTAGCGCTGATAACCGAACAACATTACAGCTTGGCCGATGCAGCCGCAGCGGTTGGTACCAGCCAGAAGAACCTGCAACGCTGGAAGCAGGCATTAGCACAGGAAGCGGCAGGTGAACGCCTAAATCCCGAGGAGCGTGCTGAACTGCATCGTTTACGCAGGGAAAACAAACAATTACTGATGGAGAAAGAAATCCTAAAAAAGGCCAGCGCCTTCTTTGCGAAAGAAATGAAGTGAAATACGGCTTCATCGAAGAGCAGCGTATCCATTATCCGGTTACGACATTGTGCCGGGTAATGGGTGTCAGCCGCAGCGCTTACCATGACTGGGACAAGAGCGACAAATGTCAGGTTATCAGCCATGAACATTGGCGCTTATGCCAACGGATGCGGGCATTATTCCGTGAGTCCAAGGCGAGTCTGGGCAGCCGCCAGATGATGAAACAGTTACGCAAGGAAGGCTTTAGCATTGGTCGTTACCGGACAGGTAAACTCATGTCCCGGTTGGGTCTGGTGGTCAAATGTAAACCGCGTTACACCAACACCACCGACAGCAAACACGCGCAGCCAGTGGCGGATAATGTGCTGGGCAGGCAATTCCAGCCTGCCTCACCTAATCAGGTGTGGACGACAGACATCACCTACATCTGGACGCTGCAAGGCTGGGTGTATTTGGCAGTCGTGCTGGATTTGTATTCCCGGCGGGTGATTGGCTGGAGCCTTGGCGATTCCATGGAAACCGCGTTGGTGATACGTGCGCTGACGATGGCAGTCAACCTGCGTAGCCCGCCTACTGGACTATTGCACCATTCCGACCGGGGCAGCCAATACGCCAGCAAGGAATACCAGCGGTTACTCAGGCAAAACCAGATGGTTTGCTCCATGAGCCGCAAAGGCAACTGTTGGGATAATGCCCCTACAGAACGTTTCTTCGGCAGCCTCAAGCGTGAATGGCTGACAGGGAACCGCTATATCATACGGGACGCCGCTATCCGGGATGTACGTGACTACATCGCGTACTACAACTCACGGCGCTTACATACAACCATCGGGGACAAAACCCCGATCGAATTTGAGACAGGGCAATTAGCTAAATCCGCTTAACGAGGTGTCCGGTTTTACTTGACCAGAACATCCCCTACCGCCTGCCCATTTGGTAAAGAACATCCAAGCCCATAAAAACAGTGACACTGACGATAAAGGAAAAAGGCTAATTAGTCCTGGCGGCGCGAAACCCAACATTGAAGTTTCGGTTGACGGGCGTGCCGTAGTAGCGGAAAGACGCGCGCAGGAACCTCGGTATGCTGTTCCACGAGCCCCCGCGCAACACACGCGACGCATTCGCATCGCAGCCCTGACGGGCAGCACCATCAACAGGCGCGTCCTTGTAATCCGACTGCCAGCAATCTTCCACCCATTCATACACATTTCCATGCATGTCAAACAACCCAAATCCGTTGGTTTTAAAGCTGCCTACCGGAGAAGTATAGACAAATCCATCATTACAGTTGGCAATTGTCCAATCGGGGAATTTCTCTTTCCCCTTCTGGTCAGCCATATTGGCAAAAGCACAGCCTTTGGCTGCTTCCTGCCCCCATGAATAGGCATTTTTGTCATTGCCGCCACGGGCTGCATATTCCCATTCCGCTTCCGTCGGCAGACGCCATATCTGTTTGGTCTGCGCACTCAACCATTTGAGATAAGCTTGAGCGTCTTCCCAACTGATACAAGCCACCGGGTCATTATCTGTCTGCGGGAAACCCAGCTTGCGCCACGAGTTGCCTTTGACATCACTCCAACTACCCTTCTCATCAAACGAATAGCACGAGCCCTCTTTCTCTGCCGTTGTCTGGTAGCTGGTAGCCTCAACAAACGCCCGGAACTGCTTTACCGTCACTTCCGTTGCCGCCAGTGAGAACGCCTTGATACTGACCTTGTGAGGTGGCTTTTCGTCATCAGCACAACCACCTTCCACGTCATCGCGTTTCGGCTCACAGCCCATGGTGAATTCACCCGCCGGGATGGGAATCACTGACGGAATCTCAGCAGTAAGAGTAGCCTGAACCGCCTGCCCTTGCTGGGGAGGCGGTGCCACCTGATCCGCCGTGCCCTGTTCGGTAAAGGGTACAGGGTTAATTGTCCTGGCGGCGCGAAAGCCAACATTGAGGATACGGGTGGCGGGCGTGAGGCTGTAGCGGAAAGACGCGCGCAGGGCCCACGGTTTGTCGTGCCACGAGCCCCCGCGCAACACACGCGACGCATCCGCGTCGCACACAGGACGTGCAGTGCCATCAGTTGGGGCATCGTCATAACCACCAAAGCAGTCTTCCACCCATTCCCAAGCGTTACCATGCACATCATGCAAACCAAATTTGTTTGCCTTAAAGCTCCCAACCTTGACTGGGGCATTTTCCTTGCAACTACCAAACTGGGCACCATTTATCGCTTGCGTATCACAGACAGGCTCCTGATCGCCCCAACTGTAGGCCGTTTTTGTACCTGCACGGGTTGCATATTCCCATTCTGCTTCCGTTGGCAAACGCCATTCCTGTTTGGTCTGTTTACTCAACCAGTCCAGATAAACTTTTGCCCCATACCAACTGATATTGATTGCAGGATGTTCTTCATAACCCGCTTCCACATTGTATTTCCCCCCTTCTTCCACAATGCGGCTGGTATCATCTTCTGCTTTGGTTTCAAACCATGGCTGTTCTTTCGTACCACGCTGCCCCACCGCATTCAGGAAAGCCACATACTGGGCATTGGTGACTTCATATACACCCATCTCAAAATCAGCAACTGTAACCGAATGCACAGGCTTTTCGTCATCCTGACAATTCTTATCCTCCACACACCCCATCTGGAACGTACCACCCACGATTTTGACCATCTGCGGCAAAACTGCGCTCTTCTCCTCCCCTGACAAGGGGAGGTCGGGAGGGGTTTCTTCCGGCGCAGCCGCTGCTGTCTTCTGCTCCGGCAAATCAGGAGGAGTTTCTTCCCCCCCCTTTGCAAAAGGGGGGCTAGGGGGGATTTCTTGCGGCGCAGCCGCAACCTCCGCCTTCTCCGGCTGCGGCGGACTCACCGGCCAAAACTGCCCAACCCCCACCACCACCGCCAACCCCGCCGTCACCACACTCCCCACCCACACCGACCGACTCCAGAACGGCGCTTGCGGCACAACCTGCGCCTTCTCCAGCAACACAAACCCATGCCGCCGCCCCAACTGGTACAGGCTTTTCAACGTCTCGGCATTCTTCGGCAGCGCAGTCACCGGCAAACTGTCCAGATCTGCCGCCAACCCTTCCGCCAGTACCCCGGCACGCTCCACCTCCTCCAGCAATGGATACGCCCGATCAACATCCAGCTCCGCCAACAAGCGCGCATACCGCCAGCGCCAGCCCCACCACGCCGGGCTTTCACGCGCCAAAGGCTCCGCCTCCTGCATCCACGCCAGCAAGGTATCGATAGTCCTGCGCCGCTGGCTATCATTATGCAGGGCATAAAACTGCCCACGCAGCAGTTTCAGGGCTTCCAGCGACAAGCTCAAACCGCCCGCATCCTGCGTACCGGGCAGGCGATACAACCGTTGCAAACGGGTCAGTGGCAAACGCGGGTAAAACGTCTGGAGCAGACGTACCAGCAAGGCCGGGCTGACTGGCGGCGGGAACAAGGCCGCCAGCCGCGCCAGCGGCAAGGCATCACCCAGCACCCGTGGCAGATAGTGCGTCAGCGGCTCCTGCGGCTGCTGTTTCCGCCACGGCACATCCGGCACTTGCGCCAGCGGGTTGCGCAACATTTCCCCCGCCAGGTGGCGGAACACATCGGGCAGGTTGACCGGGCTTGCTTCCCACAAATGGATGCCATGTTGCTGCAAACGCTGTTCCGCCCTGCCCCAATGGCGTGGCTCACGGAACGTCAGCCAACCCAGTTGCGGCCACAGACGCAACTCATTCAGCAGGTCACGGTCGCGGATCGGGTCTGGCAGGCTGGCATCGGCAAATACCAGTGTCACGTAGCGCCCGCGTTCCTCCGCCAGTTCCAGCAGCTCCATGTGCTGCCCCTCATCGGTGTGGAACTCGCGCAAACCACCGCGCAAGCGCCCCAGCGTCACCGGCAGACCACGGCGGCGCAGACCATCCGCCAGCTCTTCCGCCAACGGATTCCAGCGGCTGCTTTCCTCCAGCACATCGGTGAGGATCAGCAGGTGGAACAACTGCTTGCGGCGCAACAGGCGGATTTCCGGCACACCACCCGCCGCCACGGTAGCACGGATGGTGGCGGGCATATCCGGCTCATGGCTGGCCTCTTCGGTGAGAAAAAAGCCCACGCTGTCGGCGCAATAGTCGAGGGTATCCTTGTCCAGCCATTCCGGCATCGCCCCGCCGATACGTGCCGGGTCGAAATGGGCTTTGCCCTCGGTATTGACCGGCAAGGCGGCGGGCAGGTCGGGAATACGGTCAAGCTGGCGATGACGCCAGACAGCAAACGCGGTGAACAGCGCCCCCGCCAACGGCAACAGCCACCACCACGGGGAGAAGCGGGTTTCTGGGGCGGGGGCTGCTTCCGGCACATCCGGCTTGAGGGTCGGGTCAATGGTGATGGTTTCGGTAGTAGGCTTGTCGGTTGGCTCAGCAACGGCTGGCGGTGGCACTGGTTCCGTTGCCTGTTCCGATTCCGGCGGATACCAATGGCGGTAAGCAAAACCTGCCACAACCAGCAGCGCCAGCAGCAACAAACCAAGGGCAACCCGACGCACCAGCCTGCGTTTCCACCACGGCAACGGTGGCGGTGGTTCGGGTAAGGGTATTTTCAGGACATCAACGACTGTTTCACCCACCCCCACCTGACGTTGCGCCAGTTGTTGCAGGTCTGCCCGTAGACGGGTGGCATCCAGCGGGACAGGCTCATCCTCTTCATCAAGCCCTACTGCGAAAAACTGCCGGTAGGCGAGGGTAAACGCGGCAAGCTGTTCGCGGTCATGCACCAACAGGCTGGCCAGCACCTGTTGCAGCTTGCGGTGTGTCCATTCCCCCTGGGTCAGCAACACCTGCTGGATACGCCGGTAATCCTGCAAGGTGACGTGCAGGCGCAGGCCATCGGTAGTACGCAGCCAGTCTAAAAATTCATCCAGCAGGAAATGCTCCGCCATTCCGGTCAGGCTGCAACTTTCAGTTCAACATGACGGCCTGCTGCTGACAAGGCATTTACCAACCGGTCGATGGTGAACAGATGGATATGCCCATTCAGCAAACCGCTCAGTTTGGGGCGGCTTATGTGCAGCACTTTGGCAGCTTCGGTCTGGGTCATTCCGCTGCCCTCGTACCAGTCGCGGATTTCACGCATCAGGGCAGAACGCAGCTTCATATTGGCGCGCTCAATAGGGTCATCTTCCAGAGCATCCCAAACGCTGTCAAAAACCTGTTGTGTCATGGCTTCAGCTCCTCAATCAATGTTTTGTACTGCTTGCGACCGGCTTCCAGATCACGCTGGGCAGTTTTCTGTGTTTTTTTGTGAAATGCGTGCAAGATGTAAATAGCATCTTCAAATTTGGCGATATAGAAAACCCGGTACTGCTCTTTACTGGGCGGGGTACTGATCCTGATTTCATAAACTCCCGAGCCAACATCCGGCATTGATTTGAAGTCGCTGGGCATCCGCCCGTGTTGCAAATCATCAATGGCATAACCTGCATCCTTTTTGGCAGGTTCTGGAAAGGTGCGGATGTCATTGAGACTGTTGCCCCGAAAAACAGCTTTCTTCATCAAACCATTCCTGTTGTTATAGTAATCTTGTTCCAAATTAGGAACAAGCAATAAGATTGCCTTTTCACACATCAATCGGTTACTGTAGGCTACAGTTATAGCACGGGAATTCATGAGGATACACGTTTGCAACAGGTTTATTGCTGGCTGATACCAGACGGGAACAACTACAACCTGAGCATACAGGTCTTGCCCAACGGCAAGCGGCTGGATCTGGGTACGGCTGCGGCCTTGCAGGCAGACTGTGACATCGACCTGCGCCGTTCCACCACCACCCTGCAAACCATCCTCAACTGGCTGGACAGTTTCGACACCGACAAACTGTACAACCATCTGGATGAAGTCGGGATGTACGCACTCGGCGAATACCTTTACCAGCAGACACTCGGGTTTTACCCACACCCTGAACACTTGCTCAGCGAACAGATCGCGCTACGCATCATCAGCCCCTGCCCACACATCCACCGCCTGCCGTGGAACATGCTGGCGCGGGACAACGTGCCACTACAGGCGGCAGGCTGGCATATCACCCTGGCAACTGCACCGGATACCCGTCAGGTGGAGTGGCCTGCACTGCCTTCCCTGCTGGTGGTTGCGCCCGAGCCGCTGCTGGACAATCAGGGTAAACGCATCCAGCCCACCCGTTCCGGCGAACACATCAAAAGCCTGCGGCAGCGGCTGATTGCCCACGCAGGCGCTTACAGCACCCCTGAATATTTTCAGGAAGTAACCAGTTGGGAAGCGCTGCAACGCGCCTTGCAGGAGCGTCACTTCGATGTGCTCTATTACTACGGCCATGGCATGGCTTCCCGTTTACTGTTCGCCACCACTGACAAGGCTTCCAGCGAAGACCCGCGCACCTTTCAGGATTTGCGACTGGCCTTGCGTGATGCCAAGGGTGGCGCACCTGCGGTGTGTTACATCAACGCCTGTTTCGGCAACAGTGGCGGGCAGATGGGCGCTGGCCTGCAACTGGGTGCGGTCTGTGCAGCCGTAGTTGCCAACCGTACCGCTGCTGTCATCCAGACTGCCATGGTGCAAGGTCAGGAGTTTCTGGAGCGGCTGCTACTGGAAACCCGCACGCCGGAAACTGCCTTGCTGGATGCCCTGACCCGCTGCGGCACCACCACAACTGGTGATGTACGCTGGGTAACACCGATCCTGCACCGCCATTATGCTGAGTGGAAAATTGCCCGCAGGCCGGAACGCTTTCATCTGGACAAACATGACCCGCACTGGGAATACAAACTTGACCGGATTACCCAGTCGGGTGAACTCAACCAGCGGATCAAGTTTGCGATCAAGAGTAAAAATCCGGCAACCGTATGTTGTCTCTGGTATGGCTGTACCAATGTCGGGATTGACCTGTTCCACGAGCGCATTCCGCTGGAATTGCGTGAACTCCGCCAGCAGGTACAAATTGCCCACTGCCGTATGGACTGGCCGCAGGTGGAAACCGGCAACATGGGAAGGGTCTGGGAGGAATGCTTGCTGGCAGGCTTGCGCGCCACCGCCACTCCTTTTGCCAGAGCACCGGATACGCTGGAAAACATTCCCCGTTTTCTGGAGCAACTGGCAGGGCAAACCGGCAAGCGTACCCTGCTGCACCTGCGCCTGAAAACCATCAACCAGCAGGTTCTCGCACAGTCGCGCATGACACCCGCCAAGTTGGCCAGTTTTCTGGGCTGGTGGCAGGACAGGGTGGTTTCTACCATACTCAAGTCTGCCCGCATCCAGACACTGATAACGCTGGGCTATGAGTTGCCTGATGTCATGCTACCTAGGATGCAGGGCTTTTTCGCCACAGACCTGGATCCCCTGAACGACCAGTACAACAGCCTGTCTGTCTATCTGTTACCACAACTGATGCTGCTGGAACGGCGTGACCTGAGCGAATTCATCAAGGCATTTTACCCCGACCTGCCGCAGGACAAGGCCAAAGCCCGTATCGAATACATCCTGGGCGAAGCCAAAGGCAACTACCAGAACACCCTGAACCTGCTGACCGACCTGAACAACGATGCACTTTACCTGCAAGGCACAACACAACAAGCGTCTACAGGTGATGATGACTTCATGAAAATGATGAGTATGACCTAATGGAACAGTATCCGTTTGACCTTCTCGACCATGCCGATGCCAGCAATGGCGCAGAACTGCTGGGCAGACGCAACGGGCAACAGCGCGACCTGCAACAGGATGCACCCCGCTTCCGCCCCGGAGTTCTCCTGAAAACAGCCATCCACACCGCGCTGGCTGTTGGTGAACCGCTGTTGCTGACAGGTGAAGCTGGCACTGGCAAAACACAGGCAGCCTATTATGTCGCGCACCAACTGGGTCTGGGCAAGGTGCTGCATTTTCAGGTCAAATCCGGCAGCACAGCACAGGATTTGCTGTACCATTTCGACCATGTGGGTTATTTCCGCGAAGCCAACCTGAGCAAGGGAACGAACACCCCGCCACCCAACAAAATGGATTTCATTACCAAAGGTGAGTTGTGGTGGGCTTTGGAGTCGGACAAACCACGGGTACTGCTGATTGACGAGATCGACAAGGCTCCACGCGATTTTCCCAACGATCTGCTGCACGAACTCGACCAGATGAAATTCAAGGTTCCTGAACTCAAGCTTGGGGACAAGGAATTCGTGGTGGGGGAAAACAATCCGGTTCGCCCACTGGTATTCATCACCTCCAACAGCGAACGCCGCTTGCCGGAAGCTTTCCTGCGCCGCTGCACCTTCCACCACATTGCATTTGATGCAGCCTTGCTGGAAGAGGTGAAAGACGCCCACCGTAAAGACTTCGAAATACTGGGTGACGACTTGCTGAACATGGCCATGCGCCGATTTCTGCGGCTGCGGGAACACCACCACCTGCGCAAAGTACCGGCCACGGGTGAATTTCTGGTGTGGTTGCGGGTAATGGCGCTGGCAGCGGGCACAGATGCAACGACCTTGCAGCTTTTGCTGGCGCAACTGGACGATGATGACCGGGAGCTGCCTTATCTGGGGGTCTTGTTGAAAGACCGGCACGATCTGGAAACTGTCGCTGAAAACCGTTTTGATGAGTAACGTGGTTATCATCGGCGGCGGCCCTGCCGGGCTGATGGCTGCCGAACAGCTTGTGGACGCGGGATATGCCGTCGACCTGTATGACGCCATGCCCACGGTCGGGCGCAAGTTCCTGCTGGCAGGCATCGGTGGCCTGAACATCACCCATGCCGAGCCTTTCGGTGCTTTTTGCCAGCGCTACGCCGAACGCCAAGCACACTTGCAACCACTACTGGAAAACTTCGGAGCCGATGAATTACGTCAGTGGTGCACGGACCTCGGGATTGAAACCTTCGTCGGCACTTCCGGGCGTGTATTCCCCAAGGAAATGAAGGCAGCGCCACTATTGCGCGCATGGCTGGCACGGCTGAAACGCAAGGGCCTGCGCGTACACCCACGCCATCGCTGGCAGGGATGGGATGAACAGGGGCGACTGGTTTTCCAGACCCGGCAAGGGGGGAAGGAACAAGAAGCACACCCGTCTTCCCTCTTGCTCCCTTCCCCCCTTGCGGGGGAAGGGTTGGGGATGGGGGGAACACCCCCTCTCATCCTAGCCCTCGGTGGCGCAAGCTGGAAAAAACTTGGTAGCGACGGCGCATGGGTAAACCTGCTGGCAGACAAAAACATTCCGGTTGCACCACTGAAACCCGCCAATTGCGGCTTCCTGTGCGACTGGAGCGAACACCTGCGCACCCGCTTTGCCGGTTCCCCGCTAAAATCCGTCACCCTCAGTTTCACCGACCTTGCCGGGCAAAGCGAAACCCGCATGGGGGAAATGATCATGACGGAACGTGGGGTGGAAGGCAGCCTGATTTACGCTTTCTCAGCCCGCCTGCGTAATATGCTGGAGGCACAAGGCTCGGCAACGTTTCATCTGGATTTGTTGCCCAACCACACCCATGAGCAAATCAAATCCGCCCTGCTCAAGAAACCAGCCAGCAAAACACTAGGCGCTTTCCTCAAAAGCCGCTTCAAACTGGATGCTGCCAAAACTGCCCTGCTGTTTGAAACACTCGACAAGGCGCACGGGCAAGGTGCAGCACACATTACCGCCACGCTCAAAGCCATTCCACTAACGGTCACGGCCACCACCCCGCTCGACGAAGCCATCAGCACAGCGGGCGGCATTCCGTTTGAAGCACTGGATGAAAACCTGATGCTGCGTGCACTGCCGGGCGTCTTCTGTGCCGGGGAAATGCTCGACTGGGAAGCTCCCACTGGTGGCTATTTGCTAACTGCCTGTTTCGCTACGGGCCTTCAGGCAGGGCAAGGTGTTATCCGCTGGTTACAAAGCGGGCAAAGCTGATTACAACTTCCCCAGCGCAGATTTCTGGAACAGTACTTTGCCGACATGACGTGCCCCCGCCTGTGTGAGGTGACGACCGTCGTAGGAAATCAGGTTCAGATCGGATGTGAATAGCGGGCAGGAAGTCGGTTCCCCACAAACCAGATTCTGCTGATTGACGAATATGGCCTGCTTGTCCAACACCTCATCCAGGATTTGGTTAATATCCTGGGCTTCATCACCCACATCGTTGCGCAGCATTTCCAGCTTGTCTGCCGACATATGAAGATACTGACGGACAGTAATCTTGCCGAAAAACTTGCTGCCAATCACGATGACCTTCTGGCTGGGTTTCAGCGCCATGGAATGGAGCGTTTTTGGCAACATCTGCGCTGTCACCGGTTTCCAGCGGGAAGCCATGATGATGACATCTGCCATTGCCACCTGCTCTTTGGCCTGGGCCAGGCTGTCAGCCCTTTCCGGCTCGGCACAAAACGCCCGATCCTTGGGATCGGCCAGTTGTTGCACTGCAGAACCAAACACTGGCTGGCAACGGTAGGGAATGTAACGCATCCTGATCTGGTAATCCTGCCAATAGCCATTTTCACGGATACCGTTGAGGAAATCGCAAGCCTGGCTATCGCCAATGATCAACACTTTCTTCTTGTTGCTGGTGAGATCGAACGGCTGCTTTTGCACTTCCCGGCAACTCTCAAACGTGTAGTCACCATTGGTTTTCGGGTCGGATGCCTTGATCAGTTTTTGCTGAAGTGAATTGGCCGCATGAGCCTGGGGAACGTTAGACGTAACGAGGATGAGCGCACCCAGCACACTCGCAGGCAGGCTACGCAAGATACGTCTGACCAATGACAACATGATGACCTCCATATGAATATATTTTATAAATCAGCATGATAACGACGAACGTTACGCGCCGACTGTAAAACAATATCTGCCAGGAAGACAGCCAGACTCCTTTATGGGGAAAACCTGCAAACTGATAATGCTGCCAGGCAAGACTGCTGGCAGCGTACTGGCAGCAACCTAAACGTTAAACAGGAAATTCAGCACATCGCCATCCTTGACGATGTAATCCTTGCCTTCTGCACGCATCTTGCCTGCCTCCTTGGCTCCCTGCTCACCCTTGTAGGCGATGAAGTCATCGTAGGCAATTGTCTGGGCGCGGATGAAACCACGCTCGAAATCAGTATGGATGACGCCCGCCGCCTGTGGCGCAGTGGCATTCTTGCGGATCGTCCAGGCACGCACTTCCTTGACCCCAGCCGTGAAGTAAGTCTGCAAACCCAGCAGCGAATAACCAGCACGGATCACGCGGTTCAGACCCGGCTCTTCCAGCCCCATGCTGGCAAGGAATTCATCACGTTCATCATCTTCCAGTTGCGACAATTCTTCTTCGATAGACGCACAAACCGCTACAACTTCAGCGCCTTCGCGCCCAGCAATTTCACGCACCGTGTCGAGGAATGGATTGTTCTCAAAACCGTCTTCGCTAACATTAGCGATAAACATCAACGGCTTGATGGTAATCAGGTGCAAGTCACGCAGCAGCAGACGCTCTTCCGGAGTCATTTCCAGCGAACGGGCGGAATTGCCATCGGACAGGTGCCTGTAGATGCGCTCTGCCATGTTTTTCTGCGCAACCAGATCCTTGTCGCCGGATTTGGCGGAACGGGTCAGGCGGTTGACAGCCTTTTCTGCCGTTTCCAGATCGGCCAGCACCAGTTCGGTATTGATGGTATCGATATCGGAAGCCGGGTCAATCTTGCCCGCAACGTGCACGATGTCGTCGTTTTCAAAGCAGCGCACCACCTGGGCAATGGCATCGGTTTCACGGATGTGGGCAAGGAACTTGTTGCCCAGACCTTCACCCTGCGATGCACCTGCTACCAATCCGGCAATATCGACGAATTCCATGGTGGTCGGCAAGATGCGCTCTGGCTTGACGATTGCCGCCAGCTTGTCCAGACGCGGATCAGGCATGGGAACGATGCCGACATTCGGCTCAATCGTACAGAACGGGTAATTGGCCGCCTGAATGCCCGCCTTGGTAAGGGCGTTGAAAAGGGTGGATTTACCCACGTTTGGCAAACCGACAATTCCGCACTTGAATCCCATGACTCGATACCTTGTGTGTAGGTTAGCGGGTGTGCAAAGCCTGCATGGCCTTTTGCATATCACCCTGCAAAATCAGTTCAATCTGGCTGGCAGCGTCGTCTATCGCCCGCATGATGACGATTTCATCATCTGCTGAAGGGCGTGACAGCACGTAATCAACCACCTTGCTGCGATCACCGGGGTGACCGACACCCAGACGCAAACGCCAGTAATCCGCCCCCAGATGGGCGTGCAAATCACGCAGGCCGTTATGCCCGCCATGACCACCGGCCTGTTTCAGGCGCACATCCCCGGCAGCAATATCCAGCTCGTCATGCGCCACCAGAATCTGTTCCACCGGAATGCGGTAGAAATCGGCAAGCTGCCGTACTGCCAGGCCACTACGGTTCATGAAGGTCATCGGCTTGATAAGCCAGACCGTATTGGCACCGACCTGCAATTTACAGACATCGCCGGAAAAACGCTTTTCAGCGGCAAATTGCCCGGAGTAACGTCTTGCCAGCTCATCAACAAACCAAAACCCGGCATTGTGCCGGGTTTTGTCATACTGGCTACCGGGGTTGCCCAAGCCTGCAATCAGGCGTATCGGGGTTCCCATCTGCATTTACCTTAGTGGCAGGATGCAACGGCTGAGTCGTGGTCTTCACCCAGCGCCAATGCTGGCAGGCTGACGCCTTCCGGCAGTTTCAGGTCAGACAGGTGCAGAATCTGGCCTTTTTCGATGTTCTGCATGTCTACCTCGATGAATTCCGGCAGGCTCTTCGGCAGGCAGGAGACTTCAACTTCGGAAATCACATGGCTGATGGAGCCACCCTGCTCTTTCACACCCTTGGAAGTTTCTTCGTTGAGGAAGTGCAGGGAAACGTGTATGCGGATTTCCTGATCATCGCTGATGCGTTGCAGGTCAGCATGCATGATAACCGGCTTGGAGGGATGGCGTTGCAGGTCACGCAGGATCGCCTGTTCCTGATGATCGCCGAAATCAACGGTAATGATCTGGGAATAAAACGCTTCGTCCAGAAGATTGCGGATCATTTCATTATGACGCAATGTAATGGATTTTGCATCCTGACCTGCACCGTAAATGACGGCAGGAACCAGGTTTTCATGACGCAGGCGGCGGCTCGCACCCTTACCCTGCATGTCACGCAACTGCGCTTGCAGAACGTATTTCTTTGACATGTTTTTCTCCAACAATGATGGCCGGAATCCGCGACCAGATCCAGCCTGATAAAACCCGCGAACGGGGACTAAAACTTATAAACCTTCAAACAGGGAGCTGACTGACTCATCCTGATTGATGCGCAAAATGGTCTTTGCCAGCACACCAGCTACCGAAAGCTGGCGAATCTTAGCACACTTCCGGGCGTTTTCACCCAATGGAATGGTATCGGTGATAACCACTTCATCGATTTCCGAATTTTCGATATTGCTGACAGCCTTGCCGGAAAAGACCGCATGACTGGCATAAGCCATCACACTCAGGGCCCCATGCTGCTTCAAGGCCACGGCGGCGTTGCACAGCGTGCCACCAGTATCAATCAGGTCATCCATCAGGATGCAATGGCGGCCAGCGACGTTACCGATGATGTTCATGATCTCGGACTTGTTCGGCTCAGGACGGCGCTTGTCGATAATGGCAAGGTCAACATCACCCAGCGCCTTGGCCAGCGCACGGGCACGCACCACGCCACCCACATCCGGGGAAACCACCATCATATCCGGCAGTTGCTTGGCCTGAATGTCATTCAGCAACACGCCCGAGGCATAGATATTGTCTACCGGCAGGTCAAAGAAACCCTGAACCTGGTCGGAATGCAGGTCAATGGTCAGCACACGGTCTACGTGACCGGTGGAAATCATGTCAGCAACCAGCTTGGCTGAAATCGGCACCCGCCGCGACCGCACACGACGATCCTGACGCGCATACCCGTAATACGGGATTACAGCCGTGATACGGCCTGCTGAAGCACGGTACAGGGCATCCGCAATGATCAGCAATTCCATCAGGTTGTCATTGGTTGGCGCACAGGTGGATTGCACGATAAAAACATCCCGACCACGCACGTTTTCCAGCAATTCAACATGCACTTCGCCATCGCTGAAGCGCTCAGCCTTGATTTGACCTAAGGGAATTCCGAGGTGATCGACGACTTTGTGGGCTAGTTCCGGGTTTGCATTGCCCGTAAACACCATCATTCTATCGTCAGACATGACACATCCGCATTGAGTGGGAAGAAGGAAAAATGGCAGGGCCGCCAGGATTCGAACCTGGGAATGCTGGAATCAAAATCCAGTGCCTTACCGCTTGGCGACGGCCCTTTGGAAATCATTTAAAGCGTTACAAGTTTGCCAGCTTTTGTTGCAAGGGCGATATGGAAACACCCTGAGCGATAAAACCGTACCACTTGTCAGGTAACTCTGCCAGAATTTGCTTGCCTGCCAGCTCGCTTTTCACCGCTGCAAACAAACAACTGCCTGAACCAGTCAACCTTGTTTCCGAGTACTGTGACAACCATGCAATAGCCTTTGCCACCTCCGGATAACGCTTTTCCACTACCGGCTGGAAAACATTGTTACCCTGCCCGGCGAGGAAGGTCGCTAATTTAATGGGAGGGCAGTCGCGTGTCAAGTCTGGCGCGGAAAAAAGTTCGGCTGTTGGCACATGCACATTGGGATGAATGACGACATACCAGACGGGCGGCATATCGACCGGCGTCAACTGCTCCCCTACCCCTTCCGCCCACGCGGCATGACCACGCACGAAAACTGGCACATCCGCCCCCAGACGCAAACCCAGGACGGCCAGTTCATCATCATCCAGGCCGCATTGCCACAGGTGATTCAGACCTTGCAGCACGGTGGCAGCATCAGAACTGCCGCCACCCAGGCCACCACCCATCGGAATGTTTTTCTGCACATGGATGTTTGCCCCCAACGGACAGCCGGTTTCTTCCTGCAACAGACGGGCTGCACGCACTGTCAGATCCGCATCTTCCGGCACACCCTCAGCGCCATCTGGTCGCCGGATAGCACCATCCTCGCGCACACTCAGGGCAATCTGGTCGGTAAAATCAAGAAATACAAACAGGGTCTGGAGCAAATGGTAACCATCCGCCCGCTTCCCCGTAATGTGCAGGAACAGGTTGAGTTTGGCCGGAGCCGGAAGCGTTAAGGTGTACATCAGTAGCGTGTCTGCCAATCCTGCGCCAGCACCTTGACCTTGGTATTTTCCGCCGCCCGAGTCAGGTTGAGCTTGTCAGGCAAGGCATTGGAATCTTCACCCTGCCAGCCGGTATATTCGATCACCCAACCTGCCTGTTGCAGGGTTTGCGGGCGGCCTTGCGTATCCAGCTTGACTTGTTGCACCGGAGAATCTGGTGACGGTATGCCGCGCACCCAGTACTTCATGCCTTCCAGCGGCAGGGAAACGCCCATCTGGCTTTGCAGCAGGCGCTCCGCATTGGCGTCCTGATAAGTTTTACCGTTGGCTTGCAGGCTCACACTGGAAGGCGAGCCTTTCAGATAAGCCACAATGGAGCCGGTTAGCGGGTTTTTGATATTCATTTCATACTGGCCGTTGCTTTGCTGTAGCCAGGAAATGCCGAAAGAAGCGCTTTCTTCCCGAAACTGTACGCCAACCCGCCCCTGCATACGCCAGGAAGTCATGCGCGCAAACATTGCCTGCCGCTGTTTCCACGCCACTTCAGGGTCGGACGGTGTAGCCACTGAACCGCTTTGCTGGGAGGCACTTTTATTCTGGGAGGCGCAACCGCCGAGTGTCAGCAGGGAGAAGGAAACTGCCAGTATCCATTTATTCATGTTGTTCTTCCTGAAAGGTGATTATTAAAGACCGACCAGTTTCTCTTTTACCTTCTTGAGCAATTCGTCATCCGGAAATTTGCCCAGCATGTCCTGAAGGATGGTTTTTGCCTCCGCCGTCTTGCCGTTTGCGGACAGGGCTTCTACCAGATGGCTGGCGACCTCGGGATCTTTCAGTTGATTATAGGCTTTGCGCAGCCATTCTTCCGCTTTGTCCAGCTTGCCGCTACGGAAATACAGCCAGCCCATGCTATCCATGATGGCTGCATCAGACGGGCGGATCTCCAGCGCTTTGCTGATAAGTTTTTCGGCTTCATCGTAACGTTTGGTATTGACGACCAGCATGTAACCCAGCGCATTCAGGACAGTCGCATTATCGGGTTGCAGTTTGACAAGGGTGCGCAGGTCTTTTTCCGCCGCCTCGAAATTACCCAAACGTTCCATGCTGAGCGAACGGGAATACAGGGCATCAAAATCATCCGGCTTTACGCCAATGGCTTGGTCATAACTGGTGATGGCATCCTGGTATTTTCCCTTGTCATGTAATAGCTGACCCTCGACAAGCAGCACCTGAACCTTGCGGACATCATTGGTGGCTGACTTTACCTCTTCACCAAGCCATTGGCGGGCAGCCTCCAGACCGTCAGTCTCCACCAGCAGGTTGGCAACACGGCCAGTTGCTTCCAGCCCGAAACTGCCTTGGGTGGCATTCTTGTAGGTTTCAATGGCATCTTTTGAGCGTTTCTGGCCTTCGTAAATCTGCCCCATGAAATAGTTGGCTTCTTCGGCACGGCCAGGCACATCCAGCAACTTCTTGATCAGGGGTTCCGCAAAGGCGAACTCTTTCTGCTCCAGATACAAAAGGCCCAGCGTATACAGGATATCGGAGTTTTCCGGCTGACTGGCATATAGCTGCTTGAAAAGCGGCGTTGCTTCCGAGCGCCGGTCTGCCAGGATCAGCAGACGCGCATAGTCCAGCTTCAACTCGGGATCTTTGGTCGTTTTGGCCACCGGGCCGAGTTCATTCACCGCCTCGTCAATCTTTTGCAAGCCCATCAACGCCTTGGAAATGTAGCGGGATGCCTGTTCCTTCTGATCCTTGTCGCCACTCTGTTTGGCCAACCGGGCAGCCTTGAGCGCCTCTTCGAAGTGCTCGGAATTAATGGCCAGCGATGCCAGCACCAGTTGCGCACGGGCGGAATTGTCTACTGTTGCGACATAACGCCTGAAGGTTTCATACGCCTTGCCGGTTTGTGACTCCAGTGCCAGCAGGGAAACGACAAACTCGAAACCATGCCCTTCCCGCTTTTCCACATCATCACGCACTGCCACCAGATCCTTGACGGCCTGGTCGTAACGCTCTGCCCGCAGGTTGCTCAGGATGCGGTACTGCATGGCTTCGCGGGACTGGGGGTCAAGCTTGATCCAGCGTTCCAGCGCGCGCGAGGCAAGCTGGTTATCCTGGGCGCTGATCGCCAGTTCCGCCGCGCGTTGCGCCAACTTGGGATCTTTGCCCTGTTCTGCCGCTGCCAGATAATGCAGGGCTGCCTGCGCTGGATTACCATCATGCGCATACATCTCCGCCGCCAGGATATTGTACATTTGATAGCTGAGCGGGCTACTGAAAGTAGCTACACTGGAAGTATTCTGGTCGGCAAATGTCGGGCTTCCCAGCGCACATCCTCCCACCAACACGGCGAGTGCGAGGTTGGCAATACGGCGCGGCATATGGAAATTTTGCATGTATCTCTCCGGTATGGGCATGATACCTAGGTATTGGTTGTCAGAGATTTAAAGGTATATTTCCGCTAATTACCTTGTAATCAGGTATAACGTATCAGAAAATTCGCGGTTCCGAAATTAATTGTATCCTGCATAAGTGACTGAATGTCTATTCTGATAGTTGGAGTTAACCACAAAACCGCCCCGGTAGCCATCCGGGAGAGGGTTTCCTTTGCGCCTGACAACATGCCAGCCGCGCTACACTCTGCCCATCAGGTAGCGCCCGAAAACCTTATCCTCTCCACCTGCAACCGTACCGAAATTTATGCCGCCAGCCACCAGCAACAACCCGTGGAAAACCTGGTTGAATGGCTGGCAAACTGGCATAACATGGCAGCCGCCGAACTCCGCCCTTACCTGTATATCTACCAACAGGAAGAAGCCGTGCGCCACACCCTGCGCGTCGCCTGCGGGCTGGACTCACTGGTACTGGGCGAACCGCAAATCCTCGGCCAGTTGAAATCTGCCCTGCAAGCCGCCAGCGACAATGCCGTTACCGGCAATCATCTGAACCGGCTGATGCAGCATGCCTTTTCTACCGCCAAACGGGTACGCACCCAGACCAGCATCGGTGCCAACCCGATTTCAGTCGCGTTCGCTGCCGTCAGTCTCGCCAAGCAGATTTTCAGCCAACTGGAAAAACAGACGGCCCTGCTGATTGGCGCAGGCGAAACCATCGAACTGGTCGGCAAACACCTCGCTGCCAACAACATCGGCAAAATACTGATCGCCAACCGTAGCGTCGACAAGGCGCAGAAACTGGCGGCGGAATACGGCGGCAAAGGCATCAGCCTGCTGGAACTGGCCGACCACCTGCCACAAGCCGACATCGTAATTTCCTCCACCGCATCACCCGTCCCGATCCTCGGCAAAGGCACGGTGGAACGCGCCCTCAAAATCCGCAAGCACCGCCCCATGTTCATGGTCGACATTGCCGTGCCGCGCGATATTGAGCAGGAAGTCAGCCAGCTCGATGACGTTTACCTCTACACCGTTGATGACCTGCAATCCGTCATTGAAGAAAACCTGCAATCCCGCCGCGTCGCCGCCGAACAGGCTGAGGGCATGGTTACGGAAGAAGTCGCCAAATTCATGGCCTGGCTGCGGGCGCAGGATCACATGGACACCATCCGCCAGTTCCGTGCCCACGCCGACCATATCCGCCAGGAAGTATTCGACAAGGCATCCACCCTGCTCCAGAATGGCAAAAGCCCGGAAGAAGCCCTGCAATTCCTTGCACACACCCTGACCAACAAGTTATCGCATGACGCCACCCAGGCCATGCACCACGCAGCACGCAATGGCGACCACCAACTGTTGGAACACGCCAAAATCCTGTTCAACCTGTCCCCGACGGACGAGAGTGACCAACACCCGTGAAAGCATCCATCCTGCAAAAACTCGAAAACCTGAGCGAACGTTACGCCGAAATCGCTGCATTGCTGGGCGAAACCGACGTGATCAGCGACCAGAACCAGTTCCGCAAACTATCCATTGAATACAGCCAGCTGGAACCGGTTGCGCAAGGTTTCCGTGAATATCAGCAGATTGCCAACGATATCGAAGCCGCACAGGAAATGCTGGCCGACCCCGAAATGCGCGACATGGCCGCCGAAGAAATTGAAACAGCAAAAGAGCGCCGCACCGAACTCGAACTGGAACTGCAAAAGCTGCTACTGCCCAAAGACCCACACGATGACAGCAACGTGTTCCTCGAAGTCCGTGCCGGTACAGGCGGGGACGAAGCCGCCATTTTCGCAGGCGATTTGTTCCGCATGTACTCCCGCTATGCCGAACTGCGCCGCTGGCAGATCGAAATCATCAGCCAAAGCGACGGCGAACACGGCGGCTACAAGGAAATCATTGCGCGTCTGGCCGGGCAAGGCGCGTATTCCCGCCTGAAATTTGAATCCGGTGCCCACCGCGTACAGCGTGTGCCTGCCACCGAATCGCAAGGCCGCATCCACACCTCCGCCGCCACCGTCGCCATCATGCCCGAAGTCGATGAAATCGAAGCCATCGACATCAATCCATCGGATCTGAAAGTCGACACCTATCGCGCATCTGGTGCGGGCGGCCAGCACATCAACAAGACCGAATCCGCCATCCGCATTACCCACATCCCCAGCGGCATTGTGGTGGAATGTCAGGATGAACGCTCCCAGCACAAAAACCGCGCCAAGGCGATGGGTTTGCTACAAGCACGCATCCTCGAAGGCCAGCGGCAGAAACAGGCTAGCGAACAGGCCGAAACCCGGCGCAATCTGGTCGGTTCCGGCGACCGTTCGGAACGCATCCGCACCTACAACTTCCCTCAGGGGCGCGTCACCGACCACCGCATCAACCTGACGCTCTACAAGCTTGACGAAATCATGGCTGGCAATCTGGATCAGGTTATCGGGCCACTGATCAACGAGTATCAGGCAGATCAACTCGCAGCATTGGCAGATGAATAAGTAATGGGTGAGATGGGAGTAAGAGTGCAGGAGTTGCTGGATACCGCGATCAGGCAACTCGAAAGAACATCGGGATCGGCGCGGGCAGATGCTGAAATCCTGCTGGCACACTGCCTGCAAAAATCACGCACATGGCTGTTTATCTGGCCAGAAAAAGAAATCGCCAGCACTACCACAACACAATTTCTGAACCTGATTGCCAAACGCACCACCGGTACGCCGATCGCTCATCTGACTGGTCAGCGCGAATTCTGGACGCTTACCCTGAAAGTCACTCCAGACACCCTGATCCCCCGCCCCGAAACCGAACTGCTAGTCGAAACTGCCCTTTCCCTACTCCCTGCCCCCCTTGCAGACACGCCAAGCGTCCTGGATCTCGGCACTGGAACTGGCGCAATCGCCCTGTCCATAGCCTCCGAACGCCCTGACATCTCCGTCACTGCCTGCGACTTCTCCCCGGCTGCTCTCGCCGTAGCGCAGGAAAATGCCCAAACCAACCACATCCGGAATGTACAGTTCCACCCATCCGACTGGTTCAGCGCACTACCCCCGCAGCCATTCGACCTGATCGTTTCCAACCCACCCTACATCGAAACAAACGACCCGCATCTCTTGCAAGGCGATGTACGGTTTGAACCCATATCAGCACTGGCATCGGGTAAGGATGGCCTGGATGACATACGCAGGATCGTGCAGGAAGCGCCACAATGGCTGAAACCGGATGGTTGGCTATTGCTGGAACACGGTTATAACCAAGGCAAGGCAGTCACTGAGTTGTTGCGGGCAGCGGGTTTCACCCAGGTGCGTTGCCTGCC
The DNA here is from genome assembly GCA_018822845.1 of Gammaproteobacteria bacterium. Classification (GTDB taxonomy): domain Bacteria; phylum Pseudomonadota; class Gammaproteobacteria; order Thiotrichales; family Thiotrichaceae; genus Thiothrix. Next base: position 9,514 of record JAHJJD010000084.1, on the reverse strand, counting down.
GGATCTGGCAGGCAACGATCGGGTAAGTATCGGGCAGTTACCCGGTTGATTTACGGACTGGGCCTGCCGTACCTGGAAACACCGTTATCCCACCAGAAAATAGAGTGAACGCAAGCGTTGCAAGGCATGGCGTTTGATGTTCATTGTGAAACCTTGTTGTCACGCCAGAAAATCCGGGGGAGGATGCTACCCAAATCAGTTGACTCCGCTGCATTACCATTCCCGTTCTGACTATTGCCTGAATCCATCACCGGCACCTGCATTTTACCTACCCTGATTTCTACACTCTGCCCGCAATCCGTTTCAGTACAGCTAGAACCATCGGCAGCCGTCAACGTATGGAAAATCACCTGGGCAGAACCGAGTATTTCATTGATGCCTGCAATGACGGATTTCTCCCTGACGCCATCGCCCGAACGGTCCAGGTCGGCAACCGCCTGCCCGTTGAACAGGTTGACCACATAAGCACGCGCACTGTTGGGGGGTACGCTGCAAGGATCTGAGCCCACTTCGCCGTCATTGGCGAAAGTAGTGAAAATGACCTTGTTCAGGAAGGTAACTGCCGACGCCAGTACTTTTTCCCCCTTGTTCGGCAACTCGATGTACCAGCCATGGCTAGAACCATCCAGCAGATCGTTACCGGTTGCTGCCAGGGTATCGGCCTCGGTCAGGGCTGTATCTTCCAGCGGAACCCAGCTGTCAGCCGGAGGGGCATACACATTCTCATCCAGCATCACGTAAAAGCGATCCTGAATATCCGCATTCTGTGGATGGGAGCGGTAACCGCTACCGATGGATACGGTCATGACTGTCTGCCCATTGTTTTGCATCAAGGCAACATCCGGCTCGTAGTAGAACTTGCGTGAATCCAGGCCCGTACCCGCCAGATCGGCAAACAGGGTGAGTTTGGCATCTGCGTAACTGTACAGGCTGGTATCCGTGTCACGTACATCCATATCCATATCGACGCGCCACACCTTGCCACCGGTATCACTGAAATACAGGCGGTCGAGTGCACCGTTGCGATCCATGTCCAGTACGCGAATATCGCCCGGAATACTGTTGGGCAGGCTGGTCGCTGCCCCACTGACATCCCCACGTAGCGACCACAACAACTTGCCGGTTTCCGCATCCACGATGAATACATCACGCCCCATCACATCAGCCGCACGTTGGGCAGGATCAGCCTCTTCCAGCGCCGGGTCGAAACCACCACCGAACACCAGCACATCCTTCAGTTCCGCTGGCTGGTTCGGGTCAGGTTGTAGCCGCATTTTCGCCATGGCCGGTTTCGACCAGCTTTCACCCAGCTCCGAAAACCCTGTATCAGCGGACGTGATCTTCCACAACACCTTGGGCGAATCAATGTCGGAAATATCCAGTGCATAATAGGCGCGCCCACCACGGCGCATCCCAAAATACAGGTAGAACTTGTCACCATCAGCCTTGTCTACCTTGCCGTTGGCGTTCTTGTCACGGAACCACGAAGTAAATGCGCCATCAATGCCATAAACATGCTGCTTGGCCTTGGTATTGTCGTAATAGACAGCAGCATTTTTTAGCAGCATCTCAGGCATGAATGCCCACTTTTCGATACCAGTCCCGCTATCGAAAGCATGCAGGAAACCCTCATTGCTACCAACCAGGACATAGCCATTGCTGGTGTAATCTACTACCAATGGCTTGTTGTTCATCACATCACCCATATGCTGGCGTGGCTGCCCATCCTTGCCAACACCGCGCACAAAATTAATCAGGTCGCTTCGATAGCTTACACAGGATGCTTCGCTCCCGGCTGCCGGGTTATCCGGGTCACAACCTCCGGGGTTGTCACCATGCTGATCATTTCCATCATGGTCTTCGTACAGGTCGTCAATGGTCAGGGTAGCGTTATGAACGTCCAACTCACTTAGCGCCAAACCACTGGTATCCGTGTACAACCTGCGTAGCGCAGGGGCTGGCAACTGGCTGGCAGCCCCACCAGCGGCAACATTCTTGCCACTGGCACTGGCAGACCACAAATCCCAGGCCGCATCTGTAAATACCCCTTGTTCATCGACTGCTGGCTGGTCATCTTGACCGACGATTACACCATCCTTGAGTTTGAACTTCTTCAGGTTGCCTGACCACAGTGGCAGCATGTTGCGCTCAAATACCGGAATATAGACTTCATCGCTATGCGCAAGCATGGAATCCTTGTCGACGTTGTAGGCGGGTGAACTGAAAGAAGACGCTGAAGCATCAATCCTGTCCAGAATATTGGTAAACGCATCCGTCAGTTCTTGCAGGTTTCCGGCGGTAAATGCCCCATTGCCGGTAGCAGCAAACTGGCGCAAATACGGCATGGGGCTGAACACATCCATCAGCAGGCTGCGGACTTCGACATATTTGATACTGTCCCCCAGCAAACCGAAGGTCTGCCGGAACAGTCCCCGCCCTTCATTACGCGCCAGCGCAGGGGCTGCAATCGTATGATCCTGCAACCTGTAGGTTGGCGTAGCTGAAGCCACCATGGCTAGAGTACCGGCATTCACTTTGTCAATGATTTGTCTGAAAGCCACCCGCAGGCTGTCTTCATCACGCGCCGCCAGCGCACCGCCCGACACATTCGCCAGACTGGAAAGGTATTCAGTCGCAGAAGCATTATCCACGCCAAATGCTACCGTGAAGGTATTGACCAACTGATCACCCTCCAGGGCGGCATTCTGATCTGTCGATGCGAGGAATTTGGTCAGTTCCGGCCCGCAAGTACCGCTTTTGTAGCTATTGGGGGCATTATTACCACAATTTTTGCCAGTATTGGTCAGCGACTCGATGGCATTCTTGCGTAACGGATAACGGTTTGTACTATATTCGGGGTGTCCGTCCGACATCAATACGATGTAATTTGTCTGGCACTCATATTCGATAGGGGAAATATACTGGCGGGTTGTCTTGTCACTGCATGTTTCATGCTGGCAATATTCAGTCTGGATTTCTGCCTCTTCCACACAGACTGTCCTGGTTTCGGTGACATCCCTGGTGCAGGAGTAATCATCGTTTTTGCACTGGCTTACCGGCGAAGTACAGGAATAGTCATTATTCTTGCACTGCTGGACATCCTTGCTGCAAGAGTAATCGTTATTGGCGCAGACGTTGGTATCCTTTCCTGCTTCATCCTTTACCCAACCGCAGCATTGGCCGGATTGCTGCACAGTTTCCCACTGGCAGCAGGCTCCTGGCTGATCCACGGTTTCCCAACCGCAGCACTGGTTGGTTAAGGTGGTAGTAACGGTTTGCGTCTCGCTTTTGGTGCATACTGTATTCCACTGGGCACTACAACTGCCTGCCACAACTGTACCGGTACACTGCCCTGCCGTATTATTGCAACTGGTAACCTGGCAAATGCTGGTTGCCTTGTTTTGGTAAGTGGAAGGATGCGCCGCCCGCACATTGGACGGGGTAAGATTACCGAAATCCACACCTTCACCCCGATAATAAAGCGCCGCTTCATACAGGGCGTCGACAATTGGCGTATACCCCAGTGCTGTCCAGTTATTGCCAACATCTGACAGAAACTTGCGCACTGGCGTCCCGCTTGCCGGGTCAGGCAAATTATCCTTATTAATGGCTATTCCACCAGACAGCAGCACGGATAACGCATCCCCCGTACCATCTTCCGCCAGATCAATCGGTTTGGCTGGAAAACTGACGCCACTGGCATTATTTGCCGTATGGCCACCATAGCGCATCAGGCCAACATTAAGGTTCGACGGCGCTGTAGCCATGACGCTGGAGAAGACCTCCTGCATGACCTGCATCCGTGTCTGGCCGCCGCTACCAGGCACCTCATTCATCTGCATGCTGCCGGAGTTATCCAGCACAAACAGGATGTTGGGGTTGGCACTGGCCGTCTGGGAGTAATAAATTTCCGCATCATCAGCCACGGTAACCGAAGCAAAAACCAACGGAAAAAGTAAAAGCAAAGATCGCAGGGCATGGCGTTTGATGTTCATTGTTGTTCTTCCTTGTTGTTACCAGCAGACCGTTGAAGCTGTACTACTGCTGTCTGTGGCTGTTTTACTGCCCCGGTTGCTGATGCTCAGGGTCGCGCAATCGCTATCATGTGCCTGGGTCGTACCACTGGCGGCTGTGGCCGTGGCGGTATAGCTGGTACAAGCGTTAGCCCCATTGCTCCCGTCACAGGTTGCTGGATCAGGGGTCAAGGTGAGATCGTACTGCCTTTCCGGGCTGAGGGCCGGGTAGCCCAATTGCGTCAGGGTGCTAGCGTAACTGTAATTACGCAGGAAATAGCTTTCCTGCCGTTGATAGACTTCGTTCAGGGCAACCTGCGCATCAGACCGCTTGGCCCTTTGCACATGCGCGGTATAGCTGGGGTAGGCAATTGCCGCCAGAATGCCAACGATTGCCACTACAATCATCACCTCAATCAGGGTGAACCCCTTTGCATAGCGTGCACTTGTCATTTTTTTCATACAGGATTCCTTGTTATTGGTTTTTTTAGCGCATGGTTTGGTTTAGCCGTTACCGGGTACCAGTTTAAGGACACCTTCCGCATGGCCGCTGGAAGCACCGGTTCCCCTCAACTGTGAATCCACATCGGTGACGAATACCCGGCAAGCGACGCCACCAGCCTCCGGTGACATTTCCGTGCTCACGGCGACACCGCGTATTGGCGGGCAACCTTCTTCCTCACCCATGGTCGATTTACCTTCCGTATCCACCGTGCCACCACTGACCGGATCAGACGCGGTGAACTCAAATACTCGCGCCGCATCTTCACTGGAATATTCGCCTTGCACTGCTGTCTTGATAACTTGCAGGTTGCTGACTGAACGCCGCAGGGAGGATTCAGCCCCCTGGAAGGTCAGCATGTAATAAAGCTCGTTGCCGACAATACGGGTATCCAGCGAGGCCATACGGGTTGCCGCCACACCGATGACGGTCATGGTCAACAGGATGACCAGCCCCCATAGCAGCACCGAACCCTGTTGCTGATGAAAATGTTGTGTTTGCATGTTTCCCCCTGTCAGACCCGGTTGCGTAAATGGATGACTTCGGTGTAAACGCTGCGCTGGTAGCGGTCATTGGTCGTTACCGTGTTACCCAGCACATCGTAGGTACGCGACTCTGCACCCTGTAATACCGGCTCCAGTGACTTGACCAGCAGGCCAACCTTGATGCTGATGACACTGGGCCAGTTAGCCCCAACATTGTTTGCTGTTAAATATTGCTCTACCGAACCATCTGCATCGCTATCTACACCGTACATAAGCTCCATCCGCTCAATACCCTGGGCAATCATTTGTTTACTGCCACTGGCAGAACCAGAGCAATACAGGGTTGGAATAAAATCCTGCACACTATTTTGTTCCCTGCTTCCTGCTACCCAATCGATTGAAAATGAATTGTAAACCAGTGCCCCCATGGAGCTTGGTGCCTGACTGGCACGACATGCGTCAGTATCAACGTCAAATGAGGAATTACCACAATCCGTAAATAGAGAGTCATCACTAAGAAACGCAATCCCCACCCCATCATTTTGCACATTGACTGGCGGTGCTGGCACTGCGCCATCCTGCGTTAGATATATTTGGGATGACGTTTTCCTATTGAGACTTATTTTGCCACAAGGTGCCCAGGCTGGTTGTCCACCGACCACAAACGGATGTGGCAGCGGAAACACACCGTTGGCAGCGTAGCCCGCATGTTCCAGATGTTTTTTCAGGGAATTCAGCGCAATACGGGCATTTTCATCCATCATGGAAAACTGGTCGCGTGCCTGATAGTTGCGTTTGCTGCTGATATAGATCGTGCCAACTCCCGCGATAAGTACCAGACTAACGACCATCGCTATCATCATCTCGATCAGGGTTACGCCTCGCTGTGATTTGCGTCTTGTCATTGTTCTTTACCTCACAACACGGCTGTCAGGTTGATATTGAAGGCTTCCAGCCCATCCGTAGGGGCTGCATCGGCATCGATTACGCCATCCCCATCGGTATCGGCGTTCAAGTCTGAAGCATTGCGCGTGGCGTTACGTTCATCCCACTGCAAATCCACCGTCACCCCCTGATTGCAATTTGCTGGCAAAGGCCCGGCACCATCAGGATCAGGGCAACTGACCGTGAGGACGCCATTGATCAGGGAAGTGCGGACACTGACACCCCCGCTACAGCGGATGCGGAACAAGTCATAAGCTGCAAGCTGGGCTGGAGTACAGGTTCCCCCCAGACAGTCAGTTACTGTCGCTGAGCAATCGGTCGCAACATTGTAATTACCGTTCACAGCAGCGATGCGATTGGCGCGCATGTGTTCCAGCAGGTCATTAACCAGCCAGGTTGCCTGTTGCATCTGATGGGAATTGTGGGAAGTCTTCATGCCTGCAATCTGCAAACTGGCGAGGCCAAGCAGACCGGCAGACAAGACCAGTGCAGAAATCAGCACTTCAAGCAGGCTCAAACCCGCCTGCCGCTGGCGGTATGTAGGGGTCATCAACACGGAGCCACCTGTTAGTATTATGATTAGGGCGTAAAATATTGTTATGACCAAGTATACTGGAAATGCAGTTCCAGCGATAAAAAACACAAATCTGGCCGACAAGATGTCTGATTTGCCCTATTAGCGGTTAACTGACCAAATTTCAGACAAAAGAAAGCCCTTGTTTGACCAAGGGCTTATTCTCAACTCATGACTTATAGGCGTTCACGCCACCATCCTGGTCGCAGCAAACCTCTGTATGGTTCACTGCCTGCCCGTAAAATACTCAGTGATAACGTGCTGAAAATGCAGTATCCAATGTCGAACGAACCCCATGCTGACGCAATAAACGCTCCAGTTGTTTACCCAAATCCCCAAGTTCCCGACTGTGAATGATTATTCCGTCCAACAATATTTGCGGTTTACGCCGATATTGGCTTCTCCCCCTCAAAGGTTTATGCCTTTCCATGTCTAGTCCCCTTACACTGACCACGTTTTAGAACCCTCGTCCATAAATATAGTCCAGATTTGATTTTCTGTGTTGTTTTCATGAATTATTTCATGATAATTGCAAGTTTTACTTTACCAACCAGCATTTATAGCGATGACAGTAACAGAACCCCTGATAGCGGAATCCCGCCTTAATTTTGTTGACGAACTCGACACCCTGCAAATCCGCCAGCTCCAGCAGGAAGCTGCCACAACCGCAGGGGTCGAACCTTGTTTCCACGATACCCTGAAAAGCGGCACCAATGGCCCGCAGTTGGCCGTCATTCCTGCTGGCCGTTTTGAAATGGGTTCCGAACCCGCCGAATTCGGCCATCAAAGCACTGAAGCTCCCCGTCACCTGACTCTTATCCGCCAACCCTTTGCTATCGGCGTTTACCCGGTGCTGGCCGCAGAGTTTGAGCAGTTCCGCAAGGATACCGAATGGTTCCTGCGCCCTGAACTGATCTGGCACAGCGACCGTTACCCGGTCATTAATATCCGCATGGAAGATGTGCGCCTGTACCTTGCCTGGCTAAGTGACCAAACCGGGCAAACCTACCGCTTGCCAACCGAAGCCGAGTGGGAATACGCCGCCCGTGCCGGAACCGTCACACCTTTCTATCATGGTGACGAAATAAGTTGCAAAGAGGTTCATTTCAATCCGCTATTTCCTTACAACGAAGCGCAGGAAAAGCGCCGCTGGTTCGTACCACGCTGCTTCCCTTCCCCCAAAGCCAGCGAAGTTGGCATCCGTGAACCCAATGCGTGGGGTCTGCACGACATGCATGGCAACGTGTGGGAATTCACCAGCAGCCACTGGACAAAATCGCACCTGAATGCCAACCGTGACGGCAGCCCGCCTGCTTCCGCCGACCCTTACTGGTACGTAACCAAAGGCGGCTCATGGTTTGACCAAGCGGCATTGGCGCGCAGTGCGGCACGCAAAAAACGCTACCTCGACGAAATGGATACCAACCTCGGCTTCCGGGTCGTGCGGGAACTCCAGGCATAAGCTGGTGTGAAACTTGCATGTTCACTACATTAAAGATTTTCCGCGCAGGTGAACATGCACAAGCTCATGCTGGTCGACAACGACCCCGAACGCTCCAGCAGCCTCGAATCCGCCCTGCAAGCTGCCGGGTATCAGCACATCATCCGTGTGGATCAGGATGAAAACCTGCTGGCCGCCGTGCGCAAGCACCAGCCCGACATCATCCTCATCGACATGCAAAGCCCCGACCGCGACACGCTGGAATCGCTGCGCAATGTCAGCAAGGAAACCCCCAAACCGATCGTGTTCTTCGCCGAACAAAGCGACCTGGAAACCACCCGTGCCGCCATCAGTGCCGGGGTCAGCGCCTACATCGTCGACGACCTGCCCGGCAAACGCCTGAAATCAGTGCTGGAAGTGGCCATCGCCCGTTTCCAGGAACACCAGAAACTGCGCGAAGAACTGGAAGACTACAAAGGCCGCCTGCAAGACCGCAAGGATGTGGACAAAGCCAAAGGCATCCTCATGCAGCACCGCAACCTCAGCGAGGAGGAGGCATACCAGCTGCTGCGCAAGATGGCGATGGACCGCAACATGAAAATCGGCGAAGCCGCCCGCAACTTCGTCGCCGCCATGTCGCTGCTAGGGGGGAAGTTCTGATGAAACAAGACCTACGTATAGGCTTTCTGCCCCTCACTGATTGCGCTGTGCTGGTAGCGGCGCAGGAACGCGGTTTTTTCGAAAAATACGGCCTCAACGTCACCCTGCAACGCGAAGTGTCATGGGCGAATATCCGCGACCGGGTCGCTTTCGGTGAACTGGACGCGGCGCACATGCTCGCCCCCATGCCGCTGGCGGCGACACTGGGCATCGACGGTCTGGGCGTCCCCATGCAAACCGCCATCAGCATCGGCCTGAATGGCAGTGCCATCACCCTTTCCTCCGCATTGATGCAAGGCATCCGCAGCCATTTCCCCGCATCCCTGCACACCAGCCCGTTACGCGCCGCTGGCCTGAAAGCCCTGCTGGAACGCGAAACGCAGCGCAAACTGGTGCTGGGCTGCGTTTACCCATTTTCCCAGCACTACTACCTGCTGCGTGCCTGGCTACAGGATGGCGGGCTGGAAATAGGGCGTGACGTGGAAATCCGCGTGATTCCACCCTCACAAATGGTCAGCGCACTGGCAGCCGGGCAAATCGACGGCTATTGCGCAGGCGAACCGTGGAATCAGGTTGCGGTACAGCGCGGCATTGGCTGTGTAGCTGTCAGCAGTTACGGCCTGTGGCACAACGGCCCGGAAAAGGTGCTGGGCGTCACCCAGACATGGGCGGAAGCTAACCCGGAAACCCACCTCAGCCTGATCAGCGCCTTGCTGGAAGCCGCCCGCTGGGTAGACGATGGTCACCACCGCATGCTGATCGCTGAATTGCTGTCGCGCCCGCAATACCTTGACACCCCGCAGGAACTGATCCGTGCACCGCTGCTGGGACGTTACCGCTACGCCGCCGACGAGCCGGAACGCTTCCTGCCCGACTTCAATGTTTTCGCCCGCT
>JAHJJD010000130.1 GCA_018822845.1 Gammaproteobacteria bacterium | reverse complement strand
GGCATGTTTCCGACAACTTCGGCAGCATTCATGAAACGCGCTACATCGGCGATCTCAATCAGTTTAGCACGCAGCTGCGCAACAAAGTCAGCCTGTTTTGCGTTGAAGATATCCTGGATCTGGTGGCCCAGTTCACGGCCCGCCATACCAAGGTGCATCTCAAGGATCTGACCGATGTTCATACGCGAAGGTACACCCAGCGGGTTCAGACAGACGTCCACAGCACGGCCGTCAGCCATATACGGCATATCGACTTCTGGTACGATAATAGAGACAATACCCTTATTACCGTGACGGCCGGCCATCTTGTCACCGACTTTCAGTTTACGCTTCGTCGCAATGTAGATCTTGACAAACTTCGTTACACCGTTTGGCAGGATGTCGTCTTTTTCCAGGATAGAAAGTTTCTCTTCGTGCTCATCACGGAAGGTCTTTTTCTGTTTCTGGAAATGGTTTTTCGTCATATTGTACTGGTTCTGAACATCTTCAGAGAACGATTTGACAACGTTGTTCATCGCGAAACGGTTGACGTTGGCAAGGTCCTCTGCTTTGATGTTATCGCCCGCCTGATACTCAACACCGTTGACCGTTACATCAGCCAGCAGTACCGCTTTAGTAAGGATCGACTCAATGCGGATCATCTCCTCTTTGTCGATCATCAGCAGGCGGTCGTAGTGTTCACGTTCCAGTTCATCACGCTCTTGCTTTTCAAGTTCCAATGCACGAGGGTCTTTGTCGTACCCTTTTTTGGTAAAGATCTTGATATCGACTACGACACCTTCCATAGAAGGTGGGCAGTAGAGTGACTTGTTGACAACGTGGCCCGCTTTTTCACCGAAGATCGCACGTAAAAGGCGCTCTTCCGGTGTCGGTTTGACTTCACCTTTTGGTGATACCTTACCGACAAGGATCATTCCGCCGCTGACATTGGTACCGATCTTGACAATACCGCTCTCATCAAGGTGTGAAAGTTCATCGTCACGAACATTCGGAATGTCACGGGTGATCTCTTCGATACCGTGTTTAAGTTCGCGTGCTTCACACTCTTTTTCATATACGTGCACAGATGTATAAGCATCATCACGTATCATACGCTCGGAAATGACGATCGCATCCTCGTAGTTGTAACCGTTCCACGGCATAAACGCCACCATGGCATTGATACCGAGTGCCAGCTCGCCGTGATCCATGTTCGGACCATCCGCGATGATCTGGTTCGCCGCAACTTCCTGACCGACTTTAACGCTTGCTTTTTGGCTGAACGTCGTATTTTGGTTGGTACGGAGATTCTTTTGAAGCGGGTAATAATCAATAAATGTACCGCCCTCGTCTTCGCCAAGAACAAAGATATGTTTCGCATCGACTTTTTCGACGCGCCCGGCACGTTTCGCTTTAATACATTCCCACGCATCGCGGGCAACAAGTTTTTCGATACCTGTTCCTACCATCGGTGCTTCCGGTTTAAGCAGCGGTACCGCTTGACGTTGCATGTTTGACCCCATCAGGGCACGGTTCGCGTCATCATGCTCAAGGAAAGGAATAAGTGATGCGGCTACACCGACAACCATCTGTGATGAGAGGTCCATGTATTCACAATCCAACGGATTACCGAGTATGATGTCGCCGTCTTTACGGACTTCAATCAGCTCTTCGACAAATTTACCGTTTTTATCAATAGCATTTGATGCGGCTGCAATCGTCTTGCCCTCTTCCTGAGTCGCCGTAAGGTAGACAACATTTTCAGGACCCGTCAATACTCTGCCGTCTTTTACGATGTTATATGGCGCTTCGATAAAACCAAGCTCATTAACTTTAGAGTAAGCTGCCAAGGTATTGATAAGACCGATATTCTGACCCTCCGGGGTCTCAATCGGACAGATTCGCCCATAGTGTGTCGGGTGAACGTCACGCACTTCAAAGCCGGCACGTTCTTTAACAAGACCGCCCTCGCCCAGTGCTGAAAGACGACGCTTGTGCGTCACTTCGGAAAGCGGGTTGGTTTGATCCATAAACTGTGAAAGTTGTCCGCCTGAGAAAAACTCCATAATTGTCGAAGTGATCATCTTAGAGTTGATAAGGTCATGCGGCATCAATTCAGACATCGGACCGCTCATTGTTGAGAGCTTGTCTTTGATCGCCTTTTGCATCTTTATCAGACCGTTGTGAAGCTCGTTACCCAGCAATTCACCAATTGAACGGATACGGCGGTTACCCAGGTGATCACGGTCATCAATGTGACCTTGGCCGTTTTTGACTTTGATCACATATTTAACCGTATGGATAATATCTTCGTTAGTCAGCACCGTAATGTACTCAGGAATATCAAGACCAAGTTTATGGTTCATCTTCATACGGCCGACTTTGGTCAGGTCATAACGTTCAGGATCAAAGAAAAGCTGGTTTACAAACGCTTTGGCAGCCTCTTTGGTTACCGGTTCGCCAGGACGCATGACTTTATAGATACGAATCGCCGAAAGTTCGTTTTCATCTTCGATATCTTCCGTCTGCTTAAGCAGTTTCAATGAATCTGCATCTGCATTGAAAGCGTTGATGATCGATGCATCCACACCTTCTGCCAAGTCGTTGGCAATTGTAAACTCTTTGACACCCGCTTCTGCCATCTTTTTAAGCTTTGTCTCATCGATTGCTGTCATAGTATCAAAAAGAATTTCGCCTGTTTCAGGATCGATGATCGGTTCAGCCAAATATCGTTCAACCAGTGTTTCAATAGGATATTGAACCGCTTTAATACCATCTTCAACGAATTTTTGACCTCTCTTCGGCGTCAAACGTTTTCCCATGGTGACAAGGACTTCACCGTCTGCGCTCACGAGGTCATAATTAAGACGGCCCGCAAAGTCTTCCGGGTTGAAATTCATTGTGAATTGGTTCTCAATAATGTTGATCTTTTGAAGCGGGTAGAACATCTTCAAAATATCTTGTTTACTGTATCCCATAGCACGGAACATGATCGTAACAGGTACTTTACGGCGTTTGTTGATACGCATGTAAAGAATGTCTTTAGGGTCATATTCAAAATAGAGCCAAGAACCGCGGTCCGGAATGATCTGACCGGTATAGATCAGTTTGTTGCCTGATGTTGTTGACTCTTCTTCCTTGAAGATTACACCGGGACTACGGTGAAGCTGATTGACAACTACCCGTTCTACACCGTTTATGATAAATGAGGTGCGGTCTGTCATCAATGGAATATCACGGACAAATATAGACTGCTCTTTGATATCTTTTACGCCAAGCTTCTCTTTTGTGTTTTCATCACGGTCCCAGATAACAAGACGTGTTTTCATCTTCAGTGAAACAGCATAAGTGAGACCACGTTCCATACATTCACGCACAGTATATTTCGGCGTCGCTACTTCGGAACCGAGATACTCGATTGTAAGACGGTTTTGTGAGTCGTGAATAGGAAATGCCGATGAGAAGACCTTCTCAATACCGCTGGTATCGCGATTTTTTTTCTCAATCATCAAAAAGTTGTCATAAGAACTTTGCTGAAGTTGTAACAAGTTTGGAATTTCAATCTGTTGTGGAGTTTTAGCGAAGTCAACGCGCAAACGATTTCCAGAATACAGGCTATTTAACATAGGCAACCTCTAGGAGTAAATTTATTTATAGTTAAGAGACCAATAGGCAAACCATTCGAAGCTGTGTTCGTAATAAAGAAGATGGTTTTGAAGTAATGGTGTCTTTTTGATTAAAAGTTCGGTCCAAGCGTCCCTGGACAGATCACAAGTAATAAATGTCTGTGCTCTTTAACGAGCAAAGGCCACTTTAGCCTGGTGACAAAATCACCAGGCTAAAGTGGCCGGATAGTCGAGAACAAGGGACTCCCTTGTTCACAAGTAATAAAATTACTTGAGTTCGACAGTTGCGCCTGCAGCTTCAAGCTCAGCTTTTGCAGCTTCAGCAGTCGCTTTATCAACACCCTCTTTAAT
>JAHJJD010000083.1 GCA_018822845.1 Gammaproteobacteria bacterium | reverse complement strand
TACCGCAAGGATTTGCGCGCGGTTGAATTCGTTACGGCAGAAACCGTCGGCACGCTGGCAGCTCCGGTGTACGGCCAGAGTCAGGTAGAGCAACTGCTGAAAGATGCCAACGACGGTAACGGTTACGTTACTCCAGACGGCACCAAGCTGGCGGAAGAAGCTTACTGGTTGAAATCCCCGCAAGGTGTTGAAGGCAAATCTGCCTTTGAATGGGGTGGCGAGTGGACGGTTACCTGGGAAACCTTCCGCGACATGGGTATCGCCTTTGCCGCTGCGCTGGTGCTGATCTACATGCTGATTGTGGCGCAGTTTGGTAACTTCATCCTCCCCGCCATCATCATGGCCCCGATTCCACTGACCCTGATTGGCATCGTGCCGGGTCACTGGTTGATGAATGCGGAATTTACTGCGACCTCCATGATCGGTTTCATCGCATTGGCAGGGATCATCGTGCGCAACTCGATCCTGCTGGTGGATTTTGCGCGTGAAGCGGTAGCAGCGGGTGAAAACGTACTGGAAGCGGTGATCCATTCCTGTGAGGCACGTACCCGCCCGATCATTATTACGGCGCTGGCACTGTTTGGTGGCTCGATGGTTATCCTGTCCGACCCCATCTTCCAGGGGATGGCGGTGTCGTTGATCTTTGGTGGTGCGGTCGCAACCTTGCTGACCCTGCTGATCATTCCACTGGGCTGCATCAGCGCAGGCAGATCCATGCACATTTGTCCGATTGGCGATGGTGGTAACGGCGATAACGGTGGCAATGGCGGGCCGACAGGCGGTGGTTCCGGTGGTGGAAACAGTGGCGCTTCACCGGTTGCAGCGCCAGCCAGGCCCAGCAAAAGTGCAATGGCAATTGGTAAGGATGTGGCGGTCTATGCTGGCATGTATGGCGTTTCCCTTGGCAAGGAACTGGTGAGTGGCATCGCTGGCTGGTTTACTGCTGGCCGCAAACTGATGGTTAAGTCCAAAGCGCGCAAGGCTGCAAAACGGGAACAGGAACGACAGCAGGCCAGGGCGCAGACGGTAGCCGCAGTGGCCCGTGAGGCGGCAAAAGCCGAAATGCCTGCCGAGGCTCCCAGGCTCAAGGTGGATGAACCAATACCCAAAGCCAAAGCGACATCTAAAAAAGCCGCAAAGCCGAAAATGAAATCTGCATCGACCGGTTTGTCACCAGCCACGTCCAAGGCTGTGGATGAAATGGTCAAACCAGAACAGCCAGATGTTGAGGCCGGATTAGCCCTAGGGCAACAGGGGGAAGCAGATGACTCAGCAACCGCGAATGATGCTGTATCTTCTTCCATTGAAGCGAAGGAACGGAAAAAGACCCCGGGTAGACGGGGAATAAAACTCAAGACGGATATTTAATCTGAAGGAAGACGACACTATGAAGACGTTTAACAAAAAACAACTGGCTATAGCTGTTGCGACGGCAGCGACGTCTGCGGCTTTGAGCCTGTTTGCGGGCAGCGTATGGGCTGAAGGCGATCTGCCTCCACCGCCGCCCGGTCCGTTTGTAACTGAAAGCCTCAATCAGTCTGGGCAAGCGGCAGACGCTGCTGGTGTGCAGGCAGGAATGCCAACTCCGCCTGCGGCTCCGGCAGTTCCAGAGACACCAGCCGCGCCTGCTGCTCCTGAGCAACCCGTAGCGCCCGCAGTTCCGGCAGCACCAACTGCTCCCGCCGTCCCGGAGCAACCCGCAGCTCCAGAGATGAAAGCTGTGGAAGCACCAGTTGCTGCGCCCGAACCCGCTCAGGTTGCCGCACCGGCTGAGCAATCTGCACCTGCTCCAGAGCTTAAGGAAGTGCAGGTTCCATCTGCGCCGGAAGCACCCGCCGCACCTGCTGTTCCGGAAGTGAAGGCCCCTGAAGCGCCAGCCGCACCTGCTGTCCCGGAAATGAAGGCTCCTGAAGCACCAGTTGCTCCAGAAGCTCCGGCTGGCGTACAAACTGCCCCTGCACAAACTGAGCAGGCGGGTGGTATACCGACAGTTCCTGCAGTGCCGGAAACACCAGCAGTACCTGCCGAACCCGCCGCACCTGCGGTTCCACCGGCTCCAGCGGTACCGGAAGTTCCCGCTGAGCCAGCAGTACCAGCCGTTCCGACAATGCCTGCTGCGCCTGAAGTCAAGGGGGGCAATGTTCCTGAAGCTCCAGCAGTGCCAGCCGTGCCTGAGGTGAAAGTACCGGAAGTACCGGCAGCACCAGTCGCACCAACCATGCCTGAGGCTAAAGTGGAAGCACCAGCCGCGCCGCCCGCGCCAGAACTCAAGGCTCCTGAAGCGCCGGTTATGCCGCAGCCACCAGCGTCCTACTACTATCTGTATGCCATTCCAATGCCGGTCATGCCGGAATATGGCCAGGGAGGCATGATGCCTGCTCCTCAGGGCGGCCAGTACATGGTTCCGGCTCCGCAAATGCAGGGCCAACCAATGCCTACACCGCAGCAAATGCAGATGATGCAGCAACAGCAGCGCATGCGTAATCCCGAGATGCATCAATTCATGCAGCAACAGGGCTTCCCCATGGGCGGGAACGGGCAGCGCAGAATGCAGCCGCAGGGTGGGCAGATGATGCCGCCAATGCCACCAATGCCGCAGCAGGAGCAAGCTCCACAGCCCCAGGAGCCTGTAAATCAATAAAACCGGCGAAACCCGTTCCTGACAAGGGGCGGGTTTCTTATTCTCAACACAGATGAAGTGAGTCAGGTCATGATTACGCTGATCGGTAATCTCAAGGGTGGAACAGGCAAAAGCACGGTAACGTTCAATTTGGCGTTATGGGTTGCTACCCGCCACAACAAACATGTCATCGTGTATGATCTGGATCCCCAGGCTACGACGCTGGATGCGTTTGAGATCCGACAGGAGGAGGGTTATCTGCCCGCCATTCAGCCGCAGACATCCGTCGCGCAACTGGGTAGCGACAGCGACCATTCCGAAGTGCTGGTTGATATGGGGCTGGCCGACATGGCAGCTCTGGAAGTGGCAGTCCGCAAGGCTGACCGTATCCTGGTTCCGGTTGCGCCAAGTCAGGCCGATGTCTGGTCAACCCAGCGTTTCCTGAAAATGGTGGAAAACATCCGTGGCGGCAAACCGGTAGAAATGCTGGCTGTCATCAATCGGGCGGATACCCACCATGCGGTGCGTGAAACAGGCGAGGCGGCAGAGGCAATTGAAACGCTGAAAGGCGTTAGTTTGCTGGAGCCGCGCCTCTACATGCGGACAACTTACCGCCGTTCTTT
Organism: Gammaproteobacteria bacterium; assembly: GCA_018822845.1. Lineage (GTDB taxonomy): Bacteria > Pseudomonadota > Gammaproteobacteria > Thiotrichales > Thiotrichaceae > Thiothrix. The sequence goes on along the minus strand of JAHJJD010000083.1, from coordinate 4,341 downwards.
CAGTGAAGGTCTGGCGGTATTTGAGATGGAGCCGCGCTCCAAGGCCGCAGCGGAAGTCGAAGAACTCGGGCGCGCACTTTATCCTGTGTAAGACATTCTTTTAACAATATCTGGGTTCTAGGAAAAGGAGATTCAGATGCATATTTTACGTTGGTTAATGAAACATCCCATTTTGCTGGCTTGGTTGCTGGCTATCGTTGCCATCCTGCTGAATTTCAGCATGGTCGACAAACACGGCGACGGGCAGGCGGAACACGCGCAGGCTCCGGAAGCAGCAGAACATGCCCAGGCAGCGGACGCAGGCCATGGTGCTGCGGTTGCAACTGACGCAGCCGCCACAGCGACAGTAGATGCCGCGCACATGGGCGCAGCCGATACCGCAGCTGCTCAGGCCACAGTGGATGCTGGTGCACAGTCTGCTGCTCCCGCAGCAACGGCAAGCAGCGAAGCTGACCTGCTGCGTGCAGCGCGTGAAGCTTACTGGAGCAATGAACTGGACAGCGCCGCTGGCTTCTATACTTCGCTGTTGCAGCAAAAGCCTGATTCACTGGAATACAAGGGTGAGCTGGCCAATGTTTATTGGAAGCAGGGTAATGCCAGGCAGGCGGCTGAGCTGTTTGCTGAAATTGCCCCGCAATTGGCTGCGCAGGGGCGTGTCACCGAAGCGTTCAACATGAAGCTTTATGTCGACATGGTTGATCCTGAACTGGCTAAAAAAATTGATGCTGCCCTGAAGTAAAAAAATTCTTGCAGTATCTGTGACAAAAGGCAACGGCGGAGTTTGACACGATTCCGCCCTGCCTTTATTGTCACGAGACATAACAAAAATACAATAAAACCGGGAAACGGTGGACACCAAAGGAAATGATCGGGAGATATAGCGATGAGCAACGCACTGGAATAAGCGTGTAAGCATTCACAGTGCCGGTGCCGATGACAGTTATGGATATTTTTCGGCATGACCGGCCACAGGAGCCATTTATGGGAAATAGTAAGAATACCGCTGGGGTTGATGATACTGAGCGTGAATTGTACGATGTAGAGGATGAGTTGCAGGATTTTGAGGAGCGGCAAGTCAATGTGACGCGCACCTTGCAGATGATCGTCTATCCAGCAATGGTCGCATTCATCATCCTGTCAGCGTATGGCTTCTATCTGGTGCAGTCCCTGACCACTGACGTGCATCGGTTGACGCAAACCATTTCGGATATGAACCAGACGGTCAATACCAACATGACGCTCATGACGAGCACCATTTCTTCTATGAACAACCAGATGACTGATCTGGTAGATTCGACCAGCTTGATGACCCATAGCGTCGTCGGTATGAACAGCAGTACCCAGGATATTGCGGGCAACATTCAGCAGATGAATGATTCCACTCAGAATATGGCAGTGTCGACCTATAATATGCAGCGCGATATGTGGTCGATGAACAAGAATATTTCCGGCCCGATGAAAATGTTCAACAAGTTCAGCCCGTTCGGTAGTGACAAAACTGCACCTTATGTGGTTCCACCGCCAGCGATGACCGTATCACCTTACTACAATAACAGCTATTATGCCTGGCCACAGGGGCAGACAGCTACGGTGGCTCAACCGGCATCTGTCCAGCCACCTGTAACCGCTCAGACTGAAGCGCTTCCTTCCGTTGCAGCACCAGTGACGGCTCCCCAGGAAGGGGTTCCGGCAGAAGCTGGTTCCAGCAGCACGCCAGAGACACCAGCGGGAGCTGCAACTGCCAAGGATGGGCATAGTTCCATCGATGATGACCCTTTGCGGCAGCCAAGAGTGCTTGCCAGCGCAACAAGAGGATAAGCATGACACCAGCCAAGCGAATGGAGCAACGCCTTAAGCGGTTGCAGGAGCATCTGAAGCGTGAAAATCCGGTACTGGTAGAGTCAGTCAACCAATATCGGGAACTTGACGCGATTGCCCAGAAGCTTGGATTACTGGATGGCGGCGAATCTTACGCTACCCAGATTTCGTGGTGGCCACTGGTTTCCATTCTTGGAACTTTTTCAGCAGGCAAGTCCAGCTTCATCAACAGTTATCTGGATGTAAACCTGCAACGTACCGGCAATCAGGCAGTGGATGACCGCTTTACCGTGATTACCTACAGCCCTGATGGCCAGATTCGAACCCTGCCAGGTCTGGCGCTGGATGGTGACCCGCGTTTCCCTTTCTATCAGATCAGCGAGGAAATCGAACACGTTTCCGCTGGTGACGGTGCCAGGATTGATAATTACCTGCAAATGAAGGTTGCTCCCAGTGAGAAGCTGCGCGGCAAAATCCTGATTGACTCGCCAGGCTTTGATGCCGACGAGCAACGCAAGGCGACCTTGCGTATTACCGACCACATCATTGAGCTGTCGGATCTGGTGCTGGTATTTTTCGATGCACGCCACCCTGAGCCGGGAGCCATGCAGGATACGCTGGAACATCTGGTCAAAGGCGCGATGCGCCGCAATGACAGCAGCAAATTCCTGTTTATCCTGAACCAGATCGATACGTCAGCGCGCGAGGATAATCTGGAAGACATCGTGTCTGCGTGGCAGAAAGCGCTGGTGCAACAGGGTTTATCGGCAGGCAGTTTCCACATACTGTTCAATGACAAGCTGGCCACGCCAGTGGAAGACCAAGCGGTGTGGTCGCGTTATGTTTCCAAACGTGAGGCTGATTATCAGCGCATCATGACCCGTATCGACAGCGTAAATATCGAGCGTGTGTACCGTATTGTCGGTTCCATGGAGTCGCAGGCCAACCAGATTGAGCAGCAGGCTGTGCCGCGTTTGCGTGAAGCGTTGAGCCGCTGGAAAAAGCAGGTGCTGTTCTCTGACATGTTCGTCTTTGGCTTGTTGGCGATTGCCTTGGTTGCCATGAGTATCGAGTTTGGTTACTGGGAAGGGCTGCTGTTCAACCCGCCCTGGCTGGCCTCCATGCAGGGCAACGCTATCGCGACGGCGCTCAGTATCATCGTACCGTTGCTGATTGCTGTGAGTATCCACTTCCTGATCCGCAACAATCTGGCAAAACGGATAGCAGCGAAGCTGGGTCAACAGGAATCCTATGGAAACCTTTCCCGCGCTTTCCTGAAAAGTACCCGCATGTGGCGCAGCATTTTCCAGTCATCGCCGTCAGGTTGGGGCAGGCGCGCACGTCAGCGTCTGGATGGCATCCGCTATGCGACCGATCGCTTTGTCCAGCACTTGAATGACCGTTTCACCAGCCCTTCGGGTGGCAAGGACAAGGCAGAATCGCCTTAAACGTAATCATGCGAATGAACAACAGATTGATTTCGGGAATGCCAGCCATTGTGTTGGCATTTTTTATTGCTTGCCTGGCGCTGGCGGGATGTGAAAAGCAAGCGTCCGGAACCAGGCTTGGGGGTATGCAGGGAACTGCCATGTGGCACGTTACGATCAGTGACGAGTTGCCGGGTGGTGTAGATGAAACCCAACTGATGCAAGGCATCAACGCAGCCTTTGCCCATTCCGGCAAGCTGATTGCAGGCTGGGATAAAACCTCGGAAATTTCCCGTTTCAACCAATATGCGGGCGTTGACTGGTTCCCGGTTTCCCCCGAGTTGGTGAAAGTGGTGGCAACGGCACTTGAACTGAGCAGGCAAAGCGATGGTGCGTATGATGTTACTGTTGGCCCCCTGATCGAATTATGGGGGTTCAGCGCAGAACATGCGGGCAAGGATCAGGTTCCTTCCCAGGCCGAAATTGATGCTGCCCGCGCAAGGGTAGGGTCTCAGAAGCTGGAGGCAAGGCTGAGTCCGCCTGCATTACGCAAGTTGCGTGCCGATGTGCATGTGGAACTGGCTTCGTTGGCCGATGGTTTTGCCGCTGATCTTGCTGGTGAATATCTGGAGTCGCAAGGCATCCACAATTACATGGTTGAAATCGCAGGGGAAATCCGTACCCGTGGTGTCAGTCCACGTGGTGATGCCTGGCAAATTGCTATTGAAAAGCCGCTGGAAAGTGGCCGAGCTGTACAGCAGGGCATCCATTTGGGCGATGCTGGTTTAGCCACTTCGGGGGATTACCGCAACTTTTTCATGCAAGGTGGCAAGCGTTATTCCCACACAATCGACCCTCACACAGGGTTTCCGGTTACCCACAATCTTGCATCTGTTTCCGTCGTGGCCGAAAGCGGCATGCTGGCTGATGCCTATGCAACCCTGCTCATGTCACTGGGGGAGGAAAAGGGTAAGCTGTTTGCCGAGCAACGAGGTCTTGCCGCTTATTTCATCTGGCGGACAGATAGTGGTTTTGGTGTTTATTCGACAAAAGGGTTTTCAAAATATTTTTGATAAATATATGACGTAGCTCATCT
>JAHJJD010000082.1 GCA_018822845.1 Gammaproteobacteria bacterium | reverse complement strand
TGCAAAGGCAATCCATCTGAACCGGGGATTGCCGGTTGCCCTGAAAAGTGACTTTGGGAGGCTTGAGCCGTGTGCGGGGAAACTTGCACGCACGGTTCTCAGGGGGGGATGGTGCAGTAATGCGCTGTCCCTACCCGACCCCGCCGCGCCCGTCAGCTATGACGTTGGCTTTTTAAATGACGACAAGCACCACCAGATTTAAAGACTGAATAAAGATACTTTTGTCATTTGCTAACGCGGAAAAACCGTGCCAGATTCAAATGCCGGAAAATGGAACTGGTGCGCCGCGCTGATGCGCGGGGAGTGCTCTGCCTGATTAAAAAAGAATATGTCGTTTATTGATTACAAAAATAGACGCCCTATTATACCTGCCCAAAACGGTCTAATTTTATACAAATAAGTCACTTGCTTTCCGAATATCAATGTTGGCATAATAGCCAACATGAAAGCAGAGTTGATTACACAATTCAAAGACGTTGCACCCAATGGTGACATTGTTGAGATGGTGGTTTGGCACGTCCCTACGCCTGTCCCACCAACAACGCACTATTACAAATATCGCCTTGTCTATATTGTTGATAGCAAACGGGTTGTTGGCTTTGACAATGAACGCGGCAAAGGCGACCACAAACATTGGGGTGATGTAGAGTATCCCTATATTTTCAAAGATATAGAGACATTAATTGAAGATTTTTTGCTAGAGGTGGACAAATGGAAAAACGGACATTAACCATCACACTGCAACCTGATTGGAAAGCTGCACTGCGTGCAGCGGGAAAAGCCGCACAGCGCGGTGGATACCAAGGTGAGTTTCTCAATTTTGAGTCACCCGGTATCTTTTTTTCCCGACTGAGTGAACGCCGCTGGGCGATTATCAACGCATTACAGGTGACGGGTACAGTGGGGGTGCGTGAGCTGGCTCGCTATCTACAACGTGATGTGAAGCGCGTCCATGAAGATGCCCAAGTGTTGGTCGAGTTAGGTTTGATTGAGCGTGACACTAAAGGTTCACTCACCTGTCCCTATGCTGATATTCATGTTGATATGCACATTGCCCCCAATTTACAGGCAGCATAACTAAACGACCACCTACTGAAGTAGATGGGTTTAGCACGGGTCGCAGAGGACTGAAAGTCCACCCAATATGCTCCCCGCGCTTAAGATCCGCTCTCGACAAAGACAGTGCAAACCTGCAACGCTGTCAAAAAGCGACTTGAGCTAAAGCTAACCGGCTAAAGCCGGTGGTTTTAACCTTGAACATGAAATAAATAATAAGCCAATCGGGTAGCCTGAGGTTTCTAACCTCCAGCCCTGCGCCACCCTGCACGGCATCATCAATCAGCAGATACAAAAACCATACAAAATCCGGCTTTGCTATGATGTCATGCCATCACCTTATGGAGCCGCCTCTTGATCAAGCTACCCGACATCCTGCAAGCCTGGGGAACACCCGCCTTCCCCCAAGCCTTCGCCGCCAGTATCCAGCAACTGGACGCTTCCGCCCTCCCCCTGCAACAAGCCCTCGCCCATAGTAGCCACGTCAGCGACAGCCCCCGCACCATCATCATCCTCGACACCACCGAAACACCCGCACAACTCCAGATCAGGGCTGGCATCTTCTACGCAGGCATCATTGCCGGAAGTTGCTGCTCCGACGACCCAACCCCGCTGTGTGAAGAAAACGAATACTGCGAAATACAACTCAACATCGACCGCAACAGCGCCGAAACCCATATAAGCCTGCTGTAACCCCCGCAACAAACATCCATTCCCGGAAATGGCGGCATAACCGAATGGCCGCTATAATGCCCCGCATCCTTGAACTGATGCACAAAAGGTTGTCAACATGAATCTGATCTCACCATTCAGGGGCCTGCGCCCTGCCCCCGGTCGCGCCGCTGAAGTGATCGCCCCGCCATATGACGTACTGAATTCTGCTGAAGCCCGCGAACGCGCCGACGGCAAACCGTGGAGCTTCCTGCACATTTCCAAGCCGGAAATCGACCTGCCGGAAAACACCGACCCGTACAGCCCGGAAGTGTACGCCAAGGCCGCCGAAAACCTGACCCGCACCATCGAGGCCGGGCTGCTGATTCGCGATGAAACGCCTTGCTACTACGCCTACCGCCTGATCATGAATGGCCACCAGCAAACCGGCCTGGTGGCGGGCGCATCCGTCGCTGATTACGACACCAACCGCATCCGCAAGCACGAATTCACCCGCCCGGTGAAGGAAGACGACCGTGTACGCCAGATCGACGCAGTAAACGCGCAAACCGGCCCAGTGCTGCTGGCCTACCCTGACGCCCCGGTAGTCGACCAGATTCTGGCTGCTGCCACGCAAAAGGAACCGGTACTGGACGCAACCGCCGATGACGGTATCCAGCATACCCTGTGGGTGATTGACGAAGCCGATGCCATTGCGCAACTGACCGCCGCCTTCAACGCCATGCACGCCATCTATATTGCTGACGGCCACCACCGTTCCGCCGCTGCTTCCCGGATCGCCAAAATGCGCCACGAACAGCACGGCGACAGCGAAAACGCCCCGTGGGACCATTTCCTTTCCGTCATCTTCCCGCACCACCAGATGAAAATCTTCGACTACAACCGCGTAGTCAGGGATCTGCCAGACATGGATAACGCGCAGTTCCTCGCCGCCGTCGAGCAGCATTTCGACCTGCAACCGTCTGCTACCCCGGTCAAGCCGAGCGAACCCGGCACCTTCGGCATGTATATGGACAAGCAATGGTTCAAACTGACCCTGCACCCGGAACTACTGCCCAACGAAGACCCGGTTGCGCGTCTGGATGTCAGCCGTCTGGCGCGTTACCTGATTGAGCCGGTACTCGGCATCAGCGACCCGCGCCGTGACGACCGCATTGACTTCGTAGGCGGCATCCGTGGCCTCGAAGGTCTGGAAAAGCGCGTCAACAGTGGTGAAATGGCGGTAGCTTTCTCGCTCTACCCCACCAGCATGCAAGACCTGATGGCAGTCGCCGACAACAACGACGTCATGCCACCCAAATCCACCTGGTTTGAGCCAAAACTGGCCGACGGCGTGGTTTCTTACCTGCTCGACTAATCCACCCCGTAGGGGCGACCGGCGGTCGCCCCCCTCTCCCTCTCCATAACCTCTCCACAAATTTGCAGAAATCTTGCAGAAACACCTTTACATTAGAATCTTCTAATATTATGATATTCACATATTGAACTTTCATACAACAAGCTAGGAGATAAACCCATGAAACTGCAAGCTATCGCATTCGCTACCCTGATCGCCCTGTCCGGTGCTGCTTCCGCTGAATTCTTCGACGGCTTTGACAACGGCAATGGCGCTGGCCAAGGCTACGGCAACGGTACTGCCAACACTTCCGGTAACGGCCAAGGCTACGGCAACGGCGCTGGCGATGCCAACGGCTGGGGTCGTGGTAAAGGCAACGCTGACGGCGAAGTTGAATTCAGCATCAACTTCAAAGGCAAAGGCAAAACTGACATGGCTACCGATATGGCTGCCAACGGTAAAGGCAACGGCGACTGGTACGGTGCTGGCAACGGTTACGGCTATGGTAACGGCGCTGGCAATGGCTACGGCTACAGCAACGCGGCCAAAGAAGGCAACGGCTTCGGCGCGCCAATGATGGCTCCGCAGATGCCACAAATGCCAATGGCTGCTCCACAAGCTCAAGCTCCTGCTGCTTCTGTAACAGCTACTGCACCGACTGCTTCAGCAACAGCTACTGCTCCTGCTGCCGCTCAGTAATCAGGCTTCGCACTGAATAAGAAAAGGCGCTCCCCGGAGCGCCTTTTTTGTGCCTGTCATTTCAGCTATTAGCCGAAACGGTTGGTCAGCTCACCAACACCTTCAATGCTGACCACCACCGTATCACCATCCTGCATGCCGCACACGCCAACAGATGTGCCACAGGCAATCACGTCCCCCACTTCCAGCGTCATGTCATGCGAAATACGGCTGACGATTTCATCCGGGGAAAAGAACATGTCCGCCACCGGGTAGTTCTGCTTTTCTTCACCGTTCAGCTCCACGCGCACGAACAATTGCTGCGGATCAAGGCCAGTCGCGATGCAGGGGCCAAACACGCCGAAATTGTCGGAACCTTTCGCCCGGCTCCAATGGACGAAGGCCGGGTCGAGTTTCAGCATGTCACGCGCAGTTACGTCGTTGACGCAGGTATAGCCGAAAATATAGCCCGGCGCGTCTTCCAGCGACACATTACGGCAGGTCTTGCCGATCACGATGCCGAGTTCACCTTCGAACACCACCATGCCGGAATAGCCGGTCGGGCGTAGAATCGGCTCGCCTTCCCCGGCAAAACTGTTGGCTGGTTTGAGGAAATACAGCGGGTGCTCGGGCTTGTGCAGCTTTTCCAGAACCGCGCGCTCATGGAAGTTGTTCCACAAGCCGATCATTTTGCTCGGCTCACAGGGCGTCAACACACGCACATCCGCAACTGCGAATGCCTGCCCGCTGGCCTGCGGCGCATCGAACATGTCGCCCGTGTATTCCGCAATCGTGTCGCCTTCCCACAAACCAAACCGGGTTGCGCCGTCTGCTGCAAACCTTACCCAACGCGCCATACTGCCTTCTCCTGTGATCCAATGAATGGCCTGAAGCTTACTGTTGCAATGCAGTAAAATCCAGTTATCCGGCAGTTTTCGTGCATTCCGCCACTTTCAGCAACTGGCCGGGCGCAGGCTGGTCATCGGCTGACAGATCGTTATAAAGCAGGATTTCGCCGATGTGGACACCCAGTTTGTCGGCAGCGCGGAACAGGGTTTCGCCCCCACCGGCTTTGTAATAGAAATTGACCTTGTGACCCTTCACCTCCTGATAAGCCAGCCGCAGGATGCTGGCCGGAATCTGCTGGCAGCTATCCAGTGTTTCCACCTCAGGATAGGGATCGTTGGCCGGAAGTGGCGCAGCTACCGGTATGAGTCCGGGTTTGACGCTCGCATCGGGGGTTTCCTGCCAGCTTGCCAGTATCACCTTGCCACCTCTGGCGAACTGGTCGGCAGCCCATTCCGGCTCCAGCGTTTCGCCGCGCAGGGCCGCCTGATAGCGCGCTTCGGCATCCTCCCATTCGGCCAGCAGTTCTACCGCTTCCTGCCGGGCGCTTTCATCCTCTTCCAGCTTGCCCAGCGCCGTCAGAACCCGGCGGATATAACCACGGGTTTCCTTGAAAGAAATGGTCACGGGTTCGCCATGATCAATACGCCCTTCCCCGGCATTGTAGGCGGCGATCACATGGGTAAGGCTGCCCTTGTAACGCTTCAGCAGCGCGTGCAGGTAACGGGTTCCGGCATTGATGTTTTCCGCCGGGTCGAACACATTGATCACACCGAAACGGACGGCAGTATCCGGCATCAACTGCATCAGCCCGGCAGCCTCTTTGGGGGAAACGGCAGTCTCGTTGAAACAGCTTTCCGCCGTAATCACTGCCTTGATCAGCGCCTGACTGACCTTGTATTTTTGGGCGGCGTGCTGGATTTCCTGCTGGTAGGGGCTGGCCTTGCGGTTCAGGTTTTTGGCGCTGAACTGGTCGCAACTGGCATGCAGCACGTGGGGGAAGCAGAACGCGCACGCCAGCACTACAAGCAGCCATGGCTTCGGGGTTGACACTCATTCACCTCGATTATCGATAGTTTGCGCTTATGTTAGCTGAAACAGGCTTTCCGGTACAAAATTGCCGATGCTAGGCGTCATGCACTGCCGTTTGCTGATAAAACGCCACCAGCTTTTCCGCCTGCGCAGTATGCGACCAGGTAGCTGCATAGGCCAGCGCCTCTTTGGTTTTCTGTGCGTGCAAGGTCTTTCCTTGCAACAAACGCTCAGCCTGTTTGGCGAAACCTTCCACATCTTCCGGCGCGACCAGCCCGCCCTGGCCCGAACCAATCACGTCCTTGGTGCCCAGCACTGCCGTGGAAACGACTGGCGTTCCACACGCCATCGACTCAATCAGCACCAGCCCCTGGGTTTCGGTGCGCGAAGCAAACACAAACACATCCGCTGCTTTGTAACACGCCTGCAAGTCGCCATTGCGGCGCAGATAACCGACGAAACTGACATTGCCCGCCAGCCCACGCCGCCTGACCTGTGCGTGCAGCGACTTTTCCGCCGGGCCTTCCCCGGCCACGATGAACAGGATGTCGGGAATGCTTTCCCGCAAGCGTTCGGTGACATCCAGCAGGAAGCCAATGTTTTTTTCGAACGCTACCCGCCCCACAAACAGGATCACCGGGCGTTCGGCAGGAATAACGTGCTTTGCGCGGAACGCAACGCCATCCCCCGCTTCAAACACCCGCATGTCCAGCCCGGTCGGCAAAACCGTCATCGGCGTTTCCACCCCGTAATCCAGCAGCACTTGCTGCATGGCGCTGGAAGGCACCACCAGCGCATCCAGCTCGGCGCACTGTGTGCGGGAAAAACGCCGCGCCACATAGCGCAGCCATTCCTTCGGCAACCACTTGACGTAGTTGTAGAGGTATTCCTCGAAAAAGGTATGGTAGGTCGCCACCACCGGCAGCCTCAGCTTGCGTGCCAGTTTCAGCCCGGCGTAATGCGCCACGAACGGGGTATGGATGTGGATGATGTCGTAATCATCCGCGCGCAACTCCTCGGTCAGACGGTGGATGTGGCGGATGCGCATCATGCGGTCTTCCGGGTCGACGATCACCTTGCGCGAACTGATGCGGATGATGCCTGCTTCATCCTCCACCGCCTGCCCATAATCAGGCGCTATCAGGGTGACATGGTGCCCGGCAGCTTCCAACGCCTGCCGGAATGCCTGGATAGAGGTGGAAACGCCGTTGACGCGCGGAAAATATACGTCAGAAACCATCAGGATACGCATGGGGAAACCGTCTTCTGCTGAAAAGCGTTACGCTAATATGACTATGTGACAATATGTTGACAGACAAGCAGCTTTATTGCGGAATCACGCCCAAAAAGAAACCCCGCCTAAAGCGGGGCTTCGGTTTTTCTTACTGGAAGTTTATCGTATGGAACGGCGAACCAAACCCGCCAACATAAGTGGAAGCAGCATGAACCAGACCAGGCTACCGCCACCGCCACTGACAGGCGTCCCGACAGCTACAGGATCAACAATAGTTCCGTTTGCATCATCATCAGCATCCAGATCGCCACCATCCGTGATGTCGAATGTTACTGTGTTACCGCTAGCAGTTGCTCCAGTGATTTCCTGATACCCGTCCGCAGTTACCTTGTAAACCTTGCTACCTGCCGGGATGGCAGACGGCATTGTCAATGTCATCTCGATCGTCTGACCGTTTGCAAGACCGGCGACTTCATAGCTGACAGCGCCAAAATTGAAATCCACGCCCGCAGGTTTGCCTGTAGGGTATGCACTGATATTTTCGACCTGCATATTTTCTACATTACCGGCACTGGCTTGGGCAGTTACACCCCCGGCATTCACTTCGCTGCTTTTAATCTTGAAAATTGTTGTTGTGCCGCTCAGCTCATGGGCTGCAACCAGCAATGGGGTATTATTTGGGCTATCTTCCGCCGCAATGAAAATTACGCCTTCTGGAGCAATATCACCGACATCGCTGGCAGCCAGTGTTTCAGTGACCTCGACCTTACCAACTGGCAGCGGTGGAGTTCCATCGACAAAGGATGTGCTGGTATTCCGGTTGTTAATGTACTTTACAAATGTTGGTGCTGTTGGTACCGAGACATCATATACCATGATGCCACCAATCCGCTCCAGGCCAACAAATGCGTAGTGCTTGCTGCCAACCTGACCCACTGTGACTGCTTCCGGTTCAACACCCTTGTCATCACTGCGATCATCAACTTCGTTGGACAAGCCATCGGCATTGAAGATGGCTGCAAACGTTGCATCAGCGGCGATAGTAGTTGCGAACTGATTGCCGGAATCAAAAGCAGGCGTGTTATCAGTGTCTGCCAAAGTTGCGGTATCCCACACAGAGAATGAACGCGCCCCATATGAATAGAGCTTGTCAAAATCACCATCGTTATCGGTATCGCCATTAGCAGCCGTTACTTTCAAGCGCCCTAAATTTGCATTGCTTTGCAAGTCTGATGCCGTTGGGAAAGCGGTTGGATCAAGATCCAGATCCTTGACACGTTCTTCTTCGGAATAACCATCATAATCACGGGAATCACCCTCATTGGCCGTGAAAATATAGGTTTTTCCACCAACAGTCAGATGGCTGATCGCGTCCGGCATGTAAAAACCTTGTACCGGCCATTTAGTGATATTGATTGCATCATCCTTGTTACTGGCATCCAGGGTGTTAGCGTCAAGATCATGATCCTTTGTACCCAGCGGGTAAATACCTTTAACCGTAGCACCAACCAGGTCAATTTCAGCGATGGCGTTGTTTTCCTGCAAGGATACCCAGGCAGTTGTTGAATCGTCGGAAACAGTTACATATTCCGGCTCAATATCCTGCGCAGCTGTAGCATTTGGCCCAAAAATGCGGATACCTTTTTCCAGTAGCGTGGCCTTGTCAAACGAGCCGAAACCAACCTGGCTGACAGTGGCGTTATCCACGCCAGACGACACGTCTATGATACTGATGGAACCTTCAGGGTCATTGTCATAAGCACCATTGGGCTCACCCTCGTTAGCTACAACTACCTTGTTCCCGTCTGGAGAAAAGGTCAGCATGTCAGGCAGGGCACCAGCTGCAACTGTCTTTTTGAGGGATAAATCAGAAGCATCATAAAACGCAACAATGCCAGCGTCCTGCTTGGTATCCGCTTCTACGGCAACGGCAACCAGCCCGTTATAGGTTGCCACGCTATTGGGGGAACCTCCGCTGAAGCCTGCAATACCGTTTTTAATATCGATGGTATTTACAAATTCCGGATTGGCCGGGTCAGTAATATCAAGCACGTCGACAGCGCCATCTATTGCATTAACGACAAACAAACGTTTGGTGGTTTTATCGTATGCAACGATTTCGGCTTTACCTAACACATCACTAACATCAGAGCCGTCATATACGCATCTCCTTATACACAAGTCACCAAGTTACTGTAAAATAAACCATTTGAGCCTATGAACTGGTCAGCCACCGAACTCAATGATCTCGACTTGGGAGACGAGCGCCTCAATACACGCGCCGTCCATATCCTCAACACGCT
>JAHJJD010000081.1 GCA_018822845.1 Gammaproteobacteria bacterium | reverse complement strand
TTTTTCACCACCAAACCGGCTGGGCAAGGCACCGGGCTAGGGCTGTCGCTGAGTTACGCGATGGTGCACAGGTATGGCGGGCGTATTGCGGTGGAATCGGAAGCGGGCAAGGGAGCGCTGTTCAGCGTGTATTTGCTGGAGAGACCGGTGGAAGAAGTGGGTGAAATAGCGTAATAATTATTACAGTAACCTTTGTTACAATAGAAAACGGGGCGCTTGCTACGCTCCCAATATTCGTTTTGTGGAGTCTATCCCTGAGTTAAACGACTTTCTGCTTCCCCGAATCTACCCCAGGGTCGCTGGCTTGTTCGATACTGTCTGCCGGAACTGCCTTGTCCTTCACTTCCTCATACCACAAATCGTGGTGCTCCTTCGCCCAGTTGGCGTCGCAATAGCCGGTTGCCATGGCTTCGAACGCACCTTCCATGGCGATTGTGCCCATGTAGATGTGGCCCATCGCGACTGACATCATGACGACCGCGCCGATGCTGTGAATCCAGTGGTAAAAGGTCATGAAGTTGCGGCCCTGTTCAAAGTTGGGGAAATCCAGCACGAAACCACTGACCACCACGAATGCGCCCGCGATGGCGGCAATCCAGTACCAGCCTTTTTCCCCGGCGTTGTAGCATTCGGAGGAAGCGTGTTTGCCGCCAAATAACCCGCCGCCTTTGGCTATCCATTTCAGGTCGAGCAGTTTGGGCATATTGCCTTTCATGAAGAAAATCACCAGTAGCACCAGTGCAATTGCGAACAGCGGCCCGGCGAAATCATGGATGCGCTTGAGGCCATAAACCAGCGGCCCGCCGATTTCCGGCCCGAATAGCGGGATCACGATGTAGCGCCCGAACAGGATGAAAATGCCGGTAATCGCCAGCGTGACGAACAGGGCCGCCGTCGTCCAGTGCACGTAGCGTTGCAGCTTACTGAAGCGCTTGATCTTGTGGGTCGAACGCCCGGCCTTGATCGGAATCCTGCCGCGCACCAGTCGGAACACGACGATAGCCAGCGCTACAAAACCCAGCGCCATGGCCGCATTCGGAATCAGCGTCTGCATCCGGTATTCGCGCCATTCCTGCCCGCCGGTATTGATCAGGACACCGGTATCCACGCCCTGCACCTGGGTGCGCACCTGACCCATGTCTGCTGCCGTGCCTTCGCGGCCACGGATTTCATTCCACAAATCCACACCGGGCGACGGCACGTTCACGGGCGGCAGCGGTGGCGCAACGGCTTGTTCCTCCGCCCGCCCGCCGGGTGCGAACAGCAGCAGGCACAGCAGTAAGAGGAAGAAAATCCTCCCCCAGCCCCTCCTTTTGCAAAGGAGGGGAGCCAGACTGTGGCTCCGGTCAGGCTTACGAAGTTCTGCACAGCCTCCCCCTTTGAAAAAGGGGGATTGAGGGGGATTTTCTTCCATCTTTTTCATAACCCTACTCCGTAGCGCTAGCCTTGCCCTCCAGCTCCGGCGGCACAAGCGTCGGCTGGAAGCTGGTCTTTTGCAGGTTGCTGCCGGAAATCAGCGCACTGGCCGCCCGGTTTACCACGCGCTTGCGGTAAATGTCGGCAATCGTATTGGCGTCACCCGCCAGCAGCGCCTTGGTGGAACACATTTCGGCGCACAGTGGCAGCTTGCCTTCGGCAATGCGGTTGCGCCCGTATTTCTTGAATTCCGCCGGGCTGTTGTCGGCTTCTTCCGGGCCACCGGCGCAGAAGGTGCACTTGTCCATCTTGCCACGCCCCGAGAAGGCTCCATCGCTGGGGAATTGCGGCGCACCAAACGGGCAGGCGTAGAAGCAGTAGCCGCAGCCGATGCAGGTATCCTTGTTGTGGATGACAATGCCATCCGCCGTCGTGGTGAAACAGTCGACCGGGCACACCGCCTGACAGGGCGCGTCGGAACAGTGCATACACGCGACTGAAATCGAACGTTCACCCGGCTGGCCGTCCTTGATGGTAACCACCCGGCGGCGGTTGACGCCCCATGGCACTTCGTGTTCGTTCTTGCACGCGGTCACACAGGCGTTGCACTCAATACAGCGTTCCGCGTCGCAGTAAAATTTCATTCTGGCCATGATTCTCCTCCTCAAGCCTTGGTGATGCGGCACAGGCTGCACTTGGTTTCCTGCATCTGGGTAACCGAGTCGTAACCGTAGGTGAATGCGGTGTTGCAGGCTTCGCCCAATACATAGGGGTCACTGCCTTCAGGGTATTTGGCACGCAGGTTTTTGCCTTCAAATACGCCACCGAAGTGGAATGGGGTGAATGCCACCCCCGGCGCGACCCGCTCGGTCACCAGCGCCATGACGTTGATTCTGGCTTCGGGGGTTTCCACCCACACCATGTCACCGTCACGCACGGCGGCGTTATTGGCGTCGCGCGGATTCAGCTCGACGAACATGTCCTGCTGCAATTCCGCCAGCCACGGGTTGGAACGGGTTTCGTCGCCACCGCCTTCGTATTCCACCAGCCGCCCGGAGGTGAGGATGATGGGGAAGTCTTTCGAGTAATCCTTGGCCTGGATCGACTCATAACGGGTCGGTAGCCGCCAGAAGGATTTGCGGTCTGCGTAAGTGGGGTATTTTTCCACCAGATCGCGGCGCGAAGTGAACAGCGGTTCGCGGTGGATCGGTACCGGGTCGGGGAAGGTCCAGACGACAGTACGCGCTTTGGCGTTGCCGTAAGGGGCGCAGCCGTGCTTGATGGCGACCCGCTGGATACCGCCGGACAGGTCGGTTTTCCAGTTCTTGCCTTCGGCGGCGGTTTTTTCCGTATCGCTCAGGTCATCCCACCAGCCGAGTTGTTTGAGCATGTCGGCGGTGAATTCGGGGTAACCGTCCTGGATTTCCGAACCCTTGCTCCAGGAGCCTTCCGCCAGCAGGTTGACGCCATTGCGTTCGACGCCGAAACGGGCGCGGAACGGCATCCCGCCTTCCGCTACCGTCAGGCTGGTGTCGTACAGGTTGGCGGAGCCGGGGTGGTTCATTTCCGCAGTGCCCCAGCAGGGCCACGGCATGCCGTAGAAATCGCCGTCGCATGGCCCGCCGTTGGCTTTCAGCGTGGTGTAATCGAACGTGCCCCAGTTTTGCTGGTGCTTTTTCATGCGCTCGGGACTCTGCCCGGTGTAGCCGATGGTCCACATGCCACGGTTGAATTCGCGGGTGATGTCTTCGATCAGCGGTTCGCCATCCTTGACCTCGATGTGTTTGAACATCTGCTGGTCGAAACCGAGTTTTTTCGCGAACAGGTACATGATGCTTTGGTCGGGTTTGGACTCGAACAGCGGTTCAATTACCCGGTCACGCCATTGCAGCGAACGGTTGGAAGCGGTCACGGAACCGTAGGTTTCAAACTGTGTACAGGCGGGTAGCAGATAGACGCCATCGGTGCGGTCGTGCATGACGGCGCTGATGGTGGGGTAAGGGTCGACGATCACCATCAGGTCGAGCTTTTCCATCGCGGTTTTCATTTCCTTGCCGCGCGTCTGGCTGTTGGGCGCGTGACCCCACAGGAACATGGCGCGGATATTGTCTTTCTGCGCGATATTGGCCTTGTCTTCCAGCACACCGTCGATCCAGCGCGACACCGGAATACCGCTGGTTTCCATCACTGGCACGTCGATTTCCTTGCCGTCGCTGTCCTTGCCTTTTTCGTAGCTGCCGGGTTCGAAGCGGCTCTTGATCCACTCGTAATCCAGATCCCAGACTTTTGCCCAGTGTTTCCAGGAACCAGCGGTCAGGCCGTAATAGCCGGGCAGGGTGTCAGCCAGCACGCCAAGGTCGGTGGCACCTTGCACGTTGTCATGACCCCGGAAGATGTTGGTGCCGCCGCCCGCCACACCCAGGTTGCCGAGCGCCAACTGGAAGATGCAGTAGGCGCGGGTGTTGTTGTTACCGATGTGATGCTGGGTGCCGCCCATGCACCAGATGAAGGTGCCGGGGCGGTTTTCGGCCATGGTCTGGGCAACCTTTTTGACTTCGGCTTCGGGCACGCCGGTGACGCGCTCGACTTCATCCGGGGTCCATTTGGCGACTTCGGCGCGCACTTCATCCATGCCGTAAACGCGCTGGCGGATGAATTCCTTGTCTTCCCAGCCGTTCTGGAAAATGTGCCACAACATGCCCCATACCAGCGGCACGTCGGTGCCGGGGCGCAAGCGTACAAACTGGCTGGCGTGGGCGGCAGTGCGGGTGAAACGCGGGTCGATCACGATCAGCGGCGCGTCATTTTCCTCCTTGGCTTTCAGGACGTGTTGCAGCGAAACCGGGTGTGCTTCTGCCGGATTGCCGCCCATGATCAGGATGGCTTTGGAGTTGTGGATGTCGTTGTAGGAATTGGTCATCGCCCCGTAGCCCCAGGTATTGGCTACCCCGGCTACCGTGGTGGAGTGGCAGATACGCGCCTGGTGGTCGACGTTGTTGCTGCCCCACATGGCAGCCAGCTTGCGGAACAGGTAAGCCTGCTCGTTGCCGAATTTGGCGGAACCCAGCCAGTAAACCGAGTCGGGGCTGGCATTCTGGCGGATTTCCAGTAGCTTGTCGCCGATCTCGTTGATGGCTTCGTCCCAGGAAATCTTTTTCCACTTGCCGCCGACCAGCTTGGTGGGGTACTTGAGGCGGCGTTCGCCGTGACCGTGTTCACGCACCGATGCGCCTTTCGCGCAGTGTGCACCGCTGCTGAAGGGGTGATCGAAAGCCGGTTCCTGCCCCGTCCAGACGCCATTTTGCACTTCGGCGATGATGCCGCAGCCGACCGAGCAGTGAGTGCAAATGGTGCGTACTGTTTTGGTGTCACCTTTGGCGGCGGGGGCTGGATCTTCTGCCTTGGCCTTTTTCATCATGCCGCCCGCCAGACCACTGGCGAGCATGGCACCCCCAGCCATCAAGCCGGAATTGCGCAGGAATTCGCGGCGGCTCAGGGATTTGACGCCCGGCGTGGCGGGGTGGATGGGCTGGTCGCTGATCTTTCGCAGTTTCATGGGGTTGGCTCTCCTACGGGAGTGTTCTTTGTTACATCGCGGCGGTTTTGTAATACGCGGCAATGTGCGGGGTCAGGCGGTAAGCTTTCTTCTCTTCCGGTTCCGGGCTGATGGTTGCCGGGGTGGCCTCTGCGATGCCGGGGGCGGCGGCGAGCAGGGCCGCACCTGCGCCCGCAGCCATCGTGCCGCGCAGGAACTCGCGTCGAGCCGGGTTGTGTGTGCTTGTTTTATCACGGGTTTTCATGCTCTGACTCCTGACTTTGCATATCAAAATACTGTTGTTCGAAACGGATGAACGCCATACCCAGTTGTGCGACCGCCTGATAAAACGCTGCCGAAGGCGCGGCCTGCAAATCGCGGAAGAACGCTTCCAGCCAGTTCGCCATGTGCCGCTGGAAGAAACCGGTCTGCCGGGTTAGTGCGGCCTGTTCCTCAATCAGCAGCGCCATGACTTCACACAGTGCGGCGGCGTGGTCTTCCGGCTCATGCACGTCCGGGTCGCGTTCAAAGCCGAGTTGGGCGAGTTCCTGTCGCAACTGACCGAGTGGTTTTTCCATCAGGAAACCGGTCAGATACCACGAGGCGTAGGGAACCACTTCGCCTTTTCCCAAACCGATGAACAGCGCGTGGAATTCGTCATCAATCGCCAGCGGGTCAGCATGGCGGGCGGCCAGCCCCAGCCCGATCATGCTGGTCGCCAGCGTGTCACCGCCGTCAGTCAGACCGGCCAGTTGCCGGGTGTAATCCAAGGTGGCGGTATCCGGCACGTTGCGCAGCAGGGCGGCCAACAGCCGGTAAGCGTTGGCACGGTATTGTTGTTCTGGCTCCTGATCGCGAACCGGCAGGCTGTTCTGGTTCATCGCGTCTCCTTTTCAGTCATGGGTATGAGCAAGTCCCGTACCAGCATCGGCGGGAAAAAACTGCCTGATAACCTTGGCGGATCGGGGCAAATCCATTCAGGCGGCAGGTAGCGGGACATTTTGTCCGCTTCAGTGGCGGAATGACCGCGACATTGTGTCGCCCATCGCGTCGGGGTCCTGTACCACGTCGATTACCCGGCAGTCTTCGCACATTTCCAGCCGTTTGCGGGCGCGTTCATCGCGGAACATCGGGTGATGGGCCAGTTTGCCGAGCATGGTGTGGATGGTGCGTTTGCTGCCGAACGGCTTGCCGCACTGGATGCAGCGGAACGGTTCATCCTCGTTAAGCAGGCGGGTCTGGTGGCGTTGGGCGGGGTCGGCGATGTACAGCGCTTGCAGGCGGATGGCCTTTTCCGGGCAGCCGGTGGCGCACAACCCGCATTGCACGCAACGGTCGGCGTGGAAACGCAGTTGTGGCCGGTCGACGCCGCCATCAATGGCGTTGAGCGGGCAGATGGTGGCGCAGGCCATACACAGCGTGCAGGCATCCTTGTCGATGTTCAGCAGGCCAAAGGGGGAATGATCCGGCAGCGGAATTTCGGCGCGGGGTTGCGGTGCGTGCTGATAGAGGTGATCCAGCGCGATGCTCCATTGCTGGCGCTTGTCGTTCATGCCGCCCTGGGTGGCGGGCGGTAAAGCGGGCATCACGGGCGCGGGGCTGATGCCTTGTAGAGGCGTGCCGATAGCCAGCAGGTGAATGGCGTCGAGGGGATAGCCCAGCCCCTGCAATTGTGCGTGGGCAATGGCGAGTTGCTGTTGCAGGGTCTGGCGGCTCAGTTCCGGCGTGGCATTTTCGTCATATAACAGCACCTGCGCCGCGCCGAAGCTGAGGGCGGCGAACCACAGTTCCGGACTGGCGCTGCCGAGTTCCTCGACCGGCAAAGGCAGGATGGTGGCGGGCAAGTCTTCCAGCGGCATATCCATTTCGCTGCGGTGGAACAGGATTTTGGGCTGGATGCCGCCTGCTTCCCGGTAGGTGCGCAACATCACCCGCAACTGATCGACGCTGTGCGCCGGGGACGGGTACTGGTAGCGGATCGCGCCGCTGGGGCAGGTGGTGGCGCAAGCTCCGCCGCCCTGGCACAGTTGCGGGTTGACCGCGATTTTTTCGCCGATGGAAATGATGGCCTCCGCCGGGCAGGCGTCGATGCAGCGGGTGCAACCCTTCAGGCCACTGCTGCCATGGGCACAGATGGCGGGGTCGTAATGGAAATAGCGCGGTTTGCTGAATTCGCCGCTCATGGCGGGCAGTTCCGCCAGCGTAGCGTCGAGTGCATCCGGGGTGGGGGCGAAATAGCCGGGGGGCAGGATGCCGCGTTGCAGGCTTGGGGTGGGTTGCAGGTCGAGGATCAGGTCGGACTGCAACAGGGTTCCACCTTTGCCATTCGTGCTTTCCAGACGGGTATTGAATGCCCCCAGATACCCTTCAATCCTGATGCTGCGCCCTGCCAGTGGCGTCATGATGTGGCCGAGATTCGTCGGTAATCCTTCCTCCTCCTCCTCCGTCAGTAACACCTGCGGCTTGAGCGTTTCTGGCAGTTGCGCGGCAATTTCCAGCGCTTGCCGGTTGCCGATGATCAGCAGCTTGCCGTGCGACTGGTAGCCGACTGAGCCGGTGATGGCCTGTGGGTGCTGGTTCAGGCTGGCCAGCGCCAGTTGGCGGGCATTGAGTAAGGTGTCCAGGGTCATGTCATGCGTTTCCATCAGGGATTCCAGTTGTTGTCTGGCTTCGTGTTGCAGGCGGTGTTTGAGGTCGGCGGTGAGGATATTGCCCAGTGGCGCAAACGTGGTGTAGTCGCCGCAATAGTCATCCAGCGTGTCGATGACATTGTATTCGGGCTGGTGGAACAGCTTGCGCAAGGCCGCCGTGCGCAGCTCCGTACTGACTTTGGGGGAAAAGAACGCGCTGTAGTCGGAGTGGAAATCCAGTGTGTCCAGCGGCGGCATGTCGGCGTCGGTGAGTTCGCGGGCTGGCTCGGGCGGGGGATTGGTTGCTTCGGGCGGTGTTGCCTGTTCTGGTTCGTCGTCCTGCTTTGCTTCGCTGGTGGTTTGGTGTTTCAGGCGTGACCAGCGGTTGAGGAAGGGTTCGTCGGCCATCTCAGTGCCCCCTGTCGTGATCGTGCTGGAAGTCGGTCAGGCGGCGCTTTTTCTTCTGCTCCGGCGCGTAATGCTCCAGCACGAAGGCTTCCGTCCAGCGGTACAGTTCGGGCGGAATCGGTACGGCGTAGACTTCCGAACTGCCCTGCAAATAGGAATTGGCTGCGTCGAAACAGAGGGTGACGAGGAACGGCGAGGGCGTGCCGTCGTCGGCCAGGTTGGCGATGATGTAGCAGCCGGGCTGCGGCGCTTGCAGGTTGTGGTAGTAACTTTCGCATTCATCGCGGTACAGGCTGACACTGAGGCCGGGGTACAGGTATTGCTGGACGCCATCCTGTTCGTGCAGCAGGGTGACACCGCTGTATTCGCCGCCGCCAACCACCACGCCAGTGGCTGTCCAGTATGCGGCGGCCCAGCGGCTGGTCGAAGGGCGTTTTTCCAGAATGGCGGCTACCGCCAACCGTTCCGGTAATGCGGGGGCGTCGCGCAGGCTTGATTCGTTCAAGGCTCTCCTCCTGGATGAACTTCTCCATAGGGTGGAGCAAGTTGCGTGCCAGCGCTGGATCAGTGCAACAGACTCGGATTGAGGGTGTCAGGCGGCATGATACTGGGTCATTCTGACGCACCATGCCACTTGATTTGAGTCAATTTGTCACGCCAAGTACTTCAGGTATAAAGTATTCCTGTGGTTTTAGCTAAGCTGCAAAACCGGTATGGTTCTTGCTAGATGGAAATGAGGACGGAGAATATTCAATGAGCGTTATTGCCCCCACCAACCAGTTGATTGACCGTTTTGGCCGCCGCATCACCTACGTCAGGCTGTCGGTGACAGACCGTTGCGACCTGCGCTGCGTGTATTGCATGTGCGAGGACATGACCTTCCTGCCGCGCGAACAACTGCTGACTCTGGAGGAAATGGCGCGGTTGGGCAAGGCGTTCGTCGATCTCGGCGTGCATAAAATCCGCATTACCGGCGGCGAACCGCTGGTGCGGCGCAATGTGCT
This sequence comes from Gammaproteobacteria bacterium, assembly GCA_018822845.1. Taxonomy (GTDB): domain Bacteria; phylum Pseudomonadota; class Gammaproteobacteria; order Thiotrichales; family Thiotrichaceae; genus Thiothrix. The sequence continues at coordinate 5,052 of JAHJJD010000081.1, read as the reverse complement.
CAAACTGTTCCGCGACCTGGGGCAACTGGAGGGTTTGCGCGACCTGACCCTGACCACCAATGGTACCCAGCTGGCGCGTTACGCCAAAGAGCTGAAAGAAGCTGGCGTGACCCGCATCAATATCAGCCTCGATACCCTTGATGCCGACCGTTTCCATAAGCTGACCCGGCTGGGCGACATCAACAAGGTGCTGGCGGGAATCGACGCGGCGCTTGAGGCCGGTTTCCAGCGCATCAAGCTCAATGCCGTGGTGCTGAAAAACCGCAATCACGATGAGGTCGTCGATCTGGTCAATTTCGCCCACGAGCGGGGCATGGACATTAGTTTTATCGAGGAAATGCCACTGGGCGTGATCGGCGATCATGACCGCGCTGAAGCCTATTATTCCAGCGATGAAATCCTGCGCGATCTGCTTCGGGAAATGGATTTGTACGCAGTCGAGGACAATACCGGCGGGCCGTCGCACTATTTCCGCCGCATTGGCGGCGATTACCGGGTTGGCTTCATTTCGCCGCACAGCCACAATTTCTGTGACACCTGCAACCGTGTGCGGGTAACGGCGGAAGGGCGCTTGCTGCTGTGTCTGGGGCAGGAGCATTCGATGGACTTGCGCCGGGTATTACGCGCCAACCCGACCGATGACGAACGGGTGCGCGCAGCCCTGATCGAGTCGATGGACATCAAGCCCGAGGGCCACGAATTCAATCTGGAAGCCCCCCAGCCAATGATATTCCGCCACATGAACACTACCGGAGGATAGCCATGCCTGAGCCGCCCGTTACCTATCCGCAACTGAGCAATGCTTCGCTGGACACGACTGTCAGCGTCCAGCCGGTGGACGAATTCGGGCAAGTGCGGGACGGCTATATTTCCGCCGAACGCCCACTGACCATTTACCTCGACAAGCGCGAAATCCTCACCCTCATGACCATCGGCAGCCAACCGGAACTGCTGGTGCTGGGCTGGCTGCGCAACCAGAACCTGATTACCGAACTGACCCAGCTCAAGGCCATCCAGGTCGATTGGGAAACCGAATCGGTGGCTGTCACCACGTTCGACGGCGTGCAAGGGCTGGATGAAAAACTCGGGCACAAGACCGTCACCACCGGCTGTGGGCAAGGCACCATGTTCGGCAGCCTGATGGATCGGTTGGACAAGGTGAAACTGCCGCTTGTGACAGTGCAGCAATCGCTGCTTTACGACACCCTGCGGGTGCTGACCGAATACAACGAAATCTACAAACGGGCGGGGGCGGTGCATGGCTGCGCACTGTGCGCCGGTACGGAAATCCTCAGTTTCGTGGAAGATGTGGGCAGGCACAATGCGGTCGATGCCATCGCTGGTTACATGTGGCTGCACGGCATTGAGGGTGGCGACAAACTGTTCTACACCACCGGGCGACTGACTTCCGAAATGGTGATCAAGGTGGCGCAAATCGGCGTACCGATTCTGCTGTCGCGTTCCGGCGTTACCCAAATGGGGCTGGAACTGGCACAGAAGCTGGGCGTCATCCTGATCGCGCGCGCCAAGGGCCGTCATTTCCTGGTTTACAATGGGGCGGAACGGATCGTGTTCGACGCCATGCCACCGCCACGCAGCGAACCTGTCATCCATCACCGCGCCGAGGCGGATGCATGACCCAGGACACTTACATGAGCGTCAAGCAGGTCGCCGACTACCTGCATCTGAATGAAAAGAAAGTCTACGAACTGGTGCGCGACAATCAGATTCCTGCCACCAAAGTCACTGGCAAATGGCTGTTTCCACGTAATCTGGTGGATCGCTGGTTGATGGAATCTTCCTACAATGGCTTGCTCAGCGACCGGCTGTCGATTGTCGGCAGCGACGACCCGCTGCTGTACCGGGTAGCGATGGCTTACACCAATGCGGTGGGGCCGCATTCGCTGGTGAGTTATTTTCCGACCGGAACCAGCATGGGGCTGAAGCTGTTGCACATGCGCCGCGCCGACGCCTGTTGCCTGCACTGGGGGCCGAATGAGGAAAGCGGCTTGCGTCACCCCGCGCTGTTGCGGCAGTTCCGGCAGGCTGATCTGTGGGTGCTGGTGCACCTGTTCCGGCGCGAACAGGGCTTGATGGTTCACCCGGAGGTATTGGCGCAGGCAGGCGATGACCGGCAGCGGATTTTCCGCCAGGAATTGCGCTGGGTGGCGCGTCAGCAGGGTTCCGGTTCGCAGCGTTTCCTGCTGGAAATGCTCAGCCGCGAACATCTAAGTTTCGACGATCTGGACATGCGCCAGACGGCCTATTCCGAACGCGAGGCGGCGGCGCTGGTGTCGATGCGGGTGGCCGACATTGCGCCGGGGGCAAAGGCGGCGGCTCAGGAAAACGGGCTGGGTTTCATCAGTTTTGGCTGGGAATCGTTCGACATCGCCTTGCCGCGCAATATCTGGTTCCGGCATCTGTTTCAGGGGCTGTTGCAGCGGCTGCGTTCGGATGTGACGCAGTGCATGGTGCTGATGTATGAGGGCTATGATCTGGGTGAGACGGGGAAGCTGTTGTGGGGGGAGGATTAATTGCCAGTTTCCCGCCAGATGCGCTATGGTGAGCGGCACCTATAACACGCAGGAGTTTTCCCATGTCCACACCCGCCAAGCTGGAACTGGTCAGCTTCAAGATCTGCCCGTTCGGTCAGCGCTCTGTAATCGCCCTTAACCTGAAAGGTGTCGAATACACCCTGACCTACATCACTCCGCAGGATACGCCTGACTGGTTCAAGGCCATTTCTCCCCTGGGCAAGGTGCCAGTGTTGCTGGTCGACGGCAAGCCACTGTTTGAATCCGCCGTGATTCTGGAATATCTGGATGAGGTTTATTCGCCGCAACTGCACCCTGCCGATCCGCTGGAAAAGGCGCAACAGCGCGCGTGGATTGAGTTCTGTTCCGAGCTGCTGGGGCGACAGCACCGCATGCTGACGGCGAAAGAAGAAGCCGGTTTCAACGAGGCGCGCGAATCCCTGCAACAGGGTTTACAACGGCTGGAAAGTGCGCTGGATGCGGATGGGCCATTCTTCGCAGGCAAGGACATGAGGCTGGTGGATACCGTTTACGCGCCGCTGTTCATGCGTCTGGATCTGCTGCAAAAGCATTTTGATCTTGATTTCGGCCTGAGTACGCGCCTGCAAACCTGGCGAGATGCATTGCTGGCATTGGATGCTGTCAAAACCTCCGTGGTGGAGGATTTTGAAAGTGCGTTCCTGAATTTCCTGAAAATGCAGGACAGCTATCTGCTTACCCGCAAGCAGTAAGCGGCCTCATGCGGTGGGGTAAGGCTTTACCCCACTCAGAAGTAATTCGGCTCGTTTCCCGGTTTCCATTTGATGTTACAGCCAAGCGATGCTTTTTGGTCCGCCGGGGGATACATGTTGTCCAGCAAACGGTCGAGTGCATGGCGCAGGTCTTCGCCAGTTACGGGGATGTTGTTGCCGGGGCGGGCGTCATCAAACTGCCCCCGGTAGAACAGTGTGTGCTTGTCGTCGAATAGGTACAGGTCGGGTGTACATGCTGCCTGATAGGCTTTCGCTACTGCCTGCGATTCATCATATAAGTAAGGAAAGGTGAAGGCGTGTGCATTCACGTTTTCCACCATTTTTTCGGGGCTGTCATCCGGGTAGCTGGCAGCGTCATTGGCGTTGATGGCAACGACAGCTATTCCGCGTTGCTGATATTCCTTCGCCAGTTGTGCGAATGTGTCGCGGATATGGATGACATAAGGACAATGGTTGCAGATGAAGGCAACCAGTAGCGGTTTGCCTGCGAAATCCTTGCGGCTGATGATTTTCCCGGTCGCGGGTTCGGGCAGGATAAAGTCGGGAGCTTCGGTGCCAAGCTCCAGCATGGTCGAGGGTGTACGCGCCATGGGTGCCTCCTGAATGTCTTACTGTGGTGCTGTGGCTTTCGATTATACGCGGATTGCCCGATGCCATGACAACTATTCTCATTTCGGGTATGCTTTTGCGGTGCAGCATCAATAATCGTGGAGTAGGTGGCATGAAAGCGCGTTATCAAGACTTGGGCAATGGCATTTATTGTATCGACACCGACTTGTACCGCCCGCACATGGCGGCCTGCTACATGGTGCGGGAGGGCGATGCAGTCGCGTTTGTGGATACGGGCACCTACCATACGATCCCTTTGCTGATGGAAGTGCTGGCCGATCAGGGGCTGGGTGCAGAAAACGTGCGCTATGTCATCCCGACCCATGTACACCTTGATCATGCTGGCGGGGCAGGGGAGCTGATGGCGCTTTGCCCGCATGCGACCATGATTGTGCACCCGAAAGGCGCGCCGCACATGATTGATCCGTCAAGGTTGCAGGCTGGTGCAACAGCCGTGTACGGGGAAGATGGCTTTGCCAGGGACTACGGCAAGCTGGTACCTGTTCCTGCTGAAAGGCTTGTTGCTGCGGAAGACGGCTACGCCATCGACCTGAACGGGCGCACCCTGACTTTTTACGATACCCCCGGCCACGCCAATCATCATGGCTGTATTCTTGATCATAGCAGCAGGCATTGTTTTACTGGCGATACCTTTGGCATTTCCTACAGTGAGTTTGACACGGAAAAAGGCCCGTGGATGTTTGCCCCCACCACGCCGGTCGCATTTTCCCCAACGGAATGGCACGCCAGCCTCGACAAACTGGAAGCGTTGCAGGCTTCCGCCATGTTGCTGACTCATTATGGGCGCATCAGTAATGTTGCTGAAATGCTGCCGAAACTCCGCGCCAGCCTCGACAGCCTCGCGGCAATCGCTCTGGATGAGGAAAGTGCACCAGAAGGGCGCGTTGATCGCCTTCGCGAGCGAATTTTTTTCACCTGGCTAAAAGCGATAGAAGAGCATGGCTGTAACCTGCCCGAAAGTGATATTCGCAAATTGCTGGCTGTCGATGCCGAGTTGAATGCCCAAGGCTTGAATGTTTGGTTGCTGCGTCGCACAAAGTCTAAAACCTAATGATTACTAGGGAATTGTAATTCCTGAGTAATAAGCTTGGTCAATTTTTAATTAAAGATTAAGAATATTATAATATAGTAATTAT
>JAHJJD010000080.1 GCA_018822845.1 Gammaproteobacteria bacterium | reverse complement strand
CAACTGCGCAAATACACCAAGCATCCACGCGGGCAGAAAAAACCGATGCCCGCGAAGACGAATGACCCGACAAAACCCCATATCTCAACCGCAAGGCTGCTCAGCCAGCGGAAGGGCAAGAACTCACCTTGAAAGGCATAGGGTAATTTGAGTTCACTCAGTGATCTATTTAATTCTAGAAGAACTTTGCCCATAATGGCAAAGTTGGCATTGCTTGATATGCTATCTATAAAAGGAAAGGATCATCAATATGATGAACTTCTTGAGGAATTGAAAAAGACCCTTCGAGATAGAAAAAATCCTATTGTTGAAGTAGAAATGGCTCGTATAGAAATCGAACATTTGTCTTTGAAGAAGCAATACAAAGATTCTGCAAGAATATTAGGGCGTTATCAGAGTAAATTTACTGAAAAATGCTGCGAACAACTTATTAGGAATATACCTGAAAGTTTTATTAGAAGTTTGTGATTGTATAGGATTAAACAAGTAAGGTCATCCCCAAGGTTTTGGCAGCATCATTCAACTTGCTGTCAAAGCAGGCAAATATCAACGGTTGCGGCATGATTTGCAGGCTAATCGCCTCAGATGCCGCCAGATGAACGCTGTCGTAACCGCGCAAGTCAAACTGATCTGCCAGATTGCCCGCCCGTTTGACCAGCATTTCAGTGGGCAAAATCACATTCAGCGTTTGCCAATCGTTGTCGATGATGGGTAACAGTTGGGCTTTTTGGGTAGCATCCAGACGTTGCATACGCTGCGCTTTTGCCAAGGCTGCGCGTAATTCCGCATAGGCAATCAGGTGGGTGCAAGTCTGTTCCGCTTGTTCAACTGCTGCATGGACTGCTTCTGAACCGTCTTCTTCGACATACAATTTCAGCCACGCGGAAGTGTCGAGATAGAGTAGGGGGATGCTCATGCACGGTCTTCCAGCAGTAAATCACTCAACGATACACCTTCGGTTAAGCGGATACGCTGCGCAGCAGGCAACCCCAGTTTTTTGCCAGCTTGTCCACGCCGTACCCACGCTAATTTATCCAGCGGTTGTGAAGCGCGAAGTTGCAAGTTAGGGGCTAGGCGCATCAAGCGTGCTACCGGATTGCCGTGAGTGGTGACAATGATTTCTTCACCTGCTTGTGCGTATTTCAGGTATTCGGAAAAGCGGTTTTTGAGTTCGCGGACAGCGACATGCATAACGGTTATCTCATTTGTGGCTACATTTTTCCATTGTAGACACAGTTTGATGTATTTGCACGATCAAAAATTGGGAAGATGTTATCCCCCAATCTCCCCCATCAACTTAACCACCCACTCCTCCCGCTCCTCCACGGTCGGGAGTTCGATTTCAAACCGCAACTTATCCTGCCCATCCAGCTTAAACACCCACGGGCGTTTCTGGATCAGGGTAATCACCTTCATCGGGTCAATATTCGGTTTGTCGTCAAAGATAATCCGCCCGCCCTTGACGTGCATATCCAGTTTGCGGATGCCCAGTTCCTGCGCCAGCAGCTTGACCCGCGTGACGCTGAACAGCGTCTTGGTCGGCTCTGGCAGCAGCCCGAAGCGGTCGATCATTTCCACCCGCAATTCGTCCAGTGCGGCCTGCGATTCCGCGCTGGCAATGCGTTTGTAGAGGATCAGCCGCGCATGGACATCCGGCAAATAATCGTCCGGGATCAGCGCAGGCGCACCCAATTCCACCGTGGTGCGGCGGCTGGTGGCGCTCAGTTCCGGCACTTTGCCCGATTTCAACGCCTTCACCGCGCGTTCCAGCAAGTCGTTGTAGAGGTTGAAACCGATTTCCTGAATCTGCCCGCTTTGCCCTTCGCCGAGCAGTTCGCCCGCGCCGCGAATCTCCAGATCGTGCGTCGCCAGCGTGAAACCGACCCCCAGTTCTTCCAGCGATTCAATTGCTTCCAACCGCTTGACCGCATCCGGCGTGAGCGCGGATTTCGGCGGCGCAATCAAATAGGCATAAGCGCGGTGGTGCGAACGCCCGACCCGTCCGCGCAACTGGTGCAACTGCGCCAGCCCCAGCTTGTCGGCGCGGTTGATCAAAATCGTGTTGGCGGTCGGCACGTCGATGCCGCTTTCAATGATGGTGGTGGCAATCAGAATCTGGAAACGCTGGTGGTAAAAGTCGCTCATGATGCTTTCCAGATCGTGCGCCCGCATCTGCCCGTGGGCATGGCGCACCGTCACACCGGGCAACATCGCGCTGAGTTCCTGCTCCACCTTGTCGATGGTTTTGACCTCATTGTGCAACACGTACACCTGCCCGCCGCGTGACAATTCCCGCGCACACGCCTCCTGAATGATGGTCTTGTTCCACTCGCACACAAAGGTTTTGATGGCGTGGCGTTGCGTCGGCGGGGTGGCAATGATCGACAAATCGCGCAAGCCGGACAGCGACATATTCAGCGTGCGCGGAATCGGCGTGGCGGTCATGGTCAACATATCGACATTGGCACGCAGCTTTTTCATCTGCTCCTTGTCACGCACCCCGAAGCGGTGTTCCTCGTCGATAATCACCAACCCCAGTTGCTTGAAATGCACGTCGTCCTGCAACAGCTTGTGCGTACCGATCACGATGTCGATCTTGCCGGACGCGAGTGCCTCCAGTGCCTTGCTGGTTTCCTTGCCAGTCTTGAAGCGTGACAGCGATTCGATATTGAACGGCCAATCGGCAAAACGGTCACGGAAATTGTTCAAATGCTGCTGCGCCAGCAAGGTCGTCGGCGCAATCATCGCCACCTGCTTGCCCGCATTCGCCGCCACGAACGCCGCCCGCATTGCCACTTCGGTCTTGCCGAAACCCACATCGCCGCACACCACACGATCCATCGGCTGCGCGGAACGCATATCCTTGATCACGTTTTCAATCGCCAGTGCCTGATCCGGGGTTTCCTCAAACGGGAACGCGCCCGCAAACAGGCGGTAATCGTTGTCGTCAAACGGGAAGCTATGCCCCTGCTGTGCGGCACGGCGGGCGTGGATGTCGAGCAATTCCGCCGCCACATCCCGTGCTTTTTCCGCCGCTTTCTGCCGCGCTTTGTCCCACTGCTCATTGCCGAGGCGGTGCAATGGCGCGTGTTCCGGGTCTGCGCCCGTGTAACGGCTGACCAGATGCAACGCGGCGACGGGGACGTACAGCTTGTCGTGGTTGGCGTATTCGATCAGCAAATATTCCGCCGTCACCCCGCCTGCCGTGACCGTTTCCAGCCCCAGATAACGCCCGACCCCGTGTTCCTCGTGGACGACGGGTGCGCCTTCATTGAGGTCGGTCAGGTTGCGGATAATGGCATCGGCATCGCGGGTGGCTTTGCGGCGACGGCGTTGCTGCTGAATTTGCACGCCGTGGAGGAGGTTTTCGGGAATGACCGCAATCTTCGCATCGGGCAGCCAGAAACCGTTTTCCAGCGGCGCGACCGTGACCGCCATTTCGGCTTTGCTGTTGAGGAAATCCTGCCAAGTTTCCAGCGTTTTGACTGCTATGCCGTTGTCTTTCAGCAGGGTGAGGAAGGCTTCGCGCCGTCCGGCGGATTCGGCGGTGAACAGTACGCGCCCTTGCAAATCCTTGAGGAAGTTGAACAGCAGGAAGAGGGGCTGTTCTTGGCGGGCGTGGATGAGCAGCGAGGGCAGGGCGGCGACCCCATAATCCACCGTAGGGGCGTATTGCATACGCCCTCTTTCTCCTCCTCTTTCCCCATCGTTTTCTGTTGAAGAGGAAGAGGGCGTATGCAATACGCCCCTACCGCGTTGTACATCAACCCGAGGATAATCCCCAACCCAACTCCCCAACATCGCCGCCGTCAAAAACAACTTCTCCGGCGCAAGCAACGGCCTTTCAATATCATGCCGCCGCTGCTCATACCGATATTCCACCGTTTCCCAGAATGTCTTGACCGCCGCATCCACCCCTTCCGCTAACACTAGCAATGTTTTCTTCGGCAGATAATCAAACAACGTCGCAGTATGCTCAAAGAACAGCGGCAAGTAATATTCAATCCCTGCCGGAGGCTTGCCCTGACTCACCCCTTCGTAAATACGGCTGCGGGTCAGATCCCCCTCAACCTGCGCCCGATAATTCTGGCGGAAGGTGCGGATTCCGGCTTCATCTAGCGGAAACTCCCGCGCAGGCAGCAGTTCAATACTGTTTACCACATCTTCAGTACGCTGCGTTTCCGGGTTGAAGGTGCGGATCGAATCAATTTCTTCATCAAACAAATCAATCCGGTAGGGCGTATGACTGCCCATCGGAAACAAATCGACCAGCGAACCCCGCGTCGCATATTCGCCATGTGCCATCACCTGACTGACGTTGCGGTAGCCTGCTTCTTCGAGTTGCTTGCGCAATTTGTCGATATTGAGCGGTGAGCCTTTGCGCACCACGAAGGTATGCCCATGCACATAGCTGGTGGGTGCAACCCTGTGCAACAGGGTTGTGGCGGGCACAATCAGCACGCCACGCTTGAGGTTTTGCAAGGTTGCCAGTGCTTTCAGGCGTTCAGAAATGATGTCTTCGTGCGGGGAAAACACGTCATAGGGCAGGGTTTCCCAGTCGGGGAAAATGTGGTGTGGAATTTCTGGCGCGAAAAATTGCAGCGAGGCTTCGGCCCGGTAGGCTGCATGCAAATCCGGCGTCACCAGTAGCAACAGGCCGTCAAAATCCTGGGCAGTCTGGGCGATCAGCCATTCATGGGAACAGCCGTAGAGTTGCCCCCAGCGGATGCTGCCGTTGGGGAGAGCGGGATAGTGTGGCTTGGGTAATACAGGCATGAAACCGGGCTTGTTTTCCTAAAGCCCGGCATTCTACTGGATGGATGCCTGATTGTCCTGATGCTGTGTGTTCAGGGCTGCGTTTTGCAGGCGGCGATCCACTTCGTCACGCTCGCTGTCGGTCAGCAATTGCAGGACATAATCCCGGTTGGCGACAGCGTGTTCATACCCTTGTTGGGCGGATAATGACAGCCAGTAGGCGGCGGCTGGCAAGTCCCTAGCTGTGCCCACCCCATGTGCCATATAAGTGCCGAGATTGAACTGGGCGATAGGGTCGTTGCTTTCGGCAGCTTTACGGAACCAGCTAATAGCCTCCTCCAGATCGATTTCCACCCCTTGCCCTTGGGCAAACATACTGGCCAGACTCAACTGGGCGTCGGTATAACCCTGTTCGGCAGCCTGCCGATACCAGTATAGTGCCATGGCATCGTCCTTGGGTAAATCAATACCCTGGTCGTACATGAAACCAACAGTATGCTGCGCCGCCGGGTTATTGCCATCCGCTGCCTTGAGTATCCATTCCATGCCTTTTTTCTGGTCTTGTGCGACGCCTTCCCCCAGCAGGTATTTGACGCCAAGGTTGTATTGCGCGCCGGGTTCACCTTGCCGGGCGGCTTCACGATACCAGTACACTGCCTTGTCGATGCTTTGTTCCACGCCCTGACCGTCTTCATACATCAGGCCCAGATTGAAGGCGGCAGCCGGGTCATGTTGTTCGGCAGCCTTCATGAACCAATGGGCTGCCTGGGTTTGATCCAGTTTCTGCCCAACGCCTTTCAGATAGCGTACACCCAGATCGAACTGGGCATCCTTGTGACCATGTTGTGCTGCGAGTGCATACCAGTGGGCTGCTTTGGCCTGGTCGGCAGTCTTTGGGTCACGGGAGTCGTATAACAGGGCAAGATTGTATTCGGCATCGACATCCTGCTGACTGGCGGCTTGCTTGAACCAGTAGGTCGCCTTGTCTGTATCGGGGGAGAGGCGTAAGTAAAGGACACCAAGATTATACTGGGAGTCAACATGCCCCTGCTTGGCCGCCTGTTCATACAAATTGATGGCCTTGTCCAGATCCCGCTTTACATGCAGCCCATTTTCATAGAAGTTGGCGAGTTCGAACAGCGCTGGCGAGTAATTTTGTGCTGCGGAACGTTCCAGTAAACTGATGCCTTCTGCCAGTTTGGATGCTTCATTGCCCTTGGCAAGCAGGTTGCTGGCAATGGAAAACAGACTGATTGCATCCTGGGAGGATTCAATCGCGGCAGTGAGCATTGATTCAGGTGTGCTAGTATCTGTAAGGCCAGCATGGCTGGCATCGGGTGATACTGCCAATAGTATGGCGACCGTCAGTGAGGGTAGTAAATGCCGTTGAATAAGTGAACCCCTGTTCATGATGTAAGCCCCAAGTGGATTTGTGTCAGGTTATTTATACTTTTGAATGTAGCATCTGAATTATAAATTAACAGGATTTAATATAAAATCCTGCATTTGAACATAATGCCTTTCTATGGTATCCGTTTGTCGGATGAATTTATAGCGAGGCTCAAATTTTGTGTTGTCCAGGAGTGATTGTTTTGTCAGCAGAGTCAGTTGAAATCAAGGGTGAGATGGCCATGCTCAGTGTCCTGCAACTGGCGTCCCCGGATGCGGCGCAAATACACCAGGGCTTGCAGGCGAGACGTGACAGCCTGCCAGCATTGTTTGCAGGCAGCCCGTTGGTAGTTGATTGCCATTTGCTGGGGAGTGATTGTGGGAAGCTGGACATGCAGCAGTTGCGCGCCAGCATTTCAGAACTTGGCTTCATTCCAGTCGGCATCCGCAATCTGGCTGACGATTGTGTTGAACAGGCGGTGAAAGCCGGTTGGGCGATCCTGCGTGGCGGACGCCCTGCGGTGGCTTCCAGTCGCATTGAAAAGCCTGCACCGAAGGAGGCAAATCCTTCAGGCAAAAGCATAGAGGTCATTGATCGCCCTGTGCGTTCCGGTCAGCAGGTTTATTTTCCTGATGGCGACATCGTTGTGTTACAACATACCAGTGCTGGGTCGGAAATTTTGGCGGGCGGTTCGGTGCATGTATACGGTTCGTTGCGTGGCAGGGTGCTGGCAGGCATTCAGGGCGATACCAGCGCCCGTATTTTCTGTCAGAAGCTGGAAGCCGAGTTGGTGGCGATTGCCGGTAACTACCGTTTGCTGGATGACATTGATACGGATCTGAAAGGTCAGCCTGCCATGGTCTGGCTGGAAGGTGAGAAACTGAAAATTGCCCCGATGTTCTGAGGGTGTACTGATTTTCTACTAAAAAAGTGATGTGTCTGGTAATATTCTGCACGGGACGCAGGATTGGAACCTACCCTACGATGTAAACAATAAAGGAGCATCTTTTGAGCAGGATAGTTGTAGTGACCTCGGGCAAGGGTGGCGTCGGCAAGACGACTACCAGCGCGGCATTTGCTACGGGGTTGGCCATGCGTGGCTACAAGACCGCTGTCATTGATTTTGATGTGGGCTTGCGCAACCTTGATCTCATCATGGGTTGTGAGCGTCGTGTTGTCTATGATTTCGTCAATGTCATTAATGGTGAAGCCAGCCTCAAGCAGGCGTTGATCCGCGACAAGCGAACCGAGAACCTGTATATCCTGCCTGCCTCCCAAACCCGTGACAAGGATGCCCTGACCAAGGAAGGCGTAGGTCAGATCATCAGTGACCTGTGTGCAGATGGTTTCGATTTCGTGGTGTGCGATTCGCCTGCTGGTATCGAACGTGGCGCACACATGGCAATGTATTTCGCTGATGACGCAGTTGTTGTGACCAATCCGGAAGTATCATCGGTGCGCGATTCTGACCGTATCCTTGGTCTTTTGCAGAGCAAAACACAGAAGGCCGAGCAGGGTGAAATAGTGCGTGAGCACCTGTTGATTACCCGTTACTCTCCAGACCGGGTACAGGCGGGGGAAATGCTGGGAATGGAAGACATCCTCGAAATTCTGGCTGTTCCCTTGATTGGCGTCATTCCCGAGTCACAAAGCGTTTTGCAGGCTTCCAACAGTGGTACGCCAGTCATTCTGGACAAGGAGAGTGACGCAGGGAAAGCGTATGACGATTTCGTGCGCCGTTTTTTGGGCGAAACCGTTCCGCACCGCTTCCTCGAAGTGGAAAAGAAAGGTTTCTTAAAGCGTTTGTTCGGGTGAGTTATGGGATGGTTTGATTATTTCAGGCAGGGGAAGCCGAATAGTGCGCAACTTGCCAAAGAACGTTTGCAGATCGTCATTGCCCACGAACGCATTGACCGGACTGGCCCTGACTATCTGCCACAGTTACGCCGTGACATCATGGATGTGATCCGCAAGTATGTTCCCATCACGGAAGAGCAGGTCAACGTGCAATATGAAAAAGGTGCAGATTACGATGTGCTGGAACTCAATATCGCGCTTCCTGAGAGAGAGCGTTAACGCCTTTGCTTTTGGGCAAGTGCGATAGATTCCGGGCACTCCGTCCTTGCGGTTTGCTGCGGCCTGTTCAGCATTGACAGAGGCTCGCAGGTGGATGGCATGGTCGATTCCCCTAATGGGATCTTTTGTTGCTTAAACAAAGAATTCATGTGGTATTAATGCCCTCGCTACTTCTTCTTCTGCTTCAAACCAGTCCTGCTCTTCTCCGCCTGGCTCAAATTTCCTTGCTTCAGCCTTGTAATAGGCAATTAACGCAATCTTGTCACGATTGGCCCTAAGCCATTCATTGTATTCTTTATTATTCTGCTGTAGCCTGGAAAGGTTTTCTTTTGAATAAGCCAGTAAGCCTTCCGCTTCTCTTTTCATAATAGCTACTCCCGTTGGCTTGGTATTCACATTTGCACAGCAATCCCCTTGTGCATTCTTTAATATATATCACTCAACGGGGAATGGGTGATTGAAAGTTTTTTGATAATGGATATTTATGTGGCAATGCTTTATATGTTGCTTCTCTGAAAATTAATTGGATTCTTGGGATTATTCTCAGTCATCTTTCTATTGGAAGGGCTAAACTAGTAGGTAAATGCAATCAGGAGATATAGTCATGAGCAGATGGATAATGGTAGCTGATGCATCAAGAGCGCGCTTCTTTAGTGCAGGGGCAGGAAAGGGTGGCCTGATTGAGCGGGAAGATAGAATTCATGCGAAGTCCCGTTTTCACGGACGTGATCTGGAGACGGATGCTCCTGCGCGAACCTTTGATTCAGCCGGGCCGGGGAGGCACGCGGTGGAGCCATCGACAGATGTGCATGAGCAGGAGGTGGAAACATTTGCACATGAACTGGCCGTTTATCTGGGCAATGCGTATGAAGCGGGGCGTTTCCAGCAGCTTTACATTGTTGCGCCCCCTCATTTTCTGGGATTGCTGCGCAAGCAACTGGACAAAAATGTCAGTGCAGCCATTGTATTGGAACTGGATAAAGACCTAACCAAACATTCAGTTGAGGATATCCGCAATCACCTGCCAGAGTTCTTGTAGGGAACCATGGTGATGGTGATTGCAAATCCAGTGTCAGGGTGCTGGTTTTTCTTGTGCATCCTGCTGCTTGATGAAATTGCTAAGGGCTTCTTCTGAAACCGCACCCGGCTGTACGACACGCAGTTTGCCTTGTGGATCAAACACCATGAAGGTGGGGGTGCCAATGAAGCTCTCTTTTGCCGTGGAGTAGAGGTAGGTGTCGATTTCGGAAGGCGTGCTGAGCAGATTGGGGAATGTTAGCCCGTACTCATCAATGAATCTTTCTGCATTGGTTTTGCCTGTAACCCCATCCAGTGAAATACCGTAGACATCCACATCGGGGTTGGCGGTTTCAAAGTTGACGGTTTCGTAAATGCTCGCCCGGCACATGCGGCAGTCCGATGCCCAGATTTCGAACACTGACCACTTGCCCTTACCTATCAGCCCGTCAATGGTGACAGGCTTTTCATCCATGTCTGTCAGGGCTTTGGCAGGCAAAGCGAATAGCATTGAGCTGAATAAAAATGCGATAATCAGCCCTTGTTTCATTTGTTGCATGGAAAAGTCTCCGGTTACAGCATGGAAGATATGGTGATACGATCCTGTCAATTCTATGGATGCATAATATGCTGACAAGTTCTGTTTTGCCGACAAACCGTATATTTTCACTTTGGGTGAGTGGTTGAATGGACAGTAGCCCGTTTCAACTAGGCGCGTTCATTGATCAGCACATCGTTTTCATCACGGCAGTGGCGATGTTCATGCTTGGCTTGCTGGTGGCGCACTTCATCTATAGCGGCCCGTTGCGCCAGTCCCGTCGGGAACTGGAGCGGCTGGAGTTGCAGCTGCAAACCGAAGAGCAGCTCCACGAGGAACGCCTGCGCATGCTTGACGATGCGCAAGACCGCCTGCACAATACCTTCGCAGCCCTTTCCCAACGCGCCCTGCGGGAGAACAACACCCAGTTCCTGCAACTGGCGCAGGAATCCATGGGGCGTTTTCATGTGGAATCCCGTGCTGATCTGGAACAGCGGCAGCGTTCCATCCAGCATCTGGTCGACCCGATCCGCGATGCGCTGGCCAAAACCGAAAACCAGATCCGCGAAATCGAAAAGGAACGTCAGGCCAGTTTCGGCATTATCAGCCAGCAGATTCGTGGCATGATGAACGATCAGGCAGCCTTGCGCGACGAAACCGGGCGGCTGGCTTCTGCCTTGCGAACCCCCGGTATTCGCGGGCAGTGGGGTGAACTCAGCCTGCGCCGGATTGCCGAGCTTTCCGGCATGGTTGAGCACTGTGATTTCGTTGAACAGGCACAGCGCAGCAATGCTGATCGCACCATCCGCCCCGACATGGTTATCCGCATGCCTGATGCGCGTGAAATGATTGTGGATGCGAAAGCGCCGATGGATGCTTACCTTGATGCGGTCAACGCCGACAGCGAGGATAGCCGCAAGCGTCACCTGCAACGCCATGCCCGTCATGTGCGTGACCACGTCAAAGTGCTGGCGGGCAAACGTTACTGGGAACAGTTCGAGCAGTCCCCCGATTTTGTGGTACTGTTCATCCCCGGTGAACAATTTTTGGGTGCAGCGTTGGAGCAGGACAAAAACCTGTTGCATGATGCGCTCAACGACAAGGTAATTCTCGCCACTCCAACTACACTGGTTGCCCTGCTACGGGCAGTGGCGTTTGGCTGGAAACAGACAGTGCTGGCTGAAAATGCTGGCAAGGTGCGCGATCTGGGTGAGGAATTACACAAACGCCTGGCGGTTTTTCTTGACCATCTGGAGCGTCTGGGGCGTAATCTCGGCAGCAGCGTAGACACTTACAACAAAGCCTTGGGTTCGCTTGAACGAAGTGTCTTGCCTGGAGTGCGTAGATTATCCGAGCTTGGCATTTCCTCGGGGCGGAACATTGCCGAGCCTGCGCCTGTCGAAGACATGCCACGTCAGTCATATTCGAGGGATTCTGATACTGATGCTGAAACCGATTAAAACGCGCTACTACCTGACCCTGTTGCAAATGCTGGTTATCCTGTTCCTGTTGGGGGTGGTCATTCTGCTCAACAAGGATGCCGTGACGCATTTCTTCTACACTACTCAGGCGGGGCAACTTGGCCTGGTGTTGAACGGGGTCATCCTGCTGATTTTTCTGGTTGGGTTGGTGCGCATGATTTTCATGTTCCTGGGCTATACCCGTGAGCAGGAGGTTCTGGCGCGCTTTTACAAAAAGGTGGGAGAGGGCGCGGCCAACCCGGCTTATGGTTTGCCGGACTCCGCCCTGATCATCGACCGTTACCATGCCGTGCAGACCATTGCCCGCCAGCATTCACAAGTTAATCAGGCGGCATTGGCTTCCACCCTGGTGGCCAGTCAGGCAGCGGAATTTACGCTGGTGCGTTTCGTGCACAATATCCTGATCCTGGCAGGCGTATTCGGCACCATTGTATCGTTGTCGGTTGCCCTGATTGGTGCTGCGGGCTTGCTGGATTCCCCTGATAACATGCAGCAAATGGGTACGATCATCGGTGGCATGTCGACAGCATTGAGTACAACCATTACTGCAATTGTCTGTTACGTCTTTTTTTCCTATTTCCACCTGCGATTGCAGGATGCCCGCACCCAGTTGCTGGCCAATATTGAAAACGTCACGACACTGCATATCCTGCCGCGCTTCAAACATGCGGAAAACAGCATGCTGCATGATGTAGCTGTGCTGACGGCGGAATTGCGCCGGGCAGCGGAGGCCATTCACTTGATTCAGGATCGTTTCCTGCATGCAGGCGAACGCCTGCAACTGGCGGCGGACGATCTGCAAAATGCCGTGGCGCAAGGCGGGAACAACCTTCAGGTCATCCGCGATTCCATCCGTGAAGGTTTCCGGCTGGATGACAAACCGAAAGGGTAAGCCATGAACGACTCACACTTTTCCTTTGCTTCCCTGATCAGTCCACGGGATGAGTTCGAGGAAAGCTTCTGGCCATCCTTCACTGACATCATGATGGTCATCACCATGATTTTCCTGCTGGTGACGGTGGCGGTGGTGCTCTCCAACACGCGCTTGCTGGATGAATTGCGTCATAGTGTCCTGGCCGAACAAAGCGCCCAGCAGGAGGCGCAAAAGGCTGCGCTGGAAGCCGCCAAAGCTGCCCAACAGGCCGAATTCCAGCTCAAGGCCAACGCCACGCTGGAAGAACAACTGGATTACCTGCAACAGCGTTCCTCGTCACTGGAAATGGAGTTGTTGCGCAGCCGCGCTGAAACCGAAGAGGTTCGTAACGCCAGCAATGCCCAAAGTACCGCACTGGAGCGCCTGCAAGTGCTGTCCCGCGAACAGGCTGATACCATCGCCAGTCGTGAAAAGACGCTGGATGAGCTGCAACAGCAGTTCGTCAGCATCATGGCCGAACGCGAACGCGCCCAGACTGAACTGGCGACGGCACTGGACAGTGTTTCGACCAAGGATACGGAACTCACCAGTTTGCGTAGCAAGGTGGATCAGAGTGAAAAACAGTTGCTGAGTTTACGTGGCGACTACACTGAACTGGACAAGAAATACCAGAAACTGCTGAAACCGGCGCGTTCCGCCAAAGGCAAGCAGGTCGTGGAAGTGGTTTACCGTAAATCCGGCTACGCGATCCGCAGGCCAGGGGATAGCACTGTACGCAGTGTCAGCCGCTCCACGCTTGAGACAGAGCTTTCTGCCCTGAAAGGCAAGTACGCGACGGATTTGTATGTCAAGGTCATTATCCCGAGTGACAGCGGCCTGTCTTACAATGAGGCATGGCGGTTTACCAGCGAAATGCTGAGCAAGTACGATTACTATTCCGGGCCGTGATTAAATTACAGATCAGAACGTTGGCGTAAAGCCTCGTACAAACAGACGCCTGTTGCCACCGACACGTTCAGGCTCGACACTTGTCCCTTCATCGGAATCGACACCAGAAAATCGCAGCGCTCTTCCGTCAAACGGCGGATGCCTGCGCCTTCTGCGCCCATGACCAGCGCCATCGGGCCTTTCAGATTGGCCTGATAGATGCTTTGTGTCGCCTTGTCACTGGTGCCGGTCAGCCAGATGCCGCGTTCCTTGAGTGTATCCATGGTGCGCGCCAGATTGGTGACGGGTATGAAAGGAATGACTTCTGCCGCGCCTGAGGCGACCTTGCGCACGGTTGGGGTGATGCTGGCGGCGTTGTCCTTGGGGGCGATGACCGCCTGGATGCCTGCGCCTTCCGCAGTGCGTAAACAGGCACCGAGGTTGTGCGGGTCGGTGACACCATCCAGCACCAGCAGGAACGGGGTTTCTTCCAGAGCGTCCAGCAGGTCGTAAAGATCGTTTTCAGTATAGGACTTGAGCTTGTAGTAATCAGCTACCACGCCTTGATGGCGGTTATGCCCCGCCATCTTGTCCAGCCTGTCAGGGTCGGTGGGGATGAGGTGCGCACCGCTTTCCGCTGCCAGCTTTTCCAGCTTTTTCAGACGGTCGTTGCGGCTGCGCTTGTCCAGCCAGATTTGCCCGAGGTTTTCTGCATCATTGCGCAGCGCAGTTTCGACGGCGTGGATGCCGTAAATAGTCGATTTTGCCATCAGTTGGTCGGTTTCTTTTTACGCGGTTTTCTGCCCGCCGGTTTCTTTTTGCTGGCGGGCTTCGGGGTGGTTTCAGTCGCCTTGGCAGGCTGGCTGCTTTTGCCTTTGGGCTTGGGTTTGCGGCTTTTGCTGGCGGGTTTTTTGCTACGGGTGGTGGTTTCACCTTCCACTTTGACCAGTACGAAGTCAATTTTGCGTTCGTCGAGGTCTACCCGTGCGACCGTGACCTGGATGGTGTCACCGAGACGGTAGGCACGCCCGGAGTTTTCCCCGGTCAACTGATGGCGGGCAGGGTCAAAGTGGTAGTAGTCGCTGGTCAGGGCGGTAATGTGGATCAGCCCTTCGACGTAAATATCGCTCAGTTCCACGAACAGGCCAAAGCCGGTCACGCCGGAAATGATGCCGCTGAAACTTTCGCCAACGTGTTCCTGCATGTATTCGCATTTCAGCCAGGCGGTGACATCACGGGTGGCGTCGTCGGCACGGCGTTCGGTCATGGAGCAGTGTTCGCCCAGCGTGACCATGTCCTTGTAGGAGTATTTGTAGTCGCTGACCTTGCCACCACGAATCAGGTGGCGGATGGCGCGATGCACCAGCAAATCCGGGTAACGGCGGATAGGCGAGGTGAAATGCGCGTAATGGGATTGCGCCAGCCCAAAGTGCCCGTTTGCATCCGGGCTGTAGACCGCTTGCGACATGGAGCGTAGCAATACAGTCTGGATCATGTGCCTGTCGGGGCGGTCATGCAGGCTGTTGAGCAGTGTGGTGTAATCCATCGGCGTGGGGGCTTCGCCACCGCCCAGTGACAAGCCCAGGCCGCTGAGAAACTGGCGCAGATCAAGCAGTTTTTCCGGGGTTGGTTTGGCATGGACACGGTGCAACGCTGGCATTTTGTACTTGTTGAGGTACGTTGCCGCGCACACATTGGCGAGGATCATGCACTCTTCAATCAGCTTGTGCGCATCATTGCGTTCGGTGGGGACAATCGCTTCGATCTTGCGTTCGGCATCGAAAATGATGCGGGTTTCAGCCGTTTCAAAGTCGATTGCGCCACGCCGTTCACGTGCCTTGCGCAGTATGTGGTAGAGGGAATACAGGTCATCGAGGTGTTCGCACAGTTCCGGCGAATATTCGTCGCGGGCTTCCTGATCACGGTCGACGACGATTTTCGCCATTTTGGTGTAGGTCAGGCGGGCGGCGGAATGCATCAGACCTTCCACGAATTGATAGCTGACCAGCTTGCCGCGTGGGCCGATTTCAATGTCGCAGATCATGCACAGACGGTCAACGTGCGGGTTGAGCGAGCACAGGCCGTTGGACAGGATTTCCGGCAGCATGGGAATGACCTTGCCAGGGAAATAGACCGAGGTGCCGCGCTCGGTAGCTTCGCGTCCAATGGCGGAATCGGGCATGACGTAATGCGATACGTCGGCAATTGCTACCAGTAAACGCCAGCCTTTGCCATCACGTTCGCAATACACAGCGTCGTCGAAGTCTTTGGCATCTTCGCCATCAATGGTGACGAATGGGGTATCGCGCATGTCGACCCGGCCAGCCTTGGCGGCTTCGGGTACTTCGTAGCCAAACTGGTCGGATTCTTCGCGGATTTCCGGCGACCATTCATAGGGCAGTTGATGGCTGCGGATGGCTACGTCGATTTCCATGCCGGGAGCCATGTGGTCGCCCAGCACTTCTACAATCTTGCCCTTGGGTTGGGCGTATTTGGATGGCTGTTCAACAATGGATGCAACCACAATCTGGCCGGGCCGGGCGTCGCCGACAGCATCCGGGGGGATGAGGATGTCCTGGCTGATGCGGGAGTTGTCGGGGGTGACGAAGCCGATATTGCCTTCCATGAAATAGCGCCCGACCACTTGGGTGGTACCGCGTTCGAGGATTTCCACCACCGCGCCTTCGCGCCGCCCTTTGGGGTCGAGGCCACGCACGCTGACCAAGGCCCGGTCACCATGCATCAGGGTGCGCATTTGCTTGGCGTGCAGGAACAGGTCAGGTGTGCCGTCATCGGGTTTGAGGAAGCCGAAGCCATCCGCGTGGCCGATCACACGCCCGGCAATCAGGTCGGTGTGGGCAATTGGCACATACTGGCGGCGGCGGTTGTAAAGCAGTTGCCCGTCGCGTTCCATTGCCCGCAGACGTTTTTTCAGGGCGTCAAGGTCGCGTTCCTCGGTAAGGTGCAGTTTGGCTGACAGGTCGGCAAAGTCCAGCGGCTGACCGCTTTGATCCAGCATTTGCAGGATCAGTTCGCGGCTGGGGATGGGATTGTCGTATTTTTCGGCTTCGCGCTGGCTATGGGGGTCATTAAACTTCAATCAGGTATCCTTTCGTGGCGTTATCTTTCATATGCGGCAAGCATATCAAAAAAATGTAATGAAAGTGCTTTTTCATGTTTGACAAGGTGGAATAAGCTCTATAAGATTCGCCTCTCACAACGCAGCGATGCTTAGTGAATGCCGAGGTGGCGGAATTGGTAGACGCGCTAGTTTCAGGTATTAGTGGGGCGACCCGTGGAGGTTCGAGTCCTCTTCTCGGCACCAAATATAAAGGCCAGTCAGTAATGACTGGCATTTTTTATTTACGGGCAAAACGTTGATGGCTTGATCAGGCTTTTGTCGGCGAAATGCCAACCGCTGGGCTCCCACATCACTGCCGGTGTGCTGCCGTAATATTTCATCTTGCCCAAGGCTGTCTCCATTTCCTCATCGACAGTTACGCCTTTTACGATGTTGCCTTTATGGAAAAGTACGCCGTGTTGGCCTTCACTACGGGAACCTTTGGCGCGATACCAGATTTGCAATTCCCAGCCTTCCGCACGCAAAACCTTGTCGGCAGGGTGGCTGATATCTACGCCGATACCTTCGCCGGGTAACGGTTGACCCGGATCAGCGATACATAATGGCGCTGCAATCAGGAAGCTGAGCAGTGAAAAGCGGAAAATGTTCATGTCGCTCCCTCCTTTTGTTTGATGTCTGATGATATGCTTTCAGACTACGCCTGTTCCTGGCAGGAGTAAGTGATATTTCTCATCTTCTGCCCGGAAGATAATTGCGCCCTTTTGCAGTGGCCGCCTATAGCCAGTACACAAACACAAACAGGCCCAGCCAGACCACATCCACGAAGTGCCAGTACCATGCCGCTGCTTCAAAGGCGAAATGGTTGTCAGGCGTGAAATGCCCTTTTATGCAGCGGAACAGAATCACAGTCAGCATGATCGCGCCCAACGTCACATGCAGGCCGTGGAATCCGGTCAGCATGAAAAATGTGGAGCCGTAAATGCCCGACCCGAGTGTCAGATTCAGTTCATGATAGGCGTGGTAATATTCCATCGCCTGCAAACCAACGAACAGAAAGCCAAGGAAAACGGTGATGGCAAGGCCAGTGATCAGGTTGCGTCGATTGCCGCGTTTGAGGGCGTGATGCGCCCAGGTGACGGTTCCGGCGGATGACAGGAGAATCACGGTATTCAGTGCCGGTAA
Source organism: Gammaproteobacteria bacterium (assembly GCA_018822845.1). Classification (GTDB taxonomy): domain Bacteria; phylum Pseudomonadota; class Gammaproteobacteria; order Thiotrichales; family Thiotrichaceae; genus Thiothrix. Next base: position 43,970 of record JAHJJD010000080.1, on the reverse strand, counting down.
TCCCCAGGTGTTCATCGGTTCAAATTTACCGCCAACATCAGCAGGGCCATTGCTGGGCCACATGGCTTGAAAGGAATTCCACAGCAGGGTGTGGGTATCGGCTTCTTCCCCGCTACCGCCCAGCCATGGCACGGACAGCACCCTTGCATAGAATAGTGCTCCGAAGAATGCCGCAAAAAACATGACTTCCGAGAAAATGAACCAGACCATGCCCAACCGGAAGGATTTGTCTTCCCATGCATGGTAGGTGCTGCTTTCGTTTTCCCGGATCACTTCGCCAAACCAGCCGAACAGCATCACGATCATGACAGCAGTTCCTGCCAACATCAGCACTGTGCCGCTACCACCGTTGAGGATGTATATGAAACCAACGACCAGCGTTATCAGGCCAATCGAACCAAGGATGGGCCAGTACGTCCCCTCAGGAACATAGTAGTGGCCATGATCTGGTTTAGCCATGATGGATACCTCCCCTCCATACTTGCTGCTTCATGTCCCGGTTTTGGTGAACAGGGTGTACGACAGGATGATCGTGTCGACATCCTCCGGCAGTTGCGGGTTGATCACAAAAGTCACTGGCATTTCCCGCGCTTCACTGGCGTTGAATTTCTGCTCGATGAAGCAAAAGCATTCGGTCTTTTTGAAATAGCGGGTGGCCTGAATGGGCGCAACGCTGGGAATGGACTGGCTGACGAGCGTCTTGTCCATCCGGTTGTATGCGTAAAATTTTGTGGTGTAAGGTTTGCCCGGATGCACCATCATGCTGGTTTCAGCCGGGCGGAAATCCCACGGCCCATCCTGATTGACGCTGGTGACAAACTGGATTTTCACCAGCCTGCTGAGGTCTTCCTGCAACAGACTGGCTTCTGCCGCCGATAGCCTGCCGGTTTTGCCGTTCAGGCCGGTAACTTCACAAAATACGTTGTAGAGGGGCACCATCAGGTAGCCAAAGCCGAACATCAGGATGGGGATGGCAAACAGTTTCATGAGTAGTGGGCGAAGTGAGTGGCGTTCCATTTCTGCATCCTCCGCTACCTGATGACCGGTTGTACGGAAAACGAGTGGTAGGGCGGTGGCGAGCTCAATGTCCACTCAAGCCCCTGTGCGCCTTCCCATACCTCATCGCTGGCTTTGGCACCGCCACGCACTGTTTTGATGACGATGTAGGCAAACAATAACTGGCTTAAACCAAAGCCCATGGCACCAATGGAAGAAATCATGTTGAAATCGGCAAACTGCACGGCGTAATCCGGAATCCGGCGTGGCATTCCGGCCAGGCCCAGGAAGTGCTGCGGAAAGAACACTAAATTGACGAAAATGGCCGACAGCCAGAAATGCAGCTTGCCCAGCTTTTCGTCATACATGTGCCCCGTCCACTTGGGTAGCCAGTAATAGCTGGCTGCCATGATTGAAAATACAGCGCCTGGCACCAGCACGTAATGGAAATGGGCGACAACGAAATAGCTGTCCTGATACTGGAAATCAGCCGGTGCAATCGCCAGCATCAGGCCGGAAAAGCCGCCGATCGTGAACAGCACGATGAAACCGATGGCAAACAGCATGGGTGTTTCAAACGTCATGGAACCCCGCCACATGGTGGCAACCCAGTTGAACACCTTGACGCCGGTCGGTATGGCGATCAGCATGGTCGACACCATGAAAAACAGTTCTGCCCCGACGGGCAGGCCGACAGTAAACATGTGGTGTGACCAGACAATGAACGACAGCACGGCGATGGAAGCGGTTGCATACACCATGGACTTGTAGCCAAACAGCGGCTTGCGGGCAAAGGTCGGAATGATCTGGGAAGCGATGCCAAAAGCAGGCAGGATCAGGATATACACTTCCGGATGGCCAAAGAACCAGAAAATATGCTGGAACATGACCGGGTCACCGCCGCCCGCTGCATTGAAGAAACTGGTGCCGAAATACTTGTCAGTCAGCAGCATGGTCACAGCCCCGGCCAGCACCGGCATGGTAGCGATCAGCAGGAAGGCGGTAATGAACCACGTCCAGACGAACAGCGGCATTTTCATATAGCCCATGCCCGGCGCACGCAGGTTCATGATGGTGGCAATAATGTTGATCGAACCCATGATGGACGAAATCCCCAGCAAGTGAACCGAGAAAATCAGCATCGGGAAGGCGGCTCCTGTTTGCAATACCAGCGGCGGATACATCGTCCAGCCTCCCGCAGGTGCACCGCCTTCCACAAACAGGCTGGAAAGCAGCAGCGTTCCGGCAAACGGCAGAATCCAGAAACTCCAGTTGTTCAGGCGTGGCAAGGCCATGTCTGGCGCGCCGATCATCAAGGGGATCATCCAGTTGGCCAAGCCGACGAAGGCAGGCATGACGGCACCGAAAATCATGACCAGCGCATGCATGGTCGTCATCTGGTTGAAAAAGTCAGGGTTCACCAGTTGCAGGCCAGGCTGGAAAAGTTCCGCACGGATAATCATCGCCATTGCACCGCCGACGAACAACATGATCAGTGAGAACCACAGGTAAAGCGTGCCAATATCCTTGTGGTTGGTCGTGGTTACCCAGCGTAACAAGCCCTTGCGCGGGCCGTGATGGCCGCCGTAATCCTCATGGGTGAGATCGGCAGGTACGGTCATGATTCCACTCCTTTATTGGCGTGCTGCCTTGACGGCGGCAGGCTGGACTATATCGCCCATGTTGTTGCCAAAAGCGTTACGTTCATAGGTAATGACGGCGGCAATGTCGGCGTCGCTGAGTTGCTTGCCGAAAGCCTGCATCGTTGTGCCGGTTTTGCCATGCAGGACAATACCGATATGGGCGTTGAGGTCGCCTGTCGCGATCTTGCTGCCTTTCAGGGCAGGGAATACGCCTGGAATACCCAGGCCAGTTGCCTGATGGCAGGCGGCACAGGATGCTGTGAAAACTTTCTGACCCTGGGTAAGCAGTTCATCCCTGCTCCATTCCCGGTCGCTGGCAGCACTTGCAGCTGCGGCTTGCTGCTTTTGTTCCGCCACCCATTGCTGGTAATCGGCGTCTTCCAGCGCGATGACCTTGATGGGCATGAAACCGTGATCCTTGCCGCACAATTCGGCGCACTGGCCACGGTAAACGCCGGGCTGGTTGACCTTGGCCCACATGTCGTTGACAAAGCCGGGAATGGCGTCTTTCTTGATGGCGAGATCAGGCACCCACCAGGCGTGGATGACATCATTGGCGGTAAACAGGAAGCGGACTTTCCTGCCAACCGGGATGACCACAGGGTTGTCTACCTCGCGCAGGTAGTGGTCGATGCTGGCAGGATCAATGCCGGAGCCGAGCGTACTGGCTTCCCGGCTTTTACTGTCAAGGCTGCTGAAGAAGCGGATGCCTTCTTCGGGGTATTCATATTCCCACTTCCATTGATAGCCAGTGACCTTGATGGTCAGGTCGGCGTTGCTGGCGTCTTCAATTTTGATCAGGGCCTGGGCGGCGGGGATGGCGAGGGAAACGAGAATGATGGCGGGGATGATGGTCCAGATGATTTCGGCGGTGGTGCTTTCGTGGAAAGTGGCGGCTTTATGGCCTTTGTCTTTGCGGTGATGGCTGATGGAATAGGCCATTGCGCCAAACACGATGATTCCGATCCCGACACATATCCACAACGTCAACATGTGCAAGCCGTAGATTTCTGCGCTGAGGTCGGTAACGCCCCTCGGCATGTTCAGTTCCCAGTCGGCCAGTGCTGTCAGTGGTGTTAACAGCATCGGCAGCGACCCTGCTACGATGGTTCTCCTTTCCATTGGCGATGCCTCTGTGATTAATAAAAATCAGCAAGAATTTTTATCATCACTAACCGGCAGGCTATTTTTTATTCAGTTGTTTTCTGTCCGGTCAGATATTTCATCCACTTGTTTTAATTGTTTTTCATCTGCGGCTATCCTACCGGATGTCACGTCCATCCTGATAATGACATTGATAAAAACATGCTTTTGGGGTTTGTAATGGTGGATGGTTTTGGTTATAAGAATTACAAGTCGTGGTCATTGTTACGGTGTATGGTTCACCTGATGTGGCCGGGAATGTGTATCATGTGTTTGTAAATGTTTTTACCTGAGTATGCATGAATGAAAAGGTTTTACTCTTTCCTGCTTTCTGCTGCGGTGCTACTGGCGTTGGTAGTGATTGTGCTGGGCGCGTACACCCGTCTGTCGGATGCAGGTCTGGGCTGCCCTGACTGGCCGGGGTGTTACGGGCATCTGAGCGTGCCGGAAACGGTTGACCACAGCCAGTTCGGGCGGGTGCTGGAGCCGGAAAAAGCGTGGGCGGAAATGATTCACCGCTATGCCGCAGGGAGTTTGGGTCTGGCCATTCTGGGTATTTTCCTGCTGAGCGTATTTTTCAGACGCCAACTCGGGCGGGGCGTCCTGCTGCCACTCTTGTTGTTATGTACCGTGATTTTTCAGGCTGCGCTGGGTATGTGGACGGTGACTTTGCTGCTAAGTCCGATGATTGTGACTGCCCACCTGTTGGGCGGTTTTACCACCTTGTCGTTATTGTGGCTGCTGTGGCTCAATCAGCATGCTTCCCGCCCCAATACCCTGTACCTGGATGCTTTGCCAAGGGTGCGGGCACTGGCGCTGGTTGCCTTGTTGCTATTGGTTGCACAGATTTTTCTGGGTGGGTGGACTAGCACACATTACGCGGCGATTGCGTGTGGAACCAGTTTTCCTGATTGTCACGGTTCCTTATGGCCTGCTGCCGATTTCGCCAGCGGCTTTGCGTTTGAATGGCTGGAAGGCGTCAATTATGAGTTTGGCATTCTGGAAAATCCTGCGCGTACTGCCATTCACATGACACACCGTTTGGGTGCGCTGATCGTTTTCCTGTATGTGGGAATGCTCACTGTCTGGCTGTTAAGAAAGCGTGTGCAGCTGCTGGGGGGCGCACCTGTAACTGTGCTGTTGCTGCTGTTGGTGCAGGTAACGCTGGGTATCCTGAATGTCGTGCTGGCCTTGCCATTGCCTGTGGCGACAGCGCACAATCTGGTCGCAGCCTTGTTGTTGCTATCGGTCATTACCTTGAACCATCGTTTGTACCCGGCCCGTTAAGCTTATGCAAATCCGTGAAAACTACAGCCTGAAAGGGCTGAATACCTTTGGGCTGGATGCTTCCGCCCGCTATTTCTGCTCCCTGCACAAACTGGGAGGCTTGCGCAGCGTCATGCAGTGGGCGCAGGAACACCCTGATCTGGCTGTCATGTTTCTGGGTGGCGGCAGCAACATGTTGTTTGTCGATAATTTTCCGGGGCTGGTGGTGCATGTGCGTTTGCAGGATCGGGAAATGCTGGGGCAGGACAATGATTACGTCTACGTCAGGGCTGCGGCGGGTGAAAACTGGCACGAATTCGTGCGCTGGACGATTGATCAGGGGTGTGCCGGTCTGGAAAACCTGTCGCTGATTCCGGGCACGGTCGGGGCTGCTCCCATGCAGAATATCGGTGCTTATGGTGTGGAGTTGAAAGACTGTTTCTACGAATTGCAGGCGGTAGACTGGCGCACGGGAGAGATTCGCGAGTTCAGTCTGGAAGAATGCCGTTTCGGTTATCGTGACAGCTATTTCAAGTCGGTTGAAGCGGGGCGCTGGCTGATTGTGACCGTTGTGTTTCGCTTGCCACGCAACCCGCAGTGGAAAACGGATTATGCCGGTGTGCGCGAGCAACTGGATGGCAAGGAACTGAGCGCCCGCATCATCAGCGACGCCATTATCAGTATCCGCCAAAGCAAGTTACCCAACCCTGCGCAGATCGGCAATGCAGGCAGTTTTTTCAAGAATCCGGTGATTTCACCGCAACAGTGGGCGGCGCTCAAGGAACGGTTTCCGGCCATTCCTGGCTGGCAGCAGGATGGCGGGGTAAAGACTTCTGCTGGCTGGTTGATTGATCAGTGCGGCTGGAAAGGCAAGCGGGACGGGGATGCCGGAACGTATGACAAGCATGCGCTGGTGCTGGTTAACCACGGTGAGGCGACTGGTGCGGATGTCTGGCGTTTCGCGCAAGGTGTTATTGCATCCGTGCAGGGCAGGTTTGGCGTGGAGCTGGAGCCTGAACCGCGAGTGATCCAGAATGCAGCCTGAAACCACTGTGTGACACCAACCGTTTTCCGATGAACTGCCGTCAGTTTTACGATAGCTTCATAGATTTTATTGCCTTTAGCATATAAACTACTAATGGTGTAAAAAATACTCAAGCTATTGCGAGGGAATCATGGGTATGTGTGGCAAAGGCGTTCGCGTGTTATGTGCGAATGGCGGCTTTCGTCGTCTTGTTTTTAACGGCCTGTTTTCATGTGCGCTATTCCTGACCAGTGCTAACGCTTCTCCAACAGAGATAAACTCTCTCGGTAGCCACGCTTTCTCAGTACGTTCCCCTTTCGCTACCCTCGATAAAGTTACCCCGTTACACGTTGTCCATCTGCAAGAGCTGAATGATGCAGCAGGTGTAAATACTGCTGTGCAGGCGGCACTGAGCGCCACCTCACTGATGCCGCAAGGCAAACGGGTAATGCTTAACGTTGACCTTGATTTCATGGCTATTGCCGGTTCAAGCGTAACCGTTACAGATACCGATGATAATACCGCACAGGTTATGACCGCAGATGGTTCCCTGCTGCCGGATCGGGGTATCTGGCTGGAGCAGGGTGCAAGCATCGTGCGTCAGCGGGTAAACGACTTTTTTACGCTTTACCGTCAGGCTGGCGGTGAGGTGGATTTCGTCATGCTGGACTACCAGGGGCTTTCCCTGAGTGCGGACGAATTGAAAACACTGGCGGAAGCTTCCGGTTCACTGACTGAATATCTGGCAGGGATTGAAGCCGATTCCCGCTTTGCCGACCTGCAAACCCAACTGGGTTTCGCCGACCTGCTTTCCATGTATGCAGGTGATGAGCTGGCTTCACAACGCCAGCAGCAGTGGAATGCGGTGATGAAACAGCGCATGGCTGGCTACCTGCAACAGGCATTTTATCAACCGCTGGCGCTCAGCTTCCCGCAGGCGCAAGTGAGCGCGCGTGATTTCTACCAGCAGACAACAGATTTCAGTATTCCCGACAGCGATTTCGGCAATACAACAGGAGCACTCGCAGGTAATGCGCAAGGTCTCGGCCTTTCAGGTACCTTGCCGGTTGATGGTTTGCAGATTGATGGCAAACCTTATGCGCCCACTGCCTTCAATGCTTTCCGCTATGAAACCAACCGTTTGCGTAGCATGGCGCTGGCTTCCGGCGAACCGTTGTTTCCGCTGCTGGAAGGCAAGAATCAGCCTGATGCAAGCGCAGGCATGTCGGCTTTGCTGACAGGCAGCGATCTGTATCAGGAAATGGTGATTCATGCGACCCTGAGTGGCGCGCGTCAGTTTATTTACCGGAATCAGAATGCGCCAGCGGCAGAAGAATCCTTGCTGGACAAGACTTTACAGTCGGTTGACCAGCATCTGGGGGTGGCAGCGGCTATACCGGCAGCAGACAACCTGGTGGATTGGCAACAGCCATTTGTGTTGTCTGCGGCAAATGGGGAAACCGGTAAGGTATGGCGTTTTACCCCGCAACTGGATGATTACACGGCTATTGATAGTGTGCCTCGTCAGCAGCAACCGGCCATGTTCAAGGTTGGCGATGTGCGGGTAACCGTACCGGCGGCACGGATGGAGACGCTGGATGGTCCTGTTTCCACTCAAGGTTTCTGGTTGACGGAAAGTGCTGATACCAGTGTCATGGGATGCGCTTTGCCAGTGGCGACCGGGCAGGAATGCGTGGCTTATTATGCGGGTGATGCTGCTTCAGTCCAGGCTAGCCTGATCTTGGAAAAGACTGCTCCTGTCCTGGATTCGGCAGGTGTGGCGTCAATACTGTTTACCAAAAACTGGAAATCCGGTGGCCCGGATGCAGGCGTTGGGAAGGATCATTTCACTGCCCAATACAACGTCAGCTACGATTTTCCGGCAGGAGTCTATCAGTTCGCGGTAAAAGCGGATGACGCGGTGAAGCTGTGGGTGGACGGAGAGTTATTGCTGGATGGCACCGCTACGGAGGTCACTGCTTCCCGTATCCTGATGGGCGATGCGCCGCTGTCTGGCGTGCATGCGTTGCGTCTGGAATATACCGACCTGGGAGGCGAGGCGGCAGTTGAGTTGGGGGCGCAACGCCTGACCAACGAACTGCCTTCCAGCGAACCGGATGATTGTTCGGTGGTGCCGACAGGTGAATTCTGTGGCCAGTTCTTTGCCAACAAGACGCTGGCGGGTGATTTCGCCGCCATCCAGCATACCGACAAAATCAACTTCAACTGGGGTAACGGTAAGCCGCTGGATGAGTCGCCCGCTGATAATTTCTCCGCCCGTTGGGTGGGGGATTTTAGTTTCGAGGAGGGCGCTTATACTTTCGTCACCACGGCGGATGATGGCGTGCGGGTCTGGCTGGATGATGAGTTGCTGGTTGATGCCTGGAAAGATCAGGCTCCCACGACTTACCGTAAAAGCGTGCTGATTCCGGCGGGGCTGCACCGCGTCAAGATGGAATATTACGAGCGTGGCGGTGGCGCGGTGGCGCAACTGGACTGGAGCAAGAACATCAGTTGCGAAGCCATTCCTGAGAATGCGTTTTGCGCGGAATACTTCAATAACAAAGAGCTGCTGGATAATCCTGCCAAAATTCAGAATGATCCGGCCATTAACTTCGATTGGAAAGATGGCGCGCCAGTGGAAGGTGTGAATGCCGATAATTTCTCGGTTCGCTGGCAGGGTGATTTCGATCTGGTGGGTAATTACCGTTTCGTCGCCAGTGTGGATGACCGGATGCGCGTCTGGGTCGATGATGAGCTGATCATCGACCTGTGGGATGTTAATGATTACCGGGAAAACTTCCATGACATGAACCTGCCTGCGGGCAAGCACCGTATCAAGGTGGAAATGCGGGAGTTCGGTGGCAATGCGCGTGCCATTGTATTCTGGGAACAGCGACAGGACTGTGAAGGTGTTCCTGACAATGCTTTCTGTGGTTCCTTCTTCGATGGAACAGAGCTTGAAGGCGAGGTGAAACGTACCCAATCCGCGACCGCCATTGATTTCGACTGGGGAACCGAGCGCCCCATGCATGGCGTCAAAAGTGATATGTTCTCGGCGCGCTGGGTTGGTAACTTCGATTTTCCTGAATCCGCTTACTACCGTTTCCTTGGGGAAATGGATGACGGTGTGCGTGTCTGGGTTGATGACGAACTGGTAGTAGACCAATGGAGTTCCGACTGGCGCTGGCCGGGCAAGGCGCAGGCAGTTCCCTACATTGAAGCTGGCAAGCATGTCGTCAAGGTGGAATACCGTGAGCGTTATGGCGCGGCCTACGTCAGGCTGGGCTGGCGGCAGGTGGAAGGATGTGGTGCTGAAGCGCCGGAAGATGCTTTCTGCCTGACACTGTTCAATAACGAGGACTTGTCCGGAAATCCACGTCAGGCGTTGAAGACTTCGCCTTTCATCAACTATGCGTGGGAAGGCAATACACCTGATCCCATGGTGCTGGGCGACCATTTCTCTGCCCGCTGGGTTGGCAAGGTTCGTTTTGAGGATAGTTTGTACCGTTTCGCCACTGAAATGGATGATGGCGCACGCATTTGGGTGGATGGTGAATTGCTGTTTGATGCCTGGACGCCCGTTTCGCCATATTACGGCAAGCACCGCAAGCTGAAGCAAATGACTGCTGGTCTGCATGACATCAAGGTGGAGTACCGGGAATCATACGGCACAGCCACCGCCAGGGTTTTCTGGGAGAAAGCACCGGACTGCGGCGGCGTGCCTGAAGGTAAATTCTGCGCCACGTTCCATGATGGCAAGGATCTGACGGCAGCACCAGTGGATACCCGCGTGGATGATGCCATCAATTTCGACTGGGGCAGCGCGGCAGCCTTGCCGGGTTATCTGAAAGATAACTTCGCGGTCAGTTGGGTAGGGGATTTCGATTTTTCCGAAGGGCGGCACACCTTCCGCGCGACAGCGGATGATGGCGTGCGCGTGTGGCTGGATGACCAGTTACTGATTGATGCGTGGAAAGATCAGGGGGCGACGACTTACCAGCAAACCATTCCCGTTACGGAAGGCAAGCACCGTGTGCGTATGGATTACTATGAACGCAGTGGCGGCGCGGTTGCCAAGCTGGACTGGGTGAAGAATATCGGCTGTGCCTCCATCCCAACGGGCGAGTATTGTGCGGAATATTTCAATAATAACAGTTTGACCGGCGATCCGGCCAGGATCCAGAACGATCCGGCCATCAATTTCGAGTGGCAGGACAAGGCTCCGGTTGCCGGGGTCAGCGCCGACAATTTCTCGGCGCGCTGGGTTGGCGACTTTGATTTTGCGGCAGGTGATTACCGTTTCGTCGCCAAGGCCGATGACCGTATGCGTGTCTGGGTGGATGGGCAGGTAGTGCTGGATTTGTGGGACAGTAACGACGCCCAGGAGCATTTCCAGGATATGCCGTTGAGCGCAGGCAGGCATCGTATCAAGGTGGAAATGCGCGAGTTCGGCGGCTGGGCGCGTGCCAAATTTTTCTGGGAGCAGCGGCATGAATGTGAAGGCGTGCCCGACAATGCGTTCTGCGGCTCTTTCTTCGCTGGCGATGCGCTGGCGGGTGCGGCGAAACGTACCCAGCTGACGGATGCGCTGAATTTCGATTGGGGTACTGACCGTCCAATGCACGGATTGAACAGCGAAATGTTCTCGGCGCGTTGGGAAGGGCGCTTCAACTTCCCTGAATCCGCTTATTACCGTTTCAGCGGTGCAATGGATGATGGCGTGCGCGTCTGGGTCGATGGCCAGCAGGTGATTGATCAGTGGAATTCTGACTGGCGCTGGCCAGGCAAGGCGCAGGCCGTACCCTTCATTGAGGCAGGCCAGCATGTGGTCAAGGTGGAATACCGTGAACGCTATGGCGCGGCTGCCCTGCAACTGGGCTGGGAGCAGGTTGAGGGCTGCGCTGCTGCCGCGCCTGATGATGCTTTCTGCATGATGTATTTCGATAATACCAACCTGGGTGGTATCCCACGGCAGGTGCTGAAAACAGCGCCTGAAATTGCCTATGACTGGGCGGATACCCAGCCTGATCCAATGGTCTGGAATAGCAGTTATTCGGTGCGCTGGCTGGGCAATATCAGCTTTGAAGACGGCCTGTACCGTTTCGTTACCGAGCTTGATGATGGTGCCCGCATTTGGGTAGATGGCGAACTCGTGCTGGATGGCTGGAACCCGCAATGGCCATGGTACGGCAAACTGCGCACACTACGCCGTATCACGGCAGGCAAGCACCTGGTCAAGGTGGAGTACCGTGAAAGCTGGGGTAATGCGCTGGCCAAGGTTTCGTGGGAAAAAGCTCCGGATTGCGATAGCAGTATTCCAAATGGTCAGTTCTGTACCGCTTTCTACAATGGAACCGGCTTGCAGGGTGCGCCTCTGGATACCCGTCTGGATGACGCCATCCAGTTCGACTGGGGCTACAATTCGCCGAACCCGAATGTACCGGGTGACAATTTCTCAACCCGCTGGGTTGGCAATTTCGACTTGGCCGAGGGTGAATATACCTTCAGTGTACGCACCGATGATGGTTTCCGCCTATGGGTGGATGGAGCCAATCTGATCGATTCCTGGAAGCCGCAAGGGCCGACCAATTACACCAGGCGTATTTTCCTCACTGGTGGAACCCATGCCATCAAGGCCGAGTACTACGAAGCCGGTGGCGGTGCTGTTGCCGAAATGAGCTGGAAGGCAGACCAACTGGCGCAGCCACAGACGCCAGCCAATCTGAAGGCAGCCAGCATCAGCCAGACAGCCGTTAACCTGACGTGGGATGCGCAGTCCCTGGCCAGCGCTTACCGGGTTTATCGTGACGGAACACTGCTGGGCGAGGTGACGGGCGCGGCCTACACCGACAATACGGTGCTTGTTACCCATACATATGAATATGGCGTAACAGCCTTGTGGCCAAACGGGCGCGAATCCCTGCCAGCCAAACTCGGCGTTACGGTGGCGGATACTGAAGCACCGGGCATGCCGCTAGCTGTGGCTGTGACCAGTGTCGGTACAGATTCCATCAGTCTGGGTTGGCAGCCCGCCAGTGATAATGTCGGTGTGGTTAAATACCAGATCTGGCGTGACGGTTTGCTGGCTGGTGAAAGCACTGCGGCAAGCTTTGTTGATGGCGGGCTTGGCAGTTACAGCCGCCACCATTACAGCGTGATTGCACTGGATGCTGCGGGCAATGCTTCCGTGCCATCTGTGCCGTTGACTGCTTATACCCAGGATGGTACTGCGCCATCTGTTCCGCAGAATATCCAGGTGGTTGCGGCCAAGGGGCAGGTTAGCCTGAGTTGGCAGCCTGCCAGCGACAATGTGGGCATTACTGCATACCGCATCCTGCGTGACGGGCTGCAAGTCGGGCAGAGTGCTGCCAGCAGTTTTACCGACAACAGCGTGCAGCAGGATACTGCCTACTCCTATCAGGTTGTTGCGGTCGACGTTGCCGGGAATGTGTCTGCACCAAGTGAGCCGGTTTCACTCACCAGCGGTGATACAACGGCTCCGGATGCACCTGCCAATCTGACGGCAAGTGCCGATACAGCGCGGATGCAGGTGGTGCTGAGCTGGGATGCATCCGCTGATAATGTGGGGGTTGCCCAGTACCGTATCCTGCGTGACGGGCGGCTGCTGGCACTGAGTAACCGCGCGGCCTATACCGATACCGATGTGCAGGCTGGCAATACCTATACCTACACGGTCAAGGCGCTGGATTCGGCAGGCAATGCTTCCCTGCCCGCTAGCATGGTTGAAGCCAGCCTTTCCACGATTTGTGAAACGACCCAACTGTATTACAAACAGCATGTGGAAAGCCGGGTCAGCAACTGTGCCAGCTGCCATATCGCGGGTGGCATGGGGCAAAACAGCCGTTTCATTCTCACCAATGGCGCGGACGCCAGTGAGCGCAACCTGAATGTGCTGGATGGCCTGGTGCAGGCGCTGGGCAAGGACGCCATTGTGGCGAAAGCCAGTGGGCAGGTTGCCCACGGTGGTGGCGCTGTTCTGCCGACAGGTTCGGAAGGCTTGAATCTGTTCTCCGGATTGCTGGATCAACTGGCCGATCCGCAAAGCTGCGACGCCTCCGCCAACGAGGGAACTGGCCCGGCAGTGCTGACTGAATCCATGGTCGCCAACTGCGCCAGTTGTCATGGAAGCAACGGCGTCAGCAGCGGCCCGGCTACCCCGAGCATCGCTGGTATGGGCAGCCATTACCTGTCTACCCTGATGCGTGATTACCAGACCGGCAAGCGCGCATCCACTGTGATGGGACGCATTGCGACTGGTTACAATGCGGAAGAAATCGACCGTCTGGCAAAGTTCTTCGCGGAGCAGCCGTTCGTGGTTAATGAGCAGACGACTGATGCCGCCCTGGTTGAACGTGGCCAGACCCTGCACCAGCAATATTGCGCATCCTGCCATACTGCCAGCGGGCGTAGCGACAGTCTGACTGGTGTGCGTCTGGCGGGTCAATGGAAGCCCTATCTGTTGGCAACGCTTGATGATTTCGCCAGCCAGCGCAGCCAGGCCCCAACCGGCATGGCAAACCAGCTGAGCGCAATGCTGGCGGCAGAAGGTGAAGGCTCCCTGACTGCCCTGACCGAGTTCTACGCCAGTGCACAACAGGATACGGCACTACCTGAGCAGCCGGATTTTGTGGAAGTGGCCGCCTATACGCCGACTGGCGTTACCCTGACCTGGATGGATTCTTCCGATGACTGGGGCGTTAGCTACTACGAAATCTACCGTGATGGGGTACTCATCGGGCAAACTACCTACAACAGCTTTACGGATACCGGACTGGCCGCAGGAGGGTATCGTTATACGGTTGTGGCGGTTGATGCTGCCGGGAACCGTTCGCTCGTGAGTGACGAAGCGCAGGCCAACCTGAGCAGCGAAGACGTTGCGCCGGAAGGCATGCAACTGCTGGATTACAAATCTACCCTGCGCAAGGCTGCCATCCTGCTGTTGAACCGCGTACCGACCGAGGCTGAAATCGCCGCAGTGAATTCGGAAGAGGATTTCCGTACAACCTTGCGCGCCATGCTGGATGCGGATGGAGCCTTGAACCAGTTTGTCTACCGTGCCGGGCACGAGGTGTTCCTCAGTAACGGCGCAGCACGGGGTAACAGCAACAACGGCATCCGTGAAGAAGACTTCCCGGCACAGGCAGGTCTGACAGTTGCGGAAAAGAATATCGTCAATGACACCATCCGCAAGGAACCGGTCTTCCTGATGGAATACATCGTGGGCAAGGATCGTCCGTGGACTGATATTCTGACGGCAGATTACACCGTGCTGAACCCACCGTTGGCGAAGGCATTGGGCGCACAGACGCTGGAGAACTTCAGCAATCCGGATGATGTGAATGAGCTGCGCCCGGCACGCATTCCGCAATTGTCTGCGCGTATGCCGGACAAGCCATTCCCGCATGCCGGGGTGTTGACCACCAACGCCTGGCTGTCACGTTTCCCCACCACGGATACCAACCGTAATCGCCACCGTTCAGCCAATGTCTACAAGCAGTTCATGGGGCTGGATATTGAAGCACTGGCCCAACGCCCGCTGAATGACAGCGGCAATGGCAGCTTCCGCGTGCCGACCATGGAGAACCCGAACTGTATGGTTTGCCATACGGTTATGGATCCGGTCGCTGGTGCCTTCAAAAACTGGGGCAATGAGGCGCGCTACTTCCAGAACTTCAACGGAACCAGTGGGGACAAGGATTCCCTGGCGCGTTCCTACAAGTCTTCCGGTTATCCGCTGAATCATCTGGAGCAGCCATGGTTCCACAAGGGCGACACCTGGTACCGTGACATGCTGATGCCGGGCTTCAACGGCAAGCTGATGCCGGGTGGCTTCGGTAATTATGGCGAGGAAACCTGGGCGACAACCGCTAATTTGCTGGAAAATCCATCTGCCGAGTCTGGTCTGGCTGGCTGGAATGTCAAAACCGGTGCAGCAGTGGCGACCAACAAGGCATCCTGTAACCGGGTAACGTACGATCCGAAAGCCGGTAGCTCCCTGTTCATGATGGGTTTGTGTGACCAGAAAGTCGATGAAAGCTGGTTGTATCAGGATATTGATATTTCCAGCCATAGCGAGGTTGTGGATCAGGGCAAGGCATCGGTCAACTTCGGTGCGTACCTGAGAACCAAAGGCAACGGCGACATTCCATCTGTCTGGGTCAGCTTCCTGGCGGCGGATGGCGCTGCTTTGGGTGAAAGCCCGATCCTGCTCGATACCATTGGCTGGACCTGGGGCAACAAGACAGCGGAGCAGGCAGTGCCGCAAGGCACGTACACCTTGCGCTTCAACATGCGTGGCGCACGTTCTACCTATAGGTGGGCTGATCCTTATCTGGATGCCTACATTGATAGCGTATTCATGACCCTGAAAACGCCTGCGCAGAATGTGGCGGTGGATCAGGGGCTACAAGACAGTCTGCAATGGCTGGCCAAGCACCTGACGGAAGACCAGCGATTTGCCAAGGGTGGGGTTTATTTCTGGTATCGCACCCTGTTCAAGCGTGAACCGTTGGCCGCGCCGGTCGATCCGGCAGCTGAGGGTTATGCAGAGAAAATGGCTGCCTTCAACGAACAGGATGCGCTGCTGAGCACGCTTGCCAGCCAGTTCCAGCAGGATCACGGACGTGGTGCGTGGAACGTCAAGGACTTGCTGGTGGGGATGATCGCCAGCCCGCTGTTCCGCGCCGATGCAGCCTATCTGGACGAGGCGGGCAAGCTGGCCGTACCGGATATGGGCATCGCCCGTCTGCTGACGCCGGAAGAAATCAACGGTAAGCTTACATCCCTGCTGGGTACGGAATGGCGTCCGTTTACGCCGGATCGTGCCTGGAGCGACCGCATGGGTCTGTTCTACGGTGGTTTCGATGGTGGCAGCCTGCAAAAGACGCCAAACACCGAAATGAATACGCTGATGAGCAAGATTCCGGAGCGCATGGCGATCGAACTCAGTTGTAATGCCGTCTACAGCGATTTCAAACTTGCGGCGGGTGAGCGCAGGCTACTCGGCTTCGTGGAAGCAGGCGATACGCCAACGCTGGAAGAAATCGGTGCGGGTGAGGCCAACATGCTGCTGAATCCGGGCGCGGAAGAGGGCATGACCGGCTGGACGCTGGAGCAGGGTACTGCCCGTATCCTCTCCGGTGCTCCAGGCTGTGACGGCGGGCCTTCCATCCATGCAGGCTCCGCCATATTCAATCCGGGCGGCATCTGTAAAAACCAGAGCAATCTGGCGACCTTGTATCAGGATGTGGATGTCACCAGTTGGGCGGGGCAGGTCGACAGTGGGCAGGCGCGCGCCATTTACGGCGCGGCCCTGCGCGCCTGGTCGACCAATAATGACGAAGCCAGCGTTTACCTGAGTTTCCGTGACGCCAGCGGCAATGAAATCAGCGCAGCGCCTGCGCTCAGCAATGTGCGTGGCGAATGGCAGGTGCTGTCTTCCGCTATTACCCTGCCTGCCAATACCCGTGTCATTCGTTTCAACATGCAGGGGCGCAATCTGGGGTCTCATCCGAACAATGACGCCTTCGTGGATGACGCCTACCTGCGGGTGGTTGCGGCAGGCAGCGATTACATGACCACGGGTGAAAAACGCATCCGCGCCAACATCCAGTTCCTGCACAAACACCTGCTGAACGAAGAATTGGCGCTGGATAGCGAGGAAATTGACCGTACCTACCGTCTGTTCAGCGAAGTACAGGCGGATGCCAGCGGTGAAGGCAGCACGGCCTGCCGCCTCTATAGCGACCGGGAAGATCCGCAACGTACCAAGCGGGCATGGAGCATCGTCATGATGTACCTGTTGACCGATGCGCGCTTCCTGTATGAATAAGGTGAGTGAGGACAGTCAGACATGAACAGACGCAACTTTCTGAAAACGATAGGCGCAGTCGGGCTTGCGGCTTCACTTCCGTGGGCAAGCGGCAGGGCGCAGGCTGCCAGCAGCATGCATACCGGCAAGGTATTGCTGACCCTGCATACCGGGGGCGGCTGGGATCACAGTTCGTTTTCCGACCCGCGTAATAACCCGCTGATCAACCGCTGGGCAAATACCCGGACAGCAGGGGAAGCCGGTAACCTGCTGTATGCCCCGATGGCGGAGAATGCGGCATTCTTCAACAAGTACTACTCGTACATGCTGGTCATCAATGGCATCGACATCCAGACCAATGGTCATGATGCCGCTGCGCGTAACCGCAATACCGGCAACCTGGTGGAAGGTTTTCCGTCGCTGAACGAGTTGTATGCCGCAGTCGCTGCACCAAATGTGCCCATGCCGTTCGTGCGCAATGGTGGCTTTGATGAATCGGTTGGCCTCATGCCATTTACCTTGTTACCGGATGAAACCCTGCTGCGCACGCTGTCCAACCCCAATTTCTACGACAGCACCCGCAGTTATTACGCTGATTCGCACATGGGCATTCTCAAACGTTTTCAGGAAGAGCGTTTGCAGGCGCAAATGGGGCAGCAAAACAATACGCCCCGCTGGCAGGCCAAACTGGCCGAACTGCAACGCGCCCATGCCGGTTCCGGCGACGTGAATACGCTGGGAAGTGTTTTGCCCGCCACCCTCGATAGCAAGGATTTGGCTGGCCAGAGCCGTGGGGGAATCCGCGAACTGCATATGTTCCTGACGCTGGCCGCCGCCGGGATGACGGCTACCAGCAGTTTTGGCACGGGTGGTTTCGACACCCACGGCAACCATGATGCGAACCATGCCAATGCATTGGTGAACACCACCCGCCTGCTGGATTACCTGTGGACGAAAGCGGAAAGCATGGGTATTGCCGACCGCCTGATCGTACACGTCACATCGGACGTAGGCCGCACGCCGGAATACAACGCCGGTAATGGTAAGGATCACTGGTCGCTGGGCAGCGACATCGTGATGATGAAAAACGCGCCGTGGGCTAACCGTATCGCCGGTATCAGCGGCCCCGTGCACGAAAAGCGCGCGATCAACCCGGATACCCTGCAACTGAGTGAAACCGGCGTACAGCTACAACCGCGCCATGTGCAGTCCGAATTGCGCAAGCTGCTGGGTATCGACAGCCACGCGCTGGCACAACGTTACGATCTCAAGGCCGAACCGATGGCCCTGTTCAACCCCGCCGTTTCCAGCGGCATCACGGTGTAGGAAGCTCGTGTCATGACACAACTGAACCGCAGACATTTTCTGAAAACCCTTGGTGCCGGGGGGCTGTTGCTGATGTCCGGCATTCCGGCCCGCAGCTGGGGGGCGAGCGCCAATGTGGTCATCATCGGTGGTGGCACCGGGGGAGCAACCGCCGCCAAATACCTGAAGCTGGCCGACCCGGGCATCAACGTTACCCTGATTGAGCGTAACCCGTATTACTACACCTGTTACATGAGCAACGAAGTGCTGGGTGGCGGGCGCACGCTGGATTCATTGCGTTTCGGCTACGCAGGCTTGCAGAAACGTGGCGTCAACGTGGTGCAGGCGGAAGTGACTGCAATTGACGCCGATGCACGTGTGGTAAAGACTTCCGCAGGTGATTTCAGTTACGACCGCTGCATCGTTTCCCCCGGCATTGATTACCGCTACGAAACCATTGAAGGTTACAGCGCGGAAGTTACCCAGGATATTCCTCATGCGTGGAAAGCGGGTGAGCAAACCACCCTCCTGCGTTCCCAGCTGGAAGCCATGCCCAATGGCGGTACCTATGTGCTGGTAGCACCGCCAAACCCTTACCGCTGCCCGCCCGCGCCGTATGAACGCGCCAGTCAGGTTGCCAGCTATTTCAAACAGCACAAGCCGAACAGCAAGGTGTTGATCCTTGATCCCAAAAGCAGTTTTGCCAAGCAGCCGCTGTTTATGGAAGGCTGGATGAAGCTGTACGGTTATGGCAGCAATGACGCGATGCTGGACTGGGTTTCCGGCGGTGAAAATGCCGTGGTCAGGCTGGATGCCGCCAGTAAAACAGTGACGACGGCGGGTGGTGAAAGTGTGGCAGCAGATGTGCTGAATATCGTGCCTGCCCAGAAAGCGGGCGTACTGGCTTTCAGCGCTGGCCTGACGGACGCCAGTGGCTGGTGCCCGGTGGCGTTATCCAGTTTTGAATCGACCCTGCACCCAAATATTCATGTGATTGGCGATGCCTGTACGGCTAACCCATTGCCGAAGTCGGGCTTTGCGGCCAATTCCGAGGCGAAGGCGTGCGCGCTGGCGGTAGCTGCCTTGCTGAACGGGCGTGAACCCGGCAGGACTTCCTTCTCCAATGGTTGCTATAGTCTGGTGGGGGATGATTACGCGATTTCCATCGTCGGTATTTATCGGCTGTCGTCAGATGGCAAGTCGATTGAGGCCGTGCCTGATTCCGGTGGCATGTCCCCGTTGGCTGCGGCTGACGAGGAACGCCTGATCGACGTGCAGTACGCTTATAGCTGGTACAACAATTTCACGCAGGATGTATTCTTCTAAAATATCCTGCTCTAGGAAGCCGCCATTGTAGTTTCTTCCAGCCAGTGCTCTACCATGGCCAGTAATTCATCCTGCTTGACCGGTTTGGGCAGGTAATCATCCATGCCCACGCTCATGCATTTTTCCTTGTCGCCTTTGAGGGCGTTGGCCGTCATGGCAATGACGGGCGTGCGGCCTTTGAGGATACCTTCCTTTTCCCATTTGCGGATGTAACGGGTGGCGGTGTAGCCATCCATTTCCGGCATGTTGATGTCCATCAGCACCAGCTTGTAGGGGCGGGTACGGATGGCTTTGAGGGCGAGTTTGCCAGTGGTGACGTGATCAACCTGAATGTTGATTTTTTCCAGCATGGTAATGGCAATCAGGGAGTTGACCGGGTTGTCTTCCGCCAGTAACAGGGCTGGGGGGAGCTCTTTGGGTGCTGGCTTTGCGATTACGGGGGCAGCCTGATTTTGATTTTGCTGGTTATGTTTGGGAGAGCCATGCCTGCGCAAGGTGTCGGCCAGCACATCACGCAGTGTAACGGAACGTACCGGTTTGGTAACGGCTGCCTGTACGCCTGCCTGTTGCTGTTTTTCCTGTGAAATGCCGTAGGAAGTCAGCATGACAATCGGTGTCTGGTTATGGCGTTCGTCAGAGCGGATGGCCTTTGCCAGGGCAATGCCGTCCATTTGCGGCATGAACCAGTCCAGCAGCAGTATGTCGAATGGCTTGCCGCTATGCAGGGATTCTTCCAGTTTGTGCAGGGCATCGTGCCCGTTGCTGACGATAACGGCTTCGGCTTTCCATGCGTGCAGGTAGTTTTCCAGAATCCGGCGATTGGTTTCGTTATCGTCCACCACCATGACCCGATAGCCTTCCAGATGCTGGTGGGGGTTGTCGAGATGGCTGTTTTCGACAATGGGAACGGGGATTTCAAACCAGAAGGTGCTGCCTTGCCCCGGCGTGCTGGCCAGACCGACTTTGCCGCCCATCATTTCAGCGAATTCACGCACGATGGTCAGACCCAGACCGGTTCCGCCGTAGCGGCGGTTGATGGAGGCATCCACTTGTACGAAAGATTCAAATATGCTTTTTTGCATGGCCTGGGGAATGCCGATGCCCGTGTCGCGCACTTCGAAGCGTAACAAGGCGTTCTCCCCCTTGACTTCGCGCAGATCCAGTCCGGTGTAAACTTCACCCCGTTCAGTGAACTTGACGGCGTTGCCAATCAGGTTCATCAGCATTTGCCGCAGGCGGGCAGGGTCGCCCTTGACCCGTGCGGGGATTTCTTCGGGAATGTAACACTGGACTTCGAGGTTTTTTTCCTGTGCCATGGTGGACATGATGCCGCTGATGCTTTCCACCAGTTCGCGCGGGGAGAATTCAATGATTTCGAGCTCAATACCGCCTGCTTTCAGCTTGGAGAAGTCGAGGATGTTGTTGATGATGTCGAGCATCACTTCGCAGGAGGCGTAAGCGGTGTCGACAAACAGTTTCTGCCGCCCATCCAGGTCGGTGCCCTTGACGATTTCAAGCGAGCCGAGGATGCCATGAATCGGTGTGCGCAATTCATGACTCATGTTGGCCATGAAGCGGGTTTTCTGTTCGGACTTGTGCAGGGCGTCGATACGCTGTTCGGTTTCGGCTTTCAGGTCTTCGTAGAGCTTGCGCATTTCCTGCGAAGACACTTCCAGCGAACGTTCCAGCAGGTATTGGGCGTCACTGGTGCCGGTGTAAGAACGGTCAACCAGATGCAGGAAGTCCTGCCATTTGCCAAGGTCGTCAGGCAGGCCGCTGCGGATGAGGCCAGTTCGTTTGAGCTGCTTTTCAAGGCGGCGGTGCAAAGGGTTAACTTCCTTCATAAATCACCGTTATGGTCATGGTTTCATTGTGTAAACTGCAACCTTCTCCAGGGAAGGAGGGGGCCAGTTCACCAAAGGAGTAAAAGCCGATTTGCCTGCTGTCCGGCGGCAGATTTTCGAGGGTTGCCTCAAGTTCCTGATCGGTATCTTCTTGCATGACCAGTTTGCGGCCTGCGCAACTGATGGCAAGGGCCAGAACTGGCTGGCTGGCTTCGGGCAGCTTGTCCGTCAGGATGCGGGAGGCTATTTCTGCGCCTTCCACCAGATTGTCGAAACTGCCATACATCAACTGGGTTTTGCTGTCCTTGGGAATGTCGCCTGCGAATATCAGCGAGTTGGCACTTTCATCAATGCCGAGAATGGTGCGCACCAGATAGTGTTCCTTGCTTTCACCCCAAATCGCGAGCGGAAAGTGCAGGGCGGTTGCTGGCAGCCCGGCAGCATGGTCGCCAAGATACTCCTTGTACAGTTCAAGTGCAGGCTGCTGGTCAATTTCGTACAGGATATTGCCAGCAGATTTGGTGATCGTGCGCTCAGGGCCGAAGGGACGCCAGCCATCTTTGGCCTGGGTAGCAAAATATATCTGTTCGCCATAAAAGCCGACACCACAGACCATATGGGTGGCTGGTGCGCCTTTGTGCAAGATCCAGGTATGCTTGAATTCCATCGGGTCACTGGCCAGTCCTCCCGCCACCATGACATTGGCGGGGAGGGCGGATGCAAGGCCGCGTGCCAGTTCCGTCCCATTGGTGTTTAATCCGTCAGACAGTATGAGTACGCCTTTCAGGTCAGGTGCGTAAAGGTTCTCGGCAATGTTTTTGCCTGCCTGCCAGGATTCGGCTGAAGCATGAATTTCACGGGAGACCAGCGTCAATCGGGTGGTATGGAAATGAATGATGCCGACTACCAGGGCATCTTCCATCAGGTAGTCATCAAAAATACCGGCAACGGTGGAGCATCCTGCCATAAGCGAAGTCGGATATTTGGTTATCAGCTCATCAAGAGCAGCCTGATAATGGCGACTTTCCGCTTGGCCAAATACAAGTACCAAAGTCCTGGGTGAATCCAGATCGGGTAAAGGCTTATGCCAGCCAGTCGCTTCAGTGAAAAAGGTCAATACAACCTGCATGCTGCGGATCCCCCTCCTGTCTTTTTCAGATGAACAGGATGTCTATTATTTTTTTCTTCATCGGGTGAAAAGCTTACCATAAGGAAAAGCTGAATTCTTTACCATTTGTCGGGACTGTTGAACCTGCCTGAGCGTATCGATATACTTTCATTTACTTAAACTTACAAAATTACCCCCACTCATTGAGTACCTTGAATACTGCTGCGACCGATAGTGACAGGCACACCGTCCAGTTCGAACTTGAACCTGCCGATACCGCCCGCCTCATGAACCTGTGTGGCCAGTTTGATCAACATTTGCGTCAACTGGAGAAACGTCTGGGGGTGGAAATCAGTAACCGGGGCAATCTGTTCCAGATTACGGGTAACCCTGTATCAGCGCAGTTAGGCATCAACCTGTTGCAGGGCCTTTACCGCGAGACTGTTGACAGTGTGCTTGATCCGGAAAGCATCCACCTGTTTTTGCAGGAAGCCAACCTGGACAAGGTACAGGCCAATACCCACGATGATGTACGTATTCGCACCCGGCGCGGCTTTATCAAGCCCAAGGGGATGATGCAGAGCCAGTACATACAGAATATCCGCACCCACGATGTAACATTTGGCGTAGGCCCTGCCGGAACCGGCAAGACCTGGCTGGCAGTTGCCTGTGCGGTGGAAGCGCTGGAACGTGACGAAGTGCGCCGTCTGGTGCTGGTGCGCCCGGCGGTGGAGGCGGGGGAGCGTCTTGGCTTCCTGCCCGGTGACCTGTCACAGAAAATCGACCCGTATCTGCGCCCGATGTATGACGCCTTGTTTGAAATGCTGGGTATCGAAAAGGTCAATAAGCTGATTGAGCGCAATGTCATCGAGGTTGCGCCGCTGGCTTACATGCGTGGCCGCACCCTGAACGACGCTTTCATCCTGCTGGACGAAGCGCAGAATACCACCACTGAACAGATGAAAATGTTCCTGACCCGGCTGGGCTTCGGCTCTTCCGCTGTCATTACTGGTGACGTTACCCAGATTGACCTGCCTCGCCACCAGCGTTCCGGCCTGAAGCAGGCGGTGGAAATCCTGGATGGGGTAAAAGGTATCAGTTTCAACTATTTCACCGGGCGGGATGTGGTGCGACACAAGCTGGTGCAGAAAATCGTGGAGGCATACGACAGTCATGACGCTGCTGCTCGACATACAGAATCCTGAAGAATACACCACCATCCCTGCTGAATCAGAGCTGTTGCACTGGGCGCAGGCAGCTTGGCAGGGTGAGGGTGAGGCAGGCGTCGTCGTGCGCATCGTGGGTGAGGAGGAAAGCCGCACTCTCAATCGCGATTACCGGGGGAAAGATTACCCGACCAATGTCCTGTCTTTCCCTTATGACCCGCCGCCCATGCCGCTGGAAGACGATGAGGCCAATTACCTCGGTGATCTGGTTATCTGCCTGCCCGTCATGGAACGCGAAGCAATGGAACAGGGAAAAACCACGGGGCAACACTGGGCACATTTGCTGATACATGGCTTGTTGCATTTGCAGGGCTATGATCATATAAGCGATGACGAAGCTGCCGGGATGGAAAGTCTCGAAACCGGCATTCTGGGGAAACTCGGTTTTCCCGATCCTTATCAATTACCTTCAGAGGAATAATGAATACTGACGCAGGTGACTCGCGACCTCGACCGCGATGGAAACAATGGCTAATAGAAAAATTCGACCTCACTTCCCAAAGCCGGGAAGACCTGATGGACGACCTGCAACGGGCAAATGAAAGAAACCTGTTACCCGGTGAAACGGTCGGCATGCTGCAAGGCGTACTGGAATTTGGCGCACTTCAGGTGCGTGACATCATGATTCCACGTTCCCAGATCAATTTCATTTACCACGAAGATGAGTTTAGCGAAATTCTGCAACGGATCGCCGAAACCGAGCACTCACGCTACCCGGTAATCGATGAGAGCCATGATGATCTGATCGGTGTTTTACTTGCCAAAGACCTGCTCAAATATATCGGGCGTGAAGATGCTTTCGACATTGATGACATTATCCGCCCGGCATTGATCATTCCTGAAAGCCAGCGTCTCAACAAGCTGCTGGCAGAATTCCGCAATACCCGTAACCACATGGCGGTGGTGATTGATGAGTATTCGCGCATATCAGGCATCGTGACCTTTGAGGATGTGCTGGAGCAGATTGTCGGCGACATCGTGGATGAACACGATGATGAGGAAGATGTCAGTACGAATATCTCTCCGCAGGATGACAACCGCTACATCGTGCAGGCCATAACGCCTGTCGAAGAATTCAATGAGGTGGTTGGTGCCCGTTTTCCTGATGATGAATTCGATACCATTGCGGGCATCGTGATCAACGAAATGGGCAAGATTCCGCGTCAGGGTGAAGAAGTGGTACTGGATGGCTGGCTGTTCCGGGTACTGCGTAGCGATAACCGCCGCATCCTGTTACTGGAAGTTTTGCCGTATTCTGATTGTCATATCTCGGAGCAAACAGCTGCGCTATAATCTGCGGCATTTTACCCAGCCGGATGTAGGTTCATGCTGTCTTTTCGTGATTCCCTGAGCAAATTCGATTACCTGCTGGCCTTGCTGGCAGGTGCATCCATGGCGCTTGCCTTTGCGCCATTTGAGTTGCGCCCCTTGGCATGGTTGGCTCTGGCAGTGCTTTTCTGGCTGAACCTCAAATCCATGCCGGTAAAGCAACGTTTGAAGCTTGCGTGGGTTTTCGGGGTTGGCCTGTTTGCCGGGGGCGCGCACTGGATTTATGTCAGCATCCATTTCTTCGGGGGCGCAAACAGCCTGATCGCAGCCTTCATGGTGCTGCTGTTCGTGCTGGTGATGGCGCTGTTCCTGCTGGTGTTCGGCTGGCTGGTATCCCGCTTTGATCACTTGCCGGTCAGTATGAAACTGTTGCTGGTGTTTCCTGCCGTGTGGACGCTGACGGAATGGTTGCGGGGCTGGTTCCTGACGGGGTTTCCATGGTTACTGCTGGGCAACACGCAAATTGACACCTGGCTGGCGGCTTATGCACCCATTACCGGCGTGCTGGGTGTTAGCTGGCTGGTGGCCTTAGGCGCGGGCGTGCTGGTGCTGCTGGTAGTGGGTTCCATGCGGGAACGCATCATCGCAGGTGTGCTGGCGGTCGTGACTACCCTGGGCGGTTTGGGGCTGGCGCAAATCAACTGGACGCAACCAGCGGGCGAGCCGCTCTATGTCAGCATGCTGCAAGGCAATGTCGGGCAGGATAAAAAATGGGTTCCGGAATACCGTGTCGCCAATATCCAGGCATATCTGGATTTGATGGATGCCGACCGATTCCCGGATGTGGAACGTTCCCATCTGGTGATCTGGCCGGAAACGGCGCTGCCTGATTTCTACCATTTTTCCAAAGATGATGTATTGCTGCCATTACAGGAATGGTCGCGGGAGGCCAGGGCAGACCTGCTGGTAGGCGGTTTCTATTTCAATCGTGAGCAGAATCAGGTGTTCAACGCGATCATGGCACTGGGCGATGGTTATGATGTGGAAAAATCCCTGCAAACGGCTGAGGGTGTATATGGCAAGCAGCATCGTGTGCCATTCAGCGAATACATTCCGTTCCTCAAATACCTGCGTTTTCTGGAAAACATTGTCAGGCTGCCGTATGACAATATAACGCAGTGGACAGGAACCAACACCCTGATGGTGGCGGGCCAGCCGATGCGCATGTCGGTCTGTTACGAAGACGCCTATGGTGAGGAAATGATTGCCGGTTTGCCAGAGGCCACCATGCTGGTGAATGTCAGCAATGATGGCTGGTTTACCGGTTCCATTGAGCCTGCCCAACATGCCGAACTGGCGCGGATGCGGGCGCTGGAAACCGGGCGTTTCCTGTTGCGGGCCACCAATAACGGTGTCAGCGCTATCATCAATGAAAAAGGCAAGGTGATGACCACTGGCCCGCAGTATAAGGCTGTCGCCATTTCCGGTTATGCCGTGCCTATGAGTGGCGCAACGCCGTATGTGAAGATGGGCAACTGGCTGATTATCCCGTTGATGTTGGCTATGCTTGTGGTTCCTTTGGTTTTGATGCGCGGCAAGTTTTACTGAGGATCGCACTCCATGAATTCAGAAAAAGTCATATTTGGTTTCTTTATCGTTTTGGCGCTGACGCTCAACTTCGGCTTTTTCATCGGAGAAATTGACGATATTACCCACCACAATGTCTATGAGCTGTTTGCCGCGCTGGTGGTCAGCCTGATTGCGACAGTGTTGAAATTCGGCGACCGGACGCATCTGGGAGCCATTTTTCTGGCGACCAGTCTGGTGGCTGATTTGCAGTTGATCGTGGCAGCGGTGATCTGGGGCTATGCGGAACATGCAGGGGCGTCAGGTATAAATACGGAAGCAGCGGTGGCTATTGTGTCTTTTTCCGGGGGGGCTTTGCTGGCCAATATCATTTCGGTCATTCTGCTGGTGGCGGAAACCATGACCGTGCGCCGTTAGGCGGGGGACGGCGCAGATGCCTGACATCTTCTACATCCTGCTGCGGCGGCTGCGTACCCCGATCATTAGCCTGATCCTGATCTATGCTGTTTCCATTCTCGGTTTTGTCCTGATTCCTGGGCAGGACAACGACGGGAATGTGTGGCATACGTCGTTTTTCCACGCCTTCTATTTCGTCAGTTACACGGCTTCCACCATCGGTTTCGGGGAAATTCCGTATACGTTTACCGACGCGCAGCGCATGTGGACGCTGGTGGTCATATACCTGACAGTCATTGGCTGGCTGTACAGCATTGGTGCGTTGCTGGCGGTATTGCAGGATCCTGCATTTAAACGTTTGCGGGCGGAATATGCTTTCGGGCGTTCGGTGCGGAGTTTACGTACCCCGTTTTATCTGGTGTGCGGGTACGGGGATACCGGCTCAATCCTGGTAAAGGCGCTGGCTGACGTGGGCGTCAAGTCGGTGGTGGTTGATTGCGATGAAAACCGCATCAATGAGCTGGAGTTGAGTGATTACCTGCGCCGTCCGCTGGGATTGGTGGGGGATGCGGGCGTTCCGGCAGTTTTGCAGATGGCCGGTATTACCAGCCCCTACTGCAAGGGGGTTATCGCCTTGACGGATGTGGATAAGACCAACCTGATGGTTGCCCTTACCGCCCATTTGCTGAACCCGGATTTGCGGGTGCTGGCGCGTGCGGAGTCTCCCGAAGCGGCTGCCAACATCCTTTCCTTCGGCAAGAACGAAGTCATCAACCCGTTTGAAACATTTGCCGGTCGGCTGGCCATGGCGCTGCATTCCCCCGGCATGTACACCCTTTACACCTGGATGACGGGCATCCCGCATGAACCCCTGCACGAACCGCTGTTTCCGGAATACGGGCACTGGGTGCTGTGTGGGTATGGCCGTTTTGGCAAGGCGTTGCAGCACTATCTGGAACATGCCGGAATCGACATGCATATCATCGAACCTGACCCAGCCGCCCAGAATGCACCGCCTGGCACGATCAAGGGGTCGGGGACGGATGCTTCCACCCTGCGGCAAGCCGGTGTGGAAAAGGCGGCGGGTGTTATTGCGGGTTCCAGTGATGATGCCAATAACCTTTCCATACTGATGACGGTGCGTGAACTGAACCCGGATATCTTCATGGTGGCACGCCAAAACCGGCAGGAAAATGGCATTATTTTCGAGAAGGCCGGTTTCCAACTGATCATGAAACGCGGCGACGTGATTGCGCACAAGATTTTTGCTTTGCTGCGCACGCCGTTGATCAGTGATTTTCTGACCACAGCGCGTACTCAGGACAATGCCTGGGCAAACGGCCTGATCAGCCGCATTCTGGGCGTTTCGACCGACGAGGTACCTTATCTGTGGGAAATCAGGATAACCAGGGGGCGCACGCCTGCACTGTATAAGTCTTGCCTTAAACACGCGGTCAGCCTGTTTGACCTGATGCGTGACCCACGCGAGCGGGATGAACAGTTGCCGGTAATCCCGCTCCTGCTCAAGCGCGATGGTGAAACTAACCTGTTGCCGGATGGGCAGCAAATACTCGAAGTCAGCGACCGCCTGCTGATGTGTGCTGCCTACCCTGTCCATCGGGAAATGGAATGGGCGACCCAGAATGAAAACGTTTTGCACTACCTGTTGACCGGTGAAGAGGTTTCAGGCGGTGGTTTATGGAAAACATTGTTACAGAATTATTAAATAGATTAAAAAATATACAAATTTGTCATCAAATCTGGCGACTCCAATGTTACCATTTCGTTAAAACGTAATGAATTTGCAACAAAAAACAGAAAGGAGAACCTGATATGGCACAAGATGTGGCATCTGTTAAGTATGTAGGCCCTGCAACCGTCGAGCGGCTGTCGGCTCAAGGCATTACCACCATTGAGCAACTGGCAGAAATGTCGGAGGAAGAGCTGGCGGCAGTACCAGGGATTGGGGCAAGCACTGCTCCTCTGATCATTGCCAGCGCAAAAGAGATCATGAACGCCGAACAAGACCCGGCCCCTGAAGCGGCAGTAGAAGACCCCCCTGTTGTGGCAGATGAACCTGTTCTG
Organism: Gammaproteobacteria bacterium; assembly: GCA_018822845.1. Lineage (GTDB taxonomy): Bacteria > Pseudomonadota > Gammaproteobacteria > Thiotrichales > Thiotrichaceae > Thiothrix. The sequence continues at coordinate 14,918 of JAHJJD010000080.1, read as the reverse complement.
GCTACGGTTCCCGAGGAAACTGAAGAGGCCCCTGAAACGGTGGAAGTAATCGAAGCGGACGAGCCAGTCCTTGAGGATGACGCTACCAGTGCGGAAGCGGTGGAAGCAATTGAAATGGACGAGCCGTCCCTTGAGGATGACGCTGCCGGGGTGGAAGAGTCCGCTCTGGTTCCAATGCCTGACCTTTCCCCAAAAGCCATCAAAAAGCTGAAAAAGATTGCTAAAAAAGCCAAAAAGAAAGCTAAAAAGCAGGAAAAAGAAGCCAAAAAGGCTGCCCGCAAGGCCGAGAAAAAGCTAAAGAAAAAAGCCCAAAAAGTAGCCAAGAAAGCCAAAAAGAAGGATAAGAAGGCCGCCTGAATGGTAACGCCCGCATTGCTGGATGCCTATCTCGCAACCCATTATGAGGTAAAGCATGCGGCGAGCGCTTTTACCCTGCACATCGGTCAGTCATCTGCCGAACTGTTAGCGCTGCTGCAAAAGACGGGGCTAACAGGTGCTGCTTTCATCACTGCATGGAACCCCCACAGCAAACCCCACCTGCAAGCTGAAAACCGACGCGCCCAGCAGCGTTTGCTGGAAGATTTGCAACAGGCTGGCTGTATGGTGATTCCTGCCGCCGGAGTCGATCCCGACAGCCAGTGGCCGGGCGAGGAAAGTGTGCTGGCACTGGGTTTGGCGCAGGCGGACGCAGTGCAACTGAGCCGCAAATATTCCCAGAACGCCATTGTTTGGGCCGATGCCGATGCAGTTCCGCAACTGCTGTTTTGCTACTGAAGCAATGCTTTCAACTCTGGCACACACGAGCCGCAGTTTGTGCCTGCATTCAGGCAACGGCCAATGTCTTCCACGCTCTTCAGACCCTGTGCCGCGATTGCCGTGCGGATGGTCTTTTCCCCTACGTTGAAACAGGCGCAAACCGTGCGCCCCCTGTCTTCCCCCGCCCGCAGCGGTTTGCCTGCCAGTAGACTGGCGCGCTCAGCCGGTTGCAAGGAATCCTGCGCAAACAGGCTGACCAGCCATTCACGTTGTGGCAACAGTCCGGCAGAGGCGCTGATGAACAGGCAGCTTTCCAGTTGTCCGCCAATGAAACGGGCGGCACGGTAGGTCTGGCGGGCGGGGTCGTAATACTCCGTCCAGTTGCTAGCGCAGTCTTCCTGGCACAGCAGTTGGCGGGCGAATGCTGGCCAGCTTGTGCTGGTTTCGTTGCCAGCGAGTTCGTAGCGCCAGGCGTGCTCGACTTTGATGATGGTGTAGTATGCGCTGGCGGGGGAGAGTTTCCGTCGTGAAATCAGGAATCCATGCCATTGTGCTGTAAACGGCTCCACCGCGACTGTTGCATGTTTCGCTTCCGGCTGCCCGGAAATGGGGTCGGTTACTGCCGGAATCAGCCTGCCGACGCTTGCCGCAGCGCTGAATTGCCCGCTCCAGTGCATCGGCACGAACACGCTGCCGCGTTGCTGGTTACGGCTGGTTTTGACCCTTGCCAATACTGCGCCCAAGGCATTGTGGATGTGGGCAATGCCGCCTTCCTGCAAACCTTGGTCGCGGGCATCACAGGGGTGGATTTCCACAGTCGGTTCCGCACTATGCGCCGATAGCCGAGGGGAAATGCCAGTGCGCGTCAGCGTATGCCAGTGGTCGCGTACCCGCCCGGTATTCAGTACAAAAGGGTGTTCCGGCGTGCGGGTTGACTGGGGTGGGCGTGGTGTAACGGCGATGAATTGCGCCTTGCCGGATGGGGTGAAAAACTTTCCGTCGGCAAACAAACGTGCGGTTCCCTGTCCGTCAGCGTGCAGAGGCCATTGGGTTGGTTGCAAGGCATCGTATTCTGTGGCGGAAAGGTGTTGCCATGGGCCGATGTCAAAACAGCGTTTCCCGTCATTTTCAAAGGCGGATAGCGCCGCATGTTCGCGGAAGATTTCATGCGCTGAGCGGTAGGGGAAATGTGTGCCGAAGCCCATTGCCCGTGCCACTTCGCAGATGATTTCCCAATCCTGCTTTGCTTCACCCGGTGCAGGCAGGAACGGACGCTGGCGGGAAATGGTGCGGTCGCTATTGGTGACGGTGCCATCACGCTCCCCCCACGTCAGCGCAGGCAGACGGATGTGCGCCATATCGACGGTATCGGTATGGCGCACACAGTCTGACACTACTACACACTCACACTTCTCTAGTGCCTCACGTACCCGACGGGAATCGGGCAGACTGACTGCGGGGTTGGTTGCCATGATCCACAGCGCTTTTACCTTGCCGCTGTGGATGGCTTCAAACAGTTCCACTGCTTTCAGCCCGGCTTTATCTGCAATGCAAGATGTTTGCCAGAAACCTTGCACAAGGTCGCGGTGCTGCGGATTGTCGATGTCCAGATGCGCGGCAAGCTGGTTGGCCAGCCCACCGACTTCGCGCCCGCCCATTGCGTTGGGCTGGCCAGTGAAGGAAAACGGCCCCATGCCCGGCTTGCCGATGCGCCCGGTCAGCAGGTGGCAGTTGATCAGGGCATTGCCCTTGTCCACGCCGCTGGAAGACTGGTTGATGCCTTGGGAAAATACTGTAACGACCTTCTCCGTTGAGGCGAACAATTGGTAGAAGCTGTCCACTGTCTCAGCCTCAAGCTTGCACTGTTCTGCAACGGAATTCACGCCTGGTGCACTGTCATGGGCCATTTCCAGCGCAGCGTCGATGCCATTGGTGGATTGCGTGACAAATTCCGTTGCGCTGTGCCCGTTATCTGCCAGCCACGCCAACAGACCATTGAACAGTACCGCATCCGTGCCGGGAGCAAGCCCCAGATGCAGGTCGGCAAGGTCGGTGGTCTGGGTACGGCGCGGGTCGATGGTGACGACTTTCAGTGCCGGGTTGGCCTTTTTTGCCCGTACCATGCGCTGGAACAGCACCGGGTGGCACCAGGCTGCATTGCTGCCGACCAACACGATCAGCTCGGCTTGATCAAGGTCTGTGTAACTGCACGGAACCAGATCTTCGCCGAATGCCCGCTTGTGCGCAGCCACTGCCGAAGACATGCACAGGCGCGAATTGGTATCGATGTTGGCCGAGCCGATACAGCCTTTCATCAGCTTGTTGGCAACGTAATAGTCTTCGGTCAGCAACTGGCCGGAGACGTAAAAGGCGACAGCATCCGCCCCGTGTTCCTCGATAATGGTACGGAAACGGTTGGCGACTGTTTGGGTAGCCTCATCCCAGCTTACCCGCTGCCCGTTGATTTCGGGGTAGAGCAGGCGGTCGGGGTGGGCTAGCGTTTCCACCAGTGCCGTCCCTTTGGAACACAAGCTGCCCTGATTGGCGGGATGTTCCGGGTCGGGTTTGACGCTGAATACACCGTTGTCGTCCTGCTGCACCAGTACGCCGCAGCCGACGCCGCAATAGGGGCAGGTGGTTTTGGTTGTTTTCATGGGCTTAATCCAGATTCAGATACACCTTGCCTGCTTCCACCTTCACCGCAAACACATTGGTACAACCTTCATCCGGCCCCAACGCCTGACCGCTGGTGAGGTCAATCTTCCAGTTGTGCAGCGGGCAGGTGACGGAGGTGCCGTGCATGATGCCTTGCGACAAGGGGCCATTCTTGTGCGGGCAGGCGTCGCGGATGGCGTACACCTGATCGTCTGAGCCGCGAAACACGGCAATGTCCATCTCACGGGTTTTGATCAGGCGCGAACCGAGAACCGGGATTTTGTTCAGTTCAACCACTTCTATCCATTTGCTCATTGTCGGTTCCTCGTTATGCTTCGATCAGGATCGGGGTAAATTCATTGGCTTCTGCGCCCTCTGCCCGTTGTTTCCACGGGTCGATCTGGGCGGGTTGCTGCGAAATCAGGAAGCGTTCGTGCAGTACCTTGCGGTTGGCTGTGTCTTCCAGCGCCTGCTTGATCTTGTCGAGGCCGACGCGCTCGACCCATGGGGCGGTGCGTTCCAGATAGTGGGCGTCTTCGCGGTAGAGCTGGCAGAATGCGCCGCAATATTCCAGCACTTGCTCTTCGGTTTCGACCTTGCTCAGCAGATCGGTGACGCGCACCTTGATGCCGCCGTTACCGCCGATGTGCAGTTCGTAACCGGAATCAACGCACACCACGCCGAAGTCCTTGATGGTGGCTTCCGCACAGTTGCGCGGGCAGCCGGACACAGCCAGCTTGAACTTGTGCGGCATCCATGAACCCCAGGTGAGTTCTTCCAGCTTGACGCCGAGGCCAGTGGAATCCTGCGTGCCGAACCGGCACCATTCGCTGCCTACACAGGTTTTCACCGTGCGCATCGCCTTACCGTAGGCATGACCGGAAACGAAACCAGCGGCGCTCAGGTCTTTCCACATCGCCGGAAGCTGCTCTTTTTTGATGCCGAACATGTCGATGCGCTGCCCGCCGGTGACTTTCATGGTGGGAACCTGAAACTTGTCGGCAACGTCGGCAATGGCGCGAAGCTGGTCTGAGGTACACATCCCGCCAAACATGCGCGGAACCACCGAATACGTGCCATCTTTCTGGATATTGCCGTGAGCGCGTTCGTTGATGTAGCGGGACTGGGCATCGTCCACGTACTCGGTAGGCCAGGCGCACAGCAGGTAGTAGTTGAGCGAGTTACGGCAGCTTGGGCAACCATCCGGCGTAGTCCACTCGAAATGGTCGCGTACTGCCTGCATGGTTTTCAGGCCGTGCTGGAGGATGCCGCCACGCACCTGATCGTGGGTGTAGTCGGTGCATTTGCACAGTGGCTTGCTGGTGGGCGTCTTGGAATAGTCGCCACCGACCGTGTGCGCCAGCAGCGATTCCACCAGCCCGGTGCAGGAGCCGCAAGAGGCGGAAGCCTTGGTGTGCGCGCGTACATCATCCAGCGTGAACAGCTTTTTTTCGGTGATGGCCTTTACGATGTCGCCCTTGCAAACGCCGTTGCAGCCGCAGATTTCGGCGTCGTCTGGCAGCGAGGCAACGCGGGTTTCCGGGTTGTGGCCAGAGTCGCCCAGATGCGCCTGCCCGAACAGCAGGGTGTCGCGGAAGGCGGAAATGTCGGTGCCGTCTTTCATGAGCTGGAAATACCAGCTTCCATCCACGGTGTCGCCGTACAGCACAGCACCCTTGATCTGGTTGTCTTGCAGCACGATTTTCTTGTAGGTGCCGGAAGCGGCGTCCTTGAATACGATGTCTTCGGTTGTGTCATTGCCGATGAAGTCGCCTGCGGAAAACAGCTCAATCCCGGTCACTTTCAGCTTGGTGGAAGTCACCGTGCCCTGGTAGCGGGCGATGCCGTGTTTGGCCAGATGGTTGGCGGCGACCTTGGCCTGCTCAAACAGTGGCGCAACCAGCCCGTAGGCGATGCCGCGATGTTGCACGCATTCGCCGATGGCGTAGATTTTCGGGTCGGTGATGGTCTGCATGGTGTCGCTGACCACGATGCCGCGTTCACAGTGCAAGCCAGCGGATTTGCCCAGTTCGATATTGGGTTTGATGCCAACGGCCATCACCACCAGATCGGCTTTGACTTCGCTGCCGTTTTTGAAACGCAGGCCGGTGACGCGCTCACCCCCGAGGATTTCAGCGGTGCTGTGTTCCATCAGGAATCTCATGCCGCGTTCTTCCAGCGATTTTTGCAGCATCAGGGCGGCGGGCTTGTCGAGCTGGCGTTCCATCAGGGTGTCGAGCAGGTGCACGACGCTGACCTCCATGCCCTGCTTGATCAGGCCATTGGCGGCTTCGAGGCCAAGCAAGCCGCCGCCGATCACTACTGCTTTTTTATACCGGCGGGCAGCATCCAGCATCGCATCCACGTCTTTAATGTCGCGGAAACCGATGACCCCCTGTTTGTCTGCGCCCGGTAATGGCAGCATGAACGGCAGCGAACCGGTGGCGATGATCAGGCGGTCGTATTTCGCTACCGTGCCGTCGGTGGCGATCACTTCGCGGCGGGCGCGGTTGATTTGCTCAACCTTTTTGCCCTTGTGCAGGGTGATGCCGTTGTCGACGTACCACTGTTCATCGTTGAGCATGATCTGCTCGATAGTCTTTTCACTGGCGAGCACTGGCGAGAGCATGATGCGGTTGTAGTTGCCGTAGGGTTCCTCACCGAACACCGTGATGTTGTACTGGTCGGGGGCGAGCTTGAGCAGCTCTTCGAGGGTACGCACACCCGCCATGCCGTTGCCGATCAGTACCAGATTTTCTTTCAGCATTTTCGCTTCTCCTGAAAACAAAAAAGCCCTGAACCGTTACACCGGAAAAGGTGTAGAGGTTCAGGGCTTCGTTACCCGTATGGTTGTGTCGTCACGCTACGGTGCGTGGAGTGCTGCGGGTGGTCGCCGTTGACCGGGTAGCAGCGTGTGGGAAATGCCATGCAAGGGTTGTGCCAGAAGGAAGAATCCCCTCCCGGCCTCCCCTTGTCAGGGGAGGAGGAGGAAAAGTCTCCATAAGGGTGCGCTAATCTAGGGAGTGGGTGGGGAGTAATGCACTAGAATGGAGCATGGATGCAAAAGATGGCGAATTCGTATCACCAAGTGCATAACCTGCTGGCATGGTAAAAAATCGCCGCCACGCCTACAATCCTTGTCACTCAATGCCACCAAGAGCCCCATACCCATGACCGACATCAACGCCCAACTGGTTTCCATCCTCAGTCGTGTGCAACGCCCCGGCGCGTTCTACGCCACTGGCAAGACTGACCTTGCCATGCCGCGTATCGAGGTTGATGGCGTCGGCTGCATCGCCCTGCCGCTGTTGTCACAGCAAATCAGCCAGTTGGTACAAGCTGCCGAACAGGCTCCTTATGGCAAGGGCGAGGAAACGCTGGTGGATACCACCGTGCGCAAAACCTGGCAGATTGCACCTGAAAAAATCCACATCAGCGGCAAATACTGGCAACCCATGCTGGATGGCATCGTAGCACAAGTGGTGGACGGGCTGGGTGTGAAGGGCGAGGTTCATGCCGACCTGTACAAAATGCTGGTGTATGACGAAGGCAGTTTCTTTGTGAACCACCGCGACACCGAAAAGGCGGAAGGCATGTTCGCTACCCTGATCGTTGCCTTGCCTGCGGTGTACAGTGGCGGGGAGTTGCGTATCGAACATGCCGGGCACAGCGTCACCTTGAACCTGCAAGCGGATGACCCGTCGGAAATCACCTTCGCCGCCTTTTACGCCGATTGCGTGCATGAAGTGCTGCCCGTCACCAGCGGTTGCCGGATCGTGCTGACCTACAACCTGATCCGCAGCGGCAAGGGGGAGTTGCCGCGCCCGCCCGATTACCACAACGAACAGACGAGGGCTGCTGCCTGCCTGCGCCAGTGGACGACGATGGAGCATACCGGCGAGGACATTCCGCTCAAGCTGGTGTACCTGCTGGAACATGCCTACACCCCTGATGGTGTGGCGTTCGATGCGCTGAAAAACAGCGACGCAGCCATCGCCAGCGTACTGATCCCGGCTGCGGAACAGGCGGATTGCGACCTGTATCTGGCGCTGGTGTCGGTGGAGGAATCCGGCTGGGCGGAATACAGCGGCCCGTGGGGGCGCAAGCAGCGTTACTGGGAAGACGACGAGGATGATGGAGACTTTGAAATCGGCGAAGTGACCGAGCAGTACCAGTACATTTCCCACTGGCACACCCCGCGCGGGGCAGCCAGCCTCGGCAACCTGCCGTTTGAGGATGAGGAACTGTGCCTACCCGAGCGTTTGCACAGCCTCGCCGCTGATGCCCTGCATTTCCACGAAGCCACCGGCAACGAAGGCGCATCGTTTGAACGCAGCTACCACCGGGCAGCGCTGGTGATGTGGCCGCGTGCTTACCGTGCCGATGCCCTGAGTGTGGGCGGTGTCAGCATGAACCTGGACTATCTCGCCGACCTGATAACGGAGTGGCAGGCAGCGGGTGGCAGCAACGACCTGCCACAATGGCGGGAAGCGCAGCATTTCGCCCAGGCCACCATTGCCAACTGGCAGGAAACGGGCAACGGCTGGCATCCCGGCTTGCCCGACACGCAACCTTACCTGACCCGGTTACTCAAACACCTGCTGCAACTGGCGGATAGCGGTCTGATTGCCAGCGCGGTAAGCCGCATTGCTGTTGCCGGAAAATCATACCAGCGCGAGGATAACCCCACCCTGCTGGCGGCTGTATCCTTGCTGCCGGAAACACAGGCACGACAACTGCTGGGGGAATTGATCCAGCAACGGGCGGTTAACCGGCTGGCGGACTGTGGGCAATTGCTACGGCTGGCATTGCCGCGCTACGCACAGGCCGGAACTGCACCGTTCCTGCCTGCCGCACAAGCCCTGCTGGACAGTCTGGCAAATGATCAGACAGACCATTTCTACCGGGCCGTCAAGCTGAATGTTGAACAGGTGGTGGATGTGCTGGCCGCCATCGGCAACACGGATGCGGGGCTAGGCAAACAGGTGGTAGTGCACTTGCTGGCACAGCGCAAACACTACCCGATGGATGACCGCCTGATTCCTGCCGTCATTCTGGCAGCCAATGCACCTGATTGCCCAAGCGAAACGCTGGCTTTGCTGCAACAGCAATCTCTGGCGTATCTGGAATCCTGCATCGCCGTACCGCTGGCAGCGCCCACCGACTGGACACGCGAAGCCGATTTCAAGTGTCCCGGTGGTGGTGGCTGGCAACGCACCAGCCAGGCAGACTGTGAGGCACTGAAACGCTTCATGCTTGACCCGACGGAAACAAGCTGGAATTTCACCGCAGCCGCAGACCGTCGTGAGCCACTGGCTGCTATTGCCGCAAACCTGGATGTCAGCATGACCACCCTCAAGACAGGGCGGCCTTACACCCTGCGCTTTGTCAAAAACCAGGCCAGCTACGACCGCAAAGTGGCGCAGCGCAAGCGGGATGAGGCGAACCGGGAACGGTTGCTGGCACTGCCGTTGTAAGCGTTTAGCGGGTTTCCCGCATGATGCGCAGCACCCGCTCATCCATGCACGAGCGCAGGAAAACGTTCATGGCGGTTTCATCCCCCGAATCATAAAACGCCAGCATCAGGGTATTGAATTCCAGTTGGCGTTTGGCGGGCAGGTTGATCGCCGGGTAGCCATGCTGGAGCAAATGCCCGTTCATCATGAAACGCCCCATGCGTTTGTTCACGTCGTAGAAAAACTGGCAACGCGCCATCGTCAGGAAGATATGGATGGCTTGGTCGTAAATATCGTCAATCTGTGCAAGGTCAGCCACCATCGCTGCAAAACGGGCTGGGAGTTCGGCGACGGGGGGCGGCAGGTAGTCCGTTCCCGCAATCATGACACCACCTGAGCGAAAACATCCCCACTCCAATGCTTCCTCTTTCCCTGCAACCGCATGAAGCGCACAGGCTTTTTCGGCTGATACACTGAATTCACCGCGCTCGACCCATTCAAACAACAAGCGCCATGCATTGCCCTGATTGACCGTGATTTGCTGGTCAGACAGTTTGTGCCCACCCACGGTAATGCCATCCAGTAGGGTCTGGACTTCCGGCAGGGTCATGTTGATACCCTCCAGATTGACAGCATCGCAGACGAATTCGCTGAGTTGGCGCTTTGCCAGCATCAGCACGGTGGCACGTTTGGGGGACATTTGCCAGTAAGTATCTTGCATGGTGGGCATATTTGTTTAAAGGATTCAAAGCCAAAGTCTGGCACAGCCACCCGTAAATGCAAAGTCAGCTACAGCACTAACCACCCCAGCGCCAGATACCGCCCCCCTTTCGCCACAGCCACCACCAGCACAAACGCCAGCAACGGCATCCGCATCAACCCCGCTACCATTGTCAGTGGATCGCCCACAATCGGCACCCAGCTCAATAACAACGACCACCAGCCATAACGCTGGAACTGCTGTTGCGCCCGCTCCAGTGTTGCCGCCTTGAGCGGAAACCAGCGTTTGTCGTGGAAGTGTTCCAGATAGCGCCCCAGCCACCAGTTGATAACGGAGCCAAGCGTATTGCCGAGGGTAGCAACTGTGATCAGCAGCCAGAATGCATGCTGCCCGTTGAGGATCAGACCCGCCAGCACGGTTTCCGACTGGGCAGGAAAAAGGGTTGCTGCCAGCAGTGCCGACAGGAACAGAATCACATAAGCCACTACTCGCCCAGCGCCCGCATCCGCGCCAGATGCCGGGTGAGCGGAAACCCCAACGCGCCGGAAAGCTGAAAAGCCGTTTCCTTCATCTCACTGTTGGTATGCCAGCTTGGCTTCCTGCCCGCCAGAATCACCCAGTTGCGGCTGCTGGTCAAAACCGTGCGGATGTCGGCAAAGTGCTGCTGCAAGGTTTCGCGCAAGATGACATCTTCGCGGTGCTCATTCCAGCAATTCAGCACCAGCCAGCCATCTTCCTTGAGTATTTCAGCGCAACGGGCAATGAAATCCGCGCGTAATTGCAGCTCATCCACGCCCGTGCCGTGATACAGGTCGGCAAAGATCACATCCGATTTACGGGGTTGGTCGCTGTACAGGAAACTGTCGGCATTCTGGCACAGCACCTGTACCCGTTTGCCACGCGGCATCTGGAAATAGCGGTAGGCCAGGTCAATCACGCTTTGGCGCAATTCCACCGCCGTGATCTTGAGGCCGGGAACGGTATGGTGCAAAGCTGTTACCAGACTGCCGCCCCCCACCCCCAGCACCAGCACCCGCTGCGGCTGACAAAACAGCAATACAAGCAGCATGGCTTGCGTGTACTCGAATTGCAGGATGTATGGAGCGGCTTTCAGGCAACGGCTTTGCTCATCATTGGGAGCAAAGGCAAGCACCCGGCATTCACCATCGTCGGTAACGGTGATGGGGCCGAAGTCGTCTGCATCGTCGTATAAAGTCTGGATGATTGGCATGGCGCGAATATAGCAAATGTCTGAACTGGGATTCGTGTGATTTATATGATTAACCATGATTTTTTGGGGTGCTCCGACCAAGGGATACTGCCAAAATCATGCTTAATCATACAAATCAGGTAAATCCCGGTTCAGACATTACGCCGCCTTGGCCGTCACCTTACTCATCGTCACAACGTTCCCTTTGGCAGGCTCACTTTCTTCATCAGCGCTGGCAGCGGCTACCTTGGCTTTGGGCGTGGAAGCCTCCTTGCGCCCATGCCGTTCGTACAGGAATTGCAGCACCGCATGGCGGCAGCGGATGTATTCCGGCATTTCCGCCATTTCCACCCGGTTGCGCGGGCGTGGCAGGTTCACGTCCAGAATCTCGCCCACAGTCGCTGCCGGGCCATTGGTCATCATCACGATGCGGTCGGAAAGCAGCACGGCTTCGTCCACATCATGCGTGATCATGATGACGGTGTTGCCCAGTGTGGACTGGATTTCCATCATGGAATCCTGCAAGTGGGCGCGAGTGAGGGCGTCGAGTGCACCGAAAGGTTCATCCAGCAACAATACTTGCGGTTCCATGGCCAAGGCGCGGGCGATGCCGACGCGCTGTTTCATGCCGCCGGAAATCTCGTCCGGACGCTTGTGCATGGCGTGATCCATGTGCACCAGTGTCAGGTTGTGTTCGATCCATTCCTTCATTTCGGCCCTGGACTTTTTGCCCTTGAAGACCTGTTTCACCGCCAGTTCGACGTTTTCATACGCCGTCAGCCACGGCAGCAGGGAATGGTTCTGGAACACTACGGCGCGTTCCGGCCCCGGCTCATTCACTTCGCGCCCGTCGAGGATGACGCCGCCCTCGGTAGCCTGATACAGCCCGGCAACGATGTTCAGCACAGTCGATTTGCCACAACCGGAATGGCCGATGATGGATACGAATTCACCCTTTTCGATGCGCAGGTTCACCTTGTCCAGCGCGCGGAATGGCCCCTTGGGAGTGGGGAAGTCGATGGATACTTGCGAAATCAGCAGGTGATCCGGGTGGTTACTGGTTGTCATGTCTTGTCTCCTTTATGCGTATCGGTTAGCGCAGCGCGAGGCTCTTGTCCCAGGAAAAATGGCGTTGCAGGAACAACATGCCTCGATCCAGCGCAAAGCCGATCAGGCCAATGACGATCACCGCCACCATGATGCGCCCGAGCGAATTGGAACTGCCGTTCTGGAATTCATCCCACACGAATTTGCCGAGGCCGGGGTTCTGCGCCAGCATTTCCGCAGCGATCAGCACCATCCACGCAATCCCCAGTGACAGGCGCAGGCCAGTGAAAATCATCGGGATGGCGGAAGGCAGCACGATTTTGCGCACATGCGTCCACCAACTCAGGCGCAGCACCTTGCTGACATTCTGCAAATCCTTGCTGATATTGGCCACACCAACCGTGGTATTGATGATGGTCGGCCACAAACAGCACAGCAGCACGGTCAACGCCGATGTAATGAAAGATTTGTCGAAAGCCGGGTTATCGGTGACGTACACCGCGCTCACGATCATGGTCACGATCGGCAACCACGCCAGCGGCGACACCGGTTTGAACAACTGGATCAGCGGGTTAAGGGCGGAATACACTGTCTGGCTTAGGCCCGCCACGATGCCCAACGGGATGGCAATGAAACCTGCCAGCACAAAGCCGGTCATCACGGTCACGATACTGGTTAATATCTGGTCAAAGAACGTCGCTTTGCCTGTATAAGGGCGAATACTGACTTCCGCATTCGGGTCTTCTTTCAGCGTCTCGGTATTACGCTCTTGCTGACGCTGGTAGAAATCCACCTCTTTCTGGCGGGCGGCCTGATGTTCTGTCAGCAGCCCTTCAAACTGCTCGAATACCTGCACTGGCCCCGGAACAGCGCCAAGTGAGGTCACGATTTTGGGTGCGCCAACTTGCCAGATAGCCAGAAACAACAGGATGCCGAGGAATGGCGCTGCGAAGGTCTGGAATAATTGTCTGGTGTTCATGATTATGTCCTCTTAACGCCCTTCACCCCTTGCGGGGGAAGGGTTGGGGATGGGGGGAAGAGCGCAGCTCTTACACCTTGTCGTCTTTCTTCAGCCCGATCTGGAACTGTTCGATGTACTCATTCGGCTTTTTGCCGTCGTAAGTCACACCGTCGATGAAGTCGCTGGTGGCTGGCTTGTAACCGCTTTCAGCCGCGAAGTCAGGGAAGTCTTCCTTCTTCAGCTTGCCTTCGGCAACCAGCGCTTCAGCAGCGACTTTGAAGATGTCCGGGCGGTAAACTTTCTTCGCGGTTTCCTCATACCAGGCATCATCCTTGTGCTCGCCGATCTGTCCCCAGCGGCGCATCTGGGTCAGGTACCAGACCGCATCGGAGTAGTACGGGTAGGTGGCGTTGTAACGGAAGAACACGTTGAAGTCCGGTACCTCGCGCTTGTCACCCTTTTCGTATTCGAAAGTGCCGGTCATGGAGTTGGCCAGTACATCCTTGTCAGCACCGACATATTCCGGTTTGGAGAGGATTTCAACGGCTTCCTTGCGGTTGGCGTTGTTGTTTTCATCCAGCCAGTAGGCGGCGCGGATCAGGGCTTTCACCAAACGGGCGGTGGTGTTGGGGTTCTTCTCGGTGAATTCCCTGGTCAGGCCGAACACTTTTTCCGGGTTGTTTTTCCAGATTTCGTAGTCGGTAATGACCGGCACGCCGATGCCTTTGGCAACTGCCTGCTGGTTCCATGGTTCACCGACGCAATAGCCATCGATGGTGCCTGCTTCCAGGGTGGCGGGCATTTGCGGTGGCGGGGTAACGGAAAGCATGACATCCGCACCGATCTGACCCTTGATGTCATCCTTGGCAGGCGCATAAGTACCGGGGTTCAGCCCGCCGGACGCCAGCCAGTAACGCAGCTCGTAGTTGTGGGTGGAAACCGGGAATACCATGCCCATGTTGAATGGCTTGCCTTCCTTCTTGTAGTCCTCGACCACGGCCTTGAGCGCATCCGCCTTGATCGGGTGGACGGGCTTGCCATCCTTCATTTCGAGGTGAGGTTTCATTTTTTCCCAGACTGAGTTGGAAACGGTGATGCCGTTGCCGTTCAGGTCCATGGAAAACGGGGTCACGATGTCGGCCTTGGTACCGAAACCGATGGTGGCGGCGAGTGGCTGGCCTGCCAGCATGTGCGCGCCGTCGAGCTGGCCGTCAATGACGCCATCCAGCAGGACTTTCCAGTTGGCTTGCGCTTCCAGCTTGACGAACAACCCTTCGTCTTCAAAGAAACCTTTTTCGTAGGCAATCGCCAGCGGAGCCATGTCGGTCAGCTTGATGAAACCGAATTTGAGGTCAGCCTTTTCCGGTTTGCCGATGTCTTCGGCCTGTGCGGTCGTCATGCCCAGCAGGCCAGCGCCCATGCCCATGCTTAATGCCAACGCCAATGTTGCCTTCTTCAGGAAGGTGCGGCGTCCGGTTTGGTGAATCTTGCTCATTGCTAAAACCTTTTTTCGTAGCCAAAAAAAAGCCCTGGTCACTGTTGGGGAGGAGGAACCAACAGTGCCAGGGCAGCTTTACCCAAAATCCCATACGTCAGTGCATGGGTAGGAGGAGGAGTCACTTCATGCGCAGTCGCCGTTGACTGCTTGGTAATTACTATGCAAAGGTTGTGCCAACCCGTTTAAATCCCCCCTAACCCCCCTTTTTCAAAGGGGGGAATTAAGAGAACGCAGTGTGATCAGGCTTCCCCCCTTTGAAAAAGGGGGGATTGAGGGGGGATTTTTCGGTCTTTCATTCATTAGTCTGCACTTATATAGTGCTTCATGCCCTTAATTGGGTCGTAATTGGTGCAATGCAATATGATTGCTGCCCATGGCGATAGGCTGGCTGGCTTCGTGTAATACCCAGGGTGTCGTGCAGCCCATGAGCGGAATTTCGTCGCCTGTCGGGTAGGGGAAATTCAGCGCAGCCGCCGCCTGCCGGTAGAGGTCGGTGTGGTATACTCTGGTTAGCAGGCTTGCCATATTTTCCGGCAGGTTTGGTAACTGTCCGGCAGCCTGCATTTGTGTCAGGAAGTAACGCCCGTGCGAATGCCACGGGAAGTTGGCTGCAT
>JAHJJD010000006.1 GCA_018822845.1 Gammaproteobacteria bacterium | reverse complement strand
CGGGGCATCTCACAGGAAAAGTTGCCGTGTTACCTGGCTTTCTTCGAGTGCCTGCACAACATCAGGAAACGGGGACAAGCTGCGCTGCATTCTTTGTTAGCAATGCTGCTGGGCTAAGACCCCGAAACGCATAATGAGCCTAAAAAATTTTACATCTTGGTTCGTCTATTCATCCCGCCACAAATAGCGGCCAACAGCGAGCCATGCGCCGATGACGCCCAGCAGGCTGCTGGCCAGCAGGATTTGCAGTGTCATCAATACGTCCACGCCGCTGAGGGTGAAGGTGCTGCCGTACAGGCTGGCGAGTTCGCCTACCGGCTTGATCAGGAACAGCAGGGCCGCGTGCACGATTACAAGGCTCAGGATGCCGCCAAACAGCCCAAACCAGATGCCGCCAAACAGGAACGGACGGCGGATATAGGAGTTGGTTGCGCCAATTAGTCGGGTGACGCGAATTTCATCCTTGCGGTTTTCGATGTCGAGACGGATGGTATTGCCAACTACCAATAGCACGGTAAGCCCCAGCAGCACGCTGACTACCAGCACGATACGTTCGGCAATGCTGAGGATGGCACGCAGGCGTAATATCCATTCCACATCAAGCTGCACATCGTCCACTTCCGGGTATTTTTTCAGCTTATTGGAAAAGGCGTCCATATCGATGTCCATATCCCCCAGCAGGCGCAATCTGGGCGTGATGATCAGGGTATGGGGCAGGGGGTTCTCCGTCAGTGTGTCCAGCGTTTCGCCGAAACCAGTGATCTTGCGGAATTCCTGCATGGCTTCGTCGCGGGTAAATACGCGCAACTGCTCGATTTCCGGCTGGTTCGACATGAGCTCGGCAAGATCCTTGGCTTGTTGTTCCGAGATGGATTGCTTGAGGAAAACGGTAATGGTCGGTACTTCACGCTTGTCAGCCGTCAGCGTTTGCAGGTTTTTCAGCAACAGATGCAGGCTGGTGGGCAGGGAAAGCGCAATCGCAATCGCGGTCAACGTAATCCAGGTGGACATGGGGTTGAACCACAGGCGTTCCATACTGAAACGGAATGCATTGGATTGCTGGTTGAACCAGGCGGAGAGCGGATTGTCGCCGGAAGCCCTGTTGCGTGGCGGGGCTACTTTCTTGTTGACGGGTGTGGCCATTATGAGTCCACCTTTTGCAGTACGATGGTACGTTTCTTCATGCGCTCGACCAGCCCATGGTCGTGGCTGGCGATCATCACGGTGGCACCGAGTTCATTGAACTGGGTGAAGGTGAACATGATGTCCTGCGCCAGTTCCGGGTCGAGGTTGCCGGTGGGTTCGTCGGCCAGGATGATGGTTGGTTTGTTGACCATGGCGCGGGCAATACCGACGCGCTGCTTTTCCCCGGCGGAGAGCATTAGTGGAAAGGTTTTTTCCCGGCCTGTCAGGCCTACCTTGTCGAGTGCAGCCTGTACGCGGCGGCGGATTTCATTGTGGCTCATGCCCGCAATCCGCAGTGGCAGGGCGATGTTGTCGAATACAGTGCGGTCATACAGCAGGTGCGGATCCTGGAAAATGAAACCGATACGACGGCGGTAATTGGGGATCTGGCTTCTGCCCAGCTTGTTCAGGGAACGCCCGCCGATCAGGACTTCGCCTTTGCTGGGGCGTTCCAGCAGGGCGACCAGTTTCAGCAAGGTAGATTTACCCGCACCGGAATGGCCGGTGATGAATACCATTTCACCCGCTTCCAGCGTCAGGTTGACGTTGTAGAGAGCCAGTTGCCCGGTAGGGTATTTTTTGCTGACCTGCTTGAATTCAATCATGGTGTTTAGCTGTCCCCAGCCAGTAACGCGCTGGTGAATTCATAGGCATCGAATTCCTGGAGGTCGTCGATGCTTTCACCCACGCCGATAAAACGTACCGGGATCTTGAGTTGTTCTGCGATGGCAAACAGGATGCCGCCCTTGGCCGTACCGTCCAGCTTGGTGACCGTAATGCCGGTCAAGCCTAAAGCTTCATTGAACTGTCTGGCCTGAACCAGGGCATTCTGCCCAATGCTGGCGTCAACGATCAGCATGATTTCATGCGGGGCGGAATCGTCCAGCTTTTGTATCACACGTTTGACCTTTTTCAGCTCATCCATCAGGTTGGTTTGCGTGTGCAGGCGACCAGCGGTATCCGCCAGCAGCACATCGACCTTGCGGGCTTTGGCAGCTTGCACGGCATCGTAAATGACCGAGGCGGAATCGGCCCCGCTACCTTGCGCAATGACCGGAATCTGGTTGCGCTCACCCCAAATGGTGAGCTGTTCCACCGCAGCGGCGCGGAAGGTGTCGCCCGCCGCCAGCATGACCGTTTTGCCTTGCTGCTGGAATTTTTTCGCCAGCTTGCCGATGGTGGTGGTTTTGCCAGCACCGTTGATGCCCACCATGAGGATGACGAACGGCTTGTGGGGAGAATCGATTTCCAGTGGCTGGGCGGAAGGGCGCAGGATGCGGTGCATCTTGTTGTAAAGCGCTTGCATCAGGGCGTCGGTATCATACAGTTCGGCGCGTTTCACCCGGCTGGCGAGGTCGCTCATGATGTCACGGGTGGCATCAATGCCCACGTCTGCTACCAGCAGGCGGGTTTCGAGTTCTTCCAGCACTTCATCATCGACTTTTTTCTTGCCGATGATCAGCGTGTCGATGCCCTCTGTCAGGCTGCTGCCGGTTTTCGACAGGCCGCGCTTCAGGCGTGCAAATAACCCGTCATCCGTTCCCTTGTTTTTCTTTCCGAATCCAAACATTGTACATCGACCGCCTAGGTTTTTTATATCGTCAGGTGTGGAGAATGCGAAGAATACTACCATGTACAGCGCAAGTCCGTAATCCCAAAACAATTTTAGCGGCTTTGTTAACCCACAGAAAACGCCTGCCAGTCAAACCCCACAATATTGCGGGTCGCCTTGCTGAACTCCATGCCCACCAAAAAGATACGGTTCTCGCCATCGTCATATTTTTCCGCATAGCGTTTATCTTGCAATTGTCGCAAGGCACTGCCATCCCCCAGCTCACCCTCAATCACCTTGAACTCAAAGATGTACACCTGCTTTTGCCCGCCGGGCAGCTTGAAGCGCAAGGTCAGATCAATCCTTCCCCGGCTGCTGGTATCCTCGGCAATCGCATCAATCCCCAGCGAACACAGGTAGGCATACATCACCGCAGCGTAATAGCCCTCGTATTCCGCAATCGGGTTCTTGCGGTAATTGTCGTTGGCAATCCCGGCAAACAGTGCGGTAAACCGTTGTTGCAACGCCTCAAAATCATTCGCCAACAACGCCCGCATTACTGGCAAACGCTCCGGCGGACGCTCCAGCAAATAACGCCCCAGCACCATCTGGTTAAAGGTGCTACGCACCTCGCGGTTGGGGTAATTAAGCAGAAACACGGTTTCCTCAAACAGGGTCACTTCGCTCTTGATGGTCAGGTAGCCGGTCTGGAACAACAGGGTTTCCAGCAAAATATGGTCAATGTCGAAATCGCTTAACTGGGTGCTGCTGACTTCCAGATTCTCAAGGTCCGGCACGTGGTGACGCCCCGATTTCAACAGCGACACCAGAAAAGATGGCGTGCCGGTTTCAAACCAGTAAGGACGGAAGATTTTCCCCGTATCCAGAAACAACAGGATGTCAAACGGGTTATAAACGCCTTCGCCCAGCCACTGATAACCGTTATACCAATCCTTCACCTCAACCAAATCCACCCCCTGCAAATGTTCTGCGAACGTATGCTCCAGCTCTGTCTGGGTGTAGCCACACACCGAACTGAACGCCGGGTCGAGGGTAATGTCTTTCAGGTTGTTCAGGCCACTAAACACCGATACCTTGGAAAACTTGCTGACCCCGGTGAGGAAGGCGAAACGCATATGCTCATCGCTGTTTTTTATTACGGAATAGAAATTGCGTAAACCATTACGCATCTCCGCAGCAGTTTCCGGGTCGGTAATATTGTCGAGGATGGGCTTATCGTACTCGTCAACCAGCACCACCGCGCCTTGCCCGTATTGCTCTTTGGCTTTGCGGATCAGGTCGGCGAAGCAGTAGGAAGTGTCTTCAGTATCGTCACAATGGATTTGCAGGTTGCGCTGGTTATCCTTGAGGATGGTTTGGATGCGGCGATCCAACTCTGCCCGGTTGCGTAACACGCCGCCGCCAAAGCTGATATGGATCACCGGGAATTTCACCGCCCAGTCCCAATGCGGGTGGATATGCAACCCCCGAAACAACGCCTCATTACCCGCAAACACCTCCGACAAAGTATTCAGTAGCAATGATTTGCCAAAGCGGCGTGGGCGCGACAGGAAAAAATACTTGCCACTATTCGCCAGTTTCAAGACGTGAGGCGTTTTATCCACGTAAGCATAGCCGCCATCGAGGATGTCTTTCAGGGTGCTGATACCGATGGGGAGTTTTTTCATGGCTGAAGGAATCTGCTGCTGGTGCTCAAACCCTCATGATAGCGCAAATATGCCGTCTGGGGTGGCGTGCCTGCCCGCAGCCGGTAACACGTCTTCATGTGAGCTTCCGCTATTGTAAATAACCCGTTTATCTATCCCGCTTGTTTTTCTTTCCACACTCAAACATCGTACAATCCACCGTCCAGGTTTCCATATCGTCAGGTGTTAGAAAATGCGAAAAATACAACCCTTTACCGGAAAAGCCCGTAATTCCAGAACCATGTTAGCGGCTTCATTCCTGTTTGCAGCTATTTTGGGATCACCTGCCCAAGCCATCGAGCGCGTCAAGGTGGAAGTTCCCGTCCACCAATACAAACTCGATAACGGCCTGAAAATACTGGTCAAGCAGGATAAACGCGCCCCGATTGCGGTCATGCAGTTATGGTACAAGGTTGGCTCCAGCTACGAACACGGCGGCATTACCGGCGTTTCCCACGTACTCGAACACATGATGTTCAAGGGCACCGAAAAACACCCTACCGGCGAGTTCAACCGCATCATTGCCGAAAACGGGGCGCAGGATAACGCTTTCACCGGTTCTGATTACACCGCCTACTACCAGATCATCGCGGCTGACCGCCTGGAAGTGGC
The DNA here is from genome assembly GCA_018822845.1 of Gammaproteobacteria bacterium. Taxonomy (GTDB): domain Bacteria; phylum Pseudomonadota; class Gammaproteobacteria; order Thiotrichales; family Thiotrichaceae; genus Thiothrix. The sequence goes on along the minus strand of JAHJJD010000006.1, from coordinate 101,188 downwards.
GATGGAACTGGAATCCGACCGGATGCGCAACCTCACCCTGCCGCCTGCCGAGTTCAAGAAAGAGGTCGAAGTTGTCAAGGAGGAACGCCGCTGGCGCACCGAAGACAAGCCACAGGCGCTGACCAGGGAACAGTTTGAGGCGATTGCCTTCATGAACAGCCCTTACCAGAACCCGATCATTGGCTGGATGCCCGATCTGGATGCCATGAAGGTCGAAGACCTGAAAGCCTGGTACGAACGCTGGTATGCCCCCAACAACGCCACCCTCGTGGTTGTTGGTGATGTAGACCCCGACAAAATCCATGAGCTGGCGAAAAAGTATTACGGCCCGCTCAAACCCACCGAAAACATTGCCCCGCCCAAACCCCAAACCGAGGTGGAACAGAAAGGCTTGCGCACCATCAATGTCAAAGCGCCTGCCGAACTGCCTTATCTGCTGATGGGTTACAAAGTGCCCGGCATGATCAACGCCAAGGAAAAATGGGAGCCGTATGCGCTGGAAATGCTCGCCGGTGTGCTCGACGGTGGCGGCAGCTCACGTTTTTCACGCGAACTGATTCGTGGCAAGGCCATCGCCTCGGAAGCCAGCGCGTGGTACAGCGGTTACGGGCGTATGCCTGAACTGTTCAGTCTCAGCGGCACGCCGACCAAGGGCGAAAAGCTCGAAACCATCAAGGCTGCCTTGCTGGAACAAATCGAACGGGTGAAAAAGGAGCCAGTGACCACTGAAGAACTGGAACGGGTCAGGGCTGGCATCATTGCCGGGGAAATTTACGAGCGTGATTCCCAGCAACATCAGGCCAACCTGCTGGGTTCGCTGGAAACCGTCGGGCTGGGTTACAAGCTGGCGGATGAATACGTCGACAACATCCTTGCCATCACCCCTGAACAAATTCAGGCAGTCGCCAGGAAGTACCTGATTGAGGATCACCTGACCATTGCCGAGCTTGACCCGCAGCCGATCGACCCCAACAAGCCGAAAAACGAGCCGAGATTTGTGAGATAACAATATGTTGAAAAAAACCTTTACCCTGTTGGTGGCTTTATTGGTATTGCTGTTCACGCCCCTGGCCCAGGCCGCGCCGAAGATCGAAAACTGGACGACCGCCAACGGTTTACGGGTGTATTACGTCCATGCCCCGGAATTGCCGATGCTCGATTTGTCGCTGATGTTTGACGCTGGCAGCGCCCGTGATGGCGACAAACCCGGCCTCGCCATGCTCACCAGTGCCATGCTCAACAAGGGCGCGGCGGAACTGAACGAAGACCAGCTTGCCGAGCAGTTCGATGCCATCGGTGCGGTGTTTGGTGCGGGTTCTTCAATGGATAACGCCTCCGTCAGCCTGCGCACCATTACGCTGGAAAAAGAACAGAAAGCGGCGCTGGATTTGTGGCTGAAAGTGCTTTCCAAACCCACGTTTCCGCCGGAGTCATTCGCCCGTGTGCAAAAACTGACGCTGGTGGGTTTGCAGGCAGAAAAGCAAGACCCGGCGACCTTGGGCAGTAAGGCTTTCTACAAGGCGTTATACCCCGACCACCCATACGGCCAGCCGGAAAATGGCACCGAGGACAGTATTCAGGGCCTGGCGGTGGCTGACCTGCAAGCCTTTTACCAACAGTATTACGTGGCAAAAAATGGCCTGCTGACCCTGGTCGGAGCGGTTGAGCGCAAGCAGGCAGAAGCGTTGGCGGAACAGATTGCCGCCGTATTGCCAACCGGTGAAGCCGCAGCCCCCATTCCTGAAGTCAAGCCACTGACCGCAGCCAAAACGGTGAAAATTCCTTACCCCTCCAGTCAGGCACATATTCTGGTGGGGCAGATTGGCAACAAGCGCGGTGATCCGGATTATTTCACCCTGTACATGGGCAACCAGATGCTGGGGGGGAGCGGTTTCACCTCGCGCCTGATGAAGGAAGTGCGTGATGCGCGCGGCCTGAGCTACAGTGTCTACAGCTATTTTGCTCCGTACAAGGAATTAGGGGTGTTTGAAGTCGGTCTGCAAACCAAAAAGGAACAGACCGAAGAAGCCTTGAAAGTGGTGCGTGACGAGATCAGTAAGTTCCAGCAGGATGGCTCGACGGCTGAGGAACTGGAAGCGTCCAAGAAAGATATTACCGGTGGTTTTCCGCTGCGCACCGCCAGCAATAGCCAGATTGCCAATTATGTGGGAGTTATTGCCTTCTATAACCTGCCGCTGGATTATCTGGAGACCTTCACCGACAAGATCAACGTACTGACCCGTGAACAGATTGCCGATGCTTTCACCCGCCGTATCCAGCCTGACAAGATGGTGACGGTGATTGTGGGTGAGGAATCTGAAACCAAACCAGCCGATGACGCCAGCAAGCCAAAAGATGATGCGCAAGAAGCCAGCCAGCCAGCCGCACAAGGGAAGTAGCAACCTGCTACGCATCATCGGCGGGGAATGGCGCAGTCGTCGCCTGAGCTTCGCCGCTGCGCCCGGTTTGCGCCCCACCCCTGACCGGGTGCGCGAAACCCTGTTCAACTGGCTGCAAATGCAGGTTCCTGGCAGCCGTTGCCTCGACCTGTTTGCAGGTAGTGGCGCGCTTGGTTTCGAAGCCCTGTCACGTGGTGCGCGCGAAGTGGTGATGGTGGAAAAGCATCCCGCCGCTGCGCAAGCCCTGCGTGACAATATCGCCCTGTTGGGCGCGCAGAATGCAGTGCTGGTGAATGACGATGCGTTCCGTTTCTTGAGGTCGCTGAGCGGAGTCGAAGCGTTCGACCTGATTTTCCTTGATCCGCCGTATCGCAAGAACCTGCTGGAACCGGTGCTGGAAAGCATTTTCGCCCAATCATTGCTAGCACCCGGCGGCATGGTCTATCTGGAACAGGAAGTGGAAGCCGACACGGATTTCGCCCGTTTCGGCCTGCAAATTCACCGTGAAACCGGAGCCGGTCAGGTGCAAAGTTTGCTCTTGCGACATATGCCCGATCCAAATCTGGAATGAAAACCTTGATCCCTGGGCAGGTGTAGTCAAATAATGCTCGTTTTGTCTTTTTACTGACAGCGGCGGATTCTCAGAATGACATCAATGAAAAAATGGTCGGGGGCACTGTGGCCATTCCTGTGCTTCGCCCTGGTGGCGTTGGTAATCCTGAGTCTGAGCCGTCTGGGCTTCATGGCATGGTACTCCGAGCGGGTAACCGCCAGTGATGGCTGGGGCGTCATGCTGTTGCAGGGGCTGCGGGTCGATGTGGCCACGGTCTGCTGGTTGTGGGGCATTCCCGCAGCCCTGACCCTGCTGCTGGGTGGAAACCGGTTTCCCGCTTCGGTCTGGTTGTGGGTTGTGCGTATCCTGCTGACGGTCGGTTTGTGGCTGTTGGTTTTCATGGAAGTTTCCACCCCCGGCTTTATCACCGAATACGGTCTGCGCCCCAATCATATCTTTGTTGAATATCTGATCTATCCGAAAGAAGTATTCAGTACCCTGTGGCTGGGACACAAGCTGGAGCTGCTGGCCGGGTTGCTGATTGGTGGAGCGGTGTTAGGGTTTGGCTGGTGGTTGTCGGGCAGATGCTTGCGTGAGCTGAGTTTTCCGCGTTGGTACTGGCGTCCGGTGCTGGCTGTAATGGTGTTGTTGCTGGCGGTGTTGGGCGCACGTTCCACACTGGGGCAGCGTGCATTGAATCCGGCCATGGTGTCATTTGCGACCGACCCGACCATCAATTCGCTGGTGGTCAATTCCACCTATTCGCTGATGAATGCGGTTGGGCAAATGCGTGATGAAGGGACAGACCTGCCTGCCACCTATGGCAAGATGCCGGAAGCGGAAATGGTCAGCATCCTGCGCGAAGCCAGTGGCCGCCCCGCCAGCGCATTTGTTACCGACGACCTGCCAACCCTGAGTGTCAACCAGGCGAGTTATACGGGTAAGCCGAAGAATGTGGTGATCCTTTTGCAGGAAAGTCTGGGGGCGCGTTACATTGGCTCCCTCGGTGGTTTGCCGCTTTCCCCCAATATCGACAGACTGGCGCAACAGGGCTGGTTTTTCGAGAATATTTACGCGACCGGCACCCGTTCCGTGCGCGGTATCGAAGCTGTGACTACAGGATTTACGCCGACGCCCAACCGGGCGGTAGTCAAGCTCAACAAAAGCCAGACCGGATTCTTTTCCATTGCCGAGTTGCTGGGGAAGCGTGGCTACATGACCCAGTTCATTTACGGTGGGGAAAGCCATTTCGACAATATGCGCAGCTTCTTCCTCGGCAACGGTTTTCAGGACATTATCGAGCAGAAGGACTACCAGAACCCGGTTTTCACCGGTTCCTGGGGTGTGTCAGATGAGGATCTGATGCGCCGCGCCGACGCCGAATTCAAACGCATGCATGCTGAGGGCAAGCCGTTTTTCAGTCTGGTGTTCAGCTCCAGTAACCATGATCCGTTTGAATACCCGGATGGGCGTTTTGAGCTGTACGAGCAGCCCAAGGCAACCCGTAACAATGCGGCGAAATATGCCGATTATGCCATCGGCGAGTTCTTCAAGCTGGCGCAGCAGTCGGATTACTGGAATGACACGGTATTCCTGATCATTGCTGACCATGACTCACGGGTCAGCGGTAATGAACTGGTGCCGGTTCCCCGTTTTCACATTCCGGGGTTGATCCTGGGTGGTGGTGTGCCGGTGAAAAAGGATGCACGGGTGGTCAGCCAGATCGACATGCCGCCAACATTGTTGTCGCTGGCGGGTATTTCAGCTGAATATCCGATGCTGGGGCGTGACCTTACCCAGACGCCGGATGACTGGCCGGGCAGGGCGATGATGCAGTATGACAAGAATTTCGCCCTGCTGGAGGGTGGGAACCTGACTATCCTGCAACCTGACAAGCCAGCCTCCGGATTTAGCTATGACCCGGTCAAGCAGCTCTCCAGCCCGGCTGTATCACCAGTGGGGACGGAGCAGGCAAGGCGTGCGCTGGCGTATTTATTGTGGGGTGGTTATGCGTATGACCACCAGCTTTACCGCTTGCCGTAAGGGTCAAAAGCAGTTTTCTGGGTTTTTTCAGCTTCATTTCAGACAAGTCCTTTATGGTTCGTGACATCAAGTAACGAATCATAGGGAGTTTGATCATGAAACCATTCGAGGAATTGCGGAGCCTGCTCTTGGTGGGTTCCATTATTCTGTTGACGGGGTGCGGCGGTGGAGCCAGTAACGCAGCAACTAACCCGACATCAACCTTAACGGCTAGCCTCGCTACACTTGCTGCCCTGACCCCGGCAGAAACCGGAACCCTGCTGTTCGTCCGCGAAGAGGAAAAAATGGCACGGGATGTCTACCTGACCCTGTACGACCGCTGGGGTTTGCAGGTTTTCCAGAATATCGCGCTGCGTTCCGAGCAGCAGCACATGGATAGCATCAAGCTGCTGATCGACAATCTGGGCCTGGCTGACCCGGTGGTCAGCGATGCTGTGGGTTCCTTCACCAATCCTGATATTGCTGCGTTGTATGCGCAATTGGTGAACCGGGGGCTTGTTTCCCTGGATGAGGCGCTAGCGGTCGGCAGTTTCATTGAGGAATTCGATATCAACGATTTGCAGGAGGCAATCGATGAAGCCATGGATGGCACCAATCAATTGCCCGTTATCCAGATCTATACCAACCTGATGTGCGGCTCCCGCAATCACCTGCGTGCTTTTGTCGGCCAGATCGAAAGTACTGGCGATAACTACGTGGCGCAGGTTATCGACCAGCAGACGGTTGACCTGATTGCTGATAGCTCCCCAGAACAATGCGCCCAATAAACCAATGAACATAATAAAGGAGACAAGCCCATGAAATTCCGCAAAGCCTTGATCGCAGCCCTGATTGTCAGTGCATCCGCCGGGTTGGCGATGACCCAGCCCGCTCTGGCCAAGGGCAACAACCGGCAACCTGCCGTTTCCGTACAGGCATTGAGCAGTGTGGAAACCGAAACCCTGAAGTTCATGCGTGAGGAAGAAAAACTTGCCCGCGATGTCTACATCACGCTTTATTACCAGTGGAAGCTGCCGGTTTTCAACAATATTTCCGGCTCCGAACAGCAGCATACCGACCGGGTGAAAATGCTGCTGCAAACCTACGGCGTGGCTGATCCGGTCGTGGATGACAGTGTGGGTGTGTTTGCCAATGCAACCCTGGGTGGGCTTTACACCCAGCTGGTGACGCAGGGGCAGAAGTCTGTGCTGGATGCGTTGTATGTTGGCGCATTTATTGAGGAAACCGACATTGCCGATCTGCAAAAAGCCATCAGTGACACGACGCACCCCGACATCGCGAATGTTTACAGCAATCTGATGCAGGGTTCCCGCAATCACTTGCGCGCTTTTGTCGGCCAGATTGAAAGCCTGGGCGTGAACTACGTCGCCCAGGCACTGCCGCAGGCCGAAGTTGACGCTATCGTCGACAGCCCGCGTGAACGTGGCGGTGCAGGCGGTGGAGCAGGCCGGGGTAAGGGCGGCAGATGACAAGTTTCCCCATTAACCTTTGACTACTACCCTCGTGGTTGGAGTGTCCGGTTGGGCTGATGGCTTGACCGGACATTTTTTTGCAGGCAATATGTTAGCAAGTAATTACTAACATAGGGAAAGAGCAAGCATGTGTAAATTTTGTTGGGGGCTTAAGGCATACCGGATTGACCCGATTCCTGCCCCTGGTCAGTAAGCAGTATGAACAGTACGTATCCTCACCCCCGTCTTCCTGCCGAACAACGTCAGGCCGAAATGGTGCAGGCAGTCTTGAAACTGGCTGCCCGGCAGGAACCGGCCAGCATCACCACGACCCACATTGCCAATGAAATCGGCCTGAGCCAGGGTTCTGTCTTCCGCCACTTCCCCAATAAACAAGCGATTTGGTTGAATGTGGCGCAATGGCTGGAAGCAACCTTGCTGCCCTTGGTGCAAACGGCGGCGCAATCATCCCCCGACCCGCTCACCAGCTTGGGCAATATTTTCCGTGCCCACCTGCAATTTGTGCAGGAAAATCCCGGTGTGCCGCGTTTCATTTTCCACGAGTTGCAACAGCCCGCTGATTCACCTGTGAAGCAACAAGTCGCGCACATGTTGCAAGCCTACAGCGGCATCCTGATTGGTGTGCTCCAACAAGCCAAAACCGCAGGGCAGGTGTCACCAGCACTGGATGAACGCAGTGCCGCCACCTTGTTCATCGGCTCGATTCAGGGCTTGGTGATGCAAGCCATGCTGCTGGGTTCAAGCACCAGCATTCAGCCCATGATTGCTGGTGTATGGGCATTGTATTTAAGTGCTATCCGCCACGAGGTAACCGCATGAAATCGCCGCTATTGAAAAAAATCCTGCTACCGCTGATTGGCGTGGTAATGCTGGGGGGCTTTGCGTGGGTCGTTACCCAGCAAGGGCCGATGGCTGCGACCAAAATCACGGTTACGTTGGTAACAAAACAAGCCATCAGTGCCAGCGTGTTTGGCATTGGCACGGTGGAAGCGCGTTACAACTACCGCATTGGCCCTACCGCCGCTGGGCGCGTCAAACAGGTGCTGGTCGATGTCGGTGACAGCGTACAAGCGGGGCAAACGCTGGCAGTGATGGATGCGGTTGACCTTGATGCCCGCATTCAGGCCGCAGGCTGGGCTGCTGAACGCGCCACCGCCAGCATTGCTACAGCGGCTGCCACCCTCAAGTTGGCACAAACTGAAAACCGACGTACCACGAGCCTTGTTGCCCGCGCTTTGGTCAGCCAAAGCAGTGCGGACACCAGCCAGCAGCAAGCCGCCATTGCCCAGGCCGCCCTTGAGGTTGCCAAAAAAGAACAACAACGCCTGCAAGCCGAGCAGCAAGCCTTGCGCCAGCAACAAGCCAGCCTCACCCTGACCGCGCCAGTGGCGGGTATGATTACCAGCCGCGATGCCGAACCCGGCACAACACTGGTGGCAGGGCAAGCGGTACTCACCCTCGCTGATCCGCAAAGCTACTGGGTAAAAGCCCGCATCGACCAAAGTCAGGCACTCGGTTTGCAAGCGGGGCAAACAGCAAGCATCACGCTGCGGTCTGCCCCACATCAAGTGTTGTCCGGCAAGCTGGTACGCATCGAACCGTTAAGCGATAGCGTCACCGAAGAACGCATTGTTGGTATCGCTTTCACCCCTGTACCCGCCGCGTTATCCTCCGGCGAACTGGCGGAAGTCACCCTGCAAACCGGACAAAAAGCCGATGCGCTGGTGATTCCCAACGCGGCCATCCAGCAACAAGCGGGGCAACCCGGTGTGTGGAAAATCAACCCTGACAACAGCCCGCAATTCACCCCCGTGCAAACCGGCATCCACTCGCTCGACGGTCAGGTGGAAATCCTCAGTGGCTTGCAGGCGGATGACACGATCGTGGTCTACACCAGCAAAGCCCTCCGGGCGGATAGCAAGGTCAAAGTGGTAGAGCAACTATGATCAGCCTTGCCGCCCGCGACATTGCACATTCGTGGTCGAAATATGTTTTCACTGGCATTGGTTTGGGGCTGCTGATTGGGGTTACGCTGTCGATGGCCGGGATTTTTCGCGGCATGGTGGACGATGCGCAGGTGTTGTTGCGCAACAGTCAGGCGGATGTGTGGGTGGTGCAAAAAGACACCCAAGGGCCGTATGCGGAATCTTCCAGCCTGCCTGATGATGTTTACCGCAGCATTTTGGGAATGCCGGGTGTGCAACAAGCTGCCAACGTCACCTATTTCACCATGCAAGTACAGCATCAGGGCAAGGATATCCGCGTAATGGTGGTCGGGTTTAAGCCGGGGCAACCGGGTGCGCCACCGTCACTGGTGGCAGGCCGTCACGTCACCCGTTCGCATTACGAAGCGGTTGCCGACGTGAAAGCCGGTTTCAAGCTGGGCGAAAAAATCCGTATCCGCCGCAACGAATACACCATTGTCGGCTTAAGCCAGCGCACCGTGTCATCCGGCGGTGACCCGATGGTGTTTATTCCGCTGGCAGATGCGCAGGCCGCGCAATTCCAGAAAGACAACGATGCCATTGTCAGCGGGCGTGAACGTACCGCCGCCAACCCTGCTTTCAACCGCCCCAACGTACCGGGTTTGCTGGAAGCGGTGCAGATGAGCCAGACCACCAGCCACAATGTCAATGCCGTGCTGGTGCAAGTGCGTCCGGGGTGGGATGCGGCGCAAGTGGCAGCCGACATCCAACGCTGGAAACACTTGCAAGCCTACACCTACGCCGACATGGAAGAGATTTCGGTGAAAAAACTGATTGCCACTTCCGCCAAGCAGATTGGCCTGTTTCTGGTGATTTTGACCATTGTCAGCACCGCGATTGTGTCGTTCATCATCTACACCATGACGCTGGGCAAAATCCGCGAAATTGCGGTACTGAAACTGATCGGTACGCGCAATAGCACCATTGCATGGATGATTTTGCAGGAATCCATCGGGCTGGGGCTGGTCGGTTTCATTATCGGCAAGACCGTTTCGACCTTGTGGGCACCTGCTTTCCCCAAATACGTGTTGCTGTTGCCGTTGGATGCTGTGCTAGGGCTGCTGGTGATCGTGGTGGTGTGTACGTTGGCGAGCGTCATGGCGATTCGCGCCGCGCTGAAAGTTGATCCCGCTGAAGCCATAGGAGGCTGAATATGGCAGATAACACCACCCCGGCGATTGAATTACGCGGCTTGCGCAAGCGTTACGGCAGTGGCGACACGGCGGTGGATGCGCTCAAGGGTGTGGATATGCGCATTGCCCCCGGTGAAGTCGTGGGGCTGGTCGGCCCCAGCGGTTCGGGCAAAAGCACCTTGCTGAAATGTCTCGGTGCAGTGATTGATCCCACGGCAGGGCAAATGCTGTTAGGCGGTGAAGCCATTTTCGATGAAGTATGGAAGGTGAAAGATTTACGCACACTGCGCCGTGACCGCATCGGCTTTGTGTTCCAAGCCCCGTACCTGATCCCGTTTCTGGATGTGACCGACAATGTGGCACTGTTGCCGATGCTGGCGGGCAAATCCAACAAGGATGCGCGGCGGCGTGCGCTGGAATTGCTCGAAGCCCTCGACGTTGCCCATCGCGCCAAAGCCAGCCCATCGCTGCTGTCGGGTGGGGAACAGCAACGGGTGTCGATTGCACGGGCATTGGCAAATAATCCGCCCATCATCCTGGCCGATGAGCCAACTGCGCCACTGGACAGCGAACGCGCCCTGGGGGTGGTGAAAATCCTCAACGACATGGCGCAACAGCACCAGACGGCGATTATTGTGGTCACGCATGATGAGAAGATCATTCCAACCTTCAAACGTATCTACCACATCCGCGATGGCAAAACGTATGAGGAATGAATTTACGGCGTTGTTGGGTGGCTCTGAGGCGGTGGTTTTCAGCTCCATTTCAGATTCCTGCGCTAAAGTTTAAATGTAATTAAATGAGCCAAGGAGTGTACTGACATGAAACCTTTATTCCGTACTTTAGGCACAACTATTGCGGCAACTTTGCTGGTCTCTGCCGGGTTGGTGGTTCTGTTTTCATCCGTACAGGCAGAAGAAGATTTGCCTGCCCCTGTACCTCCGGCGATGGGTATGATGGCTCCGCCCGCCTTTGCTGATTTCGATGCCGATGGCAACGGCTGCATTAATGCTGAGGAGTTTGCTGCCGGATGGAACAATCGCCGTGCCGGGAACGCCAATATGCCTGCTTTTGCCGATTTCGACACTGATCAGGATGGCTTCATCAGCGAACAGGAGCTGGGCGAAGGGCGCGCCAAACGCATTGCCGAACGCGCTGCCGAAGGCCGCCAGATGCGCAATGTGGCAAAAGCAGCTTCTTTTGCTGAGATTGATGCCAACGATGATGACAAAATAGACCCTGAGGAATTTGCTGCCCATCAGCTACAGGATCGTCAGCAACGCCCCTGATCTGTAGCCAGTTGGCAAGGAGAGCGGATGCGCCTGTTAGTGGTAGAAGATGATGCGGAGTTGGGTGCTGGTTTGCATACCCGCCTGAAACGGGAGGGGTTTGCTGTTGATGTTGCCAGTAACGGCGTGGATGGCGAATTCATGGGAGATGAAGAACCCTATGATGCCATTATCCTTGACCTCGGTTTGCCGCGTCGCAGCGGACTGGAGGTGTTGCAGCACTGGCGGCAGCGCGGCAACCTGGTGCCCGTCATAATCCTGACCGCCCGCGATGCCTGGCATGAGCGGGTGGATGGCTTCAAGGCGGGCGCGGATGATTACCTCGGCAAACCCTTCCATTTCGAGGAACTGCTGGTGCGGGTGCAGGCGCTGATCCGCCGTAACTTGCAGGCATTGATGACCAATCAGGTGCTGGATTGTTGCGGGCTGAAACTGGACGAGGAACATCAGCAGGTTACTACCGAAACCGGCGAAACCTTTGAGCTGACGGGCACCGAATTCCGCCTGTTACGCTATTTCATGCTGCATCCCGGCAAAATCCTCACCAAGTCACGCCTGACCGAGCATGTCTACGAGCAGGATTGCGACCGCGACAGCAATGTTATCGAAGTCTACGTGCGTCATTTGCGCCGCAAGCTGGGCGAATGGCGCATCCTCACCCGCCGTGGTCAGGGCTATGTGTTCATCGACCCCGCGAAACCGGAGCCACCCGTATGAAATCGCTCGAACGTCAGCTACAGGTCAATCTTGCCGTCACGCTGATTCTGGTGATGGCGCTGATCTGGATGGTTGGTAGCCAGTTGCCGCGCAGGCTGACCGATGCTCAGGCGCTACAGATTCAGGGTTACGCTTGTGTGCCGGATGCAAGCGGGGTTCCTGCAGCCACCCCGCAGGTAGAACACCGCCAGCACCGCTTCAAATGGCTGTTCCCGTTTCTGGCTGCGGGGGGAATCGTGTTGATCCTGATCATGCAGGGCATGGTAATCCGCCGCACATTCAGCCGTCTTGACTACATCCGCACCGAACTCCAGCGGCTCGAAGCGGGTGAAATCACCAAGCTAAATGAAAGCGTACCTGCCGAAATCTACCCGATCGTGGCCGAATTCAACCATTTACTCAATCTGATGCAGGAACGGCTGGAACGCTCGCGCAACTCCCTCGGCAATCTTGCCCATGCCCTCAAGGGGCCGCTCAACCTGCTGATGCAACATCTGGATGAACCGGCAGCAGGTGATGGCAACCAGCAGGCAAAAGTACAGGCTGGGCGCATCCGTCAACTGACCGAACGTGAACTGAAACGCGCGCGCATGGCGGGGCAGGGCAACACCACCCAGCGCTTTGATCCCCATGCGGAATTGCCCACGCTGGTGGACGTACTGGCACGCATTCACCACAAATCCCCGCGCTGCATCATGCTCAATATCGCACCCGACATCACCCGTTTCGGCGATCGCGAAGACATGCTGGAGCTGATCGGCAACCTGCTCGACAACGCCTGCAAGTGGGCGAAGGAACATGTTTCCTGTCAGATTTCCCGCCATTCGGGACACATTCGTATCATTGTGGAAGACGACGGGTCAGGTCGCACCGGGCAGGAACTGCAACAAATGACCGAACGTGGCGTGCGGCTGGATGAGTCAGTGGCAGGCCATGGGCTGGGGCTTTCCATTTGCAAGGATATTGTAAAGCTGTACGGTGGCGAGATGACCTTTGAAAAGTCTGACAATCTGGGTGGAGTGAAGGTGACGGTTGTGCTGTAAGCCGCTCTCCTGCTAGGAAATATGGGCTAACTTGCGCGCAATCCCACAAAGTACAGGAGACAACATGACTCGCAAAGGCATTGGATATGCTCTTTCCCTCGGATTGCTGGTGGTCGGGTTAGGCGGATGCGCGGCAAACCCCGCTGGCGGCAATTGGACGAAACTGATTGACGGCGACAAGGGGCTGGAAAACTTTAACCGTGTCGGTGCAGCCAACTGGGTGAGTGCTGATGGTGTTATCCAGGTCAGCGCAGGCAGCAAGCCGACCTACCTCGTGGAAATTCATCCACTCTGATCCCGCAATGTCCATGCTTGCTCAGGAATGGCTACTGGTATGATATGTCAGCTGTATCTGATCACCCTGCGTCACTGGCTGTTTCAGATTGATGCTGAACAGCGATGGCCGATGCGCATGCCGCAGGCGAATAGCTGCTGAATGTTCCACCCAGCCTTCCTCCCGCACGTTGCCCTGCGCATCCCGCACGACGTAATCCACATGCCCGAAGCGTACAGGCTCGTGGCCGGTGCGGTGAAGCTGGCCTTTGACCAGGGACGCCTGTCCGCTGGAACCACTTTCCACCCGCAGCGAACGGAACGCGACCGATGCTGCACTGGTGTCGGTAACAAAGGCCGTCCCAGCGGCTGGGCCGGATGTATTGGCGCAGGCTGCTACGCTCAGTAGCGACAGTGTGGCAAGAATGTTGGTGGCAAGTTTGGCCATAAGTTTGTCTCCAGGCAAGTGAGAAGTCGTATCAAATACGGGTTTCATGTGACGTGTGCGGTATCCGCGCTTTCTCACCCTTGAGGATGAACTGGCGGTACAGCAGTGGGAGCAAAATCAGCGTCAGCGTGGTGGAGCTGACCAGCCCGCCAATTACCACCGTAGCCAGCGGTTTCTGGATTTCAGAGCCGGGGCCGGTGGCAAACAGCAGCGGTACCAGACCCCAGGTCGCAATGCTCGCGGTCATTAGCACCGGGCGCAGTCGGCGCAATGCCCCTTCCCGTACCACCGCAGTTCCCCGGAAACCTTGCTGGCGTAACTGGTTGAAGAATGTCACCAGCACCACTCCGTTGAGTACCGCAATCCCCAACAGCGCGATGAACCCTACTGAAGCAGGCACTGACAGGTATTGCCCGGAAATGCCCAGACTGAAAATGCCGCCAATCAGCGCCAGCGGTACATTCCCCATCACCAGCAGGGTCTGGCGCACGTCACGAAAGGTCAGGAACAGCAGCAAACCGATCAGCAGCAAGGCGAGCGGTACCACGACCATCAACCGTTGCGCGGCGCGTTGCTGGTTTTCAAACTGGCCACCCCAGGTGATGCTGTAACCGGCAGGCAGCTTCACTTGCGCTGCGACCGCTTGCTGGGCTTCTTCCACAAAACTGACCAGATCGCGCCCACTGACATTGCTTTGGACAGTGACAAAGCGCCCGGCGTTCTCGCGCTTGATGGAAACCGGCCCGTCGGTGCGGATCAGTTTGGCCACCTGATCCAGGCTGATGGTGCGCCCGTCCGGCAGGGTCAGGCGGATGGCCTGCAAGGCGGTGGGGGCGTTGCGCAATTCGGCGGAACCGCGCAGTTGCAGCGGAATGCGGCGGCCTTCCTGCTGGATGGTGCCGATGATTTCGCCTTCGAGCTGGGTGCGCAGCAGGGCGGCGATGTCATCCACTGACAGGCCGAAGCGTCCGGCGGCGGTGCGGTCGATTTCCGCTTTCAGGTATTGCACGCCTGCGTTTTTCTGGGTGTAAACGTCGGATGCGCCGGGAACCTTTTCCAGCAGGGTGACGATCTGTTGCGCCAGCCCGTTCAGCTCTTCCAGGCTGGAGCCGAAAATCTTGATGGCGACATCGCCCCGGCTGCCGGTGAGCATTTCCGACACGCGCATGTCGATCGGCTGGGTGAAGTTGTAGGCCACGCCGGGGAAGGTTTCCAGCACCTGACGGATTTGTTCCTGTAGCCAGTCCTTGTCGGGGGTGCGCCATTCTTCCAGCGGTTTGAGGACGAGGAAGGAATCGGTGTCGTTCAGCCCCATCGGGTCGAGGCCGAGTTCGTCCGAGCCGACGCGGGCGACGATGCGCTGGATTTCGGGAACCTTTTCCAGCAGTGCCGCTTGCACTTTCTGGTCGATGACCACGCTCTGCTCAAGGCTGATGGAGGGCAGCTTTTCCAGTTGCACGATCATGTCGCCTTCGTCCATCACCGGCATGAAGGTCTTGCCAATGAAGGGGTAAACCGCCACTGCCGCCACCAGTAGCAGGCCGGTCAGCAGGTAGACGGGTTTGGGGAATTTCAGCGCGCCATCCAGCAGCGGGAGGTAAACCTTGCGGGAAATGCGCAACAGCCACGGGTCTTCATGAGATGCCTGTTTCAGCAGCCAGGAAGCCAGCACCGGAATGGTGGTCAGCGCCAGCAGCAGTGAGGCGGATAGCGCAAATACGATGGTCATGGCGACCGGGGCGAACAGCTTGCCTTCCAGCCCTTCCAGCGACAGCAGCGGCAGGAACACGATGGCGATGATGAGGATGCCGGAACTGACCGGGGCGGATACTTCCTGCACTGCCCACAGCACTTTCTGGATTTGCGGGGTATTGGCCTTTGCATCGTCATGCGCAAGGTGGGCGACGATGTTTTCCACGATCACCACGGCGGCATCGACCAGCAGGCCAATTGCAATCGCCAGCCCACCGAGGCTCATCAGGTTGGCGGACAGGCCGAACTGGCGCATCAGGATGAAGGTGCCCAGCACCGACAGCGGCAGGATCAATGCGACTACCAGTGCGGCGCGCACATTGCCGAGGAAAGCGAACAGGATGATGCCGACCAGCACAGCGGCTTCCAGCAGCGCCTTGCTGACGGTGTGGATGGCCTTGTCGACCAAGTTGGCGCGGTCGTAGAACGGTTCGATGGTGACGCCTTCCGGCAGTGAGGCGGAAATTTCCGCCAGCTTGGCCTTGAGGGTAGTGATCAACTGGCCTGCATTCGCGCCACGCAAGCCCAGCACCAGCCCTTCGACCGCTTCGCCCTTGCCGTTCTGGGTCACTGCGCCGTAGCGGGTGAGTTCACCGAGTTCCACTTTGGCGACATCGCCGACGGTAACGGGCACGTCGCCCATGCTTTTGATGGCGATGTGGCGCAGGTCGTCCAGTTGCTTCACGCCGCCTTCGATACGCACCACCCAGGTTTCCTCGCCTTCGTTGACTCGGCCAGCCCCGTCGTTGCGGGTGTTGGTTGCCAGCGCCATGCGCAGGTCATCAAGGGTGAGGCTACGGGCGTTGAGGGCGGCGAGATCGGGGGTGACTTCAAAGGTGGTGACACGTCCGCCGAGGGCGTTCACGTCCGCCACGCCGGGCAGGGCGCGGATTTGTGGGCGGATCGTCCAGTCCAGCAGGGTGCGTTTGTCCTGCAAGGACATCGGCCCTTCGATGGTGAACATGAACATTTCCGACAATGGCGTGGAAATGGGGGCGAGGCCGCCGCCGACGTTCTCCGGCAGGTCACCCTTGACGTTGGCGAAGCGTTCGGACACTTGGCTGCGTGCCCAGTAAATGTCAGTGCCTTCCGCAAAGTCGATGGTGATGTCGGCCAGCGCGTATTTGGAAACACTGCGCAGGATGGTCTGGTTGGGGATGCCCAGCAACTCGGTTTCAACCGGTTGGGTGATGCGCGCCTCGACTTCCTCCGGGGTCATGCCGGGGGCTTTCAGGATCAGTTTCACTTGAGTGGTGGAAACGTCCGGGAAGGCGTCGATTGGCAGTTGCTGGAAGGCGCGCACGCCCAAGGCGGCCAGCAACAGCGTGACGCCCAGTATCAGCCAGCGTTGCGCCAGCGAGAATTCGGTGAACCAGTTGAGCATGGTTTATTCCCCGCCTTCCTGCCATTTGGCCTTGAGTGCGGCTACACCCTTGACGGCTACCTTGCTGTCGGGCGCAACGCCGGTGACGCTGGCGTCTTCGCCGGTCTGGTTGAGTACCTTGACCAGCGTAGGGGTAAAGCCTTCCGCTGTTTCCACAAACACGTGGGCGCTGTCGGTCACCCATACCAGACTGCTGGAAGGGACATGCAGGGCTGCGTCCTGACCTTTCTGCCCGAGGGGGATACGCACCTTGACGGATTGGCCAGGGTGCAACACGGTGTCTTCCTGTTCGATTTCGGCGCGCACCAGCATGTTTTGGGAGGTGTCCAGCGCTGCTTTCAGGATAGTGATTTTACCCTGGATACCGCTCTCAACAATTTCCACTGGTTGGCCAGCGCTCAACTGGTGAGCCTTGTCGGGCGAGAGGGGTATTTCCAGCCCCAACTTGCGCAGGTTGCCGATTTTGACCAGTGCATCGGGGGCTTCGACCCGCTGACCGGGTTCGACCATGGTTTCCACTACCCAGCCATCAATCGGGGCGGTCAGGGTGATTTCGCTGCTTTCCCCATCCGGTTTGGCACCCAGCAGGCGGATGGTGGCGGAGGCGGCTTCCACATCCGCTTTGGCCAGTGCCACCTCGTTCTGGGTCAGCAACCAGGTGTTTTGCGCAATCAGCCCCTGATCGGCCAGTTTTTTGTCGCGGGAAGCGTTGTCGGCGGCCAGTTGGTATTTCAGGCGGGCTTGCACATACTGGCGGCGGGCTTCTACCAGGTCGGGGGAGGAAAGGCTGACCAGTGGTGCGCCTGCCGTAACCGCTTCGCCGGATTGGTGGCGCAGGCTGGTAACCAGCCCGTCGGTGGGGGCGGCCAGCACCCTTACGCTGTCGGGAGGGAGAATAACCTTGGCGGTAACTTCCATGCCCAGCCCTTCTGCGCTGGCGGAGACCGGGGTGGATTCAATACCCATGGCTGCGCGCTGTTCGGGCGGGACAGGTACGAGACTTGCTGCCTCGACGGTAGCAGACAGGGACAGGAGTAACACAAACAGTTTCTGTGACATGGCCTAATAAACTCTTGGGGCAACATGGTTGCGATGCTGGTGAGTCTATTAGTCAAAACTAATGGATGGCAGGCGGCAAAGGGTCAGAAACGGCAGATTTAGGGCATTTGCCCTACCGCTGGTCAGCCCAGAAAGTCTTCAAAGAACCAGCCTGCGAACTCGTGCCGCCCGTTGAGGCCGGATTTGCGGTAGACGGAAATGGCCTGCTGGCGCACAGTTTTTTCCTTGGTGTTACGGATGCTGGCGATTTCTTCAAAGCTCAGACCCTTGAGCAGCAGCAGGGCGATTTCCTTTTCGGTGGGGCTGAGTTCCCATTCGTCCAGTTGTTGGTGGATGAGTTGCAGGTAACCTTTGCCCGCTTGTTGCAGTTTCTGGTGCAGGTCGGAAATGCGGGTATGGGAATGGCGTAACTGGCTGTTGAGGGTTTCGATTTCGCGGTGCTTGCGCTGGTTTTCCCACATCAGGTAGCCGACGCCAGCGAAGGAAATCAGCACAACCAGTGCATCAACGCTCAGGTGCAGGATGCTCCGGTCGTTTGCCCGCAGATCAAGGGAAAAGCCGTAAGTGTGGAGAACCCCTACGATGAGCAGAAAGGCAATGATGAGGAGCTCTTTTGTCTGGAACATGAAAGACTGAATCCCTGGCGTCATGACGTGTTAATGATTCTAGGGAATTCGGTCGGTCTTATCCATGTGAAAGCGCATTCCGTGCCGATAATATCCTGACGGCGAACCCTTGTGGTATTTCACGGAATATCAACCAATCGGGCAAACCTCCCATGGATATTTGTTGGCCTGAATAACGGCTGGTATCGGTCATCTATCCAATGGGCTGCCACCAGTGTGGGTGCTAAGGTCAGCACACGTTAGCCCGAGTGGGTGACTTTGGCATTCAATTGATATAAGGAGTTTTGCGTCATGAATAACGCTATGCTGGATAGCATCAAGGTGGGGCTGTTGTTGGTATTGCTCTGCCTCCTGTTTGGGGTGGGGATGGGCGTCACGTTTGGGGTGAATGAGGATCTGTTCAAGGATTTCATCGCCCAGGGGATTGCCGCTCACCCGGATGTGCATGATGAAAAAAGCGCTGACAAGATATGGCGTTATGCACAACGCGCGCATTTCCATAGTGCTGGCGTGGCAGCTTTCTCGCTGGGTCTGCTGTTTCTGGTTGCCCTTTCCGGGATGGCGGAAAAGTTCAAAAAGCTGGCTGCCTTGTTGATCGGTTGCGGCAGTTTCTACCCGTTTGCGTGGTTCACCATGTTTTTCCTTTCCCCGGTGATGGGGCGTGACCCTTCCCATGCGCACTGGTTGACGGAACTGTTTACCTACGTTGGGGTTGGTGGGTTGCTGGCGGGCATGTTCATCCTGCTGGCCAGTCTGTTCCTGGGACTGTTTGTCGAGCACAAAGGAAGTCTGCGGGAATTAGCCTAAGAAATCCTCAAAGAACCAGGCGGCGAACTCATGCCGCCCGTTCAATCCAGACTTGCGGTAGACGGCGGTCGCCTGCTGCCGCACTGTCTTTTCCCTGGTGTCGCGCAGGTTGGCGATTTCCTCGAAACTCAGCCCTTTCAGTAGCAGCAACGCCACTTCCTGCTCGCTGGTGGTCAGACCCCATGCCAGCAGTTGTTCCTGTATCACTTCGCCGTATTGACGGCTGGCCTGCAAACGTTTGCTGTCGAGTTCTGAAAGGCTGGCGCGGGTTTCATCCAGTGTTTCGCGAGTGGCGGAGAGGTCGGCGCGGGTGGTTTTCAGTTGCTTGCCCAATGCCTCAATCTCACGGCGGCGCAGGCGGATTTCATGAATCAGATAAGTGACGCCGGACAGGGAGACCAGAATGATCAGGGCTTCCAGCGCCAGATGCGCGCGGTTGTGTTCCGCTTCCTGCATGTCGTTGTAAAAGTCGATGATATTCAACACGGTGATGAATATCAGCAGGACGATGAAAAAGGCTTCTTTGGTGCGTGGCATGTTCGATTTTCTGTGTTTTTAGTGACTGGTCAGGGTCAGTAGTGTAGGCAAATTCCGCCTTGTTAGCCATGTTTCATCGCTTAAGGGACTTTTAAGGTTGCGGGCGCAAGCTGTGGGTATGTTCACTCAACAGGAGAATACCCATGCAATTGAACCGTTATGTATTGCTGCCGCTGGCCATCAGTGCTGCCTTGGTCATGGCTCCCGCCCAGGCCGAAACACCGCAGGAAATCCTCGATGGCTACACAGCACAAGCCAAAACCGAAGACGCTGCTTTCAGCGTTTTTGATGCCGCGCGCGGCAAGCTGCTGTTCAACAACACCCACGGCAATGACTGGAGTTGTGCCAGTTGCCATACCCAAAACCCGGCGGATACGGGCAAGCATGCCAAAACCGACAAGCCGATTGAACCGCTGGCACCTTCAGCCAACGCCGAGCGCTTTACCAGCCCCAAAAAAGTGGAAAAGTGGTTCAAGCGCAACTGTAACGATGTACTGGATCGCACCTGCACCACGTTGGAAAAAGGCGATGTCCTGACTTATCTGCTGACGATCAAATAACCAATAAGGAGTTGACCATGTTATCCAAAGCAAAAAAATCCACTGTCGCCATCGGTTTGGTGCTACTGCTGTCGTCCGGTTTCGGTGCGATGCAGGTATTCGCCGATGATGACGAACACGAAGGCCGTGAGCGCGGTGAAGAACATGAGGGCCGTGAAGGTGGCGAGGGCAGCCGTTTCACCGCCACCAACGCTACATTCCAGGCAGAATGCAGTTCCTGCCATATGGCTTACCCGCCCGGTATGCTACCCGCAGCTTCCTGGAAGGAAATGATGGGTACGCTGGACAAGCATTTCGATTCCGATGCGAGTCTGGATGAGGCGACGATTGCGGAAATCCTGCCATTCCTTGAAGAAAATGCTGCCCGGTCACGTAAAGCCGATAGTGGTGCAAAACCTGTGTTGCGCATTACCGAAACCGGCTGGTTCAGGCATGAACACGATGAAATATCGTCTGCTACCTGGAAAAGGGAGTCGATCAAGAGCGCTGCCAATTGCATGGCGTGTCACACGAGCGCAGACAAAGGCGATTTCGACGAAGATAGCATCCGCATCCCAAAGTAAGGAGACAAGGCCATGTTGCAACGCATATTGGTGTGGGATGTGCCCACGCGGGTATTCCACTGGACATTGGCGCTGTCGTTTGCTGGCGCGTACCTGACGGCGGAATCGGAACGTTACCGCGATATTCACCTTGCTTTGGGGTATTTGCTGCTGGGGATGATTGCCTTTCGCTTGGTGTGGGGCTTTGTGGGGACGGCTTATGCCCGCTTTGCGGCGTTTGTGTTCAAGCCAGCCGAGGTTGTGGGGTATGTGCGTTCGTTGCTTGGTTCACATCCGCAGCATCATGTGGGGCATAACCCTGCGGGTGGGGTGGCGATTTTCCTCTTGCTGGCGCTCGGCGTGTTAATCAGCGTGAGCGGCTTAGGTTTGTACTGGGAATTTGGTGATGAAGATATTTTCGAGGAATTGCATGAAATCGCTGCTAATCTGATGTTGCTGGTGGTGTTCGTGCATGTCGCCGGGGTGCTGGTCAGCAGTGTGTTGCACAAGGAAAATCTGGTGCGTTCGATGCTGACGGGTTACAAGACCGCTGATGCTGAAGCGGCTATTTCCCGCCCTTATACGGACTTGGGCATGTGGATGGCTGGTGTGGTCATAGTATTCCTGTTGGTTTATCTGAGTGGCTTTGCCTTTTAATACGGAGATGATTATTTATGGAAAATCAGAGTAAAACAGTCCGGGTGTGGGATCCGCTGGTGCGAATCTTTCACTGGTCGCTGGTGGTGTCATTCGCGGTTGCTTACCTCAGTTCGGAAGACGGGGAGGGCTTGCATGAAATAAGCGGGTACATTGCGTTCGGCCTGATCCTGTTCCGTATCCTGTGGGGGTTTATCGGCTCCCAATATGCCCGTTTCAGTGATTTCATCTATTCACCGCAGGCAGTGATGGAGTATTTGCGCTCCCTGTTAACCACCCATCCCAAGCACTATTTGGGGCATAACCCGGCAGGCGGCTGGATGGTGGTGTTACTGTTGCTGGGGGTGCTGGCAACAGGGTTTACTGGCATGAAGCTGCTGGCGGTGGAAGAAGGGCGCGGGCCATTGGCACAGATAGAAGTGCCTGCCTTGATCTCCCCTGCTTATGCCGATCGCGATGAGGATGAAGATGAGGAACATGAAGGCAGGGGACAAGGCGAAAATGAGGGCGGCGAAGAGTTTTGGGAAGAAGCCCATGAAGTCGCTGCTAACCTGACCTTGTTGCTGATTTTCCTCCATGTGGTGGGGGTCGTTGTCAGCAGCCGCTTGCACCGTGAAAATCTGGTGCGAGCCATGGTCACAGGTGACAAACGTTCAGTATGAACCTGACTGAAGGGGAGTTAAATCGTGTATGCGGATACTGGTAGTTGAAGACGACGCCCTGCTGGGCGATGCCATCCAGGCAGGGCTGAAACAGTCCGGCTACGCCGTTGACTGGGTGCGGGATGGGGCGCAGGCTGACCATGCGCTGGCCGTCGAGGCGTATTCGGCAGTGGTGCTGGATCTGGGACTGCCGCGCCTTTCCGGGCTGGAAGTCCTGAGTCGTCTGCGCAGCCGCCAGTCTTCCCTGCCGGTGCTGATCCTCACCGCGCGCGATACGGTGGAAGACCGCATTCAGGGGCTGGATCGGGGGGCGGATGACTATCTGGTCAAACCCTTCGACATGGGGGAACTGACCGCTCGCTTGCGCGCCCTGATCCGCCGTTCCAGCGGTTTCGCCAACCCGGTGTTGCAGGTCGGCGGGGTGGAACTAGACCCCGCCAGCCATCGCGTCACGTATCAAGGCGAAGTGGTGGAACTGGCCTCGCGCGAATTCACCGTGCTGGAAGCCCTGATGCTGAATGTGGGCAAGGTACTTTCCCGCGCCCAACTCGAAGATAAGCTCTACGCCTGGGGGCAGGGGGTCGAAAGCAATACCGTGGAAGTCCACATCCATCACTTGCGGCGCAAACTGTACCCGGCGCTGATCCAGACCATACGCGGCGTGGGCTATCTGATTTCCCACGATAAGGCTGCCTGATGTCGTTACGCCAACGTCTGCTGCTGTTGGTGCTGGGCGTGGTAACGCTGGTGTGGATCGGGGCGGCGGCTTTCACTTACCGTGATGCCCGCCATGAACTCGACGAACTGCTTGACGCCCATCTGGCGCAGGCTTCTACCCTGCTGGTTGCCCAGTTCACCCACGAACTGGATGATGTCGAAACCGAACACGCCCCACTGTTGCACAAATATTCCAGCAACATCGCTTTTCAAGTGTGGGAAGAGGGCAGGAAGCTGTTGCTGCATTCCGCCAATGCACCTTCCGTACCGCTGGGTGTCAGGGAACAGGGGTTCAGCAATACGCGCATCGATGGTCAGGAATGGCGCGTTTTCAGCACTTGGGATGGCGAGGGGGAATTGCTGATCCATGTGGCGGAACGGGTGGATATGCGCAGCAAACTGGCGCGTGAAATCACCGGTAACCTGCTGCTGCCCCTGTGGATTGCCTTACCCTTGCTGGCCGCCTTGCTGTGGTGGACGGTAGCCGTCAGCCTGCGTCCATTGGTCAGCCTGACCAGGGCGGTCGCCAGCCGTAATCCCGACAATCTTGCACCACTCACCATGACTTCCGCACCGCATGAAGTCGTCCCCCTGATCGAACGCCTCAACCACCTGTTTGCACGTATTGGCAAGCTGATTGAAAACGAACGCCGTTTTACCGCCGACGCTGCCCACGAATTACGCACGCCGATCGCCGCTATCAAGGCGCAATTGCAGGTTGCCAAGGGGGCGCAGGATGATGCTGAACATCAACATGCACTGGATAACGCCATTCTGGGTTGCAACCGTGCCACCCACCTGATCGAACAGTTGCTGACGCTGGCGCGGCTGGAAAGCGCCGATGCTTCCAGCCTGCAAACCTGTCCATTGCCCAGACTGGCCGCCGAAGTGATGGCAGATATGGCCCCACATGCGCTGCAATCCGGCGTGGCGCTGGAGCTGCTGGAAAGCGCAGACATCAATGTCAAAGGCTTGCCTGCGTTGTTGCAGGTCATGTTGCGTAACCTGCTGGACAATGCGGCGCGCTACACGCCGTCCGGCACGCTGGTGCAGGTCGCTGTTTTCCGTGCGCGGGGCAGAGCCTGTTTGCGCATCACTGACAATGGCCCCGGTCTGCCAGCGGATGAGCTGGAAAAAATCACCCGGCGCTTTTACCGCCCGGCAGGTACGGCAGCGGAAGGCAGCGGTCTGGGGCTTTCCATCGTCCAGCGCATTGCCGAAATTCATCAGGCTGAATTGCAGTTTGAACAGAATCAGGGGCAGGGCTTGAGCGTACTGGTTGTATTTCCCGCTGGCTAAGGCTCTCAACCACTTCCCTTTGTTCGTTGCTTATCATTTTCTCTTGTCGGGCATTCCTCTTACGTGCTGATGTGGCGCTCATCGTCTGCTTGTAAATCCACTAATTGTTAGGGCAAATGTCTTATAGCGGGATTTCCGGTGTTGGTTGTACTTGTGATGCTAAAAATTTGGGATTAAATTCCCAAAATCGATTGGCATCGCAAGGAGTAAACCCGATGTTGTCCCTATACCTACGAGAAAACGATCTGGAGACGGCGCGCCTGAGCTTTCAAAGCCGCCGGGTTGCAAAGATCAGTCACATCATGCCCAGGGTCATTGATATAAGCGGCAGCATCGGCCCAGATCGTGACAAGGCCGAAGCCTTTATCAAGTCAGTGTTCAACGATGCCTATCATGCCGAAATCAGTGTCAGTTACCCCTATCTGATCAGCGTCAGTAATCATGAGGGTGAAATTCTGGCGGCTGCCGGGTTCCGTTACGCCCACAAGGAACCAGTGTTTCTGGAGCAGTACACGCAAGCGCCAATCGAGCAGGAACTTTCCAGACTGTACGGCGAAGACATCGCCCGCCGTGATATTGCCGAAATTGGCAGTCTGGCGTCGGTGGGTGGCGGCGCTTCCGTTTTCCTGTTTGCTGCGCTGGCATCCTATCTGGATTTCAAGCAGGTGCAGTACACGGTCGTAACGGGGACGCGCGATTTGCACCGCCATCTGAAAATGCTGGGTTTGCAGCCGCAAAAAATTTGTGATGCGGGGCAGCAGCAGTTGCAGGGCAGCGCTGATAATTGGGGTAGCTATTACACAACCAGCCCCTGCGTACTGGCCGGGTCGGTGCGGGACGGGGTGAAAAGCCTGCAACGCACGCTGGGCTCGGTTTACGAAAACCAGATTCCTTTCCACTACTACACGGGGAAACTTTCATGAGCCTGTTGCTGGATACGCTGGGGCAACACGCTCGCAACCTGTCAGAACGTATTGCCCTGATAGACTCAAAACAACAACTCACATACTCCAGCCTGTTCTCCTGCACCTCCACCAGGGCAGAACAGTTAAAGGGCAGCCAATGCCGCGTCATTGCTATTCAATCAGATAACAGTGCGGATTGGGTTCTGTGGGACTTGGCATCGGTCATGGCGAATGTCGTCTGTGTGCCGTTGCCTGCTTTTTTTTCACGGCAGCAGACTGAGCATGTCATCCGTAGCGCCGGTGTCGACCATATCGTGACTGCCGACGGGTTGGTGGCCACTGGCTGTACGGAGGTTGTCAGTCTGCCGCCTGGTACAAGCAAAATCACCTTCACCTCAGGCACGACCGGAACGCCCAAGGGCGTCTGTCTGGCGCAGGAAAGCCTGGAACAGGTCGCGCAAAGCCTGCTGGGTGTGATTGGCGCTGAACACGCGGGACATCACCTTTCCGTGCTGCCGCTGGGCATCCTGCTGG
Organism: Gammaproteobacteria bacterium; assembly: GCA_018822845.1. Lineage (GTDB taxonomy): Bacteria > Pseudomonadota > Gammaproteobacteria > Thiotrichales > Thiotrichaceae > Thiothrix. Next base: position 75,792 of record JAHJJD010000006.1, on the reverse strand, counting down.
AAAACGTGGCGGGTGTGTATTCCGCCCTGCTGGCGGGTGCAAGCTGTCATGTGTACAGCCTGAAAGAGATCGGCATGGGTAATCCATTCCAGCCCGATTTCCAGCAACTGGTGCAGAGCATGACGCTGAACAGGATCAGTTCCGCCATTCTGGTTCCTGAATTGCTGCGTGGCCTCATCTACACCCTGGCGCAAATCGGGGTGCGGCTGCCTGACCTGCGCTTTCTTGCCGTGGGTGGTTCAAAGGTATCGGCGCAATTGTTGGGGCTGGCGCAAATGGTTGGCCTGCCAGTGTACGAAGGTTACGGCCTGAGCGAATGCGCTTCCGTTGTTGCCCTGAATACGCCGGGTCATTCAGTCCCCGGCACCGTTGGCAAGGTTTTGCCGCATATCCGTCTGCGTTGTGAAAATGGTGAAATCCTCATCGAAAACCCCGCTTTCCTCGGCTATCTGGGCGCTCCCCATACCGGTAGTTTTGCCACAGGCGACCTCGGTTATCTGGATGCCGAGGGCTTTTTACACATTTCAGGACGCAAGAAAAACCTGCTGATCACGTCATTCGGACGCAATATTTCGCCGGAATGGGTGGAAAGTACCCTGCTTGGCCAGCCCGAAATCGCCCAGGCTGTCGTGTTTGGCGATGCCCAGCCGCATTTGTCGGCACTGCTGGTTCCCTTTTCCCCACAGGCTGATCTCAATGCCGCCGTACAGCGGGCCAATGAACGCTTACCCGAATACGCCCACGTCAAGGTTTTCCACCCCATTGCGCCCCTGCGGATGGAGGATGGAACCCTGACCGGCACAGGCCGCCCGCGCCGGGAGGCCATTTACACACATTACCACCACCTGATTGATGGAGATCAAACAACATGAGTTTTTATGAAACACTGTTACAGGCAACCGAGATGGAACGTCAGACCCTGTATACCGTCCCGCAACTGGTCAATGCCCTGCATGGTGAAATCAGTGTGGCGACCTACCGGGAATACCTTACCCAGGCTTACCACCACGTCAAACATACAGTACGGTTCCTGATGGCCATGGGTGTGCGCCTGCCGGAAGAAAAGAAGTGGCTGCATCACGCCATCGTTGAGTACCTTGAGGAGGAAGTCGGCCATGAGGAATGGATCCTGAATGACATCGAGGCCGCAGGCGGGGACAAGGAAGCCGCGCGCCGTTCCTGCCCGCATCTGGAAACCGAAGTGTTGGTGGCCTACAACTACGACTACATTAGTCGCCGCAATCCGGTCGGCTTCCTTGGCATGGTGTTCATGCTGGAAAGCACCTCCATCCAGCTGGCGACACAGGGTGCCAATACGCTCCAGCTTGCACTTGGTTTGCCGCCTAACGCCTTTACCTACCTCAGTTCGCACGGCACGCTGGACATCAGCCACATGGAATTCTTCCGCCAGCTGGTCAACCAGATTGATGACCCGGCAGATCAAACCGCCATTATTGAAGTAGCCCGCAATACCTTCCGCCTGTTTGCCAACGTTCTGGCCAGCATCCCCATGCTGGAGGAGGTGCAACATGCTGTTTAGCAAAATGATTCTCAGCGGCAAGCATGCTGTTGTAACTGGCGGCAATGGCGGAATCGGCAAGGAACTGGCCGCCAATCTGCGCTGGGCGGGAGCCGATGTCACTATCATCGACAGGATGGCCGGTAAGGATACCCTGCAATGCAACCTGGCGGATGCTGCCGAACTGGACAATATCTGTACGCAACTGGCCTCGCAACGGGTCGACATCCTGGTCAATCTGGCCGGGCTGATGTATTTCGGACATTTCCCGCAGCAGGGAGCGGAACATCTGCACACCATGCTGGCGGTCAATCTGGAAGCGCCCATGCGCCTGACCCAGGCGGTTCTTCCCGGCATGCTGGAGCGTGGGAATGGGCAGATCGTCAATATCGGTTCGGTATTCGGCGCGCTGGCATTTCCACATTTTGCTACCTATTCCGCCACCAAGGCTGGGCTGAAAGGCTTTTCCGAAGCCCTGCGGCGTGAGTATGCCGGAAAAGGCGTCAGCGTTACCCATATTGCGCCGCGCGCAGTCAAGACTCCGCTGAATAACGCCATGATTACGGAATTACACCAGCGCACAAAGGTAACGAATGATGACCCTGAAACAGTCGCTGGCATTATTGCAGACGCCATTATCAACAAGCGCAAGAACGTAACCATCGGCCAGCCGGAAGGCTTTTTCACCCGCCTCAACGCCGTGTTGCCGGGGCTGGTTGACCGCGCATTGATCGGCAAGCGTGATATTGCCAACGACATTCTTGAATCCTTTAAAGTGTAATGATGACAAGGAGTATGAACATGACATTTACCAAAACAATGATCAGCCTGTGCCTGATGAGCGCTACTTTCCTGCCTGCTTTTGCCCATGCGTCAATGGATGGTGATCTGCTCAACATCCAGCGCGAATGGGGACGGATCAACTATCAGGTCAGCGGGAAGGATGCCAAGTTGCAAGCCATTCATGAGCTGGAAAAAAGCGCAGCCCAGCTGAGCGCGGCCAACCCCAACCGCGCTGAACCGATGATCTGGGAAGGCATTATCCTGTCCACCGATGCCGGGATCGTCAAAAGCATGTCAGCACTGGGCATTGTGAAAAAGGCCAAAGGGCTGCTGGAAAAAGCGATCCAGACCAATCCGGATGCACTGGATGGTTCGGCGCAGGCGTCACTGGGCGTGCTGTACTATCAGGTTCCCGGCTGGCCAGTTTCGTTCGGCGATGACAAAAAGGCGGAGAAGTATTTGCAGGATGCGCTGAAAATCAACCCGAATGGCATTGACCCCAACTATTTCTACGGTGATTTCCTGTTGAAAGCCAAGCGCTACGATGAAGCTGTGCCCTATCTGACCAAGGCACTGCAAGCGCCTGCCCGCCCTAACCGCCCGGTTGCTGATGCAGGCCGCCGCGCCGAGGTCAAACAGGCGCTGGCCAAGGCTCAGGCAGGTTCACATAAATAAATTTGACAGAAGAATATTTTTGGGAATAAATTCCCATTACTATGAAAGATGCACTCTACCGAACAGTCCGCCGAATCCTCAAGCCGCTGGTGCGCATCCTGCACCGGAAAGGCATTGCTTTCGGAGAATTCAGCCAGATTGCCCGGCAGATGTATGTCGCAGTCGCGGAGGAGTTGTTGCAGGAAGAAGGCGAGCGTCCCACAACGTCACGCATCGCCATTGCTACTGGCCTTACCCGCAAGGATGTTGCCCTGTTACGGCAATTGCCCGATGACGAGACGCCGACAGCAAGCTATAACCGGGGAGTTCGCGTCATGACCGGCTGGCTGCATGACCGCGAATTCCTGGATGAGGAGGGCAGGCCAGCCGTGCTGCCCATCCAGGGGGATAGCGGCAGTTTTGCTGTCCTGGTCAGTCGCTACAGTGGCGACATGCCTTATCGGGCAATGTTGCAGGAAATGGAACGGGTCGGCGCAGTGCTAAGGGATGACGCCGGTAATGTGCAACTGATGGGGGCAGGTTACATCCCGCACGCAGATGAAACCGAAAAACTGCACATCATGGGCATGGATGTGGCGGCTCTGGTGGCGACCATTGACCACAACCTCGCCACGCAAGACCGCCAGCAGGCGTATTTCCAGCGCAAGGTCAGCTACGACAATCTGCCAGTGGAGGCATTGCCAGCCTTCAAGGAAATGGTCAACGGCGATGGCATGGAATTGCTGATCAAATTTAACGAGTGGCTTGCCAGCCGTGACCGTGACAGCAATCCGCAAGCCGCAGGCACAGGGCGGATGCGCGCCGGAGTCGGCATTTACTACTTTGAGGAGCCTGTTACCGAACAGGTTGGGAAAGGAACAACGCATGAAGACTAAAGCGCTGCTTGTAACCCTGTTACTGGGCTTGTTGCTCGGTGCTTGCGGTGGTGGGCAGACCCAGCTTGCCGAGGGTGGCATCAGCGGAACAGGCATTTCCTCCGGTTCCATTACCGGGTTCGGCAGTATTTTTGTAAATGGTGTGGAATATGATGTCGATCAGGCCAGTTTTACCCGTAATGGCGTCGTGGCTGGCGGGCAAAACGAGTATCACGTCGGCGAATACGTCACCGTCACTGGTAAAGCCAACCCGGACGGTGTAACCGGTACCGCGACCAGCGTTGATTTCAGCAATGTGTTGCTGGGAGCAGTGACAATGGCTTCCGCTGACGGTGTAACACTGGAAGTATTGGGTCAGCGGGTCAGCAGTAACGCCCTGACAATCTACTCCGGTTTTGCGCTGCTGACTGATCTGGTGCAGGGCAATGTCGTGGAAGTCTCTGGTGTACGTGATGCCAGTGGCATGTTGCTGGCGACCAATATCCGTCTGCTGTCAGGCAGTTACACGCCGGGTGAAACGCTCGAATTGAAGGGAACAGTTGGCACCGTCAATGCGGGCAACCAGACGTTCACGATAGGCAGCCTGACGGTGGATTACTCAGCCGCTGTCTTGCAGGGTTTTGCTTCCGGCATACCGGAAGCCGGTCAGTATGTTGAAGTCCAGAGCCAGCAGGCATTGCAGGGCGGCATACTGTTTGCTTCCTCGGTTGAAATGCAAAGCACGGCCATTGAACTGGACGAGGGTACGGAAGTGGAACTGGAGGGGGTGATTACCCGCTTCGTTTCCGCCAGTGATTTCTCGGTCAATGGCGTCCCGGTCATGACTGACGCCCGGACGCAATTTGAAGATGGTTCTGCCAGCGACCTTTCCCTGAACGCATTGGTGGAAGTGGAGGGTAGCGTCAATGCCGCTGGTGTGCTTGTGGCGGAGGAGGTTTCCATCAAGGAATCCAGCAGCAGCCAGATTGAGGAGCTGGAGGGCGCTGTTACAGCGATCAATTCCGGGGCGCGAACCTTTGCCTTCCGCGACAGTGATTCTGCCGTGACGTATACGATTTCGGTCGATACGACCACCATTTGGGAGGATGAAAGTGCGGCGGCTATTACCCAGATGAATTTCACTCACTTGAATGTGGGAGATTTCCTCGAAGTCAAAACCAAAACCCTGAGCGGTGGCAATCTGCTGGCGCTGCGCATCAAGCGTGAAGATAGGGAAGATGAAGAAGATGATGAAGATTAACCAGTCTGATAACGAACGAACCATTTAACAGCGAAGGAGATGGATATGATGAAAATACTGACCCATGCAGCAAAAGGGCTGCTGGTAATGATGTTGCCAGCGGTTGCGTTGGCAAACCCGGCGACCCTGAATCATCCGGGCAAGCTTTTGGCAGCCAACTGCTTCCAGTGCCATGGTACTGACGGTTACGGCATGGAAAGCCTGGCGGGCGAACGACCCTCTGAAATCGTGGAGGAGTTGCAGGAAATGCAGTGGGAGCAAGCCAACCGGGACATGATGAATGTCCACGCGCAGGCATATACCGCTGAGGAAATTGCCTTGATTGCCGATTACCTTTCCAAACAATAAACGAGGGCTGGAAGCATGAACCGCAGGGATTTTTTACGTTTTGTCAGTGCAGGCGCTGCACTGGGTTTGACTGTTCCAATGGAACAGGTGTTTGCTGCTACCGGGATGCCGGGTAATACCGGTGCAAATGGTCATGTCGTGGTGGTTGGTGGTGGGATGGCGGGCGCATCCGTTGCCAAGTATTTGCGTTTTTGGGGTGGTACTGGCGTCAAGGTAACGCTGGTTGAGCCGAACGCGACTTATTATTCCAACATTTTCAGCAACAAGGTGCTGACAGGCGATCTCGCCTTGAGCAAGTTGGGGTACAAATACACAACATTGAAAAGCAAGTACGGCATTCAGGTGGTCAACAAGGCCGTGACGGGTATTGATCATTTGTTGAAACAGGTGACGCTGAGTGATGGCAGCAGGCTGACTTACACCAAGCTGGTGCTGGCTCCGGGTATTACATTTGATGCCTTGCCCATGTCAGGGACAGCAGCCAGTCAGGCAAAGGTTGTCCATGCGTGGCAGGCAGGGGCGCAGACCACTTCCCTGCAAAACCAGATCAAGGCCATGACCAAGAAGGATACCTTTATCCTGACAATCCCACCCAAACCTTACCGCTGCCCACCGGGGCCGTATGAGCGCGCCTGCGTGGTGGCTGATTACCTTACCCGCGTGAAAAAGGGGGGCAAGGTCATTGTGCTGGACGCCAACAATGGTATTCAGGCGGAACCCAACAACTTTGGGCGCGCCTTTACCAGCATCCACAAGAACATTACCTATGTTCCGAATGCAGCCATTACCAGCATTGATGCCAATACCGGAACCGTGAATACGGCGGCAGGCAGCTTCAAGGGCAAGGTCGTTAATGCCATTCCTGCGCAACGGGCGGGCAAAATCATTACCCAGACCATCCAGTCTGGCGTCAATCTGGCAAATGATGCTAGTGGCAAATGGGCAGGTGTGAACCTGCTGACTTACGAATCCACAGCGGCATTTGATATCCACGTTATCGGCGATTCCCATGCCAGTGGGCAACCTAAAGCAGGCCACATTGCCAATGCAGAGGCGAAGGTCTGTGCAGATGCCATTATTCATTTGCTGCGTGGTGAGGCGGTTAACCCGTCGCCCATGACCAATTCTGCCTGCTATACGCCGATTACCAAAACAACGGCTTCCTGGCTGTCAGCCGTGTTTCGTTATGACCCGGCTACCGCTGCGATGGCGCTTGCCGGTAGTGGCGTGGTGGAATCAGCATCAATCAACAAGGATAACTATGAAGAAATGAACAAGTGGTTCAAGAGTCTGATGGCAGATACGTTCGCTTGACAAAAAATGCCCCGGTGTTGCGACCACCGGGGCATTGGAACTTACCCAGCGTTTGGGTAAGCACTTTGGTAACTAAGGAGAATAGCTTATGAAAGCTAGTATAAACATTCCTCTGGCATGTGCGCTAGGTATTCTGGTGTCTGCCTGTGGTGGCGGGGGTGGAGCAACCCCGGCAACCGGTTCAGCAACCTATTCCGTGGCCGGTAAGGTGCCCGGAACCCTGATTGAGGCGTTCTGTTCGGATGGCAGCTACTACGCTGTCAATTCCAACAATGATGGAACAACGCAACATCCCTTTTCCCTGAGCCTGCCGCAAGGCGTTAGCTGCCGTCTGGTCATGACGACCAATGAAAATGACCCATCCAACAAGGTGGTGACGCCTATCCGCATGAAGAAAGGGGCAGCGGGCAATATTGCCTTCACCAGCGCTGGCAGTGATGTCAATCTGGGTTATGCCGACCTTGCCATGGGGCGTAGTGCGATGCGTTCCGACAGCAACGGTGATGGTGTGGAAGACAACCCGCTGGATGTGGATATTTCTGGTGCTGCGGGTGATGTATCCCCTGATTCATCCGTTTCCGACCCGATGGATACTGACCGTGATGGCATCATCAACCAGTATGAGGATGATGACGGTGATCACCTACCTAACCGGGATGATACCGATGACGACAATGACGGTATTGAGGATACCTACGATAACGACAATGGCGGGAATGGCAGCGCTGATAACGACCATGATCACGATGGCGTTCCCAACGGTCAGGATGTGGACGATGACAATGATGGTATCAGGGATAGTAGTGATACCGATGATGACAATGACGGCATTGATGATCGTTACGACAATGACGATGACAATGATGGCTCGGATGATACCGATGATGACGACAACAGTTCTGGCGGTTCATCCAGTGGAAGCACTGGCGGGACTGGCGTAACTCCGCCGGACGGTGCGCGTTTGCTGGCTTCCCAGTGTTTCCAGTGTCACGGTACTGAAGGCCGCTCGGTAGGCGGTATTGAGGGGCTGGCCGAGGAGGGTGGCGAGGCTGCCAGTGAAATGCTGGAAATGAAATACAGCAGCAATACCAACGACATCATGCACCGGCAGGCGATGGGGTATACCGACGAGCAAATCCGCATGATCGGTACCTATTTCTCCAGTGTGTATGGTAACGGCGGAAATTGAGGTAACTAATCATGAATAATCTGAATCGTCGTCAATTCCTGAAATCGTTAGGATTGGCATCTACTGTCGCGGCCTTTCCCGGCATCATCACGGCGGCTACCACCCGTCCGCACATCGTGGTCATTGGTGGTGGGTTTGCCGGGGCTACCGCTGCCAAATACCTGCGTCACTGGTCTACCGCTGTCGATGTAACGCTGGTGGAACCCAATGCCACTTATTACTCACCGATCCTCAGCAATCTGGTGTTGAACAACCAGCGCAGCCTTGGCCAGATCAGTTTCAATTACAATACGCTGGCACAAAAGTACGGTATCCGCGTGGTGAATGACTGGGTGGATAGTATCGATGCACCCAACCAGTCGGTGCAGTTGCGCGGTGGCACGACCCTGAATTACGACCGGCTGATCATTGCGCCGGGTATCCAGTTCATGGATGTGCCGGGGCTGGATAGCACCAAGGTTCCTCATGCGTGGCAGGCAGGGCCGCAGACGACCCTGTTGCAACAGCAGCTTGCCGCCATGCCAGCGGGGGGAACGTTCGTCATGACCATTCCGGGAACGCCATACCGTTGCCCTCCGGGGCCGTATGAGCGTGCTTGCGTGGTGGCCGACTGGCTGCGTACCAACAAGCCGGGTTCCAAAGTGGTGGTGCTGGATGCGAACCCGGCCATCGTTGTCGAAGCGGCCACGTTCGGCAATGCGTTTGCCAGCTATGGGGTGCAATACGTGCCGAATGCCACCTTGCAGGGGGTTGATTCTGACCAGCGGATTGCGCATACCAGTCTGGGTGATTTTAAAGGTGATGTGCTGAATGTGATCCCGCCACACAGCGCCGGGTCGATCATCCTGCAATCGGGGTTGGCGAATGTGGGTGGGCGCTGGGCAGGTGTGAACCCGCTGAGCTATGAATCCACCGCTGTAGCCAATATCCATGTCATCGGTGATTCTCAAGGTACCGGGCAGCCCAAGGCTGGGCATATTGCCAATGCGGAAGCCAAGGTGTGTGCGGATGCGGTGTTGCGGCTGCTCTCCGGTGCTCAGCCCTATGCTGCACCAGTGACCAATTCGGCTTGTTACAGCCCAATTTCTGCGAGCACCGCTTCCTGGTTGACGGCAGTGTATGCCTATGATCAAGTCAGTGGCACGATGAAACTGGTGCCGGAGTCATTTGGTGCGGCAGCTACGCCTACCAGCAATAATTACCGCCGCATGTTTGACTGGACGGCGAACCTGTTCAACGACACATTCGCCTGAGTGGCAGGCTAATCACAACAATAAATGATTGCGGTGTTGTTTGTAGGGCAGACCCCTGTGTCTGCCCTTTCTTTGGTTTATATGTTTTTCAATGCCTTGAAGGTTGCCGGGTAGAGTATTTCCAGTTTTTCTACCATGTCGTTGACCCCGGCGGGGTCATTGCTTTCGCCCTTGTATTGCAATTTCTTGCAGATATTGGCCATGTGTTCGGCACCAAGGCTGACGCAGGAGCCTTTCAGGCGGTGCGCCGCTGCCCCCATGGCGGGCAGGTTGCCAGTGTCGGCATGCTGGCGGATTTCAGCGATCATGGCGGGAGTCGTGTTGCCAAATATGTCGATGAGCCGGGGCAGGATGGCAGCAGGTAGTTGTTGCAGTGCTTCAGTTACCAGTAGTTGCATGGGCTGGTTGCTCGCAAGGTTGTGGTTCGGGTTTCAGTTTGCACCAGCGTTCCAGCGCGGTTTTGACTGCTTCGGGCAGTACCGGCTTGCTGATGTAGTCGTTCATGCCTGCCTTGATGCATTCCTGTTTGTCACCTTCCATGGCGTTGGCGGTCATGGCGATGATGATGGGCTGCTGGTCGGGTGGGAATTCGGCACGGATGCGGCGGGTGGCTTCCAGACCATCCATTTCCGGCATTTGCATATCCATGAAAATCACGTCGAAGGCTTTTTTACGCAAGGCGGCGATGGCTTGCAGGCCATTTTCTGCCAGTTCGGTCTTGTAGGCCATTTCGTCCAGAATGGAGGCAGCTACTATCTGGTTGATCGGGTTGTCTTCCGCCAGCAGGATGGAAAGCGGCAGGCGCTCGCCTAGCTTGAGGGAGGATTCTTCCGGCCTGGCCGTGATCAGGCTGATTTCACCCAGCACAGTCATGATGCTGTCATACAGGCGGCTGCGGGTAAGTGGCTTGGTCAGGTACAGGTTGTATAGTTCGCGAACCTGTTCCTTGGGGTGGCGGTCGTTCGGTGGCGCAATCAGGATCAGGGGAAGTTCCTGCTTGCTGAAACGTTGCCGGATGTATCTGGCGAGTTCCATCGGTGAATCGCCCGGCAGGTTGCTGTCGATCAGGGCGATGTCGTACGGTTTGCCGACGGCAATGCGGCTGATGGCGTCGCTGGAATTGCTGGCAAGTTCAACCAATGCGCCCCAGCCCAGGCAAAAATCCCGCATGGCCTGGCTGCTGGCCGGGTTGTTTTCCACAATCAGGAGGCGCTTGCCCATGATTTCGGGAATATTGGTGTGCAGGAAAGGTTTCAGCTTGCCCTCGGCCTTACGGGTCCTGATGGTGAAATGGAAGCGGCTGCCAACGTTAATAGTGCTTTTCGCCCAGATGCGCCCGCCCATCATTTCAACCAGATGGCGGGAAATGGTCAGGCCCAGCCCGGTACCTTCGTGGCGACGCGACAGGCTTTCATCGGCGCGGCTGAATTGTTCGAAAATGCTTTCCAGACGGTCAGCAGGGATGCCGGGGCCAGTGTCGTTGATCTGGAATTCGAGTTCGAGGTCGTCCCCGATCTGGGCATGAGGCGTGACGAAAATGGTGATTTCCCCGGAGTCGGTGAACTTGATGGCGTTGCCGACCAGATTGGTCAGTACCTGTCTCAGGCGCACCATGTCGCCTTCGATGAAAAGCGGGATGGATGGGCTGACGGCGTAGGCCAGTTCCAGATGCTTTTCCAGTGCCTTGGCATTCAGCAGGTTGAGGATCTCCTCAATGCAGGCGCGCAGTTCAAAAGCTTCGTGCTTGATGTCGAGTTTGCCTGCTTCGATTTTGGAAAAGTCGAGCACGTCGTTGATGACGGTTAGTAGATGTTCGCCGCTGAGGTGGATGCTTTCCACGAATTCAGATTGCTTTTTGCTCATGGGGGTGTTCATCAGCAGGCGGGTCATGCCGATGACACCGTTCATGGGCGTGCGGATTTCGTGGCTCATGGTGGCGAGGAAACGCGCTTTGGTCTGCACGGCGTCTTCCGCCATTTGTTGTGCGGTACGGGCATTTTCCATGACCTGTGTGACATGTTCCAGATGCCGTAGAAAATGGTATCGGCTAATGCCGAGCAATGCGCCCAGTGCCAATGCAACCCAGGGGATGAATTCCTCAAAGGGGGTATGTATGCTGGTTATTGTGTGGTTTGCTTCCATGAACCCTATCAGCAAGCCAACAACGACCAGCAGGGAAAGCAGCAGGAGGCTGTCAATGAATTGCATTAGATGCAGGTTGGTGATGGCGCGCATACAGGTATCCTGCTGGCTTAGCCAGTGAGTGCCAACAGTGGCGGAACGGTGAGGAAAAGTCGCATGGATGCACTCCCTTTTTATTGTTTGTTTGGTGCTGGTTGTCGGAATAAAAGTACAACAACCTTATAAGATGTGCAGATGAATGGCAAGAAATGCCCGATGAAATGAAAAAGCCCTGCAAGTTATTCACTTTACAGGGCTTTTGAATGATGGCGGAAAGGGAGGGATTCGAACCCTCGATACGTTACCGTATACACACTTTCCAGGCGTGCTCCTTCGACCACTCGGACACCTTTCCGCAGAATTTTGCACAGGGGCAAAATCAAGGGCGCAATCGTATCGCAGGACAACAGGCTTGTAAACTGTGAATTGGTTTGACAGCGTGTAAATAGACAGTTGGTCGGGTCGGGTTCGACAGTTGCTTAACAGATGCGCTAGGCTTGCCATTGGGGTTAACAATAAAAAACAGAAAAACATGTCACTCATTGCAAAATTTCAAGCATTCATGCGCTGGTGGGGTGAAGGGCTGTCTGCCAGCCTACCGGATGGCTTGCGCAAACTGTTCCGCAGTGATCCGCCACGGTTGGTGCTGCACATGCAGGATGGTCAGCAGGGCAGCGTCCTGTGGGAGCAGGATGGCAAGCAACAGGAGCGTGGTAATTTCCTGCTGACTGATACAGATGCTTCACTAACCGATTTCGTTCCATCCAGAGCTGCGGGGAAACCATATCAGGTTGAGTTGCGTCTTGGGCAGGGCCAGGTTTTGCAAATGCAGCGCCATTTCCCGGAAGCGGTCAAGGATAATCTGCGCCAGGTCGTTGGCTATCAGCTTGACCGCCTGACACCATTTACCACGGAAAATGCCCTGTTTGATGCGCAAATCCTGCGGCACGACAAGACCCGCAAGGAAGTGCTGGCCGATATTTATGTCGCACCCCGCCACGTCGTCGATCGTCTCGTGCGACAAATGACGGATGCAGGCATTGATGGCGTAGATGTCATTTCGGTTGGAGAAACTGCGGGCAAGGTACGCCTGGGTCGTGAGCAGGATGCCGCTGCCACACGTGGCTGGTCAATGATTCCACTTTATCTGTTCATCGGTGCATTGGCCTTGTCGCTGCTGGCACCGCTGGGCTACAAATTCCGTCGTCTTGAGCAGGTCGAAACAGCACTGGCCGAAGTACGCAAGTCTTCCGCCGAACAAATGACGGTGCGTGACAAACTGATGGAGGCGGAAGATGCCTTGCATTTTCTGGAGGAAAAACGCCGCACCTCGCCCGTGGCGCTGGATGTGGTGGAGAAGCTGTCGACAGACATTCCGGATCATACCTGGCTGGAGCGCCTGAGTCTGGATGGGCGCATGCTGGAAATCCGGGGTGAGTCAGGCAAGGCATTGAATCTGATCGACATACTGGAAGAGGCTCCGGAATTCGCCGATGTCCGTTTCAAGTCGCCCGTCACCCGCAACAAGGATAATGGGCGCGACCGCTTCCACATCGAAGCAACCGTGGAGGTGGCTCATGCTGAATAACCCTGAACTGAACAGGCATCGGGGTCTGCTGGCGTGGGGGATGCTGGTTGTCCTGCTGCTGGCGCTGGTGTTTTTCGCGATCCTGCCGCTGCTGCAACTGTCGATGGATTATAGCCAGCGGATCGAAACCGGCTACCAGCAACTTGCCCGTTTCCGCCAGATTGCCAATGGTGCACCCGAGTTCATGTCGGAATACCAACGTGTGCAACAGCAGGGGCTGGACAAGCTCTTTTACCCCGCCGGGATGACTTCGGCGCAGGTGGCGAAGGAATTGCAGAAACATCTGACGACCGTGATTACCCGTGACAGTGGCGTGCTGATCAGCTCTGAAGTGGTTGCAGAACAGCCAAGGGAAGACGCGGAAGCAAACTCGGTGTATGAGCGCGTCATGGTCAAGGCGGTATTCCAGTCCAGCCCTGCCTTGCTGCGCGAAGTCTTGCACCAGGCATACCGGGCGCGCCCGCTGATGTTCGTCGAAAGCCTCGACATCAAGCCGCTGGAAGGTTTGGGCGAAGACAAACAGATCGTCAAGGCGGAAGTCAGGATTTCCACCTACTGGCGTGGCGGGGAGGTTAAGCATGAAGAAACTGATTGATCCACCTGTGCAGTCCCTGTTATTGCTGGGCGCGGTTGGTTTGCTGGCGATTGCTGGCTGGAGCCTGTTCAGCCTGAAGGTGCAGGATGCCAGTCAGGCCGATACGGGGGGCAGCGTCAGTGTGCGGATTCCGGATGCAGGCGTGCTGGATGCACCTGACCTGAATACGTATGCGCAAATGGTACAAGCCCCGTTGTTCTGGGAAAGCCGCAAGGCAGTCAAGCCACCCAAGGCCGAAGTTGCCCAGCCAGTCGCTATGCCGGTGGATACAACCCTGCCGGAAGGCCGCCTGATAGGCATCATTGATCTGGGTGACAGCCTGTTTGGCATTATGCAGAATGCTCTCGGCAATAGCGTGCATTTGCGTAAGGATGACATGTGGGGAGCCTGGAAAGTAAGTGGTATAGACCCTGACCGGCTGATCCTGAAACTGGGGGAGCAGGAGCAAACCATTCCATTGGTGGGCGATTTTGCCGCTCCACAGGAAAACCCGCAGGTCGCCCAGGAGCGCGAGGTCAGGCAGCAGCAACAGGTACAGGCAAGGCAGCAGCAAGCAGCCCAGGCAGCGCAACAGGCGGCACCACCTGTTAATACTGCGGTGCAAAATGCAGGTTTGCCGTTTCCGGCAGATACTGGCAAGCAGCCGCCAGCCCTGTCGGTCAAGGATGCACTGGAAGCCCGGCAGCGCCTGATGGCAGCCCGTTGGGGAGCGTTGGGTGGAGCCAATGAGGAAACGCCTTCCGTCACCGAACCCAATGGGGCAGCAAATAAAGCGCCAAATGCAGTTGGTCAGCGGCAGTAAAGCGATCATCCGATAAACTGCACTTCTTATCGGATAATAAAACGATTAGTATGATGATTACGCATGCATATCTGTTTACACAGGGATGTAGCTGAAAAAGAATAAAAACAAAATGGGGTTAGCTTTGTGAATTACAGGGGCAGCATGATTGGGCTGGTCAGCGTTGCGGTACTTATGTCCGCTTGTACGTCGATCAAAAACAGCCCAGGTTACCGTGACAACGTCAAATCGGGCGGCTTCCAGCGCAGTTCAGCCATCAAGGAACTTGACGACAGCACTTATTCCCATCCTGTGCTCAGGCCAGTGGATAGCGGGAGCGTGCGGCCTGTCGCCTATCGGGAAACAGCTCCGGCACCAGCGTGGGATGCAATGCAGCCTGCCAAGGCCAGTAAAGGTGACGACGATGTGGAGCTGATTATGGGTAACCAGCAGTATTACCGTTCCGACATCAAGCGCCCGGCAGTTGGTGGCAAGGGTTCAGACGCTGGTGTGGCGCTGAATTTCGAACGTGCCAGCATCCGCGAAGTGGTGAAAGTCGTGCTGGGTGATATCCTCAAGGAAACCTATACGGTAGAGCCGGGGGTGGAAGGCGAAGTCACCATCAGTTCCAGCGAACCCATTCCACGCGATGCATTAATCCCGACCCTCGAATCCCTGTTGCAAACGCAAGGTGCGGCACTGTACCGCGATGATACCGGCAATTACCGGGTGGCGGCGCGCGCCAATCTGAAAGGGCGGGGTTTCATACCCTCCGCAGGCAAGATTGCGCCGGGCTACGGGATTCAGGTAGTGCCGTTGCGCTACATTCCGGCAGCCGAGATGCAGAAGATCCTGGAGCCGCTGGCGAACCCGGAAGCCTTCGTGCGGGTTGATTCCAACCGTAACCTGTTGGTTTTGGCGGGCACCAGTTCCGAGCTTGCCAACCTGCTGGCGACCATCAAGACCTTTGACGTGGATGTGCTGCAAGGCATGTCGGTCGGTTTGTACCGGGTGAAAAACGTGGAAGCTGGAATCGTGGCGAAAAACCTTGATGCCCTGTTTGGTGAAAGTGGCAACAGCCCGATGGCTGGTATGATCAAGATTATGCCGATCGAGCACATGAACAGCATCATGATCATTTCCGCCAACCCCGATTACCTCAAGGACATGAAAGACTGGGTAGACCGCTTCGATCAGGTCAGTGCAACGGCAGGCCAGCAATTGTTCGTTTACCAGGTACAAAATGGCGACGCGGAACATCTGGCGGATATGCTCAACCAGATTTTTAGCGGTAAGAAAAGCAGTTCCAGCACACGTTTGCCGGGAAGTGATACTTCCAGTCTCGCCCCCGGACTGGAGCCTGCAACTGTGGGCGCGGATGGTCAGTCGGGTGCGGCCACCGCCAAAACCATGCTGGGCGACAGCAGCGAAGGCGTAAGCATTGATCCAGATGCGGAAGTACGCATCGTAGCTGACAAGACCAACAACTCGCTGATGATCATGTCGGCTGATGATACCTATCAACAGATTCTGGAAGCGCTCAAGCGCATCGACGTAATGCCGATGCAGGTACAGGTGGAAGCCTCCATCATGGAGGTGACCCTGACCGACGGGCTGGAATACGGCCTGCAATGGTACTTCAAGAACAACGGTAATGCGTTTGGGGCCAAAGGGCTGGGCGATCTGGCTGCCGAGCCGGGTGGATTCTCGTTCTCGACAACCTTGGGTGCAGAGCGGGTATTGGGAGCCATCAACGCCCTGGCACGTGAGTCCAAGGTTAGGGTGCTGTCTTCGCCGTCCGTTCTGGTGCTGGATAACCAGACAGCTTCGATCCGGGTGGGTGACCAGCAGCCAATTTTTACCGGTAGCCTGTCAACACCGGGTACCGGTGGGACACTGACGACGGCGACGACGGTGCAGTACAAGGATACGGGTGTTTCCTTGCAGGTGACGCCACATGTCAATACCAACGGTTTGGTCAAAATGGACATCCAGCAGGATATTACCGATGTGGGTGAAATTGACTCGGCAACGGGTAACCGCAGTTTCCTGCAACGCAATATCAAGAGTAACGTGGCCGTCAAGTCGGGTGAAACCATTGTATTGGGTGGCTTGATCCGGGATAACTCAACGGATGGCCGTAACGGTGTGCCGGGCCTGAGCAAGGTACCGGTAGTGGGTGGCCTGTTCAGTGGCAGCAGCAGCAGCGGCAAACGTACCGAATTGCTGGTGCTGATCACGCCGACCGTAGCCAGGAGCCAACGTGATCTGGTTAAAACGGGTGAGGAAATGCGTGACCGCATGAAGCGTCTGATGGATGGGGATAAATTCCTGCCGCAACTGAGAGGGCAATATGTTAATTAAAGCTTTCCGCTTGGCTGTGGGTTTGTACATTTTATTCCTGCTGGCAGGTTGTGGCCTGTCAGCGGAAAAAACCGTGGCTGAATCTGCCCAGAAACGCTGGGACTATCTGATCAGTGGCGACCTGGAGCAGGCTTACCACTATTACACGGATGCTTTCAAGCAGACAGTACCGTTGAGGAATTTCAGGAACATGATTCATGGCACCGGTTTGTGGAGCCGGGCCGAAGTGAACCAGGTCAGCTGTGATGACAGTGGCAAGCGCTGCAATGTCATGCTGACGGTCGCTGTCAGTATGAAAATGCGCGGCCTGCCCAAGCCGGTTGAGAGCACGGATGATATTGTTGAAACCTGGGTCAAGGAAGGCTGGTTTTCTGACTGGCGGTATATAAAAGAGTAATGATAGGTATAAGTTAAACTGCTTTGCTATCGTATAATATCCGCATGTTGCTCTGGGGCCGGTTTGGGTTCGGGAACAAAAAAATTAATAAAAAAACATCTGATTACACTCCGTCAATAAATAGAAAAGATAGAATGAGGAGGCACGCAAGTGTTCACAAAACATAAAATCGCCATGGGCGTCTCGGCAGGCATCCTTGGCGCTGTGGGGGTCATCACGAGCGCGCAGGCTGTGCATTTGAACCCGGACGGAACTGGTCAGGTTCTATTGTTCCCTTACTTCAATGCCGAAGAAGGCTATCAGACCAATATCAATCTGGTGAATTCCACTGACCAGACCAAGGCTGTCAAAATCCGCTTCCGCGAAGGCAAATACAGTAACGATATCCTCGACTTCAACCTGTACATGTCGCCGGAAGATGTCTGGAGTGGCACTGTCAGGGCTGGCCCGGATGGCGCGGGTAACCTGATTGGCCATCTGCGCACCACCGACAGGACTTGCGCCCTGCCACTGGAAGCAGCAGCAGACTGTGAGGCAAAAGATGCCAATGGCAAGAGCCGCTGTGAATCCGTAGTGCCGTTTACCGGCCATAACCTTTACAAGAATGTCTCTGCGGCAGATACCCGTGAAGGTTATGTCGAAGTTATTGAAATGGGCGTGGTGGAAGATGCAGCGGTAAAGGCGGGTGTCCTGCATCACAACG
Organism: Gammaproteobacteria bacterium; assembly: GCA_018822845.1. Lineage (GTDB taxonomy): Bacteria > Pseudomonadota > Gammaproteobacteria > Thiotrichales > Thiotrichaceae > Thiothrix. The sequence goes on along the minus strand of JAHJJD010000006.1, from coordinate 57,987 downwards.
GCAAGCCAGCTGACTGTAAATCGGTCGAAGATGCATGGATCAGCGGAGCCTTTGCCCAAGGCGCTGGGGCTGCGGCCAAGGGGCTGAGTGCACCAACCGGTGGCCTGTTTGGTTCCTCTGCGGTACTGAATGTGGCGGCTGGTTCCGCGTTCGCGCTTGATCCGGTCGCCATCGACAACTACAGCACCCAGGCACAACATTACCTGTCCCATGACCCTGATAAATTCCTGCTGCCATCACTGGCCTCTGGTGACGTATCCAAGAGTAGCGTCATGGTCAGGAAACCTTCTGGCGAAGCAGAGCTGGTCATTACCAACTGGCAACAGACGCAGGATGCCTGTTTGAATGATGGCGATGCCCTGACGCCTGCTTGCGGAACCAACCCGTATCCGCTGGCGCACGTATTGCTCGCGCCCAACCTGATGAACGAATACTACCTGGATTCTACTTTCGGTTATGACGGTCATACTGACTGGGTAGTGACCTTCCCGATGAAGAAACACGGCATCCATGCCGCCAAAACCGATGTGCTGGCCAACTTCGAAAACGGTATCTATGACCGTGAAGAAGGTCGTGCCAACTGGACTGCACCAACAGGTGGCGGTGTGACCAGCGGTGGCTTCGGCTTCTCTCCACCGGTAGGCATTAATGCTACCGTGGATGATTCCAGCCGCTTGCTGCGTGAGGTCAATGTCATCAGCTTCAAGTCGACGGATCTGTCCTACAACGCCACGCGGACAGTCTTGTCCAGCCCGGCGAAGCAGACCCTGAGCGTGGGGCCATTCATCAGTGGCTGGGCGCGTTTGTCGTTCCCTGACTATGACCTGTCCAATGGCTTTGTCTCGGCAACAGCTTATAGTGCTTCGCCAGCGGTTTACGCAGCGGATAGCAACATCTACAAAGGTGTTCCTGCAACGGGTGTAGCCTTTATCGAAGGCACTACCGGCGGCACGGGTGGCCATCGCCTGGGCGATGCCATGCCGCACAAAATCCAGCGTGACTAATACCTGACTGGTGGCAGGGGTGGAGTATTCTCCATCCCTGCCTGTTTTTCTGGCTTGCTAACTGGTTCTGAAGCTTATGCTGCGTAATTTTGCCATCGCGCTGCTGTGCGCGCTTTCCCTGACGGCTCATGCCGCCGACACCCCCGTATCGTCCGCCGAAAACCTGTTCATCCGTGATGCCTTGGCCGCAAAGGGCTTGAGCAAAGGGTTGGACAAGAACCCCGAACTGCTCAAACTGGTAGAGGAATTCCGCAAGGATCAGCTTGCCCGTCTGGCGCTGGAAGCCAGTGTGGGCGAAGGCATGCCGGACTTCGAGGCGCGTGCCGAAGAAATCTATCAGGCACGCAAGGACAAGCAATACAGGTTACCGTTACGCCTGCGGGTGCGCGTACTGGAAATGGACGCCAGCGGGGACAAGGAAGAGACAGTGCGTAACAAGCTGGAAGCGCTTCGCAGCCAAATCGATTCCGGCCAGCTCGATTTCAGGATTGCCGTACTCCAGCACAGTGAAGCGGCTGACCGCAAGTTGAGCGAAGGTGACAGCCAGTGGTTCCACCAGGGGCAGAAGCCGGATGTTTTCTTTGATGCCGCAGAAAAGCTGACCGAGGAACATCCACTCAGTAGCATTATTGTCCATCGTGGCACTGCCTGGTTGCTGTATTTCATGGATAAAAAGGAGCCGGAAACCCGTTCACTGGACGAGGTGAAGCCGGAAATCATCACCGAATTGCAGCAGGAACACCGCCAGGCGCAGGAAAAAGCCCTGCTGGAAAGCTTACGTGAGCAGTACCGCCAAACAGCAGGGGCAAAACTTGCTGAACAAGCGAAACCCGCAGGCATGTGAACATGGCCAGACTGACATTGCTCTGGCAACTGCTGCGGCGCGACGTACAGGAACGTTATGCCGGAACCGTGCTGGGCGTGTTCTGGTTACTGGCGCAACCGCTGTTCATGCTGCTGGTTTACGCGCTGGTGTTTGGCGAAGTGCTGCAACTGCGGCTGGGAACGCAGACTGATTCGGCAAGCTTTGCCGTCTGGCTGTTTGCCGGGTTGAGTGTGTTCAATGCGCTGGCGGAAGTGCTGGTGCGTGCTCCCGCCATTCTTGCCGAGCGGCGCGATTTGCTGCTCAATTCCCCTTTGCCTCCTGCCTTGCTGCCGCTGTTGCCGGTAGGGGCGTCGCTGGTGCTGGAGTTACTGTCGGTCGGTCTGTTGCTGCTGTGGCTGTGTGTGCAGGGGCAATGTCACTGGCAAAGCGTCTTTCTTTATCCGCCGTTGCTGCTGTTACGGGTGCTGCTGTCGCTGGCACTGGCGTATGGGCTGGCGGTGCTGGGCGTATTCCTGCGCGACTTGCGGCAGATGATGCCGCCGCTGCTGAGCGTGCTGCTGCTGGTTTCCCCGATTGTGTATCCGCAGCAAGCTGTGCCGGAAAAATTCCATGCGTGGTTTGCCTGGAATCCTCTGGCGCAACTGGTGCAGGCTTATCGGGCAGTGTTGCTGGATGGCGTGTTTCCGTGGGAAACCTTTGCTGTGCTGCTGATGCTGGCGCTGCTGTCACTTGGGCTGGCGGTGCTGTTGTTCCAGCGCCTGATGCCACGGGCGAGGTATGTGCTGTGAGTGTGGAAATTGCCATTCGTCTGGAGCAGGCCGGAGTTGCCTACCGCCAATACCAGCATCCGCGTGACGCCTTGCTGGAATGGCTGCTACGCAAACCGCGCCATACCCATTTCCACGCTTTGCAGGATGTCAGTCTGGATGTGCGGGCAGGCGATTCGTTGGGAATCGTCGGTGACAACGGCGCGGGCAAGAGCACTTTACTGAAAATGCTGGCGGGCAACCTGCCACCCAGCACTGGCCTATGCGAGGTGCGCGGCAGGCGCTCGGCCTTGCTGGAACTGGGTAGTGGCTTGCAGTCCGAATTCAGTGGCGAGGAAAATGCCCGCATGGGGCTGGCCTTGCGCGGCCTTGCGCATGGCGAAATCGCACAGAAACTGCCGCAAGTGCTGGCCTTCGCCGAACTGGGCGAATTTATCCACCAGCCGGTGAAAAACTATTCCAGCGGCATGGTAGTACGGTTGGTGTTCTCCATCTCTGCCGTGATTGAGCCGGACGTACTGATCGTGGACGAAGCGCTTTCCGTTGGCGATCAATACTTCCAGAAAAAGTCGCTCGACCGGATGCGGGAAATCCTCAGCGGTGGCGCAACGCTGGTGTTCTGTTCCCACAATCTCTATCAGGTGCGCGAAATGTGCCGTCAGGCCGTATGGCTGGAGCGGGGCAGGGTGCGGATGCTGGGCGATGCGCAAGTAGTGGTGGATGCGTATCAGGATGATGTGCGAGGAAGAAATAGGGAGGAGGGTAAGAGTGCAGGAGCGTCTTGTCCCTCCCCTGACAAGGGGAGGTTAGGAGGGGTTTCTTTGCTCTCCGTCACCCTCAACAACAATATCTTCCAGACCCACGCCCCGTTCAGCGTCACCCTCCATGCCAGCTGTGGCGACCGCCCGCTATCCGACATCCACGCAGGCATTGTTATTCGCCGCAATGACAATATTCAGTGTTACGGCATCAGCACCCTGCACGATGGCGTAGCCATGCAGCCGCTAGGCGAGGGCGTAATTGCCACGAAATTCACCATTGATCGCTTGCCACTGCTTTCCGGCGAATACTGTCTGGAAGTCTGGCTGATCGACAGCAGCGGCGTGCATGTCTACGACTCGCGCGAACGTTGCTGCCATTTCCGCGTGCAACAAGCCGGGCAGCAGCAGGGTATAGGCATGGTCTGGCTGCCACATCGCTGGGAAACGGTAGAGGTGGCGGAAGATGCGCTGGCGGCCTGATACCTTTTCCATCCGTTACAAGCTGCTGTTTCCGGCGTATGCGCATCTACGACCTGCGCTAGGCTACCGGCTGGCGGCGGGTCAGGCAGCTATTTTTCGCCAGCGCAGGCAGGCAGAGGAAAGTGTAATCCGTACCCAAATGCAGGCAGCCTTGCCGGATGCAACCGCTGCGCAACTCGATGGCTGGCTGGATGATTATTACCGCATGGTGGAACAGGAAGCGCTGGATACCTGGTATCTGCAACACCAGCCGATCAGCGACATCGTGGAGTTGCACGGTTTCGAGGCAGTGGCGGAAGCCCGCAGGCAAGGTCGGCGGGTGCTGCTGACCGGTGGGCATTTCGGACGTTTCTGGATGGCTGGCCCGGCCATGCGCGCACTCGGTCACACCACCGGCACCATTACCCGCGATGGCGGTGATGAAAATATACACGGCCTGCATCCGGCTGAATACCGTCACCGTTTATTCAAGCTGCAACGCCTGCAACAGGCATTAGGCGGGCCGTTTCTGGTGGAGGGAAACGACTTGCGGCCACTTTACAGGGCGCTGGACAAGCATCTGATTGCATTGATTTTTGATGTTCCGTACCCAAATGGGCACAGCGGCAGCGTGACAGTCCCCTTTCTTGGTAGTAGGATTGGATTACCTGCCGGTATTTACAGGATTGCAAAAAAAACAGAGGCAGTGGTCGCGCCCTTCTTCATGCGCGATCAGGGGAATGGACGGGTAAGCGCGGAATTTTCAGCCCTGCTTGATCCGGATGACCACAATGAACCAGCGATGATGCGCCAGCTTGCCAGCCAGTTGGAGACAAGGATCAGGGAAAATCCCGGACACTGGTGGTTATGGCCTGCGTTACCGCTGTTACAACGGGATAACAACCATGAATAAGGCCGAACACAACTTGCCATTGCATGACAACCACTCACACAGCCAGATTGCGCGCCGCGTACCGCTCTATGCGCATGTGTTGGAGCTGGGTTGCGGCGTTGGCAATATGTCGAAACTGCTCAAGGAACATTGCGAAGCCACCATTATTGGCGTGGATAGCGACCCGCGTACAGCATGGCAGGCGAGCTGTTTCTGCGATTATGTTTTCACGCAAGATCTGGATGACCCGCACAGCCTGGATGCGCTCGAATTCGAAAAGTTCGATGCCATTACCCTGGTGGATGTGCTGGAACACCTGAAAGATCCTGTCGGGTTGCTGCAACGCCTCAAACCACTGCTGCTGGATGAAGGGCAATTGCTGCTTTCTGTTCCAAACGTTGCCCATGCTTCGGTGCGGCTGGAGTTGCTGGGCGGCAATTTCCAGTATGAAAACAGCGGCATTCTGGATACTACCCACCTGAAATTCTTTACTGCCAACAGTTTGCAGGCACTGTTGCAGGAAGCCGGTTACGCCGTGCAGGTGCTGGAATATACCTGGCACGATCTGGCCGACACTGTGATCAGCGAAGGCTTGCAGGCAGCCGGTTTGCCAGTCACGCCTGAAGCATTGGCGGCATTCCATACGCCGGAAGCCATGGCTTACCAGTTCATTGTGGTGGCTCAGCCGGTGCAGGAAAGCGCGAGGGAATCCGCCAGCCTGCCGCTGAAGCCATTGCAATCCTCCCAGGATACCTGGGCTGGCCTGCAAAGCGATTTAGCACAGGCTCGGCAGGAACTGGCAAATATGCAAGCCGAATTGCAGCGCGTTTACGCTACCCGTAGCTGGCAAGTATTGCGCCGTGGGGCGAGTGCCTGGCGGGACATTCAGTCGAGGTTCACAGCCGATTGATACACTGACAAGCGGTCAAATCGCAATAATAATAATATGTTGGGGTAAGCAAAGTGACAGGGCGAACAGAGGGTTACATCAAGGTCAGCATTATTATGCCAGCCTTCAACCACGCCCGCTGGCTCCGTCAGGCGATGGAATCCGTTCTCACGCAAACCTTTACGCACTTTGAATTCATTGTGATCGATGACGCTTCCAGCGATGCAAGCTGGGAGCTGATCGAAGCTGTGCGTAACGAATCCGCAGACTTGCGCCTGCAATGCATCCGCCACCACCACAATCAGGGCGCACCCGCCACCCTTAATGAAGGCTTGCGCCACGCGCAGGGTGAATTCCTCGCCATTATCAATTCCGATGACGTATGGGAACCCAACCGGCTGGAACGCCTGCTGCAAATAGCGCACAGCGAAGCACAGGACTTCATCGGCACGGATGTCAGCTTGCTGGATGCCGATTCCCGCGATTGTGGTCAGCAGGAACCACACTGGATTGCCTGGTTTGAGGCGTTGAAACAGGATTACGCCGGGCACGGGGATATTTTTGCCACCTTGCTGCGCGGTAACTGCCTGATCACGACTTCCAATTTCTTTTTTCATCGACGTGTCTACGAGCGTGTGGGGGAATTTGCCGACCTGCGTTACGTGCATGACTACGATTATGTGCTGCGGGTGCTGGTCGCCGGTTTCCAGGTGCGATTCCTGAGCGGAGAAAAGCTGCTGGGTTATCGTCTGCACGGTGCCAATACCATCCGCGAGCAGCCGCTGGCGGCTATTGAGGAAAACACCCGTCTGCTGCTGAACTGGCTGCCTTGTCTGGATGGCTTGCTGAATGAGCAACGGCTGGCAGGCTTGCAATTCCAGTTGCAGGGCTTGTACCGCTATACGGGTGAGGAATGGCAAACGACCGTGCATAAGCGTCTGGTGGCGAAAGAGCAGGAGCTGTTCCCCCTGATCCATGCGCGTGATGGTTGGGTGCGGGAACGGGATGCGCTGATCGGGCAATTGCAACAGCAACTGGCACAGCATCAGGCGGGGCTGGCTGAGCGTGATGGCTGGATTGCGCAGCGTGACGCAGTGATCCGTCAACAGGTGGATTTGCTGGTGGAACGTGAGCACTGGGTGGCCGAGCGTGACCTGTGGATTGGTGAGCGCGACGGCTGGATTGAAGAACGCGATGCAACGATCCGCCAATTACAACGACAACAACAAGAACTGCGCGCCAGCCGGGCCTTCCGTTTGGGGGAAAGCCTGTTGTCGCCATTACGTTTTGTGAGGCAGCTTGCCGGGAGCTTGGGGTATGAGCGAAAAACTGATAGTGCGTGACTGGCAAAAAATCCGCGCATGGCTGGAGCCGCGTATCCAGCGCGGGCAAGTCAGGCTGATTTCACTGGATATTTTCGACACTTTGCTGGCGCGCTGCGTGGAGCCGCCGGAAATCGTGCAGCATGCTGTTTGCCGCAAAGTCGGTCATTCAATCGGCATTGCGCCCGCCATCGTCTGGCAGGCACGTCAGGAAGCTGAGCAGGAATTGCGTAGTGAGGCGGTTGCCGCCGGTTTCGATCATGAATGCCGCTATGTCGATCTGGCACCCCGCTGGATGGACAAGCTGTTCAGGGAACATGACCTGTCGCTGGGGCGCTTCATGTGCCAGACCGAGCTGTCGCTGGAAGACGCCAGCCTGCACGTCAAACCGGAAGCCCGCGTATTCATGGATTGGGTGCGGGAACAGGGCGTGAAAATGGTCGCCGTTTCCGACATGTACCTCAACGGCGACCTGATGGCTGAATTGCTGGGGCGCAAGGGGCTGCTGCATTACTTCGATCAGGTATTCGTCTCGGCGGATTATCAGGAAGGCAAATACACGGGCAAGCTGTTCCGGCGCATGTTGCAACAACAGGCGCAGCAAGCCGCGCAGGTCGTGCACATCGGCGACAACCCGGTTTCTGACCGGCGCATGGCTTGCCGGGAAGGTATCCAGGGCGTGTGGTTGTATGAAAAAAAGGAACTGCGCCGTCGTGAACGTCTGGCGCTTTCCCACCGCATGGCGCAGCGTGGCAGCATCTGGGTCGGGCGGCATTTCTTTGAAGCGGTGCAAACCCGCATCCATCAGGACGACAGCCTGAATCCGCGCAATTTCTTTTTCCGCTACGGGCGCGATGTGCTGGGGCCTGCTTTCAGCGTGTTCATGCAGGGTTTGCAGGAGCGTTTGCAGCAACAGGCGAAAAACGGGCAGGCGGTGGAAAAGCTGCTGTTCGTGGCGCGTGATGGTTTCCTGTTCGAGCGCATGTACCGCGAACTGGATGAGCAATTGCCGTCGGAATACGTATACCTGTCGCGTAAGGTCATTACTGCCGCAGCAGTGGCGAAGGGCTTGACGCACGAGCAGGCGATAGTGGCTTTCTACAACCCGAAACAGCACGGGCTGGAATCAGTCTGCAAGGTTTACGGCCTGCCGCAGGAAAAATTGCAGCCACTGGCGAAAGAGTATGGTTTCAACGATTTCGCCGAACCCATCCATGACTGGCAGGATGTGCGCCTGCATAACTTCCTGCGCGACCATCAGGTGCAAGCCATTATCCGTAGGGTCGGGCAGAAACACCGCGACTTGTTGCAGCGTTATCTGGAACAGGTTGGCTTCTTTGCCCACAAACGGGTGGCACTGGTTGATATTGGCTGGAATGGCACTGTGCAGAAGTTCCTCAAACAGGCGTTTGGCGAGCGCAACGATTTCCCGGCACTGCATGGCTATTACTTTGCATTCGTACCCAAGCTGTACGCCGATTTCGGTGACAACAATGTGTGCGAAGGTATCGTGCACGACTCGCGCCGGGGCAATGCCTGCGAGCGCATTCCGGCTGAATTCGAGGAAATTTTCGAGCAGGGCGCGCGTTCGCATGAAGCCACCACCATCGGCTACCGTGAATGCGAAGGGCGTATCGAGCCTGTGCTGAAACCGGATAGTGCCCCGGATCGGCAGGCGGAATTACGTTGCAATGCATCGGTGGCGCGGATGCAGGAAGGCATACGCTGCCACTGGGAACATTTCCGTGCCGTGCAGCAACTGACTGGTTACGCCAGCCAGCAACTGCTGCCTTACGTGCATGGCGTACTGGAGCGCGCCGTTGTTTACCCGACACGCGAGGAAACCCGTGAACTGACGCGCCTTGTGCATACCGAGGACTTCGGTCATGACCATGTGCTGGAGCTGGGCAATCAGGCACTGGGTTTGCGCGACCTGTTACGCCCGCGCGGTCTGGTGCAGAAACTGGAACTGAGTGCATGGCGTTATGCGCTGTTTGATGGCATTCCGACCGGGGTGGCGAATTTCGCTTTCCGCATGATGTATTTGCATACTGTCAAGAAATAGAACAAGAAAGGGGTAGGGTATGGTGCTGAATCCGGCAAAACTGTTTGTATATGCGCTGGCTTTCCGCTTTTCGTCAGGGCGCGGGCGCTGTTTTAGCCCCGGTTTCAAGGCGCTGTCGATCTGGTATGCCAGCCGTTTGCAACAGTTCCTGTTCGACCGTTCCCTGGCGAAATGGTGGCGGGCGCGGTTTGAAAGGGATTCGCCATGAAACCCGCTCCCGTACAAATCCTGCTGTCCACCTGGAACGGTGAGCGCTGGTTGCCGGAATTGCTGGATTCCCTCGAAAAGCAGACGTTTCAGGACTGGCAATTGCTGGTGCGCGATGACGGCTCTACTGATAGCACCCTGCATATCCTGGTGGAATGGGGCGCGCAACATCCTGACAAGCTTTCCGACCTGATGACCGATGGGGTGCGGATTGGCAGCAAGCACAGTTTCAGCCGTCTGGTGGAAGCCAGCACCGCGCCTTGCCTGTTTTTCTGCGATCAGGATGACATCTGGTTCCCCGAAAAGGTGGAGTTGCAATACCTTGCCCTGCGGCGACTGGCGGGGGAATACGGGGGGGAAGTGCCGCTGCTGGTGCATTCCGATCTCGCTGTCGTCGACCAACGCAAAAAACTGCTGTCGGCTTCTTTCTGGGAATCTCGTGGGTTTGATTCCGCACAGCGCAAGCAGGCGTATCTGCTGAATAATGTGGTGACAGGCTGTGCGGCGGCGTTCAACCGGACGGCGGCTCAAATGGCTTTCCCGCTGCCACAGGCGGCCATGGAGCATGACCGCTGGCTGGCGCTGGTATGTGCCTGGTTTGGGCATGTCCGCGCTTTGCAGCATCCGCTGCTGTTGTACCGGCAGCATGAAAACAACCAGATTGGTGCACAGGCAAATGCTTCCCTTGGCTCGCTGGGTGAGCGCATTCAGGCATGGAGCATGCAGGCGGAAGTTTTCCTGCATCAGTTTGGCGACAGGCTGGAAGGGGATGACCAGCGGCTGGTATCCGCGCTGGCGGAATTGCAGCATTTGCAGGGCTGGGCGCGGCGGCAGCACATTCTGCGGCATCGGCTGTTCAAGCCGGGGGTTGTGGACAATCTGGCGCTGCTGCTGTTTGGGTAATGTATTGGGTATGTATATGAAGAATAAAATCAGCCGCCCGGATGTGGCGGTCATTGTCCTGACCCGCAATGCCGGGCGTTTGTGGCCGGAATGGATCAGTGCCATCCAGAACCAGACGGTGGAAGCAGGGCGCTATCTGGTGATCGACTCCGCTTCCGAAGACCATACCGCAGAACTGGCCAGGGCGGCAGGCATGGAAGTGCAGAGCATCGACCCGCGCGATTTCAGCCATGGTGGAACCCGGCAACTGGCGGCGGAATTGTGCCCTGATGCCGAATTGCTGGTTTACCTCACCCAGGATGCGCTGCTTAAACAGGCGGATTCGCTGGCCAGCATCCTTGCCAGGTTCGACCACGATCCGCAGGTCGGGCTGGCCTACGGCAGGCACTTGCCGCGTCCGGGCGCTGACTTGCTGGAATGCCATGCGCGCAGTTTCACCTACCCGCCGGAAGCATCCATCCGTGACCGCAACAGTTTCCGCAGCATGGGCTACCGGGCGGCGTTTTCATCCGACGTATATGCGGTGTACCGGGCGCGGGCGCTGCGCAGCATCGGCGGTTTCCCGCAACACATTATTGTCAGCGAAGACAGCTACGTGGCAGCGCGGTTGTTGCTGGCCAACTGGAAAGCGGTGTATGCGGCGGAAAGCACGGTGGAACATTCCCATCAGTATTCCCTGTTGCAGGTATTCCGGCGCTACTTTGACGTGGGGGTATTCCACGCCTCCGAACAGCCATTGATGCAGGCAGTAGGCATGCCAGATCGCGAAGCATGGGTCTATGTGCGTTCCCTGATCCGCTATCTGGCACAGCGCCGCAAGTTGCTGCTGCCGCTGGCGGCTTTGCAGACCCTGGTCAAGTTGCTGGCATTCCGGCTGGGCAAGCGTTACCAGCAGTTGCCCAGGTGGTTGTGCGCCATGATCAGCGTGCAAAAAGCTTATTGGGAAGAGGGGAGAAAATCCCCCTCAATCCCCCTTTTGCAAAGGGGGATGCAAGAGTGCCTGACGGGGGCAGTTGCTTCCTTTGAAAAGGGGGCGGCAAGGGGTGTTTCCCTGATCGCCACGCCTATTGCCGAAAAATTATGAAGATTGGGCAAAAAATTTATTACAGGATGTTGACAGTCGAAGATTAGAGTATTAGTATATTCTCATATTGATTGATTAACACTCCTCCATCCTCCTTTGGTGGTAATTGCGCGACCCATACGGGTCGCGTTTTTTTTGTGTCAGGCATTTTTTGCTGCGGGCTGACGGGAAGTACTTGAGAAATACCCGCACTTACCCTAAAATGCCGCGTTTCTTTGTTCCCCCACCTTTTCAGGGTTTGGGTGGATCGGCAAAACAGATTTAAGAAGTGGATTGAGCAAGATGAAAACATTCAGTGCAAAGCCAGCTGAGGTGAAACGCGACTGGTACGTCGTCGATGCCGAAGGCAAGGCGCTAGGCCGTCTGGCCACCGAAGTTGCGCGCCGTTTGCGTGGCAAGCACAAGCCGGAATACACCCCGCACGTTGATACTGGCGATTACATCGTCATCATCAATGCTGACAAGGTAGGTATCACCGGCAACAAGGCCAAAGACAAGATTTACTACCACCACACCGGTTATATTGGCAACATGCGTGCTTTCTCATTCGAGAAAATGCAGCAGCGTGCGCCAGGCCGTGTCATCGAAATGGCCGTCAAGGGCATGCTGCCCAAGAACCCACTGGGTCGCGCCATGTACCGTAAGCTGAAGGTTTACGCAGGCACAGAACATAACCATCAAGCACAGCAGCCTCAAGCGCTGGAATTCTGATCGGGCAGGACACAAAATGGCTGATACACAATATTACGGAACTGGTCGTCGCAAATCTTCTGCTGCTCGCGTATTCATGCGTGCAGGTAGCGGCACTATCACTGTCAACGGCAAAGCGCTGAATGACTTCTTTGGCCGTGAAACCGGCAGCATGATCGTTCGTCAACCACTGCATACCGTGGATATGGCTGACAAGTTCGACATCAACGTGACAGTATGTGGCGGTGGCATCACCGGTCAAGCTGGCGCTATCCGTCTGGGTATCGCACGCGCACTGCTGAAGTACGACGAAACCCTGCGTGGCAACCTGAAAGCCGAAGGCTTCCTGACCCGCGACGCACGTGAAGTTGAACGTAAGAAAGTCGGCTTGCACAAAGCACGTCGCGCTACACAGTTCTCCAAGCGTTAATTCAGCGCTGCTTCGCGATACGAAAAGCCACCTGGGGCAACCTGGGTGGCTTTTTGCGTTTGAGGGCCCTTAAGACCCTCACCCCAACCCCTCTCCCGGAGGGAGAGGGGCTAAGCAGGTGGAATGTACGTTTGTTGGTAACGCCGGGTAACTTGCTTTCCCTGTGGTTGTCACTACAATGGAATTACATTTATTGAAATGGTTGTAGTATGTCCCGTTCTACCTCATATCAAGTCCGGCTTTCTGATGAAGAAAAAAAAGCCGCATTCTCAGTTTTCCAGGAGCTTGGCATTACCCCGGCGCAAGCCGTCCGCTTGTTCCTGCGTCAAGTAGTGGAAACCCGCTCCCTTCCCTTCCCTATCAGAAAAACTGAACGTTGCCCGGTTGGCAATGGGCATATCCCCAATGATGGGCTGGCACGTGATCTGCTCAAGCCAGATCACGAAAAGGGTTACACCCCGTTCTCTTTTGCTGATTAAGGGTTAAGCCCTGTGCGGGAAATCAGGCAATCCAACCGCTTCAAGCGTGAATACAAGCTGATGAACAAGCGGGGGAAGGATATGGGGAAAATAAACGCTGTAATTCTTTTGCTGGCAAATGATGAAGATTTGCCACAAGCCCTTTGTAGGGGAATCGGGGACAGACCCCGTTTTTGCGCCGTGTGTCTGAACCGGGATTACGCTGATTTTCCAGATTAACTGTGATTTTTGGGCGTGCTACCATCAAAATCATAGTTAATCACACCAATCACATAAATCCAGGTTCAGACAATTGCACACGTTTGGTGCAGAGTGTCGCCTGTCTTGAAATGCTGGAAGCACTTGCCGAAAATCGTGATTTGCAGCCAAACATAGAGGAGGCGGATAAAATGTTGACACAAGTGGATGTTACCCGGTTTGCATCTTATCAATGGGGGATGCGTGCTGGTCTTACTAAAGGGCTTGAGCAAGGTCTTGAGCGCGGTATTGAGCGCGGTATACAGCAAGGTCTTGAGCGCGGTATTGAGCGCGGTATGAAACAAGGCATTGAGCGTGGTATGACGCAAGGGGTCAAAATAGGCAAGATGGAAGGCAAGGTGGAGGGCAGAACAGAAGGCGAACGCGAAAAATCCAGGGCGATTGCCTGTAACCTGCTAAGCCTTGGCGTATTAGCCGAAGCCGACATCGCTAAGGTAACAGGGCTTACACTGGAAGAACTCCAGCAGATCAAAAACGAGCATTGAAATCGGGGGCAGCAGCCCCTGCTTGTTGCTACGGAATCCCCCTCCCTCTGACTTCCACACCACACCCACTCCTTTTCCTGTTGTTTTACAGCACGCATGTTGCTGAAATAAAGAGCATTTCCCTTGATCCCGCCTTACTGCAACATGAGCGAGTCAGTGAATGTGGCATTTCTACAACAATTGAGCTAAACTTTGTAGCGTATTTGCAAAAAAGCTGTTGCAAGACGCTGGCAAGGGATGTATAAATACTCCCGTCAGATTGAACAAATCGAATTTCAACGTTAATGACAGGACAAACCTTCAATAGGAGTCGACTCATGAAAAATTTACTCGCAATCTCTATCGCTGCTGCTCTGGTAGCACCAGCCGCTGCAATGGCAGACACAACTCTGTACGGCAAACTGCATGCCACCGTAGGCCAGTGGGATGAAACTAGCACTGCTAATGTTCAGACCAAAAATACCCGTGTTGAAAGCCATAACTCCCGTATCGGCATCAAAGGTTCCACCGCACTGGATAATGGCTTGGAAGCTACCTATGGTATGGAATACGGCTTGACTTTGGATGAAAATACTGCGCTGGCTACTAGCCGTAACCAGTTCGTTGGCGTGAAGGGCGGCTTTGGTGAAGTCCGTGTCGGTCGTCATGACACTCCTGCTAAACTGGCTACTGTTGGTCTGGATGTCTTTGCTGATGGCTCTGCTGATATGGCCAATATCATCGCTGCTGATGGTGAGCGTGTTGATAACGTAGTCGCTTACATCAACAAGTTTGGCCCGGTTGGTTTTGCAGCAGCTCACTCCACTGGTGTTGCTGAAGCGAATGAAGACAATGGACTCACTCCTGGCGATGCTAACACGATGCTGGTTAACTACGGCAATGGCCCTTGGTACGCAGCTTTAGGTCACACTGCTATTAACGGTACTCGCAAGAATACCAATATCGGTGTTGCGTATAAGGCTGAGGCAGGCCATTTCGCAAATCTGGTTTATGAAACAGTTAAGTATAGCGGTGTTCAAGCTGCTGGCTCACTCAATGGTAACGCTGCGGTAAATACTGACGGAGCGAAAGATACCAACATCTATGTAGGTGGTGGCTACAAAATGGGTAATACAACCCTGAAAGCAGCTTACGGTGAAGGCAAGCGTAAAGGTGAAACAGCGGCTGGCGACAATGGTAAAGAAAAAATGACCGTTGTGGGTGCTGCTTACAACTTGGGTAAGAAGACTGATGTTTATCTTGAGCTGAAAGATAACAAGAATACTGGTCGTACTGTTGGCGGCACAGGTCGTAGCAAGTCTTCTCTGGTCGGTATCGTTACTGAATTCTAATCCTGACGGGTTGGTTTACAGTTAAGCGAAAAGGCTCCTTCGGGAGCCTTTTTGCGTTGGGGAAAAGACCCTCACCCCAACCCCCTCACCCCAACCCCCTCACCCCAACCCCCTCTCCCAGAGGTAGAGGGGCTTAAGAGGCGTGGCAGTTGCTTTCTTGCTCCCCCTCTGCCTCCGGGAGAGGGTCTTCTATGGGGCGCATAAAAATAAGTCGTCGCAATTCAATGGTTGTTGGTGTATAAAATGAAAAGTATTGCGATTCGTGATACATGATATGTGGTGGTCATGATCTATGAAGTTTGGGTGGGATGAAGAAAAGAATCAGCAAAATATCTGAAAACATGGTGTCGACTTCAATCTGGCGAAGCGAATCTTCGAGCATTACGTTATAACCAGTCTGGATGCTCGGCATGACTATGGTGAAGATCGTGAAATTAGTATCGGATTGATTGATGGTATTTTATTGCTAACGGTTGTGCACACAGATAGAGGGGCGAATATGGTGCGGATCATTTCAGCTCGAAAAGCAACCAAACAGGAAAGAAAACGTTATGAAAAAGCCCTATATACGCGCCTTGAGCGTTGAGGAGCTGGCAGCTTTGCCAGATGATCAGATTGATACCAGCGATATACCTGAACTGGATGAGGAGTTCTGGAAAAATGCCCGTGTTATTGCACCACAAGCCAAGCCAACCATAAGTCTGCGCCTGCCACAGGAAGTGCTGGATTATTTTAAAGCAGAGAATCCTAAAGGTTACACTGCGCGGATGGCAGCCGTACTGACTGCCTATGTGAATGCCCACCAGCATTCTTGAAGACCCTCACCCCAGCCCCTCTTCCAGAGGTAGAGGGGCTTAAGAAACAGTCCCAAAATAACTTCCTTGTATCCAGGCTGCCATGAAGAGGGCGACCACCGGTCGCCCCTACAGGGGATGATCTTCGTAGGGGCGACCGGTGGTCGCCCTCTTGGGGGAGTCGGGAAGTTATTTCAGGACAAGAGATCGGGGACAGACCCTGTTTCCTCTTTTCTAATGGAGAATAAGAAATGCAGTTTGAGTGGGATGAGAAGAAGGCAGAAATTAATCAGCACAAGCATGGGGTATCTTTTGACGAGGCTGTGACAGCGTTTGATGATCCTTTGGAAATGACGGTTAGCGACCCTGACCACTCGGAAGGTGAATATCGTTTCCTGAGCCTGGGTATGTCGTCCAATGGTCGTTTACTTGTCGTTTCATTTACAGAGCGTTACGATGGTCATATCAGGATCATTAGCGCAAGGGAAGCAACCAAAAAGGAGCATAAGCAATATGAGCAATGAGATGGAAGAAGACACTATGCGCCCCGAATACGATTTTTCTGGTGGGGTACGCGGCAAGCATTATGAGGCTTATCGGAAGGGCGTAACGATCATGGTCGGTATCGAGCAAGATGTTGCCAAGGTTTTCCCTGATGCCGAGGCAGTGAACCAGGCGCTGCGGACATTGATTCGTCTGATGTCGGCGCAAGCTGAAAAAGACCGCGAAGAACACAAACAAGCGGCATAGACAGGAAATCGGGGACAGACCACATTTTCCCTCAGCCCACCCTGCGGTGCTATACTTCCCGCATGAGAAACAAAGACATCATCAGCAAATCAGTCCTCGGTCACTTGGCGGCAGACATCGCCAACTTGCTGCTGGGATTGGGCGTGGACATGGATGCGGTGGAGCTGCTCGACACCGAACAGCAAAGGGTGGAGCAGCGCCGCGCCGACTTGGTGGCACGAATGCGCCGTCAGGCCGACGGTGAAAACTTCATTCTGCACATCGAAATCCAGAACCAGAATGACAGCACCATGCCGCTGCGGATGTTGCGCTATTTTACTGACATCCAACTGGCGCACCCTGGTTCTTCCATCCACCAACACCTGATTTACATCGGGCGTGGCCGCCTGACGATGCCAGGCCATTTCAATGCCCCGACCCTGGCTTACCATTACCCCATCCTCGATATGCACAATGTCGATTGCAGCCTGCTGCTGGATCAGGACACGCCAGATGCCTTGGTGCTGGCAATCCTGTGTGATTTCAAAGAGAAGCCAACGCAGGATATGGTAAACTACATCGTATTAAGGCTGCGGGAATTGATGGGCGAAGATGAGCGTGGCTTCCGCAACTACTTCGAGATGCTCGAAACCTTGGCTGAAAACCGTGACCTGCAACCCAACATCAAAGAGGCTGAACAAATGTTGACACAAGTGGATGTAACCAAATTTGCCTCCTATAGCTGGGGGATGAGAGATGGCATCGAGAAAGGCATCGAGAAAGGCATCGAGAAAGGCATCGAGAAAGGCATCGAGAAAGGCATCGAGAAAGGCATCGAGAAAGGCATCGAGAAAGGCCGTCTGGAAGGTGAATTGAAAAAAGCCAGGGAAGTTGCCCGTAACCTGCTGCAACTGGGTGTTATTCCAGAGACCGAGATTGCCCGGATTGCAGGGTTGCCTTTGGAAGAAGTCCAGAAGCTGCGGATGCAGCACTAATTCCAAGAAATCGGGGACAGACCCCGTTTTCTGTTGTTACGTTATGCTCATTGATAGATCATCTTCTTGACAAAGGTATAACCATCGTCATACCCTAAGCAGCATGAAGACAGCAATATCAATACCCGACCCAATATTCCAGGCAGCAGAGCTGTTTGCCAATCACTTTGGTATCTCCAGAAGTGAGCTTTACGCCAAGGCTATTGAAGAATACATAGCATCACGACGATTCATAAATGTTACTGAAGCACTCAACAAGATCTATGGAGACGAGTCTTCTGCCTTGGATGATGAATTATATTCAATGCAGATCAAATCCATTCCCTACGAGGAGTGGTAATGAAGAGAGGAGAAATATGGTGGGCTTCTCTTGAAGAACCCCGAGGTTCAGAGCGGGGTTACAAAAGACCTGTTGTGATCGTTTCATCTGACGCTTTCAACCAAAGCAAAATACAAACAGTCATCGTTGCCACAATAACCTCAAATTTACGGTTAGCTACTGCCCCAGGCAATATTTCCATAGCCAAACGAGATTCAGGACTCTCAAAAGAGTCAGTTATCAATGTGTCACAGATTTTGACTATTGATAAGTCTTTTCTAATCGAGAAGGTTGGCAGATTGCCTGAAAAAAAAATACCGGCACTGGATGAAGGCTTAAAATTAAGCTTATCCATCTTTTGAGTGAGGCGAATTCGGATCATTAGTGCACGGGAAGCAACGGGACGGAAATCAGGGACAGACCCCGTTTTCTGTGATCGTAGAACAGCGCAAGCGACTGGAATGGCATCTTGAGGACAATCCGGGGCTAAAGTCGAAACTTCCTGAAGCTATTGGACGTGCCTATGATCTGGCAAAGTCTGGGGCAGAAAAAGAAACCGGTATCCCCTCGTCCACCTTTCCAGAGCAATGCCCATGGTCATTCGAACAGTTTGTGGATGCTGACTTTTGGCCTGATGTCGCTGATGGGGGGAAATAAGAGGGGACTGGGGGTGGGGTCTCTTCATAATCCCACCCTAAACCACTGGTTTTTTTCAATGCTGCGGCGCGTTACACTACGCATCTTTGCACTAGCACGATGACCGTAATGACAGCCATGCACCCGATCCGGGAAATCCCTTACAACTACACTTCATTCTCCGACAAGGAAATTGTCCAGCGCCTGCTGGGCGAACGTGCCTGGGAAATCCTGCAAGCCCTACGCGAAAAGCGTGAAACCGGCATTTCCTCGCACATGCTGCTGGAAATGCTCGGCGACATGTGGGTAGTGGTGCGCAACCCCTACATCCAGGACGACCTGCTGGAAAACCGCGACCGGCAGAAATCCCTGATCGATACCCTGTGCGAACGGGTCGGCAAGATTGAGGAGCGCGCCAAAGGCAACACCCTGACGCTGGAGCTGATGCAGATCGCCCGCCAGGCGCTGAACGCATTCTCCGAGGATTTCCACAAGCATTCCGAACTGCGCGAAAAAGCCCGCAAGCGCCTGCAAAAGATCACCCGCAAGGACAACATCCAGTTCGACGGCCTCGCGCGCGTTTCCCATGTGACTGATGCAACCGACTGGCGGGTGGAATTGCCCTTCGTAGTGTTGACGCCGGATACCGAGGAAGAAATGGCCGCGCTGGTGCAAGCCTGCATCGAACTCGGCCTGACCGTGATCCCGCGTGGCGGCGGCACTGGCTATACCGGTGGTGCAATCCCGCTGGATGCACACAGCGCCGTGATCAACACCGAAAAGCTCGAATTCATCAGCGAAGTCCAGCACCGTAACGACCTGCCGGGCGTGGATAAAACCGTGCCGGTAGTGCGTACCGGGGCCGGGGTTGTTACCCGCCGCGTTTCCGATCTGGCTGGCAAGCACGGGCTGGTGTTTGCGGTCGACCCGACTTCGCAGGATGCTTCCACCATCGGCGGCAACATCGCCATGAACGCAGGTGGCAAGAAGGCTGTATTGTGGGGAACGACGCTCGACAACCTGCTTTCCTGGCGCATGGTCACGCCGGATGCCGACTGGCTGGAAGTCACGCGCCTGAACCATAACCTTGGCAAAATCCACGACCAGCCAACCGTGCAGTTTTCCGTGCAGCGTTTCCAGCCAGATGGCAAAACGCGCAAAGGTGAGGCGCAAATCCTGACGTTTGAAGGCCGCTATTTCCGCAAGGAAGGGCTGGGCAAGGACGTTACCAACAAGTTCCTCGGTGGTTTGCCGGGTGTGCAGAAAGAGGGTTGTGATGGTTTGATCACTTCCGGTGAATTCGTCCTGCACCGGATGCCGGAGCAGATTCGCACGGTTTGCCTCGAATTCTACGGCACGGATTTGCACGAAGCCGTTCCTGCCATCGTCGAAGTGAAAGACTACCTTGACGGGCGCACTGATGTGCTGCTTTCCGGCCTCGAACACCTCGACGAACGCTACGTCAAGGCGGTGAAATACACCCCGAAAGGCGCACGCGGCATGTTGCCGAAAATGGTGCTGATTGCCGACATCGTGAGCGATGATGAAAAGGCGGTAGCCGAATCTGCTGCCGAAGTGGTGCGGCTGGCCAATGCCCGCAACGCCGAAGGTTTCATTGCCATTAGCCCGGAAGCGCGTCGCCAGTTCTGGGCCGACCGTTCGCGCACTGCTGCCATTGCCGCCCACACCAACGCTTTCAAGGTCAACGAAGACGTGGTGATTCCGCTGCATAACCTGGCGCGTTATACCGAAGGCATCGAAACCATCAACATCCGCCAGTCGATGCAGAACAAGTTGCGCATGATTGATGCACTGCTGGAATATCTGGCGGGCGATTTGCCGGAACTGCGCACCGTTACCGGCTATGAAGCGAGTGAGGAACGCAGCACTATCCTCGCCAACAAGCTGGCGCACGCCACCGCTTTCCTGCAACAGCGCAAGCAGCGTTGGGAACAGATTCTGGATAATTTCAACGCGCCTGCCGCTGGGCATCAGGATTTGCTGGATGAGACGGCGAAAGCCACCCAGCGCCCGCAGGATCGGGTGATTGACCTGCTGCTGCGGCGCGAGTTGCGCATTTCCTACCGTCAGGAAATCCTCAAGCCGTTGCAAGACATTTTTGTCGGGCGTGAACTGGCCCCGCTGCTGGCGTCGCTGGAGAAAATCCATGGGCGCATCCGTTCCAGCCGCCTGTTCGTGGCGCTGCACATGCATGCAGGTGATGGCAATGTGCACACCAACATTCCGGTCAACTCCAACGATTACGACATGTTGCACGAAGCCGAGCGCATGGTGGATAGCATCATGCTGCTGGCGCGGGAGCTGGATGGGGTCATTTCCGGCGAACATGGCATTGGCCTGACCAAATTCCAGTATCTGGATGAACGCGAAATCAACGAGTTCGCCGCTTACAAGCAGCAGATTGACCCGCAGGGACATTTCAACAAGGGCAAGTTGTTGCCCGGTTCTGGTTTGCAGAACGCCTATACGCCATCATTGCGGCTGGTCGAGCGTGAAGCCTTGCTGCTGGAGCACAACGAACTTGGTGCGCTCAACAATGACATCAAGGACTGCCTGCGTTGCGGCAAGTGCAAGCCGGTGTGCAATACGCATATTCCGCGTGCCAACCTGCTGTATTCGCCACGTAACAAGATTCTGGCGACGGGGCTGATGATTGAGGCGTTCCTGTACGAGGAACAGACCCGGCGTGGCATTTCCATCCGCCATTTCGACGAAATGAATGACGTGGCGGATCACTGCACGGTTTGCCACAAGTGCGTTACGCCTTGCCCGGTCAATATCGATTTCGGCGAAGTCAGCGTGCGCATGCGCAGCATCCTGCGCGAACGCGGGCAGAAGAAACTCAGCCCGGCGACCTGGGCTTCCATGCAGTTCCTGAACCTGAAAGACCCGACGAAAATCATGCTCATGCGCAAGGGGCTGATCCAGTTTGGTTACACGGCGCAACGTTTCGCCTACAAGCTGGCGAAGAATGCGGGCCTGCTGGGCAATGGCAAGCCGCCTGCTGCCACGCTGGGCAAGCCGCCGATCAAGGAACAGATCATCCAGTTCGTGAAGAAACCGCTGCCTGCGGGGCTTCCGGCCAAGACGACCCGCGCGATGCTGGGGCTGGAAGACGATAGCGTAATCCCCATCCTGCGCGACCCGTTGAAAACGGCGGACAAGCGTGGCGATGCGGTATTCTATTTCCCCGGCTGCGGCTCCGAACGCCTGTTCAGTCAGGTGGGGCTGGCGACGCTGGCGATGCTGCATGAAACTGGTGCAACTACGGTGCTGCCGCCGGGCTACCTGTGCTGCGGCTACCCGCAGAATGCTGGTGGCGACTTGAAGAAAGGTACGCAGATTTCCACCGAAAACCGCGTGCTGTTCCACCGTGTGGCCAACGCGCTGAGTTACCTCGACATCAAGACCGTGATTGTGTCTTGCGGCACCTGTATGGATCAGTTGCTGAAGTATGAATTCGGCAAGATTTTCCCCGGCTGCCGTTTGCTCGACATCCACGAATACTTGCTGGAAAAGGGCGTAAAAATGGAAGGGGTGAGTGGCATCCAGTACGTTTACCACGACCCGTGCCATACGCCGATGAAACAGGTCAACCCGCTGAAAGTGGCTCAGGCACTGACCGGTTCCAACGTGGTGCTAAGCGAGCGCTGTTGCGGGGAAGCGGGCACCTTTGCCGTCAGCCGCCCGGACATTGCCAGCCAGCTACGTTTCCGCAAGGCCGAAAGCCTGCGTGCTGGCGTCAAGGAGCTGACCGGCAGTGAGATGGCGCAAGGTGGCAACGTCAAGATCCTCACTTCCTGCCCGGCCTGCCAACAGGGTTTGTCACGCTATGTGGATGATACCGGCATGGAAACCGATTACATCGTGGTGGAAATGGCCAATCACCTGCTGGGCAAGGGCTGGCAGCAGGGCTTTGTGGAAAAAGCCACGCACGGTGGGATTGAGAAGGTGTTGATTTGACGTAGGGGCGACCGGCGGTCGCCCTTGTAGCGCCTAGTGTAATTGGCCAACCCGAAGAGGGCGACCGCCGGTCGCCCCTACGTGGGAGATTCAATCGGTGGATGCCGTTCCTTCTTGCGTATCCAGTTCAGCGCCTTCAGCACACCTCTGCGGGTAACGACCCAGCGTTCCAGTTCAAACTTCCCCGGAAAATACATGACGCCCAACCCGACCATAATGGTGAGGATACCTTGCCCCGGTAGCACCAGCATGGCAATGCCCGCAATCACAATGGGCAAACCCAGCAGGTTGCGCAGGATGAAGCGCGGTTGCAGCAACAGATGCCAGCGATGTGGATCACGCGGGCGGGTGAAATAGTCAGCCGGAATCCTGCCGACAAACCACGGCAGCATCAGTAGTGAAAAAATAAAGGTCAGGGCGGAAATTACGCCCAGCCAGGTAAAAAGCTGTTCCAAAGAAAAACCCCGTGGGTATCAATCACGGGGTTGATTTTACGCAGGTAGGGTGGGTTGAGGAACGATACCCACCATTTCCGGGGTTTCTTCAGGTATCCGGATTCGCCTTGATCTTGTGGATGGTCAGGTCAGCACCGTTGTATTCCTCTTCCTGCGACAGGCGCAAACCGCCCATGGCCGCTTTGAGGATGCCGTAAACGATGAAACCACCCGCAGTTGCGATACCGACGCCGAGCAGCGTGCCCACCAGTTGCGCGCCGAAGCTGACTCCACCCATGCCACCGAAGGCTTCCAGACCGAAGATGCCAGCCGCAATACCACCCCATGCGCCGCACAGGCCGTGCAACGGCCATACACCCAGCACGTCGTCGATTTTCAGTTTGTTCTGGGTCAGGGTGAAAGCCCACACGAACAGTGCACCAGCGACAGCACCGACGAACAGCGCGCCCATCGGATGCATCAGGTCAGACCCTGCGCACACTGCTACCAGACCCGCCAGCGGGCCGTTGTGGATGAAGCCGGGGTCATTTTTGCCCGCGAACAGGGCAGCCAGAATACCGCCTACCATCGCCATCAGTGAGTTGATTGCCACCAGCCCGCTGATGCCCTGGATGCTTTGCGCCGACATGACGTTAAAGCCGAACCAGCCCACTGCCAGTACCCATGCGCCCAGCGCGAGGAACGGGATGCTGGAGGGCGGGTGTGCCGACATGGGCTGGCCGTGCTTGTTGTAACGGCCATGACGATGCCCCAGCAGGATTACCGCGCCCAGCGCCAGCCAGCCGCCCATCGCGTGTACCACGACGGAACCGGCGAAGTCATGGAATTTTGCGCCGAAGGTGGCTTCAATCCAGTCTTGCACGCCGTACAAACTGTTCCAGATCATGCCTTCGTAAAACGGGTAGATGAACGCCACGATAATGAAGGTCGCCAGCAGTTGTGGGTAGAATTTCGCGCGTTCCGCAATCCCGCCGGAAATGATGGCCGGAATCGCTGCTGCAAACGTCAGCAGGAAGAAGAACTTGACCAGATCGTAACCATTCTTTTCAGCCAGTACGCTGGCGCTGCTGAAGAAACCGGTCTGATAGGCCACCATGTACCCGATAAAGAAGTAAGCAATGGTCGAAACGGCAAAGTCAGTGATAATTTTGACCAGTGCGTTGACCTGGTTCTTGTGGCGCACCGTGCCGACTTCCAGAAAGGCGAAGCCTGCGTGCATCGCAAGCACCATGACGGCCCCTATCAGGACAAACAGGGTATCCAGGGCGGGTACAATTTGTTCCATGCGGTTTTCCTCCAGACGCTGAAGCAGAAAAAAGATGCCCAATCATAAACACTTGCCTGCGACTTTCCAGACGAATATGCACAAAATTAGTGATTTTAAAGGAAGTTTTTCATCTGTATTTTTAAAGCACGTGAAAAAATCACGATCTTGGTGCGCATAAGTCATATTGCACGCAAGTAGTGCTTTATGTGCACCAAAAGCGATCATTGTACTGTTGTGACAGGTTTTTGTTATAAATCCTGCCGCTTCATCATGCAGGCAATACCGCCTGTTTCTATACTTGTTGGCTGAAACATTGTGAGCAATGAAGACTGGAGTTTTCCGGGGAATCGGTATGGATGTTGTATTACGTATAATGAGGCCGGTATGGCTATCGTTGCCGGAAGTGAGCCTGTTTCTGGGGGGCTTGTTTTGGGTAATCTCCCTGACGCAGGTGGTGTTCCACACTACCCATGGGCAAGTGAGCGGATTTTGGGTGCTGGTAACAGGCTGGATGGGGTTTGCGCTTTTCCAGTTTGCCTGGTATTCAAACCTGTTGGCGTTGCTGGGCGTATTGCTGATGTATCGGCGTCCTAACGTGGCAATGGGCCTGGCTGTTGCGGGTGTGTTACTGGCCGGGCAGGCGTTCTGGTTCGACGATATTCCCGGCCAGGAAACCAGCATGCATGTCTTGCGGCTCGGGATGGGGTTCTGGTTGTGGTACGCCAGTATTGTGCTGGTTACGCTGGGGGTAATTTTTGGCTCAGCGGAGGATAAAGTATCCGGGGAGCCATGAACGGGATTCGCCGGAGCCAATTCCCGACGAATCCCGGCAGCAGGGCAACAGAATCAGAATTCTTCGCCGGTTGCACCTTGCTGCATGATACCCAGGATGATTTGCTGTACGCCCTGGGCTTCTTCCAGCAGTTCAGGTGGCAGGGTTTTGCCGCCGTGGATCATCATGTCCATATCCAGTGCATACAGTTGCAGCTTGCCCTGCTTGTCTTCGATCAGGGCGATCCGGCAAGGCAGGTAAGCCGAGAATGCATCGCTGTATTCCACCATTTTCATGGCAGTCTGTGGATTGCAAAACTGGTAGATTTTCAGGAACCGCTGATCCTTCCCGGTTTCCAGCTTGACCTGTTCGGATAGGGGCAGCTCACCGACGCCCTTGATGTTCAGCTCATTGGCCTTGAACTTCATGGCAGCTTCAACCTGTTCAGGGGTAACACCGTCATTGACAGGGTAAACCACGACAGTGGCATCAGCGCTGTTGCCGGTTTCTTTCAGTTTGGTCCACATGTTCATGTAGACATCCTTGGCCTTGGGGTCAAGCTGGTCGAGTGCGGCTTTTTCGGCAGTAATATCCATGTCGCCCATTTGCGTCATCATGCCGCTGAATTTGGAATAGGCGAATGCGCCGCCGATGATGGCAATCAGGCCGATGATGGCGAGAAGGTTACGGATAAGGTTCATGTGGTGTCTCCTGGACTGGGTATAAACATAAGAAAGCCATCTGTTGATGGCTTTCCTGTGCAAAATATTCCATGCGGGGGGAATATTTATTGCGTGTCAATCTTCGCCATCAAGCCGAAAGATTTGATAAATGGGCCTGCCATGGCGGGGTTCTTGATCATGGCACCATAGTCGCCAGACTGGAACTTCAGTTTGCCAAAGGTGTAAGCAGTGCCTAGTCCAACCATGCCCAGTGGATCCTTGGTCCATTTCAGCCAGTCCTTGCGGTCAGCGCGCATGTCCCAGTCCGGTGTTTCACCGTTATAGTCACCTGCGCGGACGCATTCGCCGTTCTCGACCACGAAGACGCCCAGCGGCTTGGGGTCGCCTTTGAGACCGCAGGTAATGATGGAATTGAACCCGATTGCTGCCAGCTTGTCCTTGATTTCAGGCTCGCCGTTCCACAGATCCTTGAGCTCGTTCATCCAGTCAGCAGAAAAAAGTTGTGGCATTGTTCCTCTCCTAGTTGCGTGTTTGTGAAGTTACTATTGTTGAATTTGAATTTTACAAAAGTCTGTATATCCTGCATTCTTGATTTTCGCAACCTGCAAAAAGTGATAATCAGAATGCTGCTTAAGCTGCCTGTCTTTAATCCAGCCTGGTGTGTGGCTGTTATTTTGCTTCTCCCTGTTAATGTCTTGGCCGCAGACCCGGCGGAGAACGATCGCCTGCCTGTCACTTTGCGTCCTTTGGGAGAAGTCCTGCAAACCTCTGAACGTAGTGTAGCAGCAAGCCTGATCAGTTTGAACGATAGCACGCTCAGTGCCGAAATTTCTGCAAGAGTGACCAAATTGCTGGTTGATGCCGGGGATAGGGTGAAAGCCGCTCAGGTATTGGCGGAACTCGATTGCCGTGATTACGCTTTTGCCCTCAATCAGGCCAAAGCAGGGGAGGCGGCTGCCAATGCGCGTTACGGTTTCGCCAGTTCCCAGTTGCAGCGCAATCAGCGTTTGCGCAAGACCGGTGTCATTCCTGCGGAAACACTCGACAAGGCTGCTGCCGATTCCGATGCATCCAAAGCTGATCTGGCAGTAGCGAAAGCGCAGGTGGAAACGGCCCGCCTGGCGGTTTCCCGTTGCGCCATACAGGCACCATTTGCCGGGCAGATCACCAGGCGTCATTTGCAACTGGGGCAACAGGTCGCGCCCGGTACGCCCGCTTTCCAGCTTTTGCAGGGAGATGCGCTGGAAGTCAGTGCCAGCCTGTCAGTCAACGAGGTGCAGGATCAGGCGCAGGGGACGGAATTGCGTTTCGTGGCGGATGGCGTTTCCATCCCGCTGGAGCGGCGTGCCGTGATTGGCCAGATTGCCGGAAATACCCGCACACAGGAAGTCCGCTTTACGCTCAAGGGCGAGCACGATTTACCGGTGGGGCGCTCTGGCCGCGTAGTCTGGCAGGGCAAGTTGCCGGTGTTGCCAGCAAGCTGGATCGTGCGCCGCGAAGGTGGCTTGGGCGTAATGCTGGAAGACAATGGTGTGGCAAAATTCCACCCATTGCCTGATGCGCAGGAAGGTCAGCCAGTCTTGCTCGACCTGCCGCCGGAAACCCGCATAATCGATCAGAACAGGTTACGGGCGCGCGATGGGCAGCTGGTGGAAGTGGTGGTCAGGTAATATTCCTTTTATCGACATAATAGATGGGCTTGATTAATTATTCCTTCCCCAAGTTAAAGTTATGATAGATTATGGTGGCATAGAAACCCTCCCAGCCCGTTGAGTTGCATAAGGTAGACCATATGCCTGACATGATCCGATCCTTCATGACGTATCTGGACAACAAAATCCGGAGCGTCGACGACATTGAGCAACTTTTCAGGGTTCCGCTGGTTGGCGTCACGCCCGCCTTGGCGAGCAAGGATGTCTGTGAACATTCCTTCGTCAGCATCAATAACCCGGCGTCGCAACTGGCAAAATCCTTCCAGACCCTGCACAACAACTTGCTGGCTGTTAATCGGGAAAAACTTCCGCACACCCTGGCGGTTACCAGTTCCATGGCCTCAGAGGCAAAGTCCAGCACCTGCATCAACCTCGCAACCGTTTTCGCCCGGCAGGGAAAACGGGTATTGCTGGTGGATGCCGACCTGCGCAGGCCAACTGCCCATCAGCGTTTCGAGCTTGGCAACCTGTATGGCCTGAGTAATTATCTGGCGGAACAGGCCGAAGCGGATGATGTTATCCAGCCAAGCCTGATCCCCGGCGTAAGCGTCATTACTGCGGGGCCGGTGACATTCCGCCCCGGTGAACTGCTGGCGCGTAGCCGTTTGCAGGAGCTGTTTGCACTTGCACCGGAACGTTTCGACATCATCATTCTTGATGCGCCGCCAACGATGGACATGAGCGATGCGCTGGCGCTGTGCAAATACAGCGAAACCTGTCTGATGATTGCCGCATTTGCCCAATCGAAAAGGCAGGATGTGTCTGAAGGTCTACAGCGTTTGCGGCACGTCAAGGCCAATGTGCTGGGCGTGGTGCTGACCAAGTACAAAATGCCGCCCCAGCCGCAGGAGCAGCCCGCTTACAAGCAATTGCCAAGTGCGGAAGGCGCGCTGGTTTAGCGGGTACCCGAAAATTTGCTCGGGTAATCCCGAATACACACAGAAGCAGGTACACTAGCGCCCATACCAATATTACCGGGAAGCTGTATGTACGCCCGCCTGCTACAAAATCACGTTCTCGCCAACCTCACTTTCGTGCTGGTGCTGCTGATTGGTTTCATGTCCTACAAGCTGATGCCGCGCCAGCAAGACCCGACCATCAATTTCAACTGGATTTCCATCATCACCGCCCTGCCGGGGGCGAGTGCGGAAGATGTGGAAAAACGTGTCACCGACCCGCTGGAAGATGCTATCCGCAACGTACCGGACATGAAATTCGTTTCCAGCAACAGCCGCGCCAACATTTCCAGCCTGCTGGTACGCTTTGAGGACATCGACGAACGCACCTTCGACAAACGTTTGGCTGACCTGCGGCGCGAAATCCAGAATGCTGAGAGCCTGTTGCCGGAAGAGGCAGTGGAATCGATCGTGCTGGAAATCACCACAGCCAACGCTTTCCCCTCGGCCATGATTGCGGTGCAAAGCGTGGCCGATGATGAAAACCTGCGTGTGCAGGCCCGCAACATCGAAAAAGCCATCGAACAGCTCAAGGGCGTTGACCGGGTTGATCCGGTGGCGCTGGACGACCCGGAGTTGCAGGTGCGTTTCGACACCACAGCGCTCGAATCACTTGGCCTGTCGCCGGGGCAACTGGCGGATACGGTACGCGCCTGGTTCCGCGACCTGTCAGCGGGCAGCATGGATGTAGACCGGCAAAGCTGGCTGGTGCGGCTGACCGGCAAGACCAGTGACCCGCAGGCATTGGGGGAATTGCCCGTGCCCGGCCTTCAGGGCGAAGTGCCGCTGTCGCGGGTCGCCAGCATCGAACGCGCCCGCGAAAAAGCGACGCAGAAAGTGCGCCTCGACGGCGAACCGGCGGTACTGTTCGCGGTGATGAAACAGGACAAGTCCAACGTACTGGAACTGGTGGAACGCCTCCAGACCTACATCGACGAACGCAACCAGCAAACCAGCGTAACCGGGGTCAGGCTGGTGTTGGTCGATGACCAGACCATTCCCACCCGTGAGGCCATCGGCATTATGGAAAGCAACGCCATGATTGGTTTGCTGATGGTGTTGCTGGTGGCCTGGCTGTTCCTCGGCACCCGTATTGCGCTGCTGACGGCGATTGGCATACCGTTCATCCTGGCTGCGACTTTCTGGATGCTGTCGAGTATAGGGGAAACGCTCAATGTTACGGTATTGCTGGGAATCGTGATCGTGCTGGGGATGTTGGTGGATGACGCCGTGGTGGTGGTCGAGTCCATTTATTACCGTCTGCAACGTGGCATGGATGCGCTCAATGCTTCGCTGGAAACCATGCGCGAGGTTGCCCTGCCGGTGACGACTGCCGTGCTGACCACCATTGCCGCTTTCCTGCCGCTGATGTTGTTGCCGGGCATTCTGGGTAAATTCATGCAGGTCATTCCGATGGTGGTGACGATGGCGTTGGCGATCAGCCTGATCGAGGCGTTCTGGATGTTGCCTGCGCATATCGGGGTGGCCGGGATCAATTTCGACAGACCTGCGCGCATCCAGCGGCTGCGCAGCCGCGCTACCCACTGGATACAGATCAAATACTCCATACTGCTGATCAGGGTGCTGCGTTACCCGCGTCTGGCGCTGGGCAGCATTGTGCTGTTGTTTTTCCTCGCCATCGGGGTGGTAGGGGCGGGACTGATTCCGATGAACTTCTTCGCTGCCGACAGCCTGCGGATTTTTTACGTGAATGTGGAAATGCCCAGTTCCACTGCGCTGGATGAAACCATGCAGAAGGTACAACAGGTTGAGCAGCAGGTGAAAAAGCACTTGCAGCCCGACGACGCGCGTTCAGTGGTGGCGTATGCAGGCATGATGTTCACCGAAACCGAGCCGCTGTACGGTTCCCGCTACGGGCAGATGGTGGTCAGCCTGAACCCGCTGTCGGCAGGTTCGCGCGAGGTCAAGGCCATCATTGAGGACATGCGGGCGGATGTGGTGAATGTGCCGGGGGCGGTGAATATTGCGTTTCTGGAACTGGCGGGCGGGCCACCTGCCGCCAAGCCGATCAGCGTGAAAGTGCGTGGTGATAATTATGCAGAGATTCAGGGGGCAACCCAGGTGCTCAAGCAGCTGCTGGGTTCCAATCCCGGTATCAAGGATGTCACCGACGATGCCAGCCCCGGCCAGATGGAGATGACCCTGCGGCTGCGCCACGACAATATCCGCCGTGCCGGGGTGTCGCCGGACGAGGTTTCCCGCAGCCTGCGCCTGCTGGTGGATGGTGAAGTGGTGGCCGACATGCAGGATCAGGGCGAAAAGCTGGAAGTGCGCGTCAAACGTCAGGAGGGCGACCTGCGCACGGTTGACCAGGTGCTGGATTTCCGTTTGCCTACTGCGGATGGTGGCAGCATCCCGCTGCGTGAGCTGGTGGAGGAGAGCAAGGGGGTGTCACTGGGCAACATCCGTCATTACAATTTCCGCCGCGCCATTACGCTGGAAGCCGATCTGGTGAAGCGCCCGGATGAGCCATTTTACCAGTGCCGCATCCAGCCAGGGTTCAGTGGCGAGGCACCGGATTATTCGCAGTGCGCACTGGATACGGTGCAGGCCAACCAGTTGCTGGTGGAGGGCTGGAAGCAGTATCAGACGCAGTTCCCCAATATCGACCTGGATTTTGCCGGGCAACTGGATGACATACAGGAAAGCCTGGATTCGATCGGCATCCTGTTTCTGTTTGGCGTTGGCCTGATGTATCTGATTTTGGGGACGCAGTTCGGCAGTTACTGGCAGCCGCTGATGATCCTGTTTACCGTACCAATGGCTTTTACAGGGGTGGTGTTCGGCTTGCTGGTGACGCAGAACCCGTTGAGCCTGTATACGCTTTACGGAGTAGTGGCGCTGGCGGGGATTGCGGTGAATGCAGCCATCGTGCTGATTTCGGCAGCGAATGATCGGCTGGAAAAGGGTATGAGCGTGCTGCACGCTACGGTGTATGCGGCGCGGCGGCGGGTGATCCCGATCCTGATTACTTCCCTGACCACGATTGCGGGGCTGTTTTCGCTTGCAACCGGGTTAGGGGGGAAGTCGCTGATCTGGGGGCCGGTAGCGACTGCCATTGTGTGGGGGGTGGGTTTCTCTACCGTGCTGACGCTGTTTGCCATTCCGGTGCTTTACCGGATTTCAGCGTGGGGGCGTTAAGTGGCACCGCTAGCGGCACTGCATCCGCTGGGCGTCGGCGCGCATTTTGCCTGCGTCCCGGAACAGGCTGACGGAACGCTGCCTTTGTCCGCGCGTTGATGCGACGACGGCCTGGCTTTCGATACTGGCGGCCCGTTTCAGCAATACATCCTTTGCTTCACTGCATCCTGTCCGGTCAATGGCTGGTGGCTGGTTGGTAGCTGGCGGAACAGGCTGGGCGTTGGTGCGGAATGCTGGTGCGGGCCGTACTGGCGTTGCCCTTGCAGGTTGGGGCGGAGCGGGAATTGCCGTAACGGGGCGGGCCGGAACTGCCCGCTCCACAGCGCTTGGCGCTACGGGGGTAACAGCTCTGGCGGCAAGCTGGGCGCGGTTTCGCTGGCGCACGTAGTTGGGGTTGGGTGGTGGAAGCGGTGGTGGGCGGGTAGCCGTGCGTACTGTTGCTTCCGCCGAATTGCCGTAGCAGTAGAAAGAGTTGATGCAGCCGTCAGCCACTGTAGTCGGGGCAGTAGTCATCCCCGCAATCAGGGTCAGGGCGGTAAGGGACAAATTCACAGTTCGCATTGTCGTATTCCTGAAACACTCAATATTCAGTAACGCCTAGGTGGGGTAATGGTTTACACAGGGTTGGCGTTAACTGGAGTGTAGTACTAAACAGGCAGCATCAGGGTATCCTGATGATTTTTAATACGAAATAAAAAGCCCGCATGAAGCGGGCTTTGGTAGCATCAGCGCACCTGATTAGAGGGCGGCCAGTGCTGCGTCATAGTTGGGTTCCTGGGCGATTTCAGGCACCTGTTCGGTATAGGTGACCTTGCCATCCTTGACGACGACAACGGCGCGGGACATCAGGCCAGCCAGTGGGCCGGTGGTGATGGTGACGCCGTAATCCTTGCCAAAATCAGTATCGCGGAAGGTGGAGAGGGAAACCACGTTTTCCAGACCTTCAGCGCCGCAGAAACGGCTGTGGGCGAATGGCAGGTCGGCAGAAATGCACAGCACTGCTACATTGTCATTGCCACTGGCGACTTCGTTGAAGCGACGGGTGGAAGCAGCACAAATGCCAGTGTCCACGCTGGGGTAAATGTTCAGGACGACGGTTTTGCCAGCGAAATCGCCCAGGCCGACTTCCGACAGGTCGGTTTTGACCAGCGAGAAAGCAGGGGCGTCGCTGCCAACGGCAGGCAGGCTGCCAATGGTTTCAATCGGGTTGCCTTGCAGGGTAATCGTAGCCATGAGTGTGTTCCTTTCCTTTGTTTTTGGGTGGTTTAGTGATCGTGTCCACAGCCGCCGTGCGCATGTACATGGCCGTGGGCAAGTTCATCTGCCGTTGCCAGGCGGACATCCAGAATGGTCAGGTCAAACGTCAGTGTAACGCCTGCCAGCGGGTGGTTTGCGTCGATGGTGATCATATCGCCATCGACTGCTGCGATGGTAATAACCTCAATCCCGCCGTTGGTGTGCGCCTGGAATTTTGCACCGGGAACCAGGACTTCAGCCGGAACGTCGCCAAACATGTCGCGTGGAATCTGCTGGGTCATGCGTTCGTCACGTACACCGTAAGCATCTTCCGGTGCGATGGTGACTTGCATGCTGTCATTGGCCTGTTTGCCGGTGAGGGCATCTTCCAGTCC
The DNA here is from genome assembly GCA_018822845.1 of Gammaproteobacteria bacterium. GTDB lineage: Bacteria > Pseudomonadota > Gammaproteobacteria > Thiotrichales > Thiotrichaceae > Thiothrix. The sequence continues at coordinate 25,040 of JAHJJD010000006.1, read as the reverse complement.
GCTGATGATGTTCTGCGAGCCGTGCAGGTATACGAAGGGCTGGCTGGCATCGGCCTGATCAAGCACTTGCCCCTGATCGTCAGTCAGGGTGTAGGTCATGGTAACGACCGAGTTTTCTGCTATTTGCATAATGAATCCTTGGGATGGAGTTGGTAACGGTTGCCGCCTTCGGGCAGATCCTTGTAGCGGCGGTGAGTCCACAAATATTGGGCGGGGAACTCGCGTACCTGTTGCTCAATGATGTGATTGATGCGAATTGTGTCGTCCAGTATGGCGTCACCGGGGAAGTTTTCAAGTGCTGGCAAAAAGCGTAGCAGATAACCGGTCGGTGTGCGCACGGTAAAAAACGGTACGACTCGCGCCTTGCCCAGCTTCGCCAGGCGGCTGGTGGCGGTGTTGGTGGCTGCGGGTATGCCAAAAAACGGGGCGAAAATGCCGTTTTTGCGATTGAAATTCTGGTCTTGCGCATACCAGACGGCATTACCTTGTTGCAGGCTGCGAATCATGTCGCGGATGTTGTCACGCGAGATGGCCTTGCCGTAGCGTTTTGCCCGCAAGCGGGTAGTGCGCCATTCGATCAGCGGGTTTTGGTGGGGGCGGTAAATGACATGCAGGGGCTGATGCTGTGCGAGCAAACGCCCACCGAGTTCCAGGCTGGTGAAATGGGCGCTGAGCAGCAGCACGCCGCCGTAGTGCAGGGCAGATTGAAGATGTTCCATGCCTTCGATGCGGGTCTGGCGGTTAAGCTGGTCGAGCTTGCCCCACCAGCTCAGGCCGAGTTCAAACAGACCCTTGCCGAGGGAAATGAAATGTTCGCGGTTAAGCTGTTGCCGTTCTGCCGGGGTGAGCGCAGGGAAAGCCAGCTCCAGATTGACGCAGCAAATGAAACGGCGGCGCGGCAGTGCATAATACATCAACAGGCCAAACCACTTGCCCAGCCACATTTGTGCACGCCACGGCAGTTTTACCAATAGCCACAGACAACCCAGCCCCAGCCAGGTAGGCCAGTGACGGGGGTGTAAAAAGTGTTTTCCTGAAGTTTTTTCCACGTGTTGATTCATACCCGGACAAGCGCCATATGGTAAACTTTCCAACCTGTTTTTTCCTGTTTTTGTGCAGAGATGAGTGATGAGTTTACAAATTCCAGCCTTTGAACGGGCGCGTGTACTGGTGGTTGGCGACATCATGCTTGACCGCTATTGGTCAGGCCAGACTTCGCGCATTTCACCCGAAGCCCCGGTGCCGGTAGTGCATGTGAATGGCAATGAGGAACGCCCTGGCGGTGCGGCCAACGTTGCGTTGAATATCGCCAGCCTGGGTGGTGAAGCTGTGTTGCTGGGTTATGTCGGTAATGATGAAGCTGGCAGGTCGCTGGAAAGCGTATTGCAGCAGCGTGGCGTACAAACCCGTTTTGTCAGGTTGGATAATGTGCCGACCATCACCAAATTACGGGTTTTAAGCCGCCATCAGCAACTGATCCGGCTGGATTTTGAGGAAGGTTTCGCTGGTCAGGATCATGCCGGTTTGCTGGCAAATTTCCGCCAGTTGCTGGCCGACGTGGATGCGGTGGTGCTATCTGATTACCGCAAAGGCACGCTGGAACAGGCGCAGCAATTGATCACGCTGGCACGTGCCGCTGGCAAGCCAGTGGTGGTTGACCCCAAGGCGAAAGATTTTTCCACCTATCAGGGCGCGACGGTCATTACCCCCAATCTGGCGGAATTCCGTGAAGCGGCGGGTGACTGGGTGGGTGAGGCCGATCTGGTGCGGCGCGGGCAGGAGCTGTTGGTGCGTTGTGAACTGGGCAACCTGTTGATTACCCGCAGTGAACACGGCATGACCTTGCTGCGTGGCGGGCAGGAACCTTACAACCTGCCAACCCGTGCCCGCGAAGTCTACGACGTGACCGGGGCGGGCGATACCGTGGTCGCAGTGCTTACTGCCAGCATGGCTGCCGGTTTGCCGGTGGAACAGGCAATGGCGCTGGCCAACCTCGCTGCCGGAATCGTGGTCGGGAAAGTGGGTACTGCCACCGTCAGCGTTGCCGAATTGCACAAGGCCTTGCAGGCGCACCATGCACCGCTCAAGGGCGTGGTCAGCGAGGAACAATTGCTGGTTGCGGTGCAGGAAGCGCGCATTCATGGTGAGCGTATCGTCATGACCAACGGCTGTTTCGACATCCTGCATATTGGCCATGTGACTTATCTGGAAGAAGCCCGCAAGCTCGGCGACCGGCTGATTGTGGCGGTGAATACCGATGAATCCGTGCGTGCGCTCAAGGGGCCTACCCGCCCGGTCAATAGCATGATCAACCGGATGAAAATGCTGGCGGCGCTGTCTTGCGTCGACTGGGTGGTGGATTTCAGCGAAGATACGCCGGAACGCCTGATCTGTGCGGTCAAACCTGATTTGCTGGTGAAAGGTGGCGATAATGATCCGCAGAAAATTCCCGGCAACCGTTGCGTGTGGGATAACGGCGGTGATGTGGTGGTGCTGGGTTTTGTCGATGGTATTTCGACCACCAATACCATTGCGCGGATTCAGAATATGGAAAAAGAATCATAATGAAAGTCGATGTGTTGATTGTCGGTGGCGGCATTGCCGGTTTGTGGCTGCTGGCGGAATTGCGCGCGCAAGGCATCAATGCGCTACTGGCAACCGATGAGCTCGGCAAGGGGCAGACCATTGCTTCCCAAGGGATTATCCACGGCGGTACGAAATATGCCCTCACTGGCAAGCTGACCGGTGCTGCGATGGCCATCGGCGAAATGCCGCGCATCTGGCGTGCGGCGCTCAATGGTGAAGGTTCAGTCGATTTAAGCAAGGTAAACATACTGGCGGAATCGCAGCTGTTGTGGACTTCGGGCGGGATTGGCTCACGCATGACCGGCTTTTTCGCCAGCAAGGCGATGAAAAGCCGCATGGATGCCGTGCCGCACGCGGAGTACCCGGAATTGTTCCGGCATCCTGCTTTCCATGGCGGTTTGTATCGGCTGGATGAGCCGGTGCTGGATGTGCCTGCGCTGCTGGCTTGTCTGCGGGAACAACTGGCGGATGCACTGGTGCAGGTGGATGTGCAGCGTTCCGGCTTGCAGCAGGCGGGGAATACGTTCCGTTACCATGCAGTATTGCCGGATGGGTCGGAACTGGAAATTGATGCCAGCCAGATTGTTCTGACGGCGGGTGCTGGCAATGAGGCGCTGATGGCTCCGTTGGCTTCGACTCCGCTCAGCCAACGGGGAGGGGTGCTCAGCCAACGGGGGGAGTCGCTCCTTGAGCGGTGTTCCCTGAGCGGAGTCGAAGGGAGTCGAAGGGAACTACCCACCATGCAGCGCCGCCCCTTGCAAATGGTCATGCTGCGCGGCGGTCTGCCGATGATTTACGCCCACGCCCTCGGCATGAGCGACAAGCCGCGCGCCACCATCACTTCCCACAAGGATGCGCAAGGCCAGACAGTCTGGTACATCGGCGGGCAACCGGCTGAGCAGGGCGTCGGCAAACCGGCGGCGGAAGTCATTGCGGCAACCCGGCATGAACTGGCCGAACTATTGCCGTGGGTGGATTTCGATGGGATGGAATGGGCGACCTGGAACGTGGATCGTGCCGAGGGTTGCCAGCCGGATGGCAGCCGCCCCGACCAGCCAGCATTTTTCCACATGGCAAACGTAACCTTAGCCTGGCCAACCAAGCTGGCATTCGCGCCAATGTTGGCAAGCAGCTTGCAATCAGCCCTGAGCGTGGCAAAATCAGTCGGCAAATGGCCGGTGGAATCTCTGCCTACGCCGCCAGTGGCGCACAGTATCTGGAATGAGGTGGATTTTATCAGGCTGTAACATTCCTATAAGCATAATCACAAAGGCTATTGCACCGCAGGAATTCATATTCAAAAGGACTGATAAAGGAGCTTGTATGCAAACCAATAATATTCCCATGAGCCGCGCTGTAGATTGGTATAAACAGGGCTGGGCAATCTTTTCCAAAGACATGACCAACTGGGTGCTGATGGCGCTGTTGCTGGGCGTTGGCGCTATTGTGTTGAATGTGTTGCCGATTATCGGTCAGATCATTTTACTGGTGCTGATGCCGTCGCTGATTGGCGGTTTGCAGTTTGCAGCCCAGGAGGCGAGTGAAGGTCGTCCGGTCAAGCTGGAATATCTGTGGAGCGTGTTGAAGTCTTCCAGCCAGCGCAACCAGTTTCTGGCCTTGGGCGGCATCATGTTCGCAGCTGCTGTTACTATTGCCATTATCAGCGCTGCTTTTGTCGGTGACAGTTTGTTGCGTGGTGCCAGTTCCGGCCTGATGGGCTTTGGTTTTGGCGGAATGCTGTTCATGCTGATCGTGGGGTTTGCTTCGTTTGTGATGTTCAACTATACGGTTGCGTTGATGTTGTTCCGCAACATGCCGTTGTTTGATGCGCTGAAATCCTGTGCTGCTACGGCCAGCACCCAGATCGCGCCATTACTGGTGTTTTTCCTGCTTTATGCGGTTGCTGCGGCGATTGCTTCCATCCCGTTCGGATTGGGCTTGCTGGTTGTAATTCCGGTTACTGCCATTGCCGTGTACGTCAGCCATAAGGAACTCTTTGCGTGATGCAGCGCCGACCTGTTGCCCGGACTGGCATCGACATCAGCCCGCTGGGTTTGGGCACGGTCAAGTTTGGGCGCAATCAGGGCGTCAAATACCCGCAAGGTTTCGAGTTGCCTTCCGACAAGGAGGTGCGCAATCTGTTGGCGCTGGCTTCTGATCTCGGTATCAATCTGCTGGATACGGCACCTGCCTATGGCCTTGCCGAGGAGCGGATTGGCAAGTTGCTGCCGAATTCCCGTCACGACTGGGTGATTGAAACCAAGGTGGGGGAAAGTTTTCGCGCTGGCGAATCCAGTTTCGACTTTACGGCTGCCGGTACGCGCAGCAGCGTGGAAAACAGCCTGCGCCTGCTGAAAACCGATTACCTCGATATGGTGCTGATCCATTCCGACGGCGAGGATGTGCGGATTCTGCGTGAGGAGGCCGTGCTGGATACCTTGTTGCAAATGCGTGAGGAAGGCTGGGTGCGGGCAGTAGGCATTTCCTCGAAAACGGTGGAAGGTGGCTTGCTGGCGTATGAGCTGGGTTGTGATGTGGTGATGGCCGCCTACAACCCGGTGTATGTGGATGAGCTGGCAGTGCTGGAAGCGGCTGCGGAACAGGGCAAGGCCGTACTGGTGAAGAAGGCGTTTGCCAGCGGCCATCTGGATAAGCTGGGGGGAAGTAATCCGGTGGAACATGCGCTGGAGTTTATTTTTGCCCAGCCGGGTGCGACCAGTGTGGTGCTGGGGACGATTAATCCGCAGCATTTGCGGGAGAATGTGGCAGTGGCAAACGGAATTCTGGCTTAGTTTGCTTGATGTTCGCGCAAACCGGTTTTTGCTTCAGTATGGTTTGCAGACAGAATGGCGGTCAGCCGCTGTTCGTTTTCCTTTAGCTGGCTACGATCGTTTTCGGGATGCCATAGATGCAGAACAGTGGTGGCAAAACGCCCGTCCTTACGTTGGATTCCAGCCCGTAAAAGACGCACGGCCAAGTCGGCGTCTTCGTGACCCCATCCGGTATAGCTTTCATCCAGGCCATTGATGGTCAACAAATCCTGTTTCCATACACCCAGATTGCAGGTGCGTACACCTTTCCAGCTTTGTGAAATGTGTTTACGCCAGAATTGCCCCGGAAACTGCCGCAGGGCAAATGAGCGGCGCAAGTCTTTCTGCTGCGCGGCTTGCTGGTATTGGGCAAATGGCCAGGTATGAAGTGCTTCCCCGGTTTCAAGGTAGCGTGTAGTGGCTGACTGACTGATCAGGACGCGGTTGCCTGCCACGAAATAGCCCTGCTCGGCCAATGCCTTGTGTTGCGACACGAAATCGGGGCGGGGAATGCAATCACCGTCCATGAATATCATGTAGTTTCCCCGGCTTTGAAGAATAGCCTTGTTGCGAATGGCAGCGGCACGGAAACCGTTATCTTCATGCCAGACATGCCGTAATTTCAGCTTGTCTTGCCAGTTTGCAATGATGTTGGTGGTGCTTGATGTTGAGCCATCATCGGCAATGACAACTTCGAAATCATCATTCTGTTGGGCGGCTAAACCCGCGAGTACTGCATTCAGGGCATCAGGTCGGTTGTAGGTGGTGAGGATGATGGAAATCATGAATAAATGGATTACGTCTATTGATTAACGGTTTAATTGTAACAGTGCTGAGCGTTCTGCTTCTGACCACTTATTATCCAGGTTGACAAGGTTTGCACGATCAGCAAATGGTGGGTATTTGCTTTTGGCTGTCAGGCGAATGTAATGGTGATTGTAAACATCCAGCAACAGGTGGATGGGTTTCATGTCACCCATTTGTTCCGCACGTTGTTTACTACGTAGGTACAGATCAAAGTCGGCAGCTTGCAGTCGTTCATCCCACAGACCGATTTTTTCAATAGCTTGCCTGTTCATGACGACGCTATTGCCGACAAAGCCTTCTTTGATTTGTCCGGCAAATTTTTGCTGCCGAGTTTGGCAAAATGTTTCCCAATCGCCATACATCCATTTGTGCATGAGGCGTAATATGGTTTTGCTGTGGCCAAATAAACCCAGCAGATTTTTGATTTTTTTCCAACGGCGCTTAAGTGCTTTGGTTGCTGTGGCGTTTTCAACTTGTTCAATGCCACAAACTGTGGCTACATCCAACCCATTTTTTTCCATGCTGGCTAGCATGTGTTTGTCCCAGTCAGGTGAAACGATGATGTCGTTATTCAGAAATGCCAACCATGGGTAGCGGGCAACAGCAATTCCTTGATTTTGACTGTATGGGTAGGAGAAATTGGCATGATTGCGGATGACGGTTGCGCCGACAGATTCAAAGAAATCAGCGCTGCCATCCGTTGAGCCGTTATCAATAATAATCAGCTCAAACGGGTAGTGTGTGTAACGTTGAAGGCTTTCCCAATAGAGTTCGTTGACGGCCCGTTGATTGTAAATGGCTGTTATAATACTGATCACGCTGTTGGATCCCTTTGTGGTCCGTTCAATAGGGCGCACGTTAGTAAAACAAAGGCTACCCCGGTGATGGTGTCCATGAAAAAGGAGTTGGCGAGTGTGGCTACCCCCATGCTTGTCAGTACAGCATAAAGCATCCAGCGCCACGGGTCGACCAAATGACGCCCTTGCCAGGCAGCGGTGATCAAGAGTAATGGCAACAATATTATGCCAATGATGCCGAGTTCGATGCCAAGTTTTAGATAGTCATTATGAGGGTTGTTTGTTGCGCGCTGGCCTTCATGGATGCCCGTCAACTTACGATATTCATTAACAAAGCTGCCAGTCCCATGCCCAAAAAAAGGCTTCTCTTTTAGTAGGGCGATACTGCTTTTGTAGTAATCCAAGCGCAATCCGGTTGGTGTTTCAACGTTGCCTTCTGAATACGAGATTAAATTAGACTGCGTAATGTTGACTCCTTTCTGTATGGCAGGTGAAAAATTCGGGAGTATAAATGCAGTACTAAGCGCTAGAATAACCCCCGCTATAATGCCTGCACGGGGTTTCCATGAAATCAGTGTAAGTCCTATCATTAACAGGTAAATCAATTGGCCGGTACGCCCCGCAACCAGAAATAGAATGTTGTAGTTGATCAGTAAGAAGAAGCCTATGGCTACCCACCTGTAAATGCCTCTGAATTTATTGTTTAGCAAGCCGATCAGTATGCTTACTGCCAGTAGTCCGGCAAAATAATTGTGGTATGAATGGCTGCGGAACATGGACCAGTCATCGGGCACGGCATTCAGTATGTAGTATTCATTCCATGCTGCGATGCAGGAAAGAACGACATTGATCAGTACACCTAGTGCAAACCCTGCAAAAAAAGTATTGCGTACCTTGGGAACGGAAAATATCACCAGGAAGAATGGGATTAAATAATAGGGGTGCATCTTTATGAAGAATCCCCATGCATCTGATGGTGTGGCAGATGACCAGATGATACCAATGGCAAGTGCAATGCCCAACGTGGTTCCGGCAATTGCGAAAGGTTTTGAATAGGTTGATTTGATCTGGGGATATAGGAAAGGTGAAACCAGTAATGCTACTAGTAATAATAAAGCACCGATATTTTCTGCGGCAGTAGAAATGGGTATCGCAACACCAGCCAGAAGTGCAGATAACAGATAAAATTGCCTACGCCAAGACTCAATCATGGATTGTTGAGAAACTGTATTGTCCCTGTGGGTTGTTAGTATGTCCACGTTTTTCACACATCCTTGAGTAAACGATAGTGTTTTTTACTGAGTTCCCAGCCAAAACGCTTTTCCAGTTTCATCATCCAGCGATGTTTTTTTTCCCTTGAGGTGAGTTTGTGGACAGGGTTGGGCTGGAAGTTGGTTTCGGTATCATTATCCAGCCAGCTTTTCACTGTTTCGGGATGTTGTCCGGTAAAGGGAGCTAGCGCCATTGGGTCGATGTCATATTGATCAAAGCTCTCCGTTTTTCCCCAGTATTTACTGACCTGTTCTACCTTGCGCTGCATATCCTCACGTTTTCTTACATGACCGTAATGATATATGGGGACGTTGGCTGTGGCTGCATTGGGGTAGCGCCCTTGTTTTTTCTTATCCATGACCAAGAAATACAGGCCATCGGGTGAATAACTACGGAGCGTATTGCGCAGGATGCGTGGAGCACGCCGATACCAACCGGGGCTAATAGCAACCCATTCCGGGCTGCCGAAGAAATGGTAGTAATCAAATACCAAACATTCTACTTCTGGCTTGTTATGAACTTCTTTCAGTCGTTGACGTAGACGGGGAATATCTTGTTCATGTAACACCTCATCACCTTCGAGGTAAAATGCCCAGTCACCGGTGCAACTATAGTGCGCAATCATTTTCTGTTGTGCGTACACAAAACCCCGATCCTGCATGTTTTCATTCCAGCGTGTTTCCAACAAGCGAATGAGGGGGTATTCCTGTTGCAGCTTTTTTAATACCTGCAATGTATCATCGCTGGATTCCCCGACGGCAATGATGAACTCGTCACATAAGGGCATAACAGAGCGGATACTGGCTGCAAACGGATACCCCAGTGAACAGCCATTGCGGATGAAGGTAAATCCACTGATACGCATGACGTTATTCCTTCTCAAGAACCATGATGAGTGAGCGGCTTAGCAGCAGTTTCCTGTTGCTGAAGAGGGCAGGGTCGGTTTCATCTGGCTTGCGTGCGACTTTAAACCATAGCCAGCCGATGGCAACGAAAGGCAGTAATATGGGGGTCAGGAATTTACGCTTGTATTTGTCTCCCGATACATGAGTGACTTTTGCGCCAAAATAACTGAAAAGATAACGCAGCTGCACGTAACTCAGGGAGGAAATATGCCCCAGATCAACTTTTTCCGTTTTGTGGTGTGCTTCCGGCAGAAATGGTGGAAATTGGTAGAATGTGCCACTGCACATGAATTGCAGTCTTGAGTAAAGGTTCTGGATGTTGGGCAGCGAAAGGATAATCCTGCCCCCCGGTTTGCAGATACGGCAAAGTTCTGATACCAAGAGTGAAGGGGTAATTACATGTTCGATACCTTCCATGCATACAACCGTATCAAATTCACCATTCTGAAATGGTAGGGTTCCAGACATGTCAGCGAAGATGTAATGCTCTTGCTCTTCATTGATGTCGCCGCAAATGACGGTGTGCCCGTGTTCGCGCAGTTTCTGCGCCAGCAAGCCATTTCCTGCGGGAATGTCGAGAATGCGTTGCTGCCCACCTTTTGCCAGGATGATTTGGAGTACTACTTTCATGTATCCAGTAAAATTGGCTACGTGACTGAATTTTCTTGGCATGACCATTTATTCCTGATTAGCGACTATATCTGAGTTTGCGGGGGAAAAGGCCAAGCCAATACTTTCTGAAAAATTCAAGTTTTGCACGTAAAGATAGTGAGAAGTTTTCTGAGTCCTGTACGTACCAGCTGTTTAGCCCAGTCCTCAGCAAGAGTTGATAGCCGTTGTTGATCATATGATTGTGTTTTTCATGGGTGGTTACATGGTCTTCAATCAATACCAAACGGGGTTTCCATTTGGTAAGGGTAAATCCTTTGAACATTTCCATTTCGTGCCCCTCTATATCAATAGAGATAAAGTCAAAGCCAAGGGGGACATGGTTTTCTTCAAGGATTGAGTCGAGTGTTTTGCACGTTACTTGCGCATATTCGGAACTGTGGGTTCCTACCGCTATAGGGTCAGCATTGAGTGTTGAATGCCCACCTGCAACTAGTAGTTTAAGTATTTTGTCATGATTCTCGGGACTGGAGCAGGCAGCCTGTACTGTATACCCCTTACGTTGCTGTTTGAGGAGTTTGACGTATGAGGTAAGTGGCTCGATCAATAACCCATCCCACCCTCTTTGCTCTACATGGTAGGTTTGCGATTCTATCGTTGGGTGGTTTGCGCCAACATCAACATAAAAACCATCTGATTTGTGGTTGAAAAAGTCTCGCACAAGCTCCTGCTCACCGTCAGGACGGTTTTTGAAGCGGTAGACATGTTTTTTCTGGAAGTCGGCAGGTTTCATGATTTTCCTTCAGGATGCTTGGCATGGGTAAGCACCCATAAGTCTGCATATTTGATGAATGTTGTGTAAGCACCGACCATGGCAAGAATCAAACCTTGCACACCATCAAGAAAGCCAGCTTTGAATATATACATTCTGATAAAGCAGGCAATGGCATGGCTAATCCCTTGAAATATGCCTACCTTTTTGCCTTTCTCTTTTTGCTGTTGGGCCCATGATGCGGTATATCCCGAGACCTTGACGAGGTAGTGCTGAATGTCACGATAAGGGTAGTGTATCAAATCACTTCGCAGATATTGTACTTTGGTTTGTGGCGGAACGATGACCTTTTCATGGACTAATGAATTATCGTAGGTTGTCAGATGAGTCGGGTAGAACCGCATGACATACCCCGGATACCACCCGGAATGACGGATAAACCGCCCAAATGCCCATGACAGGCGCGGCATGGCAAATACAGTATCCGCAGGTGGATCACGCAACATACCCTGGATTTCATCACGCAAGGCTGGTGTAACCCGCTCATCCGCATCCAGCCACAATATCCAGTCGGACTGGACATGATTCTGGGTAAGCTGGCGTTGTTTGCCGAAGCCGGGCCAGTCGGTGTTGGTGAAAATTTTTGCGCCGAAAGATTGGGCAATGGCAAGTGTATCGTCACTGCTGCCGGAATCCATGATCACGATTTCATCTACCCAGCCTGCTACCGTTTCCAGGCATTGGCGCAGGTTTTCGGCTTCATTTTTAACGATCAAGGCGGCTGCCAAGGTAGGCTTGGTACTCATGCAAATTCCGGTACAGGTCATCCAGTGTGTTGACGGATGGTAAGGATATGCTGATCACGTTACCATTTGCACGTAAATTTTCAGTTTCAGGATGCCTTGATGGTTCGTTTGCTGATATTGCCCCGCTGGATTCTCCGGCTCGCCTACAATGTGGCGTTTTGCCTGTTGTTGCCGTTTGCCCTGTTCAAGCTGCACAAAAACAGTCCGGTGGACAACGCTTTCACAGGTCGCTGGAAAGAACGTTTTGGCTGGGTAACACCTGTGGAAACAGCCCGTCCCGTCTGGATTCATGCGGCCAGCGTGGGTGAAGTTATGGTTGCCAAACCCCTGATTCAGGCGCTAAAAGCGTCGCATCCGGAGATGGGCATCCTGCTCACCACTACCACCCATACAGGCGCAGAGCAAGCAGCAGCTTTGGGAAAGCTGGTTACCCACCGCTTTGCACCACTGGATTGCCCGTCCATGGTCAAGCGCTTTCTGGAACGTACCCGTCCCCACGTACTGCTGATCATCGAGACGGAACGCTGGTTGAATTACATGCTGGCCTGCCAGCAGCGCAATATTCCGGTGGTGGTGGTGAATGCACGCTTGTCGCCGCGCTCGTTCCGTCGCTATCAGCAGTTTCCGGCATTTTTCCGCTTATGGGCGGAACCGCTCAGCAGGTTGCTGGTACAGCATGAAGATGATGCCAGCCGTTTTGCTGCACTGGGCGTGGCGGCAGAAAAAATGACGATTACCGGTTCCACCAAATTCGACATGACGTTTCCGCCTGACATCCTCGTAGACGGTGTGGCTTTGCGTGAAAGCTGGGGAAGCCACCCGGTGTGGATTGCGGCCAGCACCCACAAGGGTGAAGACGAGCAGGTGTTACAAGCGTTCCGGCAGGTATTGGCGCAGTTGCCGGATGCTTTACTGATACTGGTGCCACGCCATCCGCAACGTTTCGATGCGGTGGCGGAGTTGTGTGCAAGGGAAGGTTTTGCGTTGGTGCGACGCAGCACGGGCGGAGCGGTCACGCCTGCAACGCAAGTCTATCTGGGTGACACCATGGGTGAATTGCCGCTGATGCTGGCAGTGGCGGATGTTGCTTTCGTCGGTGGCAGTCTGGTCAATATCGGTGGCCATAACCTGCTGGAACCTGCGGCGCTGGGTAAGCCCTGCCTGACCGGGCCGCATTATTTCAATTTCGGCGACATTACCCGCCAGCTGGTGGCGCAGGGCGGGGCGCAAATCGTTGAGGATGCGCAGGAACTGGCAATTGCCGTGTGTGAATGCTTGCAGGATGCCGCCAAGCGCGAACGTATGGGCAAGGCAGCCAGCGAAGTGGTCGCTGCCAACCGGGGTGCTTTGCAGAAAACCCTTCAGGAACTGGAGCCGTTCCTGCCATAGCCTGCCAGCAACGCCTGCCAGTCACTTTGCTGCCAATACGAGGCTGGATTCAGCTCCCATTCCTTGCGCAACGAGCGTAGCAGGCGGTCAAGATTGGCCTGTTTCCAGCTACCATCAGCGCGTTGTTTGCCCTTGTCGAAATCAATCAGCCAGGGTTTGCCGTCGGTATCCAGCAGGATATTGTGGCTGTTCAGGTCGGCATGGTCGATGTTGGCTGTATGGAAATGGCGAATCATGCGCCCAATGGCTTGCCATTCCGCCATATCCAGTGCCCGCTCTTGCAGGATATGCACCAGATCGCGTGCCCCGGTAATACGTTCCAGCAGGATGTCGGTACGGTAAATCAGGCCATGCCGGATCAGGCGCACGGCGCAAGGCCGGGGTACGGGCAAACCCTGCTGGCGCATTTGTTCCAGCAAGCGGAACTCCATGACTGCGCGGCTACGCAAGAAACCGTTGAACAGATAGCGATCGTGCAGCAGCCTGCCGAGTATTCCGCCCCGATAATAATGGCGTAACACCATTTCCCGTTGTCCCAGCCGTACAAACCAGGTAATGCCGCGCCCCTGTGATTGCCCGATGATGGCATCCTGCGCCTGCCACCAGGTCGGGTCGAAGTGTTCGGGCTGGAACCGGGCGGAGTAGGTGGGGTGGATACCGTAAGTGGTGTTGCCGTGAGTGATAATATCCATATTGGCCGAAGTTGCTGTGAAGCTGCGAATTTTACAATTTTGTGACAGCTTTGCATAATGGCGGCTTCCTTGCTACCCGGTGACGACTTTGGCCCTGTTTTCCTCTGCCCCCCGTTCCCTGTGCGTATTGCGCCTCTCTGCGATTGGTGATGTATGCCATACCGTGGCGCTGGTGCAAGCCATCCAGCGGCAATGGCCAACGACGCAAATCACCTGGATCATGGGTAAGGTGGAAGCCAGCCTGCTGGGGGATTTGCCCGGCATCGAAACCATCATTTTTGACAAGAAACAGGGCTGGCAAGCCTACCGTAGTGTCTGGCGACAACTGCATGGCAGGCATTTCGATGCGCTGTTGCATGTGCAGGCAGCCTTGCGCGCCAGTATCCTCTCGCTGGGCATCAAGGCAAGGTACAAGCTGGGTTTTGACCGCCAGCGCGCCAATGATGCGCAATGGTTGTTTACCAATCATAAAGTGGCTTCGCCTGCCGCACCGCATGTGGTGGATGGCTTGATGGCGTTTGCTGCTGCCTTGGGCGTCAATGATGTTACACCTCGCTGGGATGTGCCAGTTGCCCCGGCAGACGATGAGTGGGCAGCCAGTGTGCTGGGCAGCAAAGCCAGCATGATAATCGTGCCCGGCTCCAGCAAACCCTATAAAAACTGGACAGTGGCAGGTTATGCCGCTGTTGCCGATCATGCCGCGCAAGCCGGTTTGCAAGTGGTGTTGTGTGGCAGCTCCAGCCCGGCGGAACAGGCATTGGCCGCCCAGGTGGAGCAAGCCTGTTCCTGCACGGTGTTGAATCTGACCGGCAAAACCAGTCTCAAGCAAATGCTGGCCTTGATCCGGCGGGCGCAACTGTTGCTTGCGCCAGACTCGGGGCCAGTGCATATGGCAACGTTGGTCGGTACACCCGTGATCGCCCTGTATGCCCATCACAACCCGGCACGGGTTGGCCCCTATGGCGGGCAGGAAAACGTGGTCAGCATCTACCAAACGCTGGTGGAATCAGAACACGCCCAAGCACTCGATACGCTGCCGTGGCGCACGCGGGTGAAAGATGAAGCCGCGATGGAACTGATCAGTACAGGCATGGTGGTTCAGGCATTTGAGCGCTTGTGGTCGCGTTTGCAAAAGCAGGTTTCACATGCCAGCACTGTATAAATCCCTGCGCTTTTTGCTGCGGGCGAGCCAGCCGCGCTGGATGAGATGGAGCGCAAGGTGAAAGCGCTGGCGCAGGTGACAGTCAGGCTGGTGCGGGAAAATGTGTGGGCGGAATAGCCTGTGGTATACTTGCCTGTCACACTGTTCATTTCAGAGAGTTTGACCAATGAAAAAAATGACTATCCTGTTGCCACTGGTGCTGGCTTTCACCCTGACAGCCTGCGGCGAAAAGAAAACCGACACTGCCGCAGCACCTGACGCTGCCAAGCCTGCCGAACAGGCCGCCACCCCGGCCAGTGCTGCGCCTGCCGCTACTGAAACTGCCCAGGCTCCAGCCGCTGGCGACCACCCTGGCAAAGCCATTCATGATGCCAACTGCATCAGTTGCCACGATTCCGGTGTTTACACTCGTGCTGACCGCAAGATGCAGGATTTCGCCATGTTGTCTGCGCAGGTGCGCCGTTGCGATGCCAATCTGGGCAGCAAGCTGTTCGACGAGGACATGGACAAAATTGCGGCATACCTGAACGACAGCTACTACCATTTCCCCAAGTAGTAATGCCATGAGTTACAGCGTTACTATCCTGAATACCGATTGGCGTTTTGAGGTAAGCGAGGGCGAAACCGTTTTGCAGGCAGCCTTGCGGCAGGAAATTCCTGTGCCGTGGGGCTGTGGCGGCGGCGTCTGTGGCGTGTGCATGGGGCAGATCGTGTCGGGCGAAATGGTTTACCCGGACGGTGAACCATTGGCGCTGTTTGAAGAGGATGCCGATGCGGGCAAGGGGTTGTTCTGCGTCGGTTTGCCTGCTTCCGATCTGGTGCTAGATGTGCCGGAAATGGGTGCAGACTGGGAGCCGTGGGAAGAGGAATAGGGCGTATGCCATACAATTTATCCGTGACCATGAGAAGGGATATGCTATGTTTGAACTAGTGCAATAAAAATGCCGGGGGCATGACCGATGGGTGCAGCACAGCAATTACAGCAACACTTTACCTATGCCGACTACGCCAAGTGGCCGGAAGATGAGCGTTGGGAGCTGATTGATGGCGTGGCATATGCAATGGCTGCCCCGTCACGCATACATCAAAAATATATCCTGGAGATGAGTGTGCAAATTGCCACTTATTTACGCGGAAAAAGCTGCGAAGTTTACCCCGCCCCGTTCGATATACGCCTACCCAACCACAACGAAGCCGACGATGATGTAGACACCACCGTGCAACCCGACCTTGCGGTGATTTGCGATAAAAACAAGCTGGATGACAAAGGCTGCCGGGGTGCACCGGACTGGATTATCGAAGTGCTTTCCCCCTCCACCGCCCTCAAAGACATGGACAAAAAACGCTGGTTATACGAGCGCCACGGTGTGAAAGAATACTGGATTATTCATCCAACTGACCGCTGGATAATGGTGTATACGCTCAAAGACGACGGGCAATATGGCTTGCCGCTTATGTTTGGAATGGATGAGCCGACCGCTGTCAATTTGTTCAGCGATTTACACATCGACTGGGCCTTTATGCAAGAAACCTGATTTGGCGTATGCTTGACCGCGATTCAGGGCATCCTACGGTTGCACGGTTTCTTGCCACGGTTTGCCGTTAATCAGCAGGTCGCGGATGGCGGCGTTGCCTTGTGAATCCACTGATAGCACCAGTTCGCCGCGCTTGTCGCGCACCTGCTTTTCCAGCGCTTCGGCATATTCCTCAGGGATGTAGAAACGCTCAATTCCTGCCCTGAAATCAGCGCTGCCGTCGCAATAACCCCGGATGAACAGTGTGCAATCCTCAGGCAGTGCGTCTGCTGCGAACATTTGGCGTTGCGGGCGCAGGCAGATGCTGGTTTCCACGTCATGTTCCGTACAGCCGGTTTCCAGCCCGTAATCCACCTGGTAAATCAGGTAATGCCCGGACAGCAAATCGCGTGGGTCGAAACCTTCAATCGGCAGGATGACTTGTTCGCCACTGCTGCGCTGCGCACTTTTCAGGTAAGCGCTGGCCATCAGTGCCAGAATAGGCAGGATCAGGGCAGTGAGTAACAGGATGCGCTTGTTCATGCCTTCAATTCCTTCGTCCATGCGCGCAGACGGTCGCGCCCCTTGTACCACAACCAGGCAATACCAATGATCAGGCTGCCGGAAATGATCAGCCCGATGCCTGTCGCCGCCAGCCCGCCCATCGCCTGAAAATACAGGATCACGAAACGCAGCCCGATCAGGAACGTGATCAGGTTGAAGGTGCGTTGATGCCCCACATTCCCGGCATGGATGGCATACAGGAACAGGATCAGCAAGGTCAACAGCGGGGCGCGGATGTCATCCGCCCGCCAAAAACTGACCGCTGCATGGTCGCGGCTGCCGAACAGGGTATAACGCTGTTCCCCGCTAAACAGCCAGTCGGGGTGATAATACAGCAGCAGCAAGACCAGTGCGGCCAGCAGCAACAGCTTGTTCAACCACTTGTAATCCTTGTGCAGCACGATACCCACGGCGAGAACGCCCGCAGCAATATAAGCAGGGAAATACCAGACCACCTGATAATCCATCATTTCCCCGCCGGAACGCGCAATGTCCGCAAACGCCAGTGCCATGATGGCGCTGATCTGGAACCAGAAAAACAGGCTGGGGCTGAAACCGCGTAGCCATTTGACCTGGATACAGGTGGAATACAACACGGCGGCGAACAAGGGTGCCAGCAGGATGACGGCAGGAAACTCATCCAGCGTATGCTGGAAATGCCAACCCATGCCGCTCACGATGCTCCACAATGCTCCCGGCAAAAATAGCGTCACCCAGAAAAACCGGGTAAACCCGTTGCGGGCGAACAAGCTTAACAGGAAGGTAATCGCTGCCCAGAACAGCAGGGCGTGATACCACTGCCCACCAACATGAAATATCTGCGAAATCAGCCCGATGCTGGCCAGACACAGGAGCATGAAACCAACCACCAGCACTTCAAACCAGATGCCGTGTTGCTGGTTTGGATACTGCTGGTAAATTCCCCCCGCCAATACGGCTAGCAGCAGGAAATCAGCTCCTAGCTTCACGCCGTCGGGAATATTTGCCCAGTTAGCAGCAATCAGGGAAATTACTCCAAGGCCGATGATGGCCGTGCCAAGGATCATGAAGCTGTACAGCCACCAGTTGGCTCGCTGCGGGTGTTGATTCTCGAACGCAAGGATTGCCTCAATCTGACCGGGGGTGAGTAGCCCGGCTTGCTGCCAGCGTTCGAGTTTTTTCTGGGTCATTCCCATACGACATTTCCATTGCTATTGTGCTTTTGTACAAATACCTTAGCACTGTTCGCATTGTACAGGTAGCCAATGATTAATCTGGAGCAACAACAGCAGGACGACACCCTTCACCTCAACTTGCAAGGTGACTGGACGTTTGATCAGACGGAAGAAATCCGCGCTGCGCTGGCTGCTATTACCCCCGTTGTTAAACATGTTGCCATTCAGGTGGAGGCCGTTTCCCATCTGGATGTCACCGCAGCATGGCTGGTCTACCGGCAGGCGCAGTTGTGGAAGCAACAAGGCCGGGAGGTCAGTTTCCTGCATTTTCCGCAAGAATACCTCGGCTATTTCGAGCGGGCAGCAAATGGCGAGCCGCCAGCACCCGGCATCCGCCAGCAGGCTCTTGCGGGTGTAACCGACCCGCTGCATTTGCTGGGGAGAAAGGTTTTCCACCTGCTGCATTTGTGGCGTTCCTTGATTACGTTTTTCGGCCACAGTCTGGAAGCTTTGTTTGCCAGCCTGCTATCACCACATTTGTTCCGGGTGCGTTCCGTGCTGCACCATGTTTTCACCACTGGCGTCAGTGCCATTCCCATTGTTGGCCTGATTGCCTGCCTGATCAGCATCGTCATCACCTATCAGGGTGGTGGGCAGTTGCGCGATCTGGGGGCGGAAATCTACACGGTGGACATGGTGGTGATTTCGGTGCTGCGCGAATTGGGTGTGCTGCTGACCGCGATCATGGTGGCAGGGCGTTCCGGTAGTGCTTTCGCTGCCGAAATCGGCCTGATGAAAACCAATCAGGAAGTGGATGCGCTGCGGGTGATGGGCAGCGACCCGTTCCTGATTCTGGTCGTGCCGCGTCTGGTGGCGCTGGTGATAGCCTTGCCATTGCTCACTATCCTGGCCGACATCATTGCACTGGCGGCAGCGGCGCTGATTTCTTCCACCATTCTGGACATTTCCTTTGTGCAGTTTTACACACGGGTGGAAACCACTATCGAGTTCCGCACCTTCGCCGCCGGAATCATCAAGGCTCCATTCTTTGCCGTGGTCATTGCCCTGATCGGCTGTTGGCAGGGAATGCGCGTCAGCGGTTCCTCCGAAAGTCTGGGCAAGCACACCACGCAGGCGGTGGTGGATTCCATCTTTCTGGTGCTGCTGCTGGATGCGTTGTTTTCTGTGTTGTTCTACCGGTTGGGGTTTTAGCCATGGAAACGCTGATCAGCATCCGCCAGCTCGTCAACCAGTTCGGCCAACAGCGCGTTCACGACGGTCTGGATCTGGACATTTACCGGGGTGAAGTGCTGGGCATTGTCGGTGGTTCCGGTTCCGGCAAGTCGGTGCTGTTACGCACCATCCTTGGCCTGAATGCACCAGCCAGCGGAGAAATCCATTTCAGCGGGAAAGAACTCGTTACCATGCCGGAGGAAGATTTCGCCCGCCTGAAACGTCGCTGGGGCGTGATGTTCCAGAAAGGTGCGCTGTTTTCTTCGCTGACCGTGGCTGACAATATCCAGTTTCCGTTGCGCGAGTTTTCCACGCTGACGGCAGATGAATGCCGTGAACTGATGTACGTGCGGCTGGAAATGGTCGGGCTGGAACGCGAGGTCGCCGACAAGCTTCCGGCGCAATTGTCCGGCGGTATGGTCAAGCGGGTGGCGCTGGCCAGGGCGCTGGTGCTCGACCCGGTAGTGCTGTTTCTGGATGAGCCTACCTCCGGCCTTGACCCGGTGTCAGCAGAGGAGTTTGACCGGCTTATCGCCACCTTGCATGGTAATCTGGGTCTGACGGTTGTCATGGTAACGCACGATCTGGATAGTTTATTCTCGACATGTGACCGCATTGCCATGCTGGCGGACAGGAAAATCATCGTGGGCAGCCTGCGCGAGTTGCTGGCGAACCCGCATCCGGCCATCCAGGGTTATTTCGGTGGTGACCGGGCCAAAGCCTTGTTAAGGGAGAGTTGATGGAACGTGATAGCCACTATTTCGTGGTCGGGCTGTTCGTCATTGTGACGGCCATTGCGGGTGCGTTGTTTGCGGGGCTGTTCTATGACCAACCCTATACCGCCACGAACGCCTATGAAGTGCATTTCGACACGCCGGTACTGGGTCTGGAACCGGGCAGTGAAGTGCGCTACATGGGTATCAAGAAAGGTGAAGTGACGCGGGTTTTCCTGTTGCCCGACGACCCTGCCCAAGTCGGGGTGGCGATTGCGGTGGAAACGGATACACCTGTCAACACAGCTACCATCGCAACTTTGCAGCAACAGGGGCTGACCGGCGTGCCTTTCCTGAATCTTGAGCAGGATGGAAGTATTACGCCAGCTCCGCTAACCGTGTCCAAAGGAGCTGATTTACCTATTATTTCCACCAGACGCACCCCGATGGATGCCTTTGTGGAAAGCCTGCCGAGTCTGGAACAGAAATTGTCAGCGCTGGTTCAGGCCGCCACCGAGGTTCTGAATCCCGAAAATCGGCAGAACTTTGCCGGGCTGTTGGCCAATATGAATAAAATATCAGCGAGTTTGCCCGCGCTTGCCACCAACCTGGAGCAAACCAATAGCCAGTTGCAGGAACTGATTCAGCATGTCGACACCACTGTTACCCGGTCAGGCAAAGCGCTGGATGCCGACATGCAGGAATTACAGGCGACCCTGGTTTCCATCCGCAGCACGTCACAACGGCTCGACAAGTTGCTTGCCGATGTTGACCGGGTAGTGCTCACCAACGAAGGCAAGGTCAACGAACTATTGGGCGAAGGCGGTGAAAGCCTCAAGCAACTGCTCAACGAATCGCGCAAGACCGCAGCGGTGATCCGCCAGTTGGGCGACAAGCTGGGGCAGAATCCTTCGCAGATCATTTACCAACCTGCGCCGCAGGGGACGGAGTTGCCGCGATGAAGATAATGAGTGTTTTACCCCCCACCCTAACCCTCCCCCGCAAGGGGGGAGGGAACAAGAGGCGCTCCCTTCTTCCTTCTTGCTCCCTGCCCCCCTTGCGGGGGAAGGGCTGGGGATGGGGGGGAGGTGCGAAGTCAGGTGTTTTCATTTTACTGCTATCGCTATTAGTAGCTTGTTCCTCCCCGCTGAAAAGCGACCTGCCTGCTGATCAGGTTTACCGGCTGGTTCCACAGGTTAACACGGCTCCAGGCAAATCGAATGCGAATCTGTATTTGCCCAGGGTGGAAGTTTCCCCGGCGCTGGATACATCGCGTATTACCTTGGTCAAGGAGCAGTTCCAGCAGGATTTCATTGCCAACAGCCGCTGGCCGGATGACCTTTCCGGCTATTTGCATGCGGTTATGCTGGATGCCTTGTCGCGCAGTGGCGCTTTCCAGTCGGTTTCCGACCAGTTGCTGGGGAATGGGGGAAATTACAAGCTGTTGCTGCGGGTGTCGGCATTTCAGGCCGAATATCCGCCGCAGGGCAAAGGCAGTGTAGCCGTGGTGCTGGGGATGGAATCCATTCTCGTGCGGGTGCAGGATCAGCGCGTGATGGGGCAGCATCGTTATGATATTCGCAAGGAAAATGTGCCGGTGCGGACTGGCAAGATCGTTGAGGCGATGAATCAGGCGCTGGGTGAGACTATAACGGCGCTGATTGCTGATTTGGAAGGGGATTTAGGTTATTAGGGCAACAGGGCTTCGACTCCGCTCAGCCCTCGGGTTTTCCGCTGAACAATGGCACGTCCGTTGCCTGAGCGCACTGTGCTGAGCCTGTCGAAGTAGAGTCGAAGGCATCTTTCACCTATCTATGATTCCAGTGCAGTTTTCATGGCTTGTACGTTGGCGGGCAATGTTATCACTGCATGTAACGAAAACAGAGCCGCCAATTTGTCGATGTGCTGCATTTCGTCCTTGCTGCAAAACACGATGATTTTGGTATTCGGTGCGAAGCGTTGCAAGGCGCGTAAGGTCACATCCAGATTGCACACGTTCGCCCCGGCGTAATTGTTGCCGTAGCCGTAGATAAATTCCCCCACCAGGAAATCCGGTTGCTGTTGCTGCAACGCCTTGTGCAGCTTGCGGGCAGCGCTGAAGCGTTCCTCCCGGATGCCAAGCTGCTGGTAGAGGGCGCTGAAGTTGGGGTGCGCGGGGGATTCGATCAGGGAAAATAGTGTTTTCATGCTGTGCCTGTGTATTTTGCCGCTGGATTGTATCGGGTGATTTCCATTTTTGCTTAATCCATGTGGTTTATGCGGTATACTCCTGAGTGAGTCAAGAACGGTCGCGATGCTGATGCAAAATACACCCCAATCCCCAGACATTTTTATCAGTTACCGTAGCAGCCATTTCAAATGGGTGGAAGTGCTGGCGCGTAACCTGTTGGCGCAAGGCTATTCGGTGTTTCTGGATCAATGGTCGCTGGTACGTGGGCAGGACTTGGCCAACCAGCTCCATCAGGCGGCACGTACTGCCCACAACGCCATCCTGATCGGCACGCCGGATGCGGTGGATTCCGGCTGGGTGAAGGATGAATACGCCCTGTTCCGTGAGCGGTCGCGTCACGAGCCGGGTTTCTGCCTGTTGCCAGTGATATTTGGGGAAATGCCGGAGCTGCCGTTCCTGAAAAGCATCCTTGCCGTCGATTTCCGTGACAGCAGTGAAAGCGGCTACCGGCGGGCTTTCCACGAATTGCACGCAGCGCTCAATGGCCAGCCGCCGGGGGCTGGCAGGTTTACGGGGGCGCTGGAAATCCCCGCCGATCTGCACCGGGTCAGGGTGGAAACCGTTACCCAGACCGAAGACATTACCAGCCAGATTTTCAAGGCACTGGCTCGCAACAAGCCGTTGCTGGTGCTGGCACAGGCAGGGCGTGATACCGGCTTGCTGTGCGAACAGATTCTTGCCTGTGCGGAAGAAACCTACGGTGCAGCGGCGGTGTTCCAGTTGTCGATGCCAGCGGTGGAGCAGGCCGACGAAGCGGAATATTACGCCTATGTGTCGCGCCGTTGCGGCTTGCCGGAATGCCATAACAGCCTGGATTTCAACCGGGCGCTGGAGGAGGCGATCCAGCAGCGAGGGCAGTTTTTCCTGCTGGTGACGCGCTTTGAAAACGCCCACCCGGAATACCGCTACCGCATGGCCAAGGTGCTGCGTTCGCTGACCGAGCAATACCGCCGCCAGTTGCGGCTGGTGATGGTGGGCGGCGAGCAACTGGCGGAATTGCGCTACGCACGCGGCGACATGTCGCTGCTCAATCACGCGCAGGAAATCCGCCTGCCGGAAATGGGGCTGGCCGACCTGCAACACACGCTGGCCAGCGAATTTGACGACCTGCCGCTGGATGCGGAGGCGTTGCAGCACCTGCTGGCGCTGACCGGGCAGCATCCGCGCCTGATCCAGCATTGTCTGGAAGAGGGCATCCCTGATCCGCAGGAATGCGAGGATACGCTGGAAGTGTCGCCCTACATCGTGCAACTGTTCAGCGTGTTCCTGAGTGACAGCAGCAAGTGCGAATACATCTGCGAGCTGCTGGAAAAGGAACAACTGGGGCGCTATTCGCCGTGGCTGATTGATCCCGTGGTGCGTGGCCTGTACTGGAGCAACCTGCTGACCGTGCGCGAGGTGGAGCCACGCAAACGGCAACTGGTGTGGCGCTGTGAGCTGATCCGGCGGACGGGGCGGGTGGCGCTGGGGTGTGGGGGGATGGCGTGATGAAGAAAATCCCCCCTAGCCCCCCTTTTGCAAAGGGTGGGGAAGGAAACCCCTCCCCACCCCTCCCCTTATCAGGGAAGGGAGTTTTGCTGGGCCTCCGTAAGCTATTCGGAGTGCATTCCGCTCCCCCCCTGATAAGGGGGGGGTGGGAGGGATTTCTTCTCATCCTCACCCTGTTTTTCACTCTCCCTCTATTTGCCTCTGACGACACCTCAAGCCCACCCATTGACCCAAACCAACAGCAACAGAAAAATCCAAAATCCATTATTGATTCCCCTTTGCTACGCATCCCCGTTGCTCCGGCCTACCAGACCACTCTCAAGGAACTTGGCTATAGCAGTGTGGATGACCTGCTGAAGCAAACCTTACAAGTTAATAGCGATATGGACTCCGGTGTACATTCGGTGGCGTTTGATGGGGGCAGTCAACTGGCCTCGGGTGCGGATGATGGTACGGTAAAATTGTGGGATGTGCAGACAGGCGAACTGAAGCAGACCCTACAAACTAAAAGCGGCGTGAATTCAGTGGCGTTTGACAGTAGCGGTCAATTGGCTTCAGGTGCGGATGACGGTACGGTAAAACTGTGGGATGTTCAAACGGGCAAATTAAAACAGACGTGGCAAATGCAAGATCGAGTTTTTTCAGTGGCGTTTGATAGTAGTGGTCAATTGGCTTCAGGTGCGGATGACGGTACGGTAAAACTGTGGGATGTTCAAACGGGCAAATTGAAACAAACCTTGGATGTACAAAGCGGTGTCTGGTCACTGGCGTTTGATAGTAGTGGTCGATTGGCTTCAGGTTCGAATGACGGTGTGGTAAAACTATGGGATGTACAAACGGGTAAATTAAAACAAACTCTACAAGAAAGTCTTTCAATGTTTGGCCCAGTGTCAGTCGCATTTGATGAAAATGGCCAGATGACTACCGGTTCATTTGGTGGTGTAGTAGAACTGTGGGATGTAGGCTCGGGTAAAGTAAAACGAACCTTCCAAGCACATGAAGGAAGTCCCTTGGGGAGAGTGTCCGTAGCATTTGATAGAAATGGTCAGATGGCTACTGGCTCATTTAATGGCATCGTGAAATTATGGGATGTAGACACCGGAGAGTTGAAACAAATCTTGCAAGCACATGAGGGTGGACTTCATAGGGGAATATCAGTCTCCTTTGGTAGGGATGGTCAGCTTGCTTCAAGTTCCGACTATAGCGATAAGGTGAAGTTGTGGGATGTGGTTTCTGGAGAACTGAAACAGATTTTGCAAATGCATACTCACCCTTTAAGTGCGATAGCGGTTGATGAGGACACAAAATTAGCTACGGCTTCAGACGATGATGTATTGAGGTTATGGGATATAGTTACCAGCTAATCCCGCTTACGCCGTCCAGACTGCCTGATCCGTCCAACGGTTTTTTTCCAGGCAAACAGCCACCTCAAGCGTAACCCGCCCGCCCGGAGTCTGCCGTTGTTCAGTCCTTCAACACCGCCCGAATCGCCTATAACCGTTACCGGACTATCCGGAATCCTGCCAGACGGGCAGTG
>JAHJJD010000079.1 GCA_018822845.1 Gammaproteobacteria bacterium | reverse complement strand
TGGCTAAGGGGAAGACCAAAATGTCTGCATTGGGCGCGGCTATGCGTAAGCTGGTTCACCTCTGTTTTGGTGTGGTGAAAACCCAAAAAAAGTACCAGTCAGATTATCAAAATGTTTGACTGGAAAGACGGTATCTACAGGAGAATCTCTCCCTCCATGCAAGCGATAATCAACTATCCAGCACTGCAAAAATTTCGTCGTAATGTTGCCATGCAAGCGCAGCTTCTTCTGCTGACACTTTCTGCATGACCTGCCCCAAGCTGATCATCACGTAGTCGCCCACTGCCAGCGTTTCCCCCTGCATCATCAGCAAACCAGCTTCCCGCTCAATGCCGCGAGCTTCACAACGGGCACTTAAACCACTGCCATCAATGGCTATAATTTGCATTGGAATCGCCAGACACATGCTGTTTACCCCTCTCAGGTCAAGATTTTCCATGGTCACACAGCCAATGCTACCCAGTGTTGATCAATATCAAACAGTCACGAGCAAAACTGTCCACAATGGACAGCATTATAATGAAACTGATAAGTGACAAATATGTTGGTGTTAGGTATTGGCAATATTCTGCTACAAGACGAAGGCATAGGAATCCATCTGCTGAAATTTATGGAAAAGTATTTTCCAGTATTTCCTGACGTTACCTATCTGGATGGGGGCACACTCAGCTTTACCCTCGCGGGCGAAATTGAAAGCCATGATCACCTGCTGGTGCTGGATGCTGTTGAATTAAACGCCCGCCCCGGCACGCTGTGCTGCTATGAAGATGAAGCGATGGATCATTTCCTCTGCACTGCCAAACGCAGCGCCCATGAGGTCGGTCTGCTTGATCTGATGGATATTGCCCGGCTGTCAGGCCATTTACCCAAACACCGCGCCCTGATTGGCATCCAGTACCAGAAGTTTGACTGGGGCGAAACGCTTACCCGTTCTGTCAGGAACAACCTCCCGCTGGCTGGCCGTCTGGCCGCCAATCTGTTGCTAAAATGGGAAGTGGAAGAACATCCACCCTGTCAGCCCCGAACCGCACCCAAGTTGGAGATCGCCCGATGACATTAAATGATATTGCCGTACAAACAGAAGCACCCCGCACCCAGAACCTGTTACCAATCATGCACGAAATCCGCCACTCCCTCAGCGAACTGGTGGCACACGGC
This sequence comes from Gammaproteobacteria bacterium, assembly GCA_018822845.1. GTDB lineage: Bacteria > Pseudomonadota > Gammaproteobacteria > Thiotrichales > Thiotrichaceae > Thiothrix. The sequence continues at coordinate 6,371 of JAHJJD010000079.1, read as the reverse complement.
ACACACAACATGATCGACCTGCACAGTCTGCCACTGGCTCCACAGGAACTGGCGGAACTGGATGAATTTCTCGGTGATGGCGAAATCGACCTTACCCTCAACGTCCTCGGCAAGACCCGCATCCGCGAAAGCAGCTATTCAGGCGTATGGCGGATCGAACACCTCGACGATAGCGGCAAGCGAATTGGCTATTTCATCGAAATCGGCATGATTCCCGAAATCCTGCGTTCCCAGTGCGACGATATCAAGGAAGGCCTGCAAGCCATGACCAGCATCCTGGCCATGCAGGAAGACGCAAGCTGATCAGCTGCCCCACAACTTACAGGATACCCAGCGCCAGCGTAGCGTAGGAATACAGGCATCCCACTACAGCGATAAACGGGATGCCTGCGATTCCGAACATCAGCCACGCCAGCAAGTGCCGGAAAGTATCCTGTCGGCAGTGGTAGCGGGTAATGGTATGGATTGCAACCAGCAGGATTTCGATCAGGGCTGTACCCATGATCAGCAACAACACCAGATCGACGGTTTCGGCAGAAAAGCCGCTCCACACCAGCGAACCTACTATCGAAAACCCATGCCAGACAAATGCGGCAGATACAAACAGCATCAACCACCCTGTCCAGAACAGGAATTGTTGCCACCGTGCAAAATTCATCGTTTCAGCCTTGACCATACAGCAACCCAATCAGCCAGAATCAAAAGGAAGGAACGTACCCCGAGGTTCAGCAAGCTTGCGGATACGTCCCTTATACATAGCAAAACTTACTAAATCCTGCTGAGCCATATATAGGCAATTACATCCTGGCATGGATGCAGTGCTGTACGCCCGGCGGGATTTTCCTGACGGATCACCCGCCTTGTAGTAAAGTATTCGCTGTCACAACCGAGGAGGGGTAACTCATGGGTCTACTGTCGGATCTGAACGGCTGGCAATTAGTGCTGGTAACACTGGCGTTTACGCACGTCACCATCGCCGCCGTCACTATTTTTCTGCACCGCGCGCAAGCTCACCGGGCGCTGGAGTTGGGGGCTATCCCCTCGCACGTTTTCCGCTTCTGGCTATGGCTGACTACCGGCATGATTACACGCGAATGGGTCGCCATCCACCGCAAACACCACGCCAAATGTGAAACGGAAGAAGACCCGCACAGCCCGCAAACCCGAGGTATCCACACCGTACTATGGTTGGGCGCATGGCTTTACCGGCAGGAAGCCATGAATCAGGAAACCATGGAAAAATACGGCAAAGGCACGCCGGATGACTGGCTGGAACGCCATGTTTACGCCAAACACCGCTGGCTGGGAATCGGCATCATGCTGGCCATTGACATCGTGCTGTTCGGAGCCGCCGGTTTGCTGATCTGGCTGGTGCAAATGATCTGGATTCCGTTCTGGGCGGCTGGCGTTATCAATGGCCTGGGGCACTTCTGGGGTTACCGGAACTGGAATACAACCGACGCTTCCACCAACATCTCCCCGATCGGCATCCTGATCGGCGGTGAGGAATTGCACAACAATCACCATGCGTTTGCCTCTTCCGCCCGCCTTTCCAGCCGCTGGTATGAATTCGATATTGGCTGGTTCTACATCCGCCTGCTGGAAATGCTGGGCATGGCGAAAGTACGCAAAGTTGCCCCGCGCATTTGCATCAAGCCGGACAAGCCAGTGGTGGACTTCGATACCGTTGCTGCCGTGTTGGGCAACCGTTTGCAGGTACTTTCCAACTTTGCGCAACAGGTTATCAAGCCTGTCACCAAGGCGGAGCTGCGCCATCAGTCTGTTCTGGCGGAAAGTCAGGTGCTGCAAACTGTTTACCAGTTCCAGCAACGCCTGCATCAACTGTGGGAACGTACTACTATCAGTCAGGAGGCACGGCTGGAAGCAGTGCAGGAATGGATCAGCGCCGCCGAGAAAACCGGCATTGCTGCGCTGGAACAATTTGCCCAGCGGCTGCGCGGATACTCAGTCGCAACCTGACAAGGAGAACAAGGTGGAGGACCTCAATCAACTCACGGCAACAGACATCAGTCAGCGCTTGCGCCAGCAGGGTGCCCCCACCCATGACGTACCGCTGACCGCCTGCCGTGAAGCCGGGGTTCTGGTACCTTTCGTGCGGGTCGGGGAAAGCTGGCATCTGCTGTTCATCCGCCGCCCTGCGTCGGAGCGGGATTATCACAGCGGGCAGGTTGCATTCGCAGGCGGCAAACGCGACCCGGAAGACCCCGACCTGACTGCCACCGCCTTGCGGGAAGCACATGAGGAAATCGGTATACTGCCACAGGATGTGCAGATACTGGGGCAGCTCAGCCCACACCACAGTGTCAGCCGTTTCCGCATTGCGCCCGTGGTGGCGACCCTGCCTTGGCCCTACAACCTGATACCCAGCCCGCAGGAAGTCGCCCGGGCTTTCACCATTCCCTTGCAGTGGCTGGCACAGCCGGAACATCACGAAATCCATTACCGTCAACTGGCGGACATAGAGGAACCGGTTCCGGTGGTTTACTTTCAGGAATACGATAACGAAATGTTGTGGGGGGCAACGGCGCGGATCACGCTGTCATTACTCGATTGCCTGAGAAAATGAGATCAACAAAAAAGGCGCGATAAACGCGCCTTTTTTCATAGAGAAGCAGAACTCGATCAGTTCTTGGACTTGTCCACGATTTTCTGAATCCACGGCATCATTGCACGCAACTTCGTACCGGTCTGCTCAATTGGGTGAGCCGCATTGTTGCGACGATAAGCAGTCATGGATGGATAGTTGGAAGCACCTTCCAGAATGAAGTTCTTGGCGTATTCACCGTTCTGGATGTCTTTCAGCGCCTGGCGCATCGCCGCACGGGATTGCTCGTTGATGACTTTCGGGCCAGTTACGTACTCACCATACTCCGCATTGTTGGAGATGGAGTAGTTCATGTTGGCGATGCCACCTTCGTACATCAGGTCAACGATCAGCTTCAGCTCGTGCAGGCACTCGAAGTAAGCCATTTCAGGCGCATAACCCGCTTCAGTCAGGGTTTCGAAGCCCATCTTGACCAGCTCAACCGCACCACCACACAGGACAGCCTGTTCGCCGAACAGGTCGGTTTCGGTTTCATCCTTGAAAGTGGTTTCGATGATACCGGTACGGCCACCACCGATGGCGGAAGCGTAAGATAGCGCCACTTCTTTGGCTGTGCCGGAAGCATCCTGCTGAATCGCGATCAGGTCAGGAATACCGCCGCCCTTGACGTATTCGTTACGTACAGTGTGACCCGGCGCTTTTGGCGCAATCATGATCACGTCCAGGTCAGCGCGTGGCACGATCTGGTTGTAGTGGATGGCGAAACCGTGAGCAAACGCCAGTGCTGCGCCCTGCTTCAGGTTTGGCTCAATTTCGTTACGATACAACTGGCTCTGGAACTCGTCCGGCGTCAGGATCATGACGATATCGGCGGAAGCAACAGCATCAGCAACAGAAGCTACTTTCAAACCGGCATTCCGCGCCTTGGCGACAGAGGGGGAATTCAGGCGCAGGCCAACGGTAACATCCACGCCGGAATCTTGCAGGTTGCAGGCGTGGGCGTGGCCTTGTGAGCCATAACCAATGACGGAAACTTTCTTGCTGCGAATGATGGAAAGATCAGCGTCTTTGTCGTAGTAAATATTCAATGCCATGAGACTAATACCTTAAATCCAAAAATATCTGTTAAACATGCAGGGAAGCTTCGCCCCGCGCGATCCCCATGCTTCCTGAACGCACCACTTCGAGAATGCGGAAATCACGCACCGCATTGACGAAAGCGTCCAGCTTCTGACGATCACCGGTCAGCTCAATCGTATACATCTTGTCGGTCACATCGATGATATTGCCCCGGAAAATGTCCGACAAGCGCTTGACCGCTTCACACGCGGTGTTTTTATCCACCGCAATCTTGATGAACATCATCTCGCGCTCGATATGGGGAAACTGGGAAAGATCCATGACCTTCACCACATCAATCAGCTTGTGCAACTGCTTGATGATCTGCTCAACGATCTCATCGCTGCCGCGCGTGACCAGAGTCATACGCGAAAGTGTTGCATCCTCTGTCGGCGCAACAGTCAGTGACTCGATATTGTAGCCACGTGCGGAGAACAATCCGGCAACACGCGACAACGCGCCCGCCTCATTCTCCATCAGAATGGAAATTACATGCCGCATCCTGTCACCTATACCAGAATCATTTCATTTTGGCCTGCACCGGCAGGAACCATCGGGAATACGTTGTTTTCACGTTCGGTGATGAAGTCCATGAACACCAGACGGTCTTTCATCGCCAAGGCTTCCTTCAACGCACCTTCCACGTCACCCGGCTTCTCGATGCGCATCCCGACGTGCCCGTAGGCTTCGGCGAGTTTCACGAAATCAGGCAGGGCTTCCATGTAAGACATGGCGTAACGCTTCTGGTAGAAGAATTCCTGCCACTGGCGCACCATACCCAGATAACCGTTGTTCAGGGAAATGACCTTGATTGGCAGATGGTACTGCAAGCAAGTTCCCAGTTCCTGGATACACATCTGGATACTGCCATCACCCGTGATACACGCCACGGTTTCTTCCGGGAATGCCATTTGCACACCCATCGCCGCAGGCAAACCAAAACCCATCGTGCCCAGGCCACCGGAATTGATCCAGCGGTTCGGCTGGCTGAACTTGTAGTATTGTGCCGCCCACATCTGGTGCTGACCCACGTCAGAACAAATGTAAGCATCGCCATGGGTGACTTCCCACCACTTTTCCACGACGAATTGCGCCTTGATGGAAGCATTCATGTCCTGATTGTATTTCAGGCAATTGGCCTTGCGCCATTCATCAATCTGCTTCCACCAATCAGCCAGCGCGGCAGCATCAGGGCGTTCGCTGCGGCTGCGGAGTTCTTCCAGCATGTCGACGATGACATTTTTGACATCACCTACGATGGGCACGTCTACTTTAACGTTCTTGGAAATCGACGCGGGGTCAATATCAACGTGGATGATTTTGGCATACGGGCAGAATTTTTCGATGTTGCCGGTTACGCGGTCATCGAAACGTGCACCAATCGCAATCACCAAATCCGCATGGTGCATGGCATTGTTGGCTTCATACGTACCGTGCATCCCCAACATGCCGATGAACTGCGGGTCCATTGACGGGTAGCCGCCCAACCCCATCAGGGTATTGGTGATCGGGAAGCCCAATTCACGGGTCAGTTCCGTCAATTGATGCGCAGCACCTGACAACACCACACCACCGCCGGTATACAGTACGGGCTTTTTCGCTTCCAACATCAGGTCCAGAGCTCGGCGTACCTGACGCTTGTTGCCCTTGACCGTCGGGTTGTAGGAACGCATGGTGATTTCGGCGGGGTAATGGAATTCACAACGCGCCGTCGTAATGTCCTTGGGAATATCCACCAAAACCGGGCCAGGGCGGCCTGTGCTGGCAATATAAAAGGCTTTCTTGATGGTCGTTGCCAATTCCTTGACATCTGTCACCAGGAAATTGTGTTTGACGCACGGACGGGTGATACCCACGATGTCCACTTCCTGGAAGGCATCATTACCAATCAGATGGCGTGGCACCTGTCCGGTGAACACCACCAGCGGCACGGAATCCATGTAAGCATCCGCAATGCCAGTCACGGCATTGGTAGCCCCTGGGCCGGATGTTACCAGCGCCACACCGGGCTTATTGGTTGCTTTGGCATAGCCTTCGGCTGCGTGTACAGCCCCTTGTTCGTGTCTTACCAGAATATGGTTGACTTTGTCCTGTTGCTTATAAAGCTCATCATAGAGGAACAGGACAGCACCACCCGGATACCCAAAGATGGTTTCAACCCCTTCCTCCTTTAGACACTCGACGAATATTTCGGCACCGGTCAGTTCCACACTAATCTCCGTAAATCGCTAAGGCGTAAGGAAAAGACTCGCATCATAATACGAATTATTCGGGAATACACCCCAAAAAGCTTGCGAGTATTGATTTTTTCAGGGCTAAACTGCGGAGACAAAAAAGCCACGTTACGTGACGTGGCTTTTTATAATATGGTACACCGTCACTACTAAAGAAAGTGTTACCCCATGACTTAAAAGCCATTTTGGCGGGCGACCTTAGCAGGATACCAACAGATGTACAAACACTTTTCAGCGTCACTACGGTAAAAGCGAACATTAAGCGAATAAAAGGGCGACTATAAGCAAGGCGATTCCCGCCGCCACCTTAGCCCTATGCCTTTCAAGGTGAAAAAGCAGACAATAGGTTTTTTCACCTTGATGACATCCGATGCTGAAACTTACCCCGTTGCTGGAACGCTTTGCCGAACGTACCCCACTGCCTGTCCTCGCCCGTGGCGTCCTGGAACGCT
>JAHJJD010000078.1 GCA_018822845.1 Gammaproteobacteria bacterium | reverse complement strand
TGGCGCAATTCCTCCAGCCGCTGGCGGATGCCTGCCTGATCCCCGGCATCCAGCAGGGTGCGGAAGGCGTGGGATTCGCCAAAGCGCGCCAACCGGTTGAGGTAATCCTGTTGCAGGCGGTGGAATACATCATCCGCCACTGCCAGATCGGTGTTGACCTTGATGAAAAGCTGCTGGTAAGTCAGGCGGTAACCCCAGTACACAGCAACACCCAGCAGCAGCGGCATGATCAGCAACAAGGGCAGCAACACCAGCGCCAGCACCTTGTAACGCACCGAGCGCTGGATTTTTTCCCACAAGCGGCGCAGCAATTTCACCGCTTTATTCCAGTGCCCAAGCGTTCAGCTTGCGCTCCAGGGTCTTGCGGGAAATCCCCAGTAAGCGCGCCGCCGCCGACTTGTTACAGTCTTCCATGTCCAGCACCCGCAGGATGTGGCGCTTTTCAACCTCCTCCAGCAGGATCAGGTCATCATCGGCCTCCCTTTTGGGTTGCCCGTTGGCAGGCGTACCGGTCAGACACTGGCTGGGCATGATCCCCAGTAGCAGGGCGCGTTCGATCACGTTTTTCAGTTCACGCACATTGCCCGGCCACCCATAGGCTTGCAGGCGCATGATTTCGGCCTTGTCCGGCATCAGCGGGTTGACGCCGAGTTCGCCGGAAAGCCGCTGGATGAAATGTTGCGCCAGCAGTTCCACATCGCGCCCGCGTTCACGCAATGGCGGCAGGCGGATGCTGAGCACATTCAGGCGGTAGAACAAATCCTGGCGGAACTTGCCTTCCCTGACCTCCTGCCCCAGTTCGCGGTTGGTGGCGGCGAGGATGCGCACGTCGATCGGTGTTTCGCGGTTGGAGCCAACCTGCCGGATGCGCTGCTCATCCAGCACCCGCAGCAGATGTACCTGCATCGCCAGCGGCATTTCGCCGATTTCATCCAGAAACAGGGTGCCGCTGTTGGCGTAGGCGAACAGCCCTTCGCGCGCCTGATGCGCCCCGGTGAAAGCACCCTTGACGTGGCCAAACAGCTCGCTTTCCATCAGTTCCGCCGTCATCGCGCCGCAATTGACCGAAACGAAATTGCCCTTGCGGTTACTCAGCGCATGGATGGCGCGGGCTGCCAGTTCCTTGCCAGTGCCGGATTCGCCCTCGATCAGCACGGTGGAAGGCATCGGCGCAACCTGGCGGATGATCTGGCAGACGCTGTGAACGGCTTCGCATTCGCCGACGATACCGCCGACTTCCAGATGCTGTTCCAGTTGGCGGCGCAGTACGAAGTTTTCACGCCGCAGTTGCTGGTGTTCCAGACAGCGGTCAATCGCCGCCAACACCTGTTCCAGCCGGAAAGGCTTGAGGATGAAATCCATCGCCCCTACCCGCAGCGCATCAATCGCCGTTTCCAGACTGGCGTAGGCGGTAATGAAAATGACTGGCGTCTGATTGCCCTTGTCACGCAGTTCCGTCACCCATTCCACCCCGCTACGGTCGGGCAGGCGGATGTCGGAAATCAGCAGGTCGAAATGGCAGCGTTCCAGCAGCGCATGAGCGGTTTGCGCATCGCCAGCCGTTTCGATCAGGTCAAAACGGCTGGTCAGGCCGCGCTGGAAGAAGGACTGGATACCGGGTTCGTCATCAACAATCAGGACAGACTTCATGGGGAACAGGCTTTCCTATAGTTTGAAACATCCATGATTGTATCATTATGACCCAGTCACCTTGCAAGATATGAGACAATATGCACCACTTTGACAACCTACCCTAAACCAACCTAGGAAGAATAGAGTAGTTTCGCGGTGTTTTATTCTGGTTAGAGAGGCATCTGCCGACTATAACCACAGGAATGGCATTGTTCTTGCTGTAGTTAAGAGTACCCCTCACCCCCCAGCCCCCTCTCCCTCAAGGGGCGAGGGGGAGCAAGAAAGCTGGCCTCTTAGCCCCTCTCCCCTTGAGGGAGAGGGGTTGGGGTGAGGGGTAATTATGATTAAATTGAGGAGGCTCCATGAAAAAAATGCTATCAACCCTGCTGCTGGCGACCTCATTCCTGTTTGGCGCTGCACAAGCCGACGACAAGCCCGCCAACATGACGCTGAAAATGGCCACCACCACCAGCACCGAAAACTCCGGCCTGCTGGCTGACTTGCTACCCAAATTCGAGAAAAAGTCCGGCTATAGCGTGCAGGTCATCGCGGTCGGCACCGGCAAGGCGCTGAAGATGGGTGAAGACGGCGACGTGGATGTGGTACTGGTTCACGCCCCGGCTGCCGAAAAGGAATTCGTGGAAAAAGGTTTCGGCGACCAACGCTACCCGGTCATGTACAACGATTTCATCCTGCTCGGCCCGGATGCCGACCCGGCAGGCGCGCGCGACACCAAAACCACACCTGAATCACTGGCCAAAATCGCCGAGAAGCAAGCCATTTTCGTCTCCCGTGGTGACGATTCCGGCACCCACAAGAAAGAGCTGAAGCTGTGGGAAACGGCTGGCGTCAAGCCGCAAGGCGACTGGTACCGTGAAGCCGGGCAAGGCATGGGCAAGGTCATCCAGATGGCGGGCGAGCTGGAAGGTTACACCCTGGCCGACCGTGGCACCTGGCTGGCCAGCATGGGCAAGTCCCCGCTGAAAATCGTCCACGAAGGCGACAAGGATCTGCTCAACCCGTATGGCGTCATTGCTGTCAGCCAGAAGCGCTACCCCGACATCAACCACACTGGCGCACAGGCATTCATTGACTGGCTTGTATCAGCGGAAGGCCAGCAAGCCATCGGCGACTTCAAGATCAATGACACGGCACTGTTTACCCCCAATGCTGACAGCGCGGAAGCAAAACCTGCCGCCGATATGGCCAAAGAACCCGCTGCCGCCAAGTAAGGCCGCATGGACGCCTTGCTTGACGCCAGCCTTCAGGCCCTGCGCCTGCTGTTCAGCGGCGACCGGGCATTGTGGGAAATCGTCGGAATATCCTTCCGCGTTTCCCTGCTGGCTTTGCTGATCGCCACGCCACCAGCCGTATTGCTGGCGTTTGCGCTGGCGTATGGAAACTTTCCCGGCAGGCGGCTGACGATTGCGGTGTTCAGCACCCTGCTGTCAGTGCCGACCGTGGTAATTGGCCTGACCCTGTACCTGATCTTTTCACGGCAGGGGCCATTGGGCGAATGGCGCTTGCTGTTCACCCAGAGCGCCATGATTGTGGGGCAAATCGCGCTGGCTTTCCCAATGCTGGTGTCGATCGGCCACTCGGCCTTGCAGGCGGCTGACCGACGCGGATGGGAAACAGCGCGCACGCTGGGCGCTTCCCCGCTACGGGCATTGCTGACGATTGTGTACGAAGTCCGGTTCGGCCTGCTGGCGGCGGTGCTGGCTTCATTCGGACGGATCATTTCGGAAGTGGGGGCGTCGATGATGCTGGGTGGCAACATCCTGCACCACACCCGCAATATTCCGACCGCGATTGCGCTGGAAACCAGCAAGGGCGAATTCGCCCAGGGCATTGCGCTCGGTATCGTGTTGCTGGTGCTGGCCGCCACCCTCAACATACTGTTGCATCACTTTCAGGGCAGAGGATTTGTTGGATCATGACTACGCTGCATTTCCGCGACATCTACAAACATTACGCCCGCCGCCCGATCCTGGCGGGTCTGGAACTGTGCCTGCGCACCGGGAGCTGCACCCTGCTGACGGGCGCAAACGGCGCGGGCAAAACCACCCTGCTGCGCATCCTCGGCGGTTTCGAGAAACCGGAAACCTTTCAGGCTGACACTGGCTGTGAGCATCTCAACTGGCGGCGTTACCGCAAGCTGTTGCAAGGCAGTGTGCTGTATTTGCACCAGCAACCCTACATGTTTGAAGGCAGTGTGCGCGACAATCTCAGTTTCGCCCTCGACCGCAGCCTGCCAAAAGCGGAACGCGAGCAACGCATCCAGACCGCGCTGCAATGGGCCGGGCTGGACAAGATCGCCGACACGCGGGCGAAAACGCTGTCCGGCGGCGAATACCAGCGGGTGGCGCTGGCACGGGCGTGGCTGCGCAAACCGCGCATCCTGTTACTGGATGAACCCACTGCCAATATGGATCGTGAAGCCCGTAACCGCACCATCAGCCTGTTGCGCCAGCTACGCGACGAAGGCATGGCGTTGCTGATCGCCAGTCACGACCCGGACTGTTTCTCCTCGCTGGTCAACGAACACCTGAATCTGGACGCAGGCCGCTTGCAAACGGTTACACCCGCACCAATGTTCGTTAACATGAGCCTTTTACAGCAGGCATCGTGAGCAAGGCATGGAAAAAACACTTTCAACCGCTGACATTACTGGCGTCATTCTCGCAGGCGGGCGCGGCAGCCGCATGGGCGGGCAGGACAAGGGCCTGCTCGAATTCAACGGACGCCCACTGGTGGAACACCTGCTGGATGCGCTCAAGCCACAAACCAGCGCAGTGCTGATCAACGCCAACCGCAACCAGGAGCGTTACCAGACCTATGGCCAGCCAGTGGTGAATGACGAACTGACCGGTTTCCAGGGGCCGCTGGCCGGATTCGCAGCGGCAATGCAGGCGGCAGAAACAGCCTGCATCATGACCGTACCCTGTGATGGCCCGCAACTTGCCCCGGATATGGCGGAACGCCTGCTGCAAGCTTTGCAAACCGAAAACGCCGAACTAGCAGTGGCGCACGATGGCGAACGCCTGCAACCGGTGCACGCGCTGATCCCGGTCAGCCTGCTGCCCAGCCTGCAAACCTTCCTCAAGAACGGCGACCGCAAGATTGACCTGTGGTACGCCCAGCACCGCATGGCGCAGGCCAACTTTTCCGACTGCCGCGACATGTTCCGCAATATCAATACCCCCGAGGATTTGAAGAAAATCCCCCCTAACCCCCCTTTTTCAAAGGGGGGAACCGGATCAGAGGACAATTCTCTTGCTTCCCCCTTTGAAAAAGGGGGATTGAGGGGGATTTCCCCCCCTATCTTGGGCGTTTCCGCCTGGAGCGGCTCCGGTAAAACCACCCTGCTGGCTGAACTGATCCCCCACCTGAAATTCGCCGGGCTGCGCCTGACCGTGATCAAGCACGGCCACCACAAGATTGAGCTGGATACGCCGGGCAAGGACAGCTACCGTTTTCGCGAGGCCGGTGCTGATCAAGTGCTGCTGGCTTCCCGCAAACGCCTGGCAATCATGCAGGAATGCAAAACCCAGCGCGAACCGGAACTGGTCGATGTGCTGCGTTTCGTCAACCCCGATTGCGCCGACCTGGTGCTGGTAGAAGGCTTCAAGCACACCGCCATCCCCAAGATCGAAGTGCACCGCCCCAGCCTCGGCAAGCCGCTGCTGTTCCCGCAAGACAGCAACGTGATTGCGCTGGCGACCGACGACATGACGCTGGATGTTCCGCCGCACATTGCCAAATTCGACCTCAACCAGCCGGAGCAGATTGCAGAATTTGTTTTGCAATGGATGAAGAGGGGAGAAACCCCTCCTAACCTCCCCTTGTCAGGGGAGGGACAAGATGGTGGTTCCTCTGTTAGCTCCTCCCCTGACAAGGGGAGGCTGGGAGGGGTTTCTTCTTGCGCTGACGAGCGTGACCCCACCAGCCTGACGGTGGAAGAAGCCCGCGGCCGCATCATGGATGCGCTACAACCCGTTTCCCCCGCCCTCAAGCGCCCGCTGCGCGATGCTTTGGGGCAGGTGCTGGCGGAAGACGTGGTTTCCCCCATCAACGTCCCCAACCACACCAATTCGGCGATGGATGGCTATGCCCTGCGCGGCGATGACCTGCCGGGCGATGAAATACGTGAATACCGCATCATCGGCACGGCTTTCGCAGGCGTCCCGTTTACGGCGGGTTGCGGCAAGGGCGAATGCGTGCGCATCATGACGGGCGCGCCCATGCCAGCCGGAACCGATACCGTGGTGATGCAGGAACAGACCGAAGCGGGCGCGCAAGATTTCGTGCGCATCGGCGCTGGCCACCGCGCCGGGCAGAACATCCGCCAGGCCGGGGAAGACATCGCCAGGGATAGCGTTGTGCTCACTGCCGGGCGGCGGATTAACCCTGCCGATTTAGGCGTACTGGCCTCCCTGGGTGTCAACGAAATCAGCGTGCATCGCCCGTTGCGGGTTGCTTTTTTCTCTACCGGCGACGAATTGCGCTCCATCGGCGAAACCCTGCGTGACGGGGAAGTTTACGACAGCAACCGTTACGCCCTGTACGGCATGCTGAAACAGCTCAACGTCGACATCCTGGATCTGGGCGTGGCGCGCGATGACCCGGTGCTCATGGAAGCCGCTTTCCAGCAAGCTTCGGCAGTCGCCGACGTGGTCATCACCTCCGGTGGCGTGTCGGTGGGTGAAGCTGATTACACCAAGGTTATCCTCGACAAACTGGGGCAGATCAATTTCTGGAAAATCGCCATCAAACCGGGGCGTCCGCTGGCTTTCGGCAAGCTGGGCGAGGCACTGTTCTTTGGTCTGCCGGGCAATCCAGTGGCAGTCATGGTTACGTTCCTGCAATTCGTCCAGCCTGCCCTGCTGAAGCTGGCCGGGCAACAGGATTGCGCACCGTTGCTGGTCGACGCCATCTGCCAAAGCCAGTTGAAGAAAAAACCGGGCAGAACCGAATTCCAGCGCGGTACGGTAACACGCACGACGGACGGCAAACTGGTGGTGGAAAAATCCGGCTATCAGGGCTCAGGCGTGCTGACATCCATGAGCAAGGGGAATTGCCTGATTATCCTGCCAGCGGAATCTGCCACGGTGGAACCAGGGGATGTGGTGCAGGTGCAGCCGTTCGGGTGGTGAAACCACCCCAGTCAGCAATACCAGACCGCTTTTACGCTTTCTTTGCCCCTCTCTGACGCCTAAACTACACTGTAAGCGTTTTCGCTACTCCATTCCGGAAAGTGAGGCCAAATGAAATTCCTTGCACGGATTGCAGGGGTAGGTGCATTTCTTCTGCTGGGTGCCTGCGGACAACAGGGCACAGCTGAGAGCGGCGAGGAGCAAGCACCTGCACAGGTTGCCACCATGACCATTCAGCCGCAGGATGCGCCCGTCAGCTTCGAATACACAGGGCAAATCAGCGGCTCCAACGAAGTCGAAATCCGCGCCCGCGTCACTGGCATCATCGACCAGCGCCGGTATGAAGAAGGCCAGACGGTGAAAGCCGGGCAAACCCTGTTCCAGCTCGACGACGCCATGTTCAAGGCACAAGCCGCGCAGGCGGAAGCCGCTCTCGCCAGCACCAAAGCGCAACTGCAAAAAGCCGAACGCGATTACGCCCGCATTGCGCCGCTGACCAGCAAGGATCTGCTCAGCCGTAGCGAGCGCGACAATGCCGCCTCCACTGTGGACATCGCCAAAGCCGCTGTCATGCAAGCAGAGGCCAGTTTGCAAAGCGCCCGTATCAATCTCGGCTACACCACCATCAAATCCCCCATCGACGGCGTGGCCGGGCGCGCGCAACAACGCGAAGGCAGCCTGGTGGAAACCGGCAGCGACAGCCTGCTGACCACCGTGGCGCAAACCGACCCTGCCTACGTTGATTTCGGCATGGCGGAAAACGACTACCAGAACCTGCGTCAGGCAATCGCGGCAAACAAGCTGGCAATGCCGGACGGCGGCTTCAGCGTCGCCCTACAAACGCCAACGGGCGCGCCGCTGGCACAGACCGGCAAAATGAATTTCCAGGACTACAAGGTCAATCAGCGAACCGGCAACGTAGCGATGCGCGCCACCATCGCCAACCCGAACCACCGCCTGCTGCCCGGCCAGTTCGTGCACGTGCTGCTACAGGGTGCAAAACGCCCCAACGCCATCGTGCTGCCACAACGCGCGGTGCTGGACAATCAGCAGGGCAAATACGTCTACGTCATGGCCAAAAACGAACAGGGCGTAAATGTTGCCCAGCCACGCCCGGTGGAACCCGGCGAGTGGGTGAAAATGGACGGTGATCTGGCCAACGGCTGGATCATCAAATCCGGCCTCAAGGCAGGCGATCAGGTGATTGTGGATGGCATGGCGCGGATTTTCTTCCCCGGCATGCCAGTGCAGGAGGGCGCGCCCGAAGCCGCCCAATCCGCAGCTCCTGCGACTGATGCGCCGCCCACTGGCAACGGGGGCTAAGCCATGTTTACCCGCTTTTTCATTGAGCGCCCGATTTTTGCCTTCGTCATGTCAATTTTCATCATTATTGGCGGGCTGGCAGCCATGCAAACCCTGCCAATCGCGCAATACCCGGAAATCGCCCCGCCCGAAGTGCAGGTGACGGCGGTTTACCCCGGCGCTTCCGCCGAAGTCATCGCCCAGACAGTCGCCACCCCGATCGAAAACGCCATCAACGGCGTGGAAGACATGCTGTACATGGCGTCGACTTCCACCTCCAGCGGCACCCTCAGCATCGCAGTCACGTTTGAAATCGGCACCGACATCGATCAGGCCGCGCTCAACGTCAACAACCGCATCAAGCAGGTGGAAGCGCGCCTGCCGCAGGAAGTGCGACGGCAGGGCGTGACCGTGCAGCAAGGTTCCTCCTCGTTCCTGCAAGTGCTGGCCTTCTATTCGCCGGACAACCGTTTCGACGACCTGTACACCTCCAACTACGTCACCCTCAATATTCTCGACCGGCTCAAGCGCATTCCGGGCACTACCAATGTGCAGATTTTCGGTGCGAAAGATTACGCCATGCGCATCTGGCTCAAACCCGACCGCATGGCCCAGCTTGGCCTGACGGTGGACGACATCGCCGCCGCGCTCAACGAACAGAATGCGCAATTCGCTGCGGGCAAGATCGGCCAGGCTCCGGCTGGCAATGATCAGGACATGGTGTACACCATCACCACCAAAGGCCGTTTGTCTTCGGTGGAGGAGTTTGAAAACGTGATCCTGCGCGCCAGCCCTGAAGGCGAAATGCTGCGCCTGAAAGATGTGGCGCGGGTGGAACTCGGCTCGCGTGACTACGAATTCAGGGGACGCCTCAACGGCAAGGCCGCCACCCTGGTGGGTATTTTCCTGCAACCGGGCGCGAATGCGCTGAGCGTGGCCGATGATGTCAAACAGACCGTGGCCGGATTGGCGCAAGCCTTCCCTTCAGGGCTGAGTTACGCGGTGGCGTATGACACCACCCGTTTCGTCGAAGTCTCGATCCGCGAAGTGCTGAAAACGCTGGGTGAAGCCATGCTGCTGGTGTTCCTGGTGGTGTATCTGTTCCTGCAAAACTGGCGCGCCACCCTGATCCCATCGCTGGCAGTGCCGGTGTCGCTGCTGGGCACCTTCGCCGGGCTGTATCTGCTCGGCTATTCGATCAACACCCTGACGCTGTTCGGCATGGTGCTGTCGATCGGCATCGTGGTGGATGACGCCATCGTGGTGCTGGAAAACGTCGAGCGCATCATGCATGAGCAAGGCTTGGGCGCGCGCGAGGCCGCCATCAAGGCCATGCACGAGGTCAGCGGCCCGATCATCGCGATTGTATTGGTGCTGGTGGCGGTATTCGTGCCAATTGCCTTCCTCGGTGGCCTGACCGGGGAATTGTACCGGCAGTTTGCCATTACCATTTCCATCGCGGTAGCACTGTCGGGGATCGTGGCACTGACCATGACGCCTGCGCTGTGCGTGCTGATCCTGCGCCATGAACACAAGCGCGATAACGCTTTCTTTCGCTGGTTCAACCGCTTTTTCGAGCAGATGCGTAACGGCTATCTGCACGGGGTGGGCTGGCTGCTGCGGCGCGCAATCCTGACCATTTTGCTGTTCGTGGTCATGGTAGTAGTGGCGGGAGGCTTGTGGAAATTCACCCCGACCTCGCTGGTGCCGGATGAAGACCAGGGCTTTTACATCGCCGCCGTGTTCCTGCCGGATGGCGCGTCGCTGGAACGCACCGACAAGGTGGTATCACAAGTGCTGGAAGCGATCCAGTCCAACCCCAACAACCAGGATGCGGTGGCTTTCACCGGTTTCGATTTCCTCGGCGGCGGTTACCGCAACAGCGCGGCGACCCTGTTCGTCACGCAGAAACACTGGGATGAACGCGATGTGCCGGTCACAGCGCTGGTCGGTGAACTGTTCGCCAAAACCGCCAACATCAAGGAAGCGCTGGTGCTGGCATTCAGCCCGCCCGCCATTTTCGGGCTGGGCAATACTGGCGGCTTCGAGTTCTACATCCAGAACCGGGGCGATGGCGGGGCGAAAGCGCTGGCCGAGGCAATGCAGACCTTCCAGGGCGCGGTGGAGCAGAATCCGGCGCTGGGTATGGTGCAAAGCCTGTGGCGTTCCAACACCCCGCAACTGTTCGTGGATGTGGATCGCGAACGCGCCAAGGCGCTGGGCGTGCCGCTGGATGGCGCATTCAACACGCTGGCGGCGGCGCTGGGTTCCTATTACGTCAACGATTTCAACAAGTACGGGCGCGCCTGGCAGGTGCTGGTAGCGGCAGACGCCAGTTACCGCAAAACGCCGGACGACATAGGCCGTATGTATGTGCGCAGCAGCACGGGCGCAATGGTGCCGCTGTCGGCGTTTGCGCGGGTGGAATATTCCTCGGGGCCGGATACGGTCGACCGTTTCAACAACCTGCCCGCCGTCAAGCTGTTCGGGGAAGCCGCACCGGGGGTCAGTTCCGGGCAGGCGCTGGATGCTGTCGAAGCCATCGCCACGCAGGTGCTGCCGAAGGATTTCACTTACGACTGGACGGGGGCTTCCTTCCAGGAAAAGCGCTCTGCCAATACTGCCAGTATTTCGCTGGGGCTGGCGGCGGTGATGGTGTTCCTGATTCTTGCGGCCTTGTACAACCGCTGGACCTTGCCGTTGTCGGTGCTGATGGCGCTGCCATTCGGCACTTTCGGCGCGCTGGCTGCGGTGTGGATTGCGGGTATGAGCAACGATGTCTATTTCCAGATCGGGCTGGTGACGCTGCTGGGGCTGGCGGCGAAAAACGCCATCCTGATCGTGGAATACGCCCTGCTCAAGACGCAGGAGGGCTGGACGGCGACGGCGGGTGCGCTGGAAGCGGCGCGGCTGCGGTTCCGGCCCATTATCATGACCTCGCTGGCCTTCATCCTCGGGGTGACGCCACTGGCCTTTTCCAGCGGAGCGGGCGCGGGTGCGCGGCAAGCAGTGGGCACAGGGGTCATGGGTGGAATGCTGGCGGCGACCTTCCTGGCGATTTTCTTCGTGCCGTTTTTCTTCCGGCTGATGATGGAGCGGCGGCTGCGGACACGGGCGGAGGAGTTTGAGAAGCCGGAGGCTTGAATTGTCTGAACCTGGATTTATGTGATTGGTGTGATTAACTGTGATTTTGATGGTGGCACGCCCAAAAATCACAGCTAATCTGGAAAATCAGCGTAATCCCGGTTCAGACATAATATTGCATACGCCCTCTTTGGGAAGTTGTTTCGTACACGTTCCTTAGTCCTTGGTATTCATGCTTCAACTCACCAGCAGGTAAATCAGGATTAGCGCAATCACAACGACCGCCAGCCACTCCCACACGAGCCAGCCGGAAAATACGGCAACAGCCCTTTTGGAAGCATTGAATCTGGAAAATTTCATGTTGCATCCCTCCTTTATGAAATTCCTGTCATTTTCTGGCGATATTCCCGCACACCGGGCAATCCGGGTCACGTGGCAGTTTGAAACTCATCCATTCCAGCGCTTGCCCGTCGAACAGCATCACCCGTCCGGTCAGGGTTTCGCCATTACCGACCAACAACTTGATGACTTCCAGCGCCTGCATGCTGCCGAGGATACCGAGCAGCGGCGCGGCCACGCCATTTTCGCTACAGGTTTGCGCAATGCCGCCGACCTTGCCATAAAAACAATGGTAGCAAGGGTTTTCCCCAAGGTATGGCTGGAACACGCTGATCTGCCCTTCCCAGCGGATCGCGGCGGCGGACACCAGCGGCTTGCGGGCGGCGACGGCAGTGCGGTTGATCAGCAGGCGGGAATCGAGGTTGTCGGTGCAATCCACCACTACGTCCACCTGCTGCATGTGCGCCAGCAGGGCGGCTTCGTCCAGCTTAGCGGGAATGGTTTCCACATGGATTTCAGGGTTGAGGCGACGCAAGGTTTCGGCGGCGGAAGCAACCTTGGACATCCCGATGCGGGGCGTATCGTGCACGATCTGGCGTTGCAGGTTGGTCAGGTCGACCACATCCGGGTCATTCAGCACCAGTCTGCCGACCCCGCTGGTGGCGAGGTACATGGAAACCGGCGACCCCAGCCCGCCCAGCCCGATGATCAGGACGGCGGCGGCCTCCAGTTTTTCCTGCCCGTCCAGGTCAATCTGTGGCAGCATGATCTGGCGGCTGTAGCGTAGCATTTGGTCATCGTTCATAGGGAAATCTCCGCAAATAATGCCTGTAGGAGCTTGCCGTGCAAGCGCTCGCCAGCATGGCTGACCCCTACAGAAGAAGTCCTCCTAGCATAACGAAAGCAGGTGCTGGAAGCACATTCCATCACTGGCGAATTGTTGTATTTTACCCCCCACCTTTTCCCAACCTTCACCCCTTATCTTGTCCACAAGGGAGCCAATCCCGACCCATCAAGTGAACAAGAGAGAGGAACGAACATGCAATACGCAAATCCGAATACCGAAGGCGCGGTCATCAACTTTAAAGAGCGCTACGGTAATTTCATTGGCGGCGAGTGGAAAGAACCGGTCAATGGCGAATACTTCGACAATATTTCCCCGGTCAACGGCAAGCCTTTCTGCCAGATTCCACGCTCCACTGCGGAAGACATCGAACTGGCGCTGGACGCCGCCCACGCAGCCAAAGACGCCTGGGGCAAGACCTCCGTCACCGCCCGTTCCAACATCCTGCTGAAAATTGCTGACCGCATCGACGCCAACCTGGAAATGCTGGCCGTCGCGGAAACGTGGGACAACGGTAAAGCCGTGCGCGAAACCCTCAACGCTGACGTACCGCTTTCCTCCGACCACTTCCGCTACTTCGCAGGCTGCTTGCGTGCGCAGGAAGGCAGCCTGGGCGAAATCGACGAAAATACCGTCGCCTACCATTTCCATGAGCCGCTGGGTGTGGTTGGCCAGATCATCCCATGGAACTTCCCGCTGCTGATGGCGGCCTGGAAACTGGCTCCAGCACTGGCGGCAGGCAATTGCGTCATCCTGAAACCGGCTGAACAAACCCCTGTTTCCATTCTGGTGCTGATGGAACTGATTCAGGATCTGCTGCCAGCAGGCGTGCTGAACATCGTCAACGGTTACGGCGCGGAAGCAGGCAAGGCGCTGGGAACCAGCAAACGCATCGCCAAAATCGCCTTCACCGGCTCTACCCCGGTCGGTTCCCTGATCATGAAATACGCTGCCGACAACATCATCCCTTCCACGGTGGAACTGGGCGGCAAATCCCCCAACATCTACTTCTCCGACGTGCTGGATCAGGAAGATGCGTTTGTCAGCAAGGCGGTAGAAGGCGCGGTACTGGCGTTCTTCAACCAGGGCGAAGTCTGCACCTGCCCATCCCGTTTGCTGATCCAGGAAGACATTTACGAAAAGTTCATCGGCATGGTGATTGAGCGCGCCGCCATGATCAAGCGCGGCAACCCGCTGGATACTGAAGTCATGGTGGGTGCGCAGGCTTCCCAGGAGCAGTACGACAAAATCCTCAGCTACATCCAGATCGGTAAGGAAGAAGGCGCGCAGGTCATCACTGGCGGTGAAGCTGCACAACTGGGCGGTGATTACAGCGAAGGTTACTACATCCAGCCTACCCTGCTGAAAGGCACCAACAACATGCGAGTGTTCCAGGAAGAAATCTTCGGGCCGGTGGTGTCGGTAGCGACTTTCAAGGACGAAGCGGAAGCGCTGGCGATTGCCAATGACACCGAATTCGGTCTGGGCGCAGGTGTGTGGACGCGCGACATGAACCGTTCCTACCGCATGGGCCGTGGCATCCAGGCAGGCCGTGTGTGGACCAACTGCTACCACCTGTACCCGGCACACGCAGCCTTCGGTGGTTACAAGAAATCTGGCGTAGGCCGTGAAACCCACAAGATGATGCTCGACCATTATCAGCAGACCAAAAACCTGCTGGTCAGCTACGACATCAACCCACTGGGCTTCTTCTAAGTTTCCTCCTCCTAGCGGAATGCGCGGGCCGGGTATCCTGGCCTGCGCTTTTTTAGGGGATCAACTCCAGACGCATCAGTTTCGGGAGCCGCCGATGACAAATTGCGGCTTGCCGAACAAGGCCCACGCTGCTGCAATCAGCACCGTTCCAAAGGACACCAGCGCCCAATTGGCGAGGGAAAGCCCCAGAATCACCAGTTCCTCCTCTTCACACAAGCCCGTCACCTCAAACAGGCTGGGCATATTGTCGCTCAGGAAGTAAACCAGTTGTTCAATCAGGTTAGGCGGCCCGCCTGCGCACGAGACATCACCGGGCGGCTGTAACTGCAACCAGGTTTGATAGCTGGCGGTAGCGGTTCCGACACCCGCCAGCAACAACACCAGCCAACCCCACAGTTTCTCACCGAAACCCGTCACGGCCAGCAGGCCAAACACACCGATCAGTATGAACAGCAGCCGCTGGAAAATACACAGGTAGCAGGGGTGCAGATCCAGCCACGCCGTCAGGATCAGGCTGCCTGCGGCAAGCCCCAGCGCAATCAGGCCAATGGCCAGCCAAACGGTTTTACGGGTTATTGTCAGCATTGATGGGGTTCCTCTATCCATAACTTTAAACCGTTTTATAACAGACTGGGTTTTAAGCAAAGTTTTTTCTGAAGCAGGGCGTAAGCGGCGGGTCGGGAAAAATGCCGGGCCTGCCATATTTCGCCATGGTGACGGCAATACAGGTGCGCCATTCCCCAATCTCCGACGAAGTGGAATCAGGCAACAATTCCCCCCGGTACAGCCGGTGCGCGTCTTCAGGTTTGTGCTGGCGCAAAGCAGTCCACAGTTCGATGAAATCCGCCCATACCGTTGCCAGCAAGCGGTAGACACGGGAGCTGATGCATCCATCCAGCAGGGTGCGCAGATGCGAAAACTCCGCCTTGAGGGTGGAGACTGAAACCTGACCATCCCCGTACAGGATCGCATGACAGGCTTCCAGGGTAAGGCCAGCCGGATTCAGCGCCAGGATGCACAGGATTTCCACCATGCGCGGGGTAAGATGCAGGGACTGCCCCCGAAAGCGCACCTGTGGTTGCCCAAGGGCGCGGATTTCCAGCTCGGCTTGCGGTAAATGCAGCGGCAAATGCCGGGCAATGTCCTGCGCCATGGATACAGCCGCTATTTCGCCTACAGCGGTGTGCCGTTCCCACACAGTCCCTACGTTCAATACCCCATACAGTTCACCGGACTGGGGATGAAGAATGGGGGCAGAGTAGCATACCCATTCTTTCAGCAAGGAAAGATAATGTTCATCCGCGAATACGGTGACGGGACGCCGCAGGTTCAGTGCATGACCAACACTGGTGGTGCCAACGGATTGCTCGTCCCAGCGCCCACCGGGTGCAGCATTGCAGCGTTCAAGCGACGCGCGGATGGGTTCGCTGGCATAAGTCCACAGCAGCCGCCCGAGTGGATCGGCAAGCGTGGCGACCAGCCCCCCGTCGTTGACCATTTGCTTGATCCGTTCAACCACAGGCGTCATCGCCTGCCGCAACGGGGAAGCCGCCCAGCGTTGCCAGACATCGTATTCATCTTCGCGGGGAGCGTAATCCTGTTCGATCCTGAGGTGATGCAGATTGGCGCTGCGTAGCCAGGATTCAGCGATGCCGGGGTGGAGAAGAGACGTATCAACGGTTTGCCCTGTCAAAAAACGCTCTTTTTGGGCTGCAACCTGCCGCTGCCGCAGGCTGAGTTCAGGATGACGCTTTGCACTCATTATGGTTACCCTCTTAAACTTACAATCGATCTTTTTTATTCATATTTGAGGTTTATCAATGATTGTAGTTTATTTATGGCAGAACACAATGCCGCCAGAGAGCGATTTATCAGCCAAACTCATTGTTGCGCTGCCATTCTGCCCCCCAGCCACTTGTCTACACACCTTTGCAGTTCTTCCGGGTGAATGGGTTTTGGCAGGTAATCATCCATGCCTGCTGCATAACACTTGTCCTCATCACCTTTCATGGCATTAGCGGTCAAGGCCACGATGGGCAACTCCTTGAACCTGGCATCATCCAGACTGCGAATCCTGCGGGTAGCCTGGTAACCATCCAGCACCGGCATCTGGCAATCCATCAGCACCAGGTCGTAGCTCCGCTCCTG
>JAHJJD010000077.1 GCA_018822845.1 Gammaproteobacteria bacterium | reverse complement strand
TGCTGCATCCAGTATTTCAAAGCCCTGGGTTAGGTGGTAGAAAATGGGCTTGCCCGCCACCTTGCTGGGTTCCGAATCCAGATGGTAGAACGCCCGCACGCTACCGTGCAGGCGTTGGGCAATGTGTTCGGCAAGGGCACGGCGACTGCTGCCGACCGGGGCAAGCAGTTCCACTTCCACGCCAACCTTGCTACAAGGGGCGCTTGTCACCAATCAGCAACCTTGCTCTGCGTCGCGGCGGATTTCGTCAGGCAACAGGGCTTCATCACCGTTGAGTATCTTGATGCCGATGATTTCCTTGGCGTCCACGATGCTGATGTCCCACAGTTGCGCCAGTTGGTCGGCGTCGTTGAAGGTGTAGGGGCTGAGGACGAACATGCCGAGCGCTTCCAGATCGTAGCCGTCATCAGCAAACTTGCCGGTGCCACCCTGGATTTTTTCCGGCAGGTATTGTTCCCAGCCGTTGAGAATCTTGTTGCCGATGGTTTTCTTGGCTTCCACAACGTCGTCGATATTCCACAGGGAGGCCAGCAATTCGGCATCGTCGTAGGTGTAGTTGCTGTTGAAGAAAGCGTCCAGTTGGTCTTCCGGGGTGATTTTCACATCATGCCCGTCACCGCCGGAACCGCCCTGGATTTTCTCGGGCAGCAGGTCTTCCAGCTTGTTCATGATTTTGTAGCCAATGGTCTTTTTGGCTTCGATGATGTCGATGTTCCACAACGAGGCCAGCAGTTCGGCATCGTCATAGGTGTAGTTGCTCTCGGCATATGCCTTGAAGCGGCTGTCTTCCCAATATGGCTCTTCGGCTTTGGTTGGCATCGGGGGTCTCCTTGGTGTTCCTCGCGTTTCAGAATTTATTTCTTGTGTCTGTGAAGCGTAGATGTAGACCTTGGCAGATTATAAGTCAACTTGTGGGGGTGAATTTATGATGACGGCTGTGCAGGCATGTTTCGATACAGCGCCATACGTCACGTTCCAGTTCGTCGGCGTCCTCAATGCGCATGTAGGCGCTCAGGAAGGAAACAACCCGGCGCGCCAGCCGATGGTGATCTGCTTGCGGGGCGATGACGGCGGCGTACATGCTCTGATTGTCTTCCATGAAGCTGCATATCAGGTTTTTGAGGGGGGAGGCATCTTTCTCGACGGATATGGCAAGGTTGCGTGAGCGCTGATTGATCAACACAAACCTCTCCTTCGTCACTGTAATGACCGGGTTCTCCATCCTTTGTTCTCCTGCGGTGCGATTATGTTTGTTACAAGCTTGTTAAATCATAGCGTGAAGCAGTGAGGGGTGTAGGTCAACCTAGGGGGAGTACTTGTAAGGGTTAAGTAATGTACTGGATGCAGGGTAATGAAGTTCACATCCCGTAGTTAAGGAATTGTCCTGAAATAACTCCCCGACTCCCCCAAGAAGGCGACCACCGGTCGCCCCTACGAAGATCATCCCCTGTAGGGGCGACCGGTGGTCGCCCTCTTCATGGCAGTTTGGATACAGGGAAGTTATTTTGGGACTGTTCCTAAACTGCCT
Source organism: Gammaproteobacteria bacterium (assembly GCA_018822845.1). Classification (GTDB taxonomy): domain Bacteria; phylum Pseudomonadota; class Gammaproteobacteria; order Thiotrichales; family Thiotrichaceae; genus Thiothrix. The sequence continues at coordinate 29,957 of JAHJJD010000077.1, read as the reverse complement.
CATGGATACTGGAACCCTCCCCATCATCAGTGTGATGGAGTGTAGGTGAGTAAGCCTGCTTCCAGACTACATCAACACCATAATCAGCAAAGTGCCCGTCAACGCTGAGCAACGCCAGCCGGTCGCACAAAGCCTGGGCAATCAACAACCGGTCAAATGGGTCACGGTGATGAAATGGTAGTGTTTGTACCTGTTGACAGTGCTTGATGCTGATTGGCAAAAGTTGAATGGCGTTATCGTCACACCACGATTTAAGCCTTTCAAGCGCATTGCTTTCCAGTTCAATCTTGCCAAGACTCATTTTGATTGCCAGTTCCCAGAAACTGGCAATGCTGATGTAAAGCTCGTTATTTCCGTCTTCACAAATGGTGGCAACTATGGAAGGCAGTTTCTCAGGGCTATCCACCAGCCACAGCAGGGTATGGGTATCCAGCAATGCTTTCATGCCATGTAATCCTTGAAATCGTCCAGCGGTTCGTCGAAGTCGTCGGCAATGGATTTCACCAGCCCCCGCAGTGAGCCTAAATTACGCTTGGCAGGTGCACGGGCAATAGGTTCCAGTCGTACAACAGGTTGATTATTACGGGCGATAACAACTTCTTCGCCATTAAGTACGCGCTGGATCAGTTGGGAAAGCTGGGTTTTGGCTTCGTGGATGTTGACTTGCATAGCTAAACTCCTAGGTTAGTCATAACTCTAGCTAAGTGATGTGCTTTGAGCAAGCGGAAAGTGGCATTCACAAACTACCGTCAGTCTGCTATTAATGCAGCATCACTTTCATCAACCAAGCCGACCTCATGCCCAAAGCCTTTATCAGCTACGCCCGCGACGGCAGCCACGGTGAAAATCTGGCGATTGAAATCCAGCAGCAATTGCAGGCGGCTGGCTTTGCCGTGTTCCGGGATGTCATCGGCCTGAAACCCGGTGATGTGTGGTATCACAAGCTGGAGTTTGAACTCGAAAGCAGCGATGTGATGGTGCTGGTCGTCTCCGAAAAGGTGCGCACCTCCAAGTGGGTGCATAACGAAGTCAGCATGGCGGAGGAAATCGGCATTCCGGTGATCCCGGTGCTGGCGGAGAAGGTGCGGCATCCGTTGTGGTTACGGCATTTGCAGGTGCTGGATTTCTGCGTGGCGCAGGATTGGACGTTGTTGTTGGGGGCGATTGGGCATCATGTGGGAAGACCCTCACCCCCCAGCCCCCTCTCCCGCCAAGCGGTAGAGGGGGAGCAAGAAAATACGGCACCTCTTAGCCCCTCTACCTCAGGGATAGGGGGTGGGGTGAGGGAAAACAGCGTTTCAGGTCGCTACATCATCCACAACAACGACACAGTGACAGATACCGAAACTGGGTTGATGTGGAAACGTTGCAGTGAAGGACAAAGTAGCAGGAATTGCAGCAGCGGGAATGCCGAAACGTACTCATGGGATGATGCGATGTCAAAGTTCAGTAAGGGGATCAGCTTTGCTGGCTATAACGATTGGCGAATGCCGACAATTGGAGAGCTGCGTACTTTAATTGTTAATGGCAAATTGGTTAAGCCATTTATTGATCTAGATGTATTTCCTAATACGCCTGCATGGGCGTACTGGTCATCATCTAAAAGAAGGAAACATCCTGAGCGCGTTAGCTTTGATCATGGAAACTGGGATGTGAGTGCAAGTTCTGTTGATTTTTACGTGCGGTTAGTCCGTTCCATTCAGTGATTTTACGGCTACGCCCAAAAAAGCATATTCGAGGTGGTATACTCTCGCGCTTTGAAGAAACCCCTCCTGGTTCGGAGTCCCTTAGTCCATGTTAGTTTTCTCCAATCTCGGCTTACGGCGCGGTAGCAAGGAATTGCTCGCGGCGGCGACCTTAAACATCCACCCCGGCCAGCGGGTCGGTTTGACCGGCGCGAATGGCACCGGCAAATCCAGCCTGTTTTCGCTGATCAGGGGCGATTTGTCGCCGGATGTGGGCAATTTCAGCATTCCTGCCAGTTGGGTGATTGCGCATGTGAAGCAGGAAACCCCCGCCACCGATGCGACCGCGCTGGATTACGCACTGGAAGGCGATGCCGAATACGTCAGCCTGAAAGCGCAACTGGAACACGCCGACGGGATGCATCTGGGCGAGCTGTACACCAAACTCGAAGCGATTGACGGCTACACCACCGAAAGCCGCGCTGCCACTTTGTTACACGGCCTTGGTTTCAAACCCGAAGAAATCCGCAACCCTGTTTCCAGTTTCTCCGGCGGCTGGCGGATGCGTCTTAACCTTGTGCAAGCCCTGATGTGCCGTTCCGACCTGTTGCTGCTTGACGAACCGACCAACCACCTTGACCTGGATGCGGTCATCTGGCTGCAAGACTGGCTGAAAGCCTATCGCGGCACGCTGCTGCTGATTTCGCACGACCGCGAGTTTCTGGACGCGATTTGTACCCAGATTGCGCACATCGAGCAAAGTCGCCTCACGCTGTATACCGGCGATTATTCGACCTTCGAGATCACCCGTGCGGAACGTCTGGCGCAACAGCAATCGGCCTACGTGAAGCAGCAAATCGAGCGGGCGCACATCCAAAGCTATGTCGACCGTTTTCGCGCCCAAGCCACCAAGGCACGTCAGGCGCAAAGCCGCCTGAAAGCGCTGGAGCGGATGGAAACCATCGGCCCCGCCCACGTCGATTCCCCCTTCACCTTCAGCTTTAAAAAGCCGCATAAGCTGCCCGACCGTCTGCTGCACGTGGATAAAGTCAGCATCGGCTATGGTGAAAAGATCATCGTGGCAGGCATCGAACTGCAAATCATGCCGGGCGACCGCATCGGCCTGATTGGCCCCAATGGCGCGGGTAAATCCACCCTGATCAAGTTCATGGCTGGCCTGTTGCCTGCGCAAGGCGGCGAAAGCTGGCAGGCTGCCGACATCAAAATCGGCTACTTCGCCCAGCATCAACTGGAACAACTGAAAATCGATCAGTCACCCTTGCAACATTTACGCGAACTCGACAAGCAAGCCCGCGAACAGGATTTGCGCAACTACCTCGGCGGCTTTGCTTTTCAAGGCGCACGGGTGGATGAGGCGATTGAGCCGTTTTCTGGCGGTGAAAAGGCACGTCTGGCGCTGGCCTTGCTGATTTACCAGAAACCCAATCTGCTGCTGCTGGACGAACCGACCAACCACCTTGACCTCGACATGCGCCTTGCCCTGAGCATGGCTTTGCAGGATTACGTCGGTGCCATGGTGATCGTCTCGCATGACCGCCACATGCTGAAAATGGTGACAGACAAACTGCTGCTGGTGGAAGGTGGCAAGGCGCAGGAATTCGACGGCGACCTCGACGATTATTCCGTATGGTTACAAAAGCGTTTCCGCGAGGAAGAGCAAGCCGCCGGGCAAGGTGAAGTAGCGCCCGCTCCGGCAGCATCCCACACCTCCGCCGGGCGCAAAGACCAGCGCCGCGAAGCTGCCGAAAAGCGCAAACGCTTCCAGCCGCTCAAGCAAAAAGCCGACAAGCTGGAAAAAGAGCTGGAAAAACTGGCACAGCGCAAAACCGAACTGGAAGCAAAACTGGCCGATCCAGACATGCACACCGAAGCCAACAAACTGGTGTTAAAGCAATTGCTACTGGATCAATTGGCACTGGAGACGAAAATCAGCGCCGCCGAAATGGCATGGATGGAAGCCAGCGAGGAATACGACACGGCAATGTCTGAACTGTGATTCGTCGGATTATACTGATTAACCATGATTTAGCCCGTGCCCTATGGCCGGAGTGCCCCTAAATCATGGTTAATCATACAAATCCCATAAATCCCAGTTCAGACCATCTCCCACAGCCGAAACTGCTGCTCCGTCAATTGCAGCAGTTCACACAACTCCCGCAACCGCACCAAATCCTTCTCCCCACGCCGCAAATCCAGCGGAATTTCCGGCACCTCGCAATGAATCACCGTCAACTGCCGCGCCAGCCGCACGGTTGCCTGATGTTCCTCCACCAAGCCTTGCAGCCGTTTCGCCCCGCGCGTTTTCATCTGGCCGATTTCGGGAATGCGTGACAGTAAAATCTCGGTATCCTTGAATTTCTGCAACAGTTTGGCAGCGGTGGCCATACCTATCCCCGGAATGCCGGGAATGTTGTCGGCCACATCCCCAGCCAGTGCCAACTGGTCGGGGATTTGCTGTGGCCATACGCCAAATTCCTTTTTCACCCCGCCGGGTGGCAGCGGCTTGCGCTTGCCGTAATCCCACCAGATGTCGCGCTCACCCACCAGTTGCGCCAGATCCTTGTCGCCGCTGATGATCATGCAGGCGTTGCCGCTTTCGCGCTGTTGCCTTGCCCAGGTGCCAATCACGTCATCGGCTTCAAAGTGGTGGCTGGCGGTTTGCACGATGCCCAGCGCTTGCAGAAAATCACGGCAAAGCTGGAACTGGTATTTCAATTCATCGGGGGCAGGGGAACGGTTGGCCTTGTAGTTGGGGTAAATTTCCTTGCGCTTGGACGTTTGCAGGCTTGTGTCGAAGGCAAAGCCGATCTGCTGCGGCTGCTCGGTTTGCAGCAGGTTGTAGGTAAAACGCAGGAAACCCAGCACTGCATTGACCGGGTTGCCTTCCTGATCCTGCGGAATATAGCCGCGTACAAACCAGGGGCGGAATACGTAAATGCTGGCGTCGATCAGCCAAACGGGATTTTCGGGCATGGGTATTTTCGGTGGCCGATAAAATAATGGACTATAAACATAGAACTATAAAAATGCACGGTCATGTATTTTATGAAAGAATTGGGTCAAAGCCATTGATTAAAGGAGTAGGTATGCTGAATAGGCGCGTAATGGGATGCTGGCTGTTGGCTGCTTCTGCCACATTTGTGTTGGCAGGGTGTGAAAAAGATTCTGCTTCCACAGGGAAATCGACAGTCAAGCCGCTGGAAATGTTGTCAGTCGATGGTGTTGGCCCGATCAATGCGCAGACGCCGTTCAATCTGCATGAAATTACTGTTGCTTTTCCGGCACTCAATGTCACCCAGCAGAAGAATTACTCGGAAGGTGAGGAGTACCCCGTCATTACGGTGGCCAAGGATTTGAAATCCCTGATGACCATCAACCCGGATCAGGCGCATCAGAAAATCTTTTCCGTCATGGTGCATGACAATCTGATCGGGAACCGGCTAGGCCATTCCATTGGCACGAAATTCGTCGATATTTATACCTATGGGCAGAACAGCGAATGCGCAGCAGGTGCAGAGGAACTGTCTGGCAAGGTGCTGTGCTATGCGCCGCAGACGGGCAATATCCTGTATCTGTTCGGTGGCAGCTGGGATGGGCCGGATGGCTCCGTACCGCCCAAGGATGTGCTGGCAAACTGGCAACTGGATGCCATGATCTGGAAACCGCCAGTAAAGTGAAGAAACCCCTCACCCCCTAACCCCCTCTCCCTCAAGGGGCGAGGGGGAACAAGAAAGGTGGCCTCTTAGCCCCTCTCCCCTTGAGGGTCGACACCATAGGTGGCGGGGTGCGGGGTTGGGGTGAGGGGTTTCTTTAAACCGGCTTGAAATTGTCAATCGCGCTCGCGCCTTCACCAAAGAAGAACTTTTCCATTTCTTCTTCCAGGAATTTGCGGTCTTTCGGGTTGATCGGGCTCAGGCGGTATTCATTGATCAGCATGGTTTGCTGACGCTGCCATTTCGCCCACGCTTCCTTGGAAACGTTTTCGTAAATGCGTGCGCCAAGTTGGCCAGGGTAAGTCGGGCGCTCCAGCCCTTCTGCTTCGCGCCCCAAGTGGACGCAGTTCACCATGCGTGTCATAGGAATTCCTCAAATTACTGTCATGTGTTGCGGAAAAACTGGCGGACTGCCGCTGACAGCCCGCCGTTCAATTTCGTGCCTGCTTTATACCAGAGCCAGCCATCGCCTTCCATTATCCGCGCTGCCTGCGTGTCGAAATCGACCTGTAAAGGCTGCAAATGCAGGCGGTAATGGGAAAATGTGTGGGTGAGGGTAGGCAAACGCTGCGAAATGATGTGGTTTTGTCCGCAGGTTTGTTGCAGCCAGTCAGCCATGCCGGGTTCCCCGGCGAATTCGGGAAAGCTCCATAGCCCGCCCCAGATCCCGCTGGGAGGGCGTTTCTGTAGCAGGATTTCACCGTCGGGGTTGCGTAACAGCAAGGCGATGGCGGTTTTTTCCGGCAAATCCTTTTTCGGACGTTTGCCGGGGTAGTCTTGCGGCTTGCCTTGCTGGAATGCCTTGCAGCCGGTTTGCAGCGGGCACAGCAGGCAGGCTGGTTTGCTGCGGGTGCAGAGGGTTGCGCCCATGTCCATCATTGCCTGGGTGTAGTCGGCATTGCGGGTGGCTGGCAGGTGTTGTTCGGCGTATTGCCACAGTTGTTGCAGGATGCGCGGTTCGCCCGGCCAGCCTGCGACGGCGTGGTAGCGGGAGAGTACGCGCTTGACGTTGCCATCCAGAATGGCGTGCGCCTGGTCGTGGCTGAGGGAAAGGATTGCGCCAGCGGTGGAGCGGCCTATGCCCGGCAATGCTTCCATGCCTGTCATGTCGGTGGGAAACTGCCCGTCATGCTGGTCACGGATGATTTGCGCGGCCTTGTGCAGGTTGCGGGCGCGGCTGTAGTAACCCAGCCCTTCCCAGTGTTGGAGTATGTCGTCCAGTGGCGCATCTGCCAGCGTTCGCACAGCGGGGAAGCGTTGCATGAAGCGCTGGTAATAGGGGATTACGGTGGTGACTTGCGTCTGTTGCAGCATGATTTCCGACACCCAGACGCGGTAGGGGGTGGGGGCGTGTTGCCAGGGTAAATCCTTGCGCCCGTGTTGGCCGAACCACGCCAATACCTTTTCAGCGAAGGTTTCGCCAGTCGTTTGTGGAATCATGATTGTTGTCTCGGGAAAAACGCTCTACAATTGCAGCCTGCTTACGGTATCCCACACGCGGGTGTAGTTCAATGGTAGAACGGCAGCTTCCCAAGCTGCATACGTGGGTTCGATTCCCATCACCCGCTCCAGCGCCTTTCCTACTCTTCCATGTAGTCGCCCATTTTGGGAGCAAACGGATCCATCACCACGATTTTGCCATCCTTGACCTGACGCATCAGGTTGTCGCCGTGCAAATCCCAATTCAGGTATTTTTGGTGCTCACGGTAGTACAGGCATAATTTGCGCATGTCTTCCGCCAGCTCGGGGGTATAACGTTCGGCGACATAGCTCCACACCTTGAGGCGGTCTTCCTTTTCCATCCAGTCGATTTCGTGGACGTGTTCGGTGAAGAATGCTGCGTCTGCTTCGCCCAGATGTTCAAGACGTTCCATGACGTAGATGATGCGATATTCCGGCTCTTCAAAGGTGAACAAGTGGATGCTGGAAAGATCAAGCGGTTTACCCTCTTCATCCAGTATGCCAACGCGACGAACAAAGGGGACGTTTTGCAGGTCGTATTGCTGGATGGCATCCATGAAATATTCCAGCCCCAGCGACTGTTTTTCCAGTACCACATAATTGCGCCATGAATCACTGTCGGTGTCGGCGGTGAACAGGCGTTTGCATTCGGCGCATTTGATGCTGAGCTTTTTGCCTGCATCGAAGCATTGCATTTCATAGACTTTGGTGAGGAAAGTATTTTCGCACTGCGGGCAGTCCATGCGTTTGAATTTGCCGCTGAGGAAACATTCGAGGATTTCTTTACTGGAGTCCAGTGGTTCCATAATCAGTACTCAATGCCGTTGCGTAGTAGAAGAGGGGTTCCGAATTGGGTGATGCCTGGGAAGTAGTCATCTATCCACATCCCGACACTGATCCCCTCGTGGAGCATGAATGCCCGTTTTTTCTTGCCATCGGTGGTATATACCCGGATGCCTGCATCATGCAGCTTGTCATGGATTTCGATCAGGTTCTCATCGTCATTGTCGCGCAGCGTACAGACAACTGGCTCCCAGTCACGGTTACGGTAAGCATCAATCAGGTCAAGGTAGAAATCCACGTCGGCGGTGATGGTGTTGTCGAAGTCAATCGCGACAATGCGTGATGTCGTTGAATCAGCCAACACATAGGCATCAATCCTGAATTCATCAAACTCGGTGATGATGGAGTGTTCCCCATTGAGCTTGATGGCTGCTTCCAGCACATTGAAGGCTGCACAGGGCAGGCGGTTATAGTAGTAAAAAACGAGTCCAGACATTCACTTTCTCACTAGCGGTTCGGTCATTTATGTTGTTGACAGCACTAGGATAGGGGGAGGGCATTAGGCAGGCAATGATTTAGGGCAAGAAAAAGACCCGGCAGGGTCTTTTTAGGGGGGGATTTAAAATTGCGGCTGAATTTCGGCAAATGATACCGAACCAAATTTTGCCAGCGCAATCCGTAATGCCGAGGGGGAGGGCGTTAGTAGTTTGTCGGGAAACTCTGCAAACCACAGATTGCCGTCAGGGGTAGAATCCACCACGATGTGATGTTCCTCGCCCGCCTGCACCAGCGACATCTGGATGCCGCGAATGTTGGTATCAGGGACGATTTCAAGCCGTGCAATTCCCGGTTTGCCGGATTCCTGGCGAACCAGCGAAACTTTCATGCGCTCGTTTTTCAGTACGCACTGATTGGTTGCCAGCATACATTCACCCTGTAATTGCAGGGCCTGCATGGCGATTTGTTCTTTTTGCTTGGGTTGATCTTTCGTAGCCCATAAATCCATCAGGCCATAGCCGCCAATTGCCAGCACGGGGGCAACCATAATGGCAATCCGCACATTCAGGGGAAGGCCAAAAAACCATTTCAAAAACATTGTGAACTCCGCCTAATAATTGGCATAGCTTAACATAAAGAAAAGGCTCCCGAAGGAGCCTTTCCCAAAACCGATGTGGAGTTCGGTTTAGTGGGCGATAGCACCACCTGCGCCACGCGGGACACGTACATCTTCAACCAGATGTTGAATATGCTCTGGTGGTTCTGGTGTGAACTTGGCCACGAGGAAGGCAACAGCGAAGTTCGCGATCGCACCAACCGTACCAAATGCTTCAGGAGAAATGCCCAGGAACCAGTTTTCAGGCTTGTTCGGTGACATTTCAGTACCAGGAATGAAGAACCAGCCTTTGAACCAGAAGATGTATACCAGGGTCAGACCGATACCAGTCAACATGCCTGCGATAGCACCGTGCGTGTTCATGCGCTTGGAGAAGATACCCATCATCAACACAGGGAAGATGGAGGATGCCGCCAGACCAAACGCCAATGCCACGACTTGTGCCGCAAAGCCCGGTGGGTTCATACCCATGTAACCTGCGACCAGGATAGCAACGGTAATCGCAATACGGGAAGCCATCAGCTCGCTCTTTTCAGAGATGTTCGGTGTGAAGATACCTTTCATCAAGTCATGAGAAACGGAAGAGGCGATTGCCAGCAACAGACCAGCCGCTGTGGACAGTGCCGCTGCGATACCACCAGCAGCAACCAGTGCGATAACCCAGTTAGGCAGGTTGGCGATTTCAGGGTTGGCGAGAACCATGATGTCATTGTCGACTTTGGTGATCTCGTTACCTTTCCAGCCGAAGCCTGCAAACTTGGTTTCAGCATGCTTCTTCTCAGCCGCGTCCAGTTTGGTTTGGGCTGCTGCTACGTCACCGCCTTCCTTCTCTGCTTTTGCCAGGTCTGCTTTAGCCGCAGTCAGGCCACCATCGGAGTAGTACTGGATTTTGCCGTCGCCGTTCTGATCTGCAAATTTGATCAGGCCGGTTTTTTCCCAGTTCAGCATCCATTGTGGACGTGCATCAAAGGCCAGGTTGCCATCAGCAGAGCCGATTTCGCCTGTTTGTACGGTGTTCATCAGGTTCAGGCGAGCCATTGCGCCAACTGCCGGAGCAGTGGTGTACAGCAGCGCGATGAAGATCAATGCCCAGCCAGCAGAAGAGCGTGCGTCCTTAACGGTTGGTACAGTGAAGAAACGGATGATAACGTGTGGCAAACCCGCAGTACCAATCATCAGCGTCATGGTCAGCATGAAGATGTTGATGGTGCTGTCATTCTGGGTACTGTAAGCCTTGAAGCCGAGGTCAGTAACCACCTGGTCGAGTTTATCCAGCATGAACATGCCGCTGCCATCAGCCATCGAGGAACCCAGACCCAGTTGCGGGATTGGGTTGCCAGTCAGGTTGAGGGAGATGAAGACAGCTGGAACGGTGTACGCCAGGATCAACACAACGTATTGCGCGATCTGGGTGTAAGTGATGCCTTTCATACCGCCGAAAGCAGCATAAACGAACACGATAGCCATACCAACCATCAGACCTGTTTCCATGGTGACACCGAGGAAGCGGGAGAAGGTAACACCAACGCCTTTCATCTGACCGATTACATAAGTCAGTGAAATAACGATCAAACAGATAACCGCTACGATACGGGCAGTCTTGGAGTAGTAACGGTCGCCAACGAACTCAGGTACGGTAAATTTACCGAACTTGCGCAGGTATGGTGCCAACAGCATGGCCATCAGTACATAACCACCTGTCCAACCCATCAGGTAGGCAGAAGCGTCGTAACCTTTGAACGCGATGATACCCGCCATGGAGATAAAGGATGCTGCTGACATCCAGTCAGCTGCTGTTGCCATCCCGTTGGCAACCGGGTGGACGCCACCGCCTGCAACGTAGAAGTCACTGGTGGAGCCCGCACGTGCCCAGATTGCGATACCGAAGTAAAGCGCGAAGCTCAGGCCAACCAGTGCATAAGTCCAGATTTGAAGTTCAGTCATGTGTTTCTCCCTTATTCGTGAACGTCAAATTCACGGTCAATCTTGCCCATGCGCCATGCATAGAAAGTGATCAATCCGATGAAGGTATAAATGGAACCCTGCTGGGCGAACCAGAAGCCGAGTTTATAACCGCCGATTTGGATGGCATTCATTTGATTGACAAACAAAATACCAAAGCCGAACGACACAATGAACCAAATGACAAGACATAGTGTGAGCAAGCGAACATTCGCTGCCCAGTATGCCTTTGCTGATTTATCCAACATATTAAAGACTCCTCCGTTGTTGCACAAACGCATCGAGTTTAGCCTGAATGCAAACAGGATGTAAATTGCTGAAAGGGCAAATTTTATGGATTGCCTAACATTTTGTAGATTTTTGTGCGGTGTTTCGGTGGGTGATAGGGGTATTTCAGGCATCCCTAATGCATTATTGTCGACAATCCGATGTTTTTCCAGATTTGTTGCAGGTGCGTTAATGGCGTTTAAAATGTTGTATTGGCGTCATCAATTTGCTTTTGCCATATTTTGGGGTGAGCACTTTTTTGGTGCATAATGGGGTCTGGATGATCCTTATGCTTTGCGTGTATTTGCTAAGTACATGAATTTTAATAACTATATTTAGTGGCATCAAAATTGCAATATATCTGCCATGAATGAATCAAATGTAAACAAAAATGACTTGTTGGACATCCTTTCCTGCGCCATTGTGGTGCTTGATGAGGAGTTGCGTATTATTTACATGAACCAGTCAGGGGAAATGTTGTTTGGTCAAAGCAAACAGCGGGTTTCGGGTGAGCCTATTGGTCAGCTTTTGCGCGGCGATGAGTTGATGGGGCATCTGCGCCTGGTGTTAAGTGAACATGAGCCGCAGTCAATTCGTGAAAGCGCCGTCGAATTGATTCATGGCGAGCCGATCATCATCGATTGCATGGTCACGCCGATGTCTACACACGGCTGGCAAAACCGTCTGTTGCTGGAAATTCACCGCATTGACCGCAAGCTGCGTATCGTCCGTGAAGAGCAGGTCATCAATCAGCAACAGGCAGCACGGGAGCTGGTGCGTGGCATTGCCCACGAAATCAAGAATCCACTCGGTGGCATACGTGGCGCTGCGCAATTGCTGGAAAGTGAGCTGGGTGTGCCTGAACTGAAGGAATACACCCAGATCATCATTTCAGAAGCCGATCGCCTGAAAAATTTGGTGAATGGCATGCTGGGGCCAAGCAAGTTGCCCCATGCCGAGCCTGTCAACATTCATGAGGTGCTGGAGCATGTGCGCCATCTGATTAGCACTGACCTGCCACCTGATATCCGGATTGCGCGGGATTATGACCCTAGCATCCCCGAGTTCATGGGGGATCGCGACCAGATGGTGCAGGTAGTGTTGAACATTGTCAGTAATGCCGTGCAGGCATTGGCCGGGCATGGGGTAATTGAGCTGCATACCCGCATCCTGCGGCAATTTACCATCCAGCAGGTGCGTTACCGGCATGTGCTCAAGGTCGATATTTGTGATAACGGGCCGGGTGTGCCGGAACACCTGCGCGACAAGATTTTCCTCCCCATGGTGAGTGGCCATACGGAAGGCAGTGGCCTCGGCCTTGCCATTGCCCAGTCGCTGGTGCGCCGTCACAAGGGGCTGGTGCATTGTGAGTCCGTACCAGGGCGCACCTGTTTTTCCATCCTGATTCCACTGGAGTGAACATGTCTCAAGCTGAAAACATCTGGGTCGCCGACGATGACCGTTCGATCCGCTGGGTGCTGGAGCGCGCCTTGCAGAAAGCCGACATCGGTGTGCGCAGTTTCGAGACTGCCGATCAGGTCATTGCAGCCTTGCGCACCCAGCAGCCGGATGCGCTCATGACGGATATCCGTATGCCGGGAACGGATGGCTTGCTCCTGCTGGAGCGGATACAGCGTGAATACCCGCAAATTCCGGTGATCATCATGACGGCGCATTCCGATCTGGAAAGTGCTGTGTCAGCTTATCAGGGTGGGGCGTTCGAATACTTGCCCAAGCCTTTCGATGTCAATGAGGCGGTGGAGCTGGTGCGGCGTGCCTGCAAGATGCGTCATGAGCGGGATGCTGGCCAGCCTCGTGAGATTGCTACCGAGCTGCTGGGCGGGCGCGACATTATTGGTCATGCGCCAGCCATGCAGGAAGTTTTCCGTGCGATTGGCCGCCTTTCCAAATCCAGTATTACGGTGCTGATTACCGGGGAATCCGGTACGGGTAAGGAGTTGGTTGCCAAGGCTTTGCATACGCACAGTCCGCGTGCTAACAAGCCGTTTATTGCACTGAATACAGCGGCGATTCCGCGCGAATTGCTGGAATCGGAATTGTTCGGGCACGAAAAAGGTGCATTTACTGGTGCCTATGCCCAGCGCAAGGGCCGTTTCGAGCAGGCGGACGGGGGCACGTTGTTCCTGGATGAAATCGGTGACATGCCTGCGGAACTGCAAACCCGTTTGCTGCGCGTATTGGCGGAAGGTACGTTCTACCGTGTGGGTGGCCACACGCCGGTCAAGGTGGATGTGCGCATCATTGCGGCTACCCACCAGAATCTGGAGGAACTGGTGCACAAGGGGGCGTTCCGCGAAGACCTGTTCCATCGCCTCAACGTCATCCGTATCCACAACCCGCCCTTGCGTGAGCGGCGCGAAGACATCCCGTTGCTGCTCAATCACTTTCTGCGCCGGGCGGCGGATGAATTGCAGGTGGAAGTCAAAGCACTTTCCCCACTGGTGACAGCGCATCTGCAAACCCTGCCGTGGGCGGGTAACGTGCGGCAACTGGAAAATACTTGCCGTTGGCTGACGGTGATGGCTTCCGGGCGCGAAATTGTCATGGATGACCTGCCAGCCGAACTGATGGATACGGGTGAGGGCGAAAAAACCGAAATGCCTGGTAACTGGGAAAAGGCATTGGCGCAATTTGCCGATTTCAAGCTCAACAAGGGGGCGCATAATCTGCTAGGTGAGCTGAGTCCCGTTTTCGAGCGCATCCTGTTGCAGGCGGCGTTGAAGAAAACCGGTGGGCGCAAGATCGAAGCCGCCGAGTTGCTGGGCTGGGGGCGCAATACCCTTACCCGCAAACTCAAGGAGCTGGAGGTTGAGGACCTTTAAGCATGGCCTGATTGGCCGGAACTGCGTCTTCAAAGCCGCAGAAGCTGCCTGAACATGCCTGCATGTGTACCAGCTTGTCGGTCAGGTAGCGGCTTTCAAACCCGGCGTAGCGCAGTGTCAGGGCATCCAGCATTGCTACGTCGATGGTTTCGTATTCCAGGCCGTCCAGTACCTTGCGGGTGACGAAGCCTTTGGCGGAATCCCATACATTGAAGAAGGTGCGGAAACGATCCTGTTTGACGAAATCGCCTTCTTTGAAGTGCGCGGCAACGTCACCGGGGATATGGTCGCCAAACGCTACCACAATGGTGCGTTCCGGCAGTTTTTGCAGTTGTAGCAGGAAATCTTCATACGCCTTGACGGAGAGTTTCAGGCGTTCGTTGTAATCCAGCATGATGGAGCATTGCTTGTCTGACATGCCCGGCTTGCAACGGCGGGCATCCGGTTTCATGCCCTTTTCATGTGGCGAATGCTGGCGCATGGTGGCGATGAAAGTGAACAGCGGTTGTTTGTTGAGCTGCACCTGCTTGATGGCTTCATCGAAAAAGATTTCATCCGGCATTTTGTTCCACTTGCGTTTGTCGCATTCCGGCAGCGCTTTGCAGTCGATGAAATCCTGAATCCCCAGTTGTTCGTGGAAACGCCGCCCACCATAGAAGCGCCCGGCAATCGGGTAGATGGTCTTGGTCTTGTAGCCCTGTTCCGCCAGTTGGCGTGCAATGCGCCCGTCCAGCCTTCCGGGGGTGAACAAGTTGATGGATTTCCAGGCGTTACCGTACAATGGTGGAGCAACCCCGTGCAGAAAGGCAATTTCCTGTACCCAGGTGGAGCCGCCAGCCGTATGTACCTTGAGTGGGTAAGCGTCCTTGAAAAACTTTCCTCGTGGCTTAAAGTTCAGCACTTGTTCCGGGCGGAAGGTCGATTCCTCAAGAATGACGATGATGTTGGGTTTTTTGTCCGGTGAGGCGGTAAAGCTTTCTGCCTGCTGATCGGCTTTGAAACAGCAATAGCTGCTGGCGTGTGGTTGGGTTGGCTCCGTCAGTTGGGTGCGCCAGAGGCTTTGGACAAAAATGGGGAAGGTTTGTTTGTGTTGCTTTGTCCATTGCAGGTCGATGTATGAGGCCGGGGTGTTCAATGCAGCAAATGCCAGTAAGGTGCTGATGAATACGCCAGCGATGGTGCTGCGTTTCCATGTGCGGACAGGCTCCAGTGTTGCGCCCATGGCAAGTAGCACCAGGCAGGCAATAACGGCCAGTGTGGGAGCCAGCCCCATGGCAAGCAGGGTTTCTGCGCTGAGGGCGGCAACGATCAGGTCAGGGGCAACCAGTTGCGAGCCAAGATAGTCATATTTGATGGATGCGCCCAGCCATAAGCCGCTGACAATGGTAGATGCGATTCCGACAGCAAACCAGGGGCGGCGCGATAGCAGCAGCAAACCTGAAAACAGGCTGCCCCATGCCAGCAGGATGTAGGATTTGTGATAGAGGAATCCCCATATCCCTGGATTTCCATGGTCTGCCCAAAGCACATAAAACACCGTCAAGGCGATAGGCAATGCAAGCAAACGCGGTATGTAGCGTAACCAACTGGATGACATGGATTTCCTTGATTATGTGGCGTTATCAAACGCCAGATTAGAATAATCGGTTTGTCATCATTTTGTAACAAAAGTTTCATAAAAAGAAACGCCCCTCAAGGGGGCGTTTCGTTACAGTGCAAACCTGAGTGTTAGCAGCTGTAGTACATGTCGAACTCAACAGGGTGAGTTGTCATGCGGATGCGGGTCACTTCTTCCATCTTCAGGGCGATGTAGGCATCGATCATGTCGTTGGAGAATACGCCGCCAGCAGTCAGGAAGTCGCGGTCCTTGTCCAGTTCTTCCAGTGCCATGTCCAGGGAATGGCAAACTTTCGGAATCAGTTTGTCTTCTTCTGGTGGCAGGTCGTACAGGTCTTTGTCCATCGCTTCGCCTGGGTGGATCTTGTTCAGGATGCCGTCCATGCCAGCCATCATCAGTGCAGAGAATGCCAGGTAGGGGTTGGCAGTCGGGTCAGGGAAACGCACTTCGATACGACGGCCTTTAGGGCTGCCAACGAACGGGATACGGATGGAAGCGGAGCGGTTGCGGGCAGAGTATGCCAGCATGACCGGTGCTTCGAAACCAGGTACCAGACGCTTGTAAGAGTTGGTGGAGGCGTTACAGAAAGCGTTCAGTGCTTTCGCGTGCTTAATGACGCCGCCGATGTAGTAAAGCGCCATTTCAGACAGGCCCGCGTAGCCATCGCCAGCAAACAGGTTGGTACCGTCTTTCGCCAAAGACATGTGTACGTGCATGCCGGAACCGTTGTCACCAACGATGGGTTTTGGCATGAAAGTAACGGTCTTGCCGTACTGGTGTGCAACGTTATGAGTGACGTATTTCTGGGTTTGTACCCAGTCAGCACGTTGGGTCAGGGTGGAGAAGCGGGTGCCGATTTCGCACTGACCAGCTGTTGCTACTTCGTGGTGATGGACTTCGACAGGAACGCCCATTTCTTCCATGATGTTACACATGGTGGAGCGGATGTCGTGCAGGGAGTCGACTGGAGGAACCGGGAAGTAGCCACCTTTGGTGCCTGGGCGATGGCCCATGTTGCCGTCAGGGTAAACTTTCTCGGAGTTCCAGCCTGCTTCTTCAGAGTCGATTTTGACGAAGGTGCCGCTCATGGAGGTACCCCAACGCACGTCGTCGAAGATGAAGAATTCAGGTTCCGGGCCGAAGAATGCAGTGTCAGCAATGCCGGTGGATTTCAGGTACTCTTCCGCACGCTTGGCGATGGAACGTGGGTCACGCTCGTAACCTTCCATGGTGGCTGGTTCAACGATGTCGCAACGCAAGATGATGGTAACGTCCTGAAAGAACGGGTCAAGAACGGCGGTGGAAGCATCCGGCATCAGGATCATGTCGGATTCGTTGATGCCTTTCCAGCCGGAGATGGAAGAGCCGTCGAACATTTTGCCATCGACGAAAATATCTTCACTGATTTCACTAACGGGGGAGGTTACGTGCTGTTCTTTGCCCTTGGTGTCAGTGAAACGGAAATCGACGTATTTCACGTCATTGTCTTTGATCATGTTGAGAACGTCTTGTGCAGACATTGCTGGCCTCCTGATAAGTGTAAGAACTAAAAATAGGCTTTTTCGGGTCGATGCAGCATGGTACGCAGAGTCACATAATCTGTAAATGGTCATGTAGGGGCGAAATATTTTTCGCCCCTACAACCAGCTTTACTTGATGAACAGCATTTCGCTGTACTTGGGCAGTGGCCACATTTCGTCAGCAATCAGTGTTTCCAGTGTGTCAGCATGAGTGCGGACGTCAGTCATCAAACCACGCACGGTGTCAGCCAGGAAGCGCATGTGGTCCTGCACGCTGTCAAAGTCGTGCTTGGCACGAGCTGCACTCAGTTTGCCAACTGCGGTCATCAGCGCATTGGCTTCGGTAGCAACGTTTTGTGCAACGCTGTTATCCAGTGTGATGCCGAGTTCCTGCAAGTTACCCGCAGTTGCTGACAGCTCAGACAGGTAAGTGACCGCAGCAGGGTAGATCATGGTGGTTGCCATGTTGACCATCAGCTTGGCTTCTACGTCGATGCTATTGATGTACTGTTCAGCATAAACTTCAAAGCGGCTGTGCAGTTCGGTTGGGGTCAGAACACCTGTGCGCTCAAACAAGCTCGCAATTTCAGGGCTTAACAGCTCTGGCAGTGCATCTGCGGTGGTTGGCAGGTTTTTCAGGCCGCGCTCTTCAACCGCTGCCTTGTGCCATTCAGGGGAGTAGCCGTTGCCGCCGAAAACGACATTGCCGTGTTGTTCCATCAACACTTTCAGTACTGCCAGGGTGGCAGTCGCCACGTCTTTGCCGCTGTTGAGTTCTGCTTCCAGCTTGTCGGCAACCCAGTTCAGGGAGTCAGCCAGCATGGTGTTCATCGCGACCAGTGGGCCAGATACGGACTGTGAAGAGCCAACCGCACGGAATTCAAAACGGTTGCCAGTGAACGCAAACGGTGAAGTACGGTTACGGTCACCAGGGTCACGCTCGAAGTGCAGAATCTGGGACAGGCCCAAATCCATTTGCCCACCTTTTGCAGTTTTGAGGATTTTGCCTGCCTTGATGTCCTTAAAGACCTGTTCAAGTTGGTCGCCCAGGTAAACCGACAAAATGGCCGGAGGGGCTTCGTTTGCGCCCAGGCGGTGGTCGTTGGATGCAGAAGCGATGGCCGCACGCAGCAGTGGCCCAAACAAATGCACGCCACGGATAACCGCGCCGCAGAATGCCAGGAAGTGCAGGTTTTCTTCAGGGGTATGGCCCGGATCCAGCAGGTTGCCCTGGGTGCTGTTACCGACAGACCAGTTAACGTGTTTGCCGGAGCCGTTCACGCCCGCAAACGGTTTTTCATGCAACATGCACAGGAAGCCGTGGGCTTTGGCGGTGATTTTCATCACGGTCATCAGCAGTTGCTGGTGGTCAGCGGCAACGTTGGCAGCTTCAAAGTAAGGGGCAATTTCAAACTGGCCCGGTGCAACTTCGTTGTGGTGCGTTTTCGCCGGGATACCGAGGCGATAGAGCTTGTCTTCGAGGTCTTGCATGAAAACCTGGACGCGCTCAGGGATTGCGCCAAAGTAATGGTCATCGAATTGCTGGCCTTTGGCAGGCGGTGCACCGAACAGGCTGCGGCCTGACAGCAGGATGTCCGGGCGGGCATTGGCGAAGGCTTCGTCGATCAGGAAGTATTCCTGTTCCGCGCCACAGCTTGAGTTCAGGGTGGCAACTTCGGTTTCACCCATCAGTTTCAATACGCGCTGTGCAGCGTTGTTCATGGCAGCGTTGGAGCGCAGCAGGGGGATTTTCTTGTCGAGTGCTTCGCCCGTCCATGACAGGAATACGCACGGGATCATCAGGGTTGCGCCATTGGCGGTGTGCATGATGTACGCAGGGCTGGTTGGGTCCCATGCAGTGTAACCACGTGCTGAGTTGGTCGCACGGATGCTGCCGTTCGGGAAAGAAGAGCCGTCTGGTTCGCCCTTGATCAGCAGGCTGCCACTAAAATCAGTAATGGCATTACCTTCCGGGCTGGTGATAATGAAGCCGTCATGCTTTTCAGCAGTGGCGTTGGTCATCGGGTAGAAGATGTGGGAGAAGAATTTCGCGCCTTTGGAAATCGCCCATTCTTTCATCGCAGCAGCTACTACGTCAGCCGTAGCAGGGTCAAGTGGTGCGCCAGTCTGGAAGGTTTTCTTCATGGCTTTGAAGGCATTTTTGGAAAGGCATTCTTCCATGCGTGCCAGATTGAAGACGTCACACGCCCAAATTTTGCTCAGTGGGTCGGTTTTGCCGAGATCCATCGGGGAGCGTTGACCGATGGTTTGGATTGCTTGGGCGCGCGCCAGATTGCTGCTCATCTATTAACCTCGTTCGATACAAAAAAGTCAGAAATAACGAGGCTAAATGCAATTTTTGTGCCATTTTCAGAGAAACCCCTCCCGGCCTCCCCTTGTCAGGGGAGGAGCCAAGAAGTGGGGTATTTCTTGTCCCTCCCCTGACAAGGGGAGGTTAGGAGGGGTTTCTCTCTTCACTAAATTAGTGCGTATCGGGATTTTAGTGCACTATTTTGGTGAAAAAGCTGATGCGCTCAACCGAGGGAATCGTCGAACAGGCTTGTCGAAAGGCACTGATGGCGTCAGCACTGGGTCTTTCTTTCAAGATCAGCTCAAGCTGTAGTTTGCCACTGTTGTAGTGCAGGGTCAGGTCATCCATTGTGTCCCATAACGGTGCAATGGTGGGCATGGCTTGCAGTGTTGCCAGTAACTCGGCGCGGGTGGGTAAGTTTTCACAGGGATGCACCGTTTCATCATCTTCAGGGTCGATATGGATGATGACATCCTTGAGGTCGGGGAAACGCTTGCGTAAGCGGTACATGACCTGATCGCTGATGAAATGGCCTTCCGATACGCTGATGCGTCCATTGACCTGCAAATGTACGTCGGCCAGTACGTTCCCGCCCATGCGGCGGGTGCGCAGCAGGTGGATGTTTTCCACGCCTTCGATGTCAGCGATGAAATCATGGATTTCCTGTACTTCCTCCGGGGCGAGGCCAGTGTCGACCAGTTCGCTGGTGCTTTCCATTATCAACTGCCCTGCCATGTACAGGATCATGACGGCAACAACCATTGCTGCGAGCGGGTCCAGCCAGGGGAAGCCAAATTGCGCCCCGGTAATGCCCAGCAATACTACGATGGAGGAAATTGCGTCCGAACGGTGATGCCAGGCATTTGCCTTGAGCATGGGCGAATGGATGCGTTTGGCGACACGCATGGTGTAATGGTATAGCGCTTCCTTGCTGAAGATCGCTACTGCGGCAAAGAGGATGGCGATGGTCTGTGGAACCGGTAACGGCTGGCCGGAAAACATCCGTTCCCACGCCTGCATGAAAATGCCGACAGCCACGCCTGCCAGCATCAGGCCGAGGATGACAGTTGCCAGCGTTTCGATACGCCCATGCCCGTAAGGGTGGTTGTCATCCGCCTCCTGATGCGCCAGGTGCGAAGCAAACAGCACGACAAAGTCGCTGGCAAGGTCGGAAAGGGTATGGAAGCCATCAGCAATCAGCGCCTGCGACTGGGTAAGAAAGCCGCCCACAATCTGCGCAACCGACAGGATGGCATTAATGAATGCACCGACCAGTGTGACCTTGCGGGTGGCCGCCTGGCGTTCCGTGCGGCTGACATGGATGGTGTCCTCCGGCATGGCTTCGATGTGTGGGTGGTGACTGCTCACTCCGCCTTTCCAGTCTGTACCACAATGATGTGCTCACGGCCTTCGCTGCGGGTTTCCAGTACCGTGTGGCCGTGAATGCGTGCCCAGGCAGGAATGTCGTGCAAGGTACCGGGGTCGGTGCAAATGGCGGTGACAGTGACGCCAGCGGGCAGGTTTTCCACCGCTTCCTGTACGCGAATGACGGGCAGGGGGCATAGCAGGCGGCGGGCATCCAGTGTGATGCTTGCCGGTGTGGCGTTATCTTCAGCGATGCGCTGTTGCAGTTTATCGCGAAATTCTGTCGGGTCTTTTTGCAAGATCATGTCTCCGTCACGCGGGTTCAGTTGGGCGTCCAGCCGTGACAGCCAGAAACGCAGGGCGGCGGCACGCAGGGTGGCTTGCCAGTAGCGCTGCTCAACAGGTTCCCACGGGCGCACCGACTGGTAGGAATCAATACATGCCTGCAAGCGGGGAATATCCAGTGATCCATCCGCCAGACAACACCAGTCGTTGACCACAATGGCGAGATCGTACAGCCAATTATCGGTGCAGGCAAAATACAGGTCGATGACACCGCTGAGCTGACCTTGCCGGAACATCACGTTATCACGGAACAGGTCGGCGTGAATGACGCCTGCGGGGAGCCGCTCGAAGGGGATGTTTTGCTGGAATGCGAGTTCTGCCCGCAGCAATTGCGCCTCATCCTGCTTCCCTGCAAGCTGCACCAGCAACCTGGAACCTTTCTGCATCCGCCACTCATGCCCCCGGTCAGGCGCGCGGTAAAGGGGGAAATCCCGCCCACCCAGATGCATCCGCGCCAGCATTGCGCCCATTGCAGCGCATTGTCCGATGCCTGGTGTTGCCACATGCTCACCTGCCAGTCGCGCCACCAGCGCAGCAGGCTTGCCATTCAGCGTGGCCAGCATCTGCCCGTCATGCAGATGCTGCGGGCAGGCAACCGGAATGCCCGCATCCGCCCAGTGCTGCATCAGCGCCAGGAAGTATTTCAGTTCGTCAGGAGAATGGTGCTCGAACAGGGTGAGGACAAACGCCCCGCCCGTGGTCGTGACGAAATAATTGGTGTTTTCGACGCCTGCTTCAATGCCTGCGAAATCAAGCAATGTTCCGACCGGGTACTGGCGCAGGAATGCCTCAAGCTCAGTGGCGCTGACAGGGGTATAAACTGACATCGCTTACCAGGAAAACATGTTCCAGCTAGGAATCAGCATGTCATCGTCGCTGTGGGCATTCAGGGTTGTGCCTGTTGAACCGGTCAGGTTGTAGCCGTCGGCACTGCCAGTGGGGATGTAACGAATTTCGCTGCGCATGGCCTGTACGCGCTCTTCCTCAATGGTGCCTCCGCTGCCTTCGACGCGGATGGTTTCGACTTTCAGCCTGCCTTCGGGGTTGGCTTCGGTGGTGGTGGCCTCTGCGGCGACATCTTCAGCGAATGCAGCGACTGGGCCCAGGCTGGTCAGTGCCAGTACGGCAGCCAGCAATGCGATCTTTGTCATTTTTATAACTCCATGAATTTCGCGCGTTCTTCAGTCGTTGGCCCCGATACGGCGCGTTCGTAATATTGAAAAATGTGGTCAACGATGGCATCGGCATCATCCAGCAGGACGAACAAGTCCGTATCATCAGGTGAAATTGTACCCTGTTTAACCAACGTATTCCTGAACCATTCCACCAGCCCTTCCCAGAAAGGCGTGTGCACCAGCACGATGGGAATGCGGCGGGTTTTGCCAGTTTGCACCAGGGTCAGGATTTCTGCCAGTTCATCCAGGGTGCCGAAGCCGCCGGGCATGACTACGTAAGCCGAGGCGTGTTTCACAAACATCACCTTGCGTGAGAAAAAGTGCCGGAAGTATAGCGAAATATCCTGATAGTTATTGGAAGTTTGCTCGTGCGGAAGCTGGATGTTGAGGCCAATGCTGGGAGATTTGCCCATTTGCGCACCCTTGTTGGCTGCTTCCATCAGGCCGGGGCCACCACCACTGACCACGGCGAAACCGGCGTCAGACAGTTTGTGGGCGATTTCCACCGTCAACTGGTAGACCGGATCATCTGGCAGGGTGCGGGCTGAGCCAAAAATGCTCACGGAAGGGCGCAAATGGGCAAGGCGCTCAAAGCCATCCACGAATTCGCCCATGATCTGGAAAATTTTCCAGCTTTCCCGTGTCAGTTCCTTGTCGCTGATCGGTTGCAAAACCGGGTGTTGGGCACGGGTTTTATCATCCATAGTGGTATTCCTGTTGTTTGTTCTTATTGGTCATTATTGTTTTGGTGTGGTCAGGCTGTTTCTGCCGGAGTCCTGGCGCGGATGGTCAGTGCATGAAGCTGGCCAGAGGTAATGGCCTCATTGAGTGCGGCGTAAACCAGTTGGTGACGCTTGAGGGTCATCATGCCTTCAAAGGCATTGCTGGTGATGTCGGCTTCATATTTGTAGCCGTCGCCTGTCACGTTAACCTGTGCATCCGGGATGCTGGCGCGAATCATTTGTTCTACTGCTTCATTGCTGATGCTCATGCTGGTCTCCGTTTGCTGCAAATTTGGCAATTATACTACGACCCCACCGACAAGCGTTATTTCTGGGCGTATAATGCAATAATTTTAGGGTATAGACTGCTTATAAGGGGTTAATCATGAGTGATGCAAGTTCCCGGTTTCTGGAACAGGTCAAGGATACTTGCCAGGAGTTTTGTGCCGCCCTGACGGATGATGAGGTGAAAAAGTTTGTCCGTTACACGCGCATCCGCGAGTTGGGTGCGCAGGAAATCATAGCGGATATAGGTGAAATCAGCGATCGTTTCTATCTGGTCATTGGTGGTTCGGTCAAGTTGCTACAGGTAGACGGTGAACGTGAATTCGAGGTTGGTCGCCTGGAACCGGGCAGTCTGGTGGGGGAAATGTCTTTCTTTGACCGTCATCCGCGCACGGTGCGCATCCGTGCCCGCCGCAGTGGTGTACGCCTGCTGGAAATCAACCGGCAGATGTACAACCGCATCCGTATCGAAGAGCCTTACATCGCCACCAACCTGCTGGAATTCGTCATCCGCAGCCTTGATTTGCTGGTACGTCACCTCAGTGATGAAAATGCCAAGCTGCACAAACAGGTAACCGGGCAGGGTTACCGTTAGAAATTTGCTATTTGCCAAAAGAAAAAGGCCAGCGAACTGGCCTTTTCCATTTGCTTCGGAAGAAACAAATTACTTCTTGTCGCCTTCAGCCGGTTTTGCATCAGCAGCAGGTGCTGCGGCGGCAGGCTTGGCAGTGGTCAGGCCCAGGATGGACCAATCCTGCATGCCGCCACGGTACCACTTGATCTTGTCAGCCGGGTAACCGAATTTCAGCAGTTGCTTGATGTTGGTTGGGGACTGACCACACCACATACCGTTACAGAACATGACCAGGGTCTTGGCACCAGAGTAGTCGAATACCTTGCCCACTGCATCGCCGCCAGCGGCTACTGCTTCGTCAACTGCCAGTGCATCCGCACCATCAGCCAGTTTGACACCGAATTGCTCCGTCATGATCTTGATGATGCCGTCGGTGGTCGCGCCCTTGTCCGGAGCCAGACCTTCCCATGGAACATTGGTTGCGCCTGGGATGGTGCCTTTTTCAACCCAGTCAGGGGTGCGGGAGTCAACAACCAGGATGCTGGCATCACCACCACTTTGCTTTTGCAGGTAGTCGAGCATGCCGTTTTCAGCGATGGTTTGCACGCCTTCAGCGATGGTGTCAGGCTGGATGCAGAACGGCGGGCAAGGGCGTGAAGTCTTGGCGAAATCAGCAACGATAGTGGCGTTGTTGTCCTGGTCGCGCTTGATTTCAACGTCTGCGCCGTTGTGCTTGACGGTAACGCTCATGACATCAGCAGTGATGCCTACAGGTTTGGCTTCGCCTTCAGCAAAAGCAGTGGTGGAAAGGCTCAAGCTGGCAGCCAGTGCTGCAATGCCAATCAGTTGGGTAAATTTCATCTATATCCTCCAGTTATTAAGGTTTGGCTATGGTTGGCCGGGTTCCCGCACTCTCTCCAAAATTTGGGACACCAGCTGGAAATCAAAAAGGACAGGGTTAGTTGCAATCAGGCTCGGCTTCGCCAGATGCTGCTTTTGCACCGTCTTCAGCAGGTTTTGCATCGGTAGCGGCGGCCTGTTCAGCTTCAGCAGGTTTTGCATCGGCAGCGGCCTGTTCAGCTTCAGCAGGTTTTGCATCGGCAGCGGCCTGTTCAGCTTCAGCAGGTTTCGCTTCAGCAGCAGCGGCCTGTGCGGCCTCGGCAGGTTTTGCTTCGGCTGTGGCGTCTTGCTTGGCCGTTTCTCCCTCAGCACATGCAGTCATATGCAGGCTGGAGAATGCAGCTAACAAAATAATAAAGGGTAGTTTTTTCATGTTTCCTGAATCCTAACTCTCGTGAATGTGCACTATTAACTGGTGCAGTATGGTATTTACCAGAAATCAGCCATGCTAACAAGTAAAAGAATGGCAATGAGGAGACAATGCTTGAGTTTGCAACTTTTTGAAAACATTATGATTAATGTTTAATTATATTCTAATATTTCTAAGTCTTTAGCCAAAAGGTTACTGGCCCGTCATTAATAAGGGATACTTGCATATCGGCAGAGAAAATGCCCTTCTGGATATTATTAAATTGCTGCACTGCATTATTGCAGAAAACCTTAAAAAGCATCTCGCCGGTTTCTGGTGGCGCTGCGGGTGTAAAGCTGGGGCGCATTCCTTTGCGGGTATCCGCAGGCAAGGTAAATTGCGGGACAATCAATAAGCCACCGTTGATGTCCTTGAGGGAAAGGTTCATCCGCCCGGTTTCATCGGGGAAAATACGGTAGTTCAGCACCCGGTGGAGCAGCTTGTCGGCGTGGGTGGGCGTGTCCTCCTTTTCCACCCCCAGCAGCAACAGGATTCCCCGCTCAATCTGTCCGACCGTTTCACCTGCCACATCCACCTGGGCGCGGGAAACCCGCTGGATCAGGCCGATCATTCCAGCCGTTCCAGCAGGGCTTCGGTGGCATCTACCAGTGCTTGCTGGATGGGTGGTTCGCTGGCGGCGTGACCGCAGGCAGGAATAACCTGAAAGTCGGCGTTTTGCCACACCTGATGCAGGGCGAATGCCTGTTCCAGCGGGCAAATCATGTCGTAACGCCCGTGGATGATGCTGCCCGGCAGGTGGGCGATGCGATGGGCGTCGCGCAATAGCTGGTTGGTTTCCAGAAAGCCCTTGTTGATGAAGTAATGTGCTTCGATACGGGCAATGCTCATCGCGGTGTAAGGGTCGGAAAAGTGCGACAGCACGCTGTCTTTCGGTTGCAGGTTGGCAGTGCGGCCTTCCCACACAGACCAGGCTTTGGCAGCTTGCATCCGCGCAATTTCGTTGTCGCCAGTCAGGCGCTTGTAATAGGCCGCCACCATATCGCCGCGTTCGGCTTCGGGGATGGGGGCGACGTAATCCTGCCAGTAATCGGGGTAAATGCGTTCCGGCCCTTGCCCTTGCTGGTAGAACCAGTCGATGTCCTGCTGGCGGCAGAGGAAAATGCCGCGCAGGATCATGCCGTTGACCCGTGCCGGGTACTGTTCCGCATAGGCCAGAGCCAGGGTGGAACCCCACGAACCGCCGAAGATGGCCCATTGGTCGATGCCGAGTTCCTCGCGGATCAGTTCCATGTCGGCAACCAGATCCCAGGTCGTGTTGCGGTGCAGGGAGGCGTGCGGTTTGGAACGCCCGCAGCCGCGCTGGTCGAACAGGATGATGCGGTAACGGGTCGGGTCGAAAAACTGCCGGTGCCACGGTTCGCAGCCAGCGCCAGGGCCACCGTGCAAAAAGACGATGGGAACACCGTGCGGGTTGCCACATTCCTCGACGTAGATTTCGTTGACATCATCTACTTGCAGGTAGAAGTGCATGTTTTCGTGAATGGGCGGGTACAACGGGTTCAAATCAGGCTCCTTCGTTTTCCAGTAGCTGGCGGCACTCGGCAAAGCGGGCACGGTCGGCCTCGCCCGGTTTCGGGTATTCCATTTGTAATGACTCCAGAGTTTGCACAATGGTTTCGGCTACGGCAACCCGCATGTAGGCCTTGTTGTCGGCGGGGATGGCGTACCACGGTGCATGTTGGCTGGAAGTGGTGCGCAAGGCTTGCTCGTAAGCATCCATATACGCATCCCAATGCTGCCGTTCCTTGACATCGCCGGGCGAGAACTTCCAGTTTTTGTCCGGTTTGTCGAGCCGTTTGAGGAAACGCTTTTTCTGCTCCTCACGGGAAACATTCAGCCAGAATTTGAGGATAACCGTGCCATTACGCGCCAGATGCTTTTCGTGGTCGCGGATGGATTCCAGCCGGTCTGCCCATAAATGTTCGTGGTCAGTCTCGGTTGGCAGGTTTTGCCCGCCCAGATACTCGGGGTGAACGCGCACCACCAGCACTTCCTCGTAATAACTGCGGTTGAAAATGCCGATGCGCCCGCGTTCTGGCAAACACTTGCTGGTGCGCCACAGGAAGTCGTGGTCGAGTTCTTCCGCTGATGGCTGCTTGAAGGAAAAGACCTGAAAACCCGCCGGGTTGACGCCTCGGGTGACGGCGCGGATGGTGCCATCCTTGCCTGCTGCATCCATCGCCTGAAACACCAGTAGCAGCGAGTGCTTGTCGTGGGCGTAGAACATTTGCTGGAGTTCGTCGATGCGTGCCACCAGCTTTTCCAGGCGTTTTTCCAGTTGTTTGTCGTCAGCCACGTCTTTGGGCGGAGCGGTGGGGGCAGCGTGCAGGGCGAAGCTGCCGTCAAACGGGACGCAGTAATCTTTGGGAAACTGGAACATGGGAACTCCTCTTTGTTGCTTGTTATAGGGGTAGTATAGGGGAAGATGGGCGCTCAGGTTTTGGTATCGATCAATAAGATAATGTCGGTAATAACCTACTTTTTCTTGACACCATGGCTATTTCTGAAAGAAAGTAGCCAATAGCCGACTTTTCTTCTTTTATCAGTTTGGAAAACCACAATGTCGGATATCAGCGACATCACAAGCAAGCGCCGCCGCCATGCCTCAACCGGGAATGATCCCGTGTTGCTGGCTTTGGGCAATCAGATACGCCATGCGCGCCTGACCAATGGCATGACGCAGGAGGAACTGGCACTGGTTTCCGGCGTTGGGCGCGAACTGGTGATCCAGCTTGAAAACGGCAAACCCGGCGTGACCTTGGGTAAGGCCGCGCGCGTGCTGGCGGTGCTGGGACTGCAACTGACGGCACAGGAGCGCTGACATGCTGCAAGTTTTGTATGGTAACGAAACTGTCGGGCAGTTGTGGAGCGAGGCCCGCGAATTGCACTTCCGTTACGCACATGAGTGGATAAGTTCCCGTAGTGCTTTCCCCTTGAGTCCGCACCTGCCGATCAGTACGCAGACATGGCGTGGCGATGAAGTATTGTTTTTCTTCAGTAACCTGCTGCCCGAAGGCGCGGTGCTGGATGCCATCCTGAAACTCAAACGTCTGCCGCGTGGTGATGTGTATGCGCAACTGGCGGCATTTGGGGAAGATGCGGCAGGCGCGTTTTCCCTCGTGCCGGAAGATGAGGGTCGCCAGCGTCAGCCAGCCTGGCAGCCTTATTCCGTGGAAGATATTCGCGCCGATCTGGAACGCTTGGCCGACCATTTGCCACTACTGTTCCAGCACGGGGAGTTGCGCCTGTCATTGGCGGGGGCGCAGGACAAGATTCCGGTGCATTACGCCGACGGGCAGTTCCAGTTGCCGATGGGGGGGGCGGCATCCACCCATATCCTCAAACCTGCCATTCAGCCGCAGAAAGTTTTCCCCGACTCGGTGTTGAACGAAGCCTTTTGCCTGCATCTGGCGCGGCATTGCGGGCTGGCGGCGGTGAAAGCCGAAGTGGTGCGATTGCCCGAACCAGTGCTGGTGGTGGAGCGTTATGACCGCCGCCTGCAAAACGGGCAGGTGCAGCGTTTGCACCAACTGGATTTCTGCCAGCTTGCTGGTGTCTTGCCCGACCAGAAATACGCCAAAGACGGTGGCCCCGGTCTGGCGGATATTTTCGGCCTGATCGACCGTTACGCTGCCGTGCCAGGGCGTGACCGCCTGCAAGTGCTGGACTGGGTGGTGTTCAACTACCTGATCGGTAATGCCGACGCCCATGCCAAAAATCTGGCGATGCTGGTGGGTGCGGGCAACCGTTTGCAGCTTGCGCCCTTGTATGACTTGCTGTGTACCAGTGTTTATCCGCAACTGGATACGCGCATGGCGATGGCGATTGGTGGCGAATACCGGCCAGAGTGGGTGCAACATCGGCATTGGCAGCGGTTTGCTGCGGAGGCCAGTATCAATTTTTCGCTGTTGCAAAAGCGTGGTCTGGCCTTGGGGAAAAGGGTGCTGGAGGGAATTCCGCCAGTGGCGACAGTATTGGGTGCGGAATATAATCCCCTGATTGCCAGCATTACCGGGCTTGTTGGCAAACGGGCAGGGTGGCTGGAATCACGTTTGGGGAATGCATAGCCAACCCGGCAATTCTGGTTCATCCTTGTTTGGTTAGCACTCTGCTGATAGTTGCAGTATCCTTGAATTTCCAATCCATTCAGGAGCATGACGGTGGGCAATGCAGCACGAGTCAAAACGGATGCGACTTACGCAGACCTGCTGAATCTGCCGGAACATTTGATCGGCGAAATCATCGATGGCGAGTTGTACACCCAGCCACGCCCTTCGCCGCGCCATGCCTGGGCGGCTTCCCGCATCGACCGCAAGGTGGGTGGCTCTTTCGACACCGACAGTAATGAACCCGGTGGGTGGGTGATCCTGTTCGAGCCGGAGCTGCATCTGGGCGACAGGCCGCATACGCTGGTTCCCGACCTTGCCGGATGGCGCAAGGAAAACCTGCCGCAGTTGCCGGAAACAGCCTGGATCGACGTTGTGCCCGACTGGATTTGTGAAATCATTTCGCCCTCAACAGCCGCCAAAGACCGGGTGAAGAAAATGCCACTTTATGCCCGTTTGGGTGTGCAGTATTTGTGGCTGGTTGACCCGGATAGCAAGACGTTGGAAGCGTTCCGTCAGCATGAAGGGCGTTGGCTGCATGTTGGTTCGTGGGCGAATGATGATGTCGCCAGGGTCGAGCCGTTTGAAGCGGTTGAGTTGAATATCGGAGGATTATGGTCGGTTTAGCTGAAGTAAATTTTTTATGAATCCCCCCCCTTTCAACACCCATCATTAAATTACATGAAAACGACAATTCTCAAATACTTTGCATTATTGAGTTTACTGGCTACTGTTGCCTGGTTTTTCTGGAACCCTG
>JAHJJD010000076.1 GCA_018822845.1 Gammaproteobacteria bacterium | reverse complement strand
GGGCGGCGACTTCATCCACGCGGTTGGTGAACACTTGTTCCGGGGTGAAGTAGGCCAAGCCGCTATGCTGATGGCTGAAGTTGTACCATTCCACGTAATCGGAAAACCATTCCCGCGCATGGCTGACAATGGCAAAGCGTCCGGGGTAATCGGGCTGCTGCTTGCAGGTTTTGAACTGGCTTTCGCTGAACGGGTTGTCGTTGCTGACCCGTGGGCGGCTGTGGCTACAGGTGATGCCGAGTTCTGCCGTCAGGTCGAGGTAGCCGTGGGCGGTCATGGGTGTCCCGGTCTTGGTGCAGGGTGAGTTCCCCCAAGCCAATGCCGTAAGGGGTGCTGGCTTCCTGCATGAGCTGTTTCCCCCTATGTCAGGATAGTTGTCGCCTCTACTGATTTAGACAACTGGGGATGGACAGGACAAAGATATGCCGCGCTATACTGACGAACGTAAAGCCGCCGTGCTGGGTAAATTGCTACCCCACACAACAAAGCCATCCCGGACATTGCAGCCGCTGAAGGCATCAGCGAAGCCACGTTGTACAGTTGGCTGAAACAAGCCAAACACGAAGGAGTGCCCGTGCCCGGAAGTATCCCGACCACCAGTGAAGACTGGAGTGGAGAAGCCAAATTTGCCGTGGTGCTAGAAACAGCCCCGCTCAATGCGAATGAACTGGGTGAATATTGCCGCAGCAAGGGGCTTTACCCGGAACAGGTGGCCCGTTGGAAACAAGCCTGTATCGCGGGTGCAGCTCACCAGTCACAAGCCTCCCAACAGATTGAAAACCAACTGAAAACCGCCCGTAAGCAAATTCGCGTACTGGAAAAGGACTTAAACCGCAAAGACAAGGCCCTGGCGGAAAGTGCCGCCCTGCTGGTGCTGCAAAAAAAGTACCAAGCGCTGTGGGGGGACGTGGAGCAATGACCAGCCCCACACAGCGCGAAACCATCGTCAACCTGATCCACGAGGCCACCGCAGCGGGCGCAAGGCAAAGCCGCGCCTGCCAAATAGTCGGCATCTCGGAGCGCACCCTGCAACGCTGGCAACCCCAAGGTGAAACGGTTGTGCGTGAAGACCAACGCCCACATGCCCAACACCCGTCACCCGCGAACAAACTGTCTGCTGAGGAATACCAACAGGTGCTCACCATTTGCAACCAGCCGGAATACGCCAGCCTGCCACCCAGCCAAATCGTGCCCAAACTGGCCGACCAAGGCATATACATCGCCAGCGAATCCACCATTTACCGCGCCCTGCGTGCTGAAAAGCAAATGAACCACCATGGACGCGCCCAGGCCCCGCAGGCCAGCCGCCAACCCACCACCCACATTGCCACATGCCCCCAACGAAGTGTGGGTCTGGGATATCAGCTATTTGCCCAGCACCGTCACCGGACGCTTCTTTTACCTGTACATGGTCGAAGACCTCTACAGCCGCTACGGCGTGGCGTGGGAAGTGCATGACAAGGAATCCGGGGAACACGCCGCCGACCTGTTGGAAAAAGCCTGCTGGCGCGAAAAACTGCACGGTAACAAGCCTGTCCTGCACAGTGACAACGGCAGCCCGATGAAATCGCAAACCCTGCGGGCCAAACTCGAAGCCCTCGGCATCAGCACCTCGTTCAGCCGCCCACGGGTCAGCGACGACAACGCCTATGTGGAAGCCTTCTTCCGCACCCTCAAATATGCCCCATGTGGCCTGCCAAAGGCTTTGCCACCCTGGAAGAAGCCCGTGGATGGGTGCAAACCTTCATGCACTGGTACAACCACGGCCACCAGCACAGCAAGATACGCTTCGTCACCCCCGCACAACGCCACCGGGGCGAAGACAAGGCTATCCTCGCCAAGCGTACTGAAGTTTATGCCGCCGCCAAAGCAGCCCATCCAGAACGCTGGACAAAGAAAATGCGTGACTGGACACCCATCGGTGCGGTGACGCTTAACCCCGACAAACCAACGTGGGAAAATACGGCTCTCGCAGCATGATTTACACGACAACTACCTTGACAAACACCATCTGCCTCACTGAGCTTGTTGGCGGGTGGGTGCGCAATGTCCGTCGATCTACCAGGCTGGCATCGGCTTCATTCCAGCGTTGCAGGGTACGCTGGCTTAGGCCAAGGATTTCACAGGCTTTTATGTTGCCGTGCACCTGCATCCACGGCTTCAGCGAGCAGTTGGCGTGCCATCTGGCGGTCAGCAGGGGGGAATAACATTCCCCGCTGTCCCCCCAGATGGCACGGGACTTTTTTGAGAGCACCAGCAACGCAGCGGTTTCAGCCAGGGCAGCGTTCTTACGGCTCAGTTCGGCTTCCAGTTGCTGGATGCGGCTCCGGTCTTCCTTGCTTTGTTGCTGGCGTTGTTTGTCGAGCTGTTCCTGCTGCTGGTAGCCACTCAGGGCGGCGGCTATCCCACGCTTTGGTTTGTTCGGGGTAAAGCCCTTTTTTACGGCAATATTCCCCCACTTCAGCGATGTTCAGGGCGCGGGTTTCAAACACGATGGCGAGCTTGTCAGCCGCTGCCCAGTGCTCGGAATGTTTCGCGGTAGCGGGGACGGCTTGGCCACTGGCTTGGGTTTGTTTGCGCCAGTTGTACAGCGCCGCGCTGGGAATGCCCGTTTCGCTGCTCAAGGTGGCTATCGACACGGGGCGCGGCGGCATCAGGCGTTTGATGATCGCGGCTTTACTGTCTGCTGTGTAATGTTTCATGTCCTTGTCCTTTAGGTCGCCCTTCTCATTCTAAATGGGATGAAAAGATAGCGCGACAAGTAGGCTGACACATAGGACCCCATGATACGCCTATTCGATGTGTCAAGCTGCGGAAAGCTTCACGACGTAGCAGTAGGCTTCCAATGCCTTGACCAACGAGGCGCATTTTTTTCTTATCAGATCAACCGGTATTGCTTTATGTTAGGGCGCACCGAGGATCATGATTGGTTAGTGAGAGAAGAAGTGATAAAAAAGCATTTTGTGTCTGACCTCTCGTTTGTTGTGGCTACTAAGAACCGTCCGGATCAGCTTCATAAGTTATTAGAAAGTCTTAGCAGCCAGACACGGATTTGTGGGCGTGTTGTAGTTGTAGGGACAGGAAATAGCGTCGAGTATGTTGTGTCCAGATTCTATGATCGACTACCAGTCGAATATATTCACAGCCCTGTTCCAGGCCAGATACGACAAAGAAATATGGGAATAGCGTCGTTAGGGGGGGAATTTAATTTTGTTGGATTTTTGGATGATGATCTAGTTCTTGAGCGTGACTCATTAGAAAAGATGATCGAATTTTGGAATGAAGCTGAGCCTCATACAGCCGGGGTAGGTTTTAACATAATTAATGTCGAACCACTCAAGTATTCTTGGGCGCAGGCTTTTTTATTTATGAGTTCTTCATATCCCGGTCGTGTCTTGAAATCCGGATATAATGTAAGCATTGGTCATCTTGCTACAGATGTTCGTTCACAGTGGCTTGGTGGAGGATATACAGTGTGGCGCTCTGATATCCTTAATACATTCCCTCAAGATACACTGAATACGCGTTGGGCCATAGGTGAGGATTTGAGATTTAGCTATCCTATTGGAAAGGAATACCCACTTTATGTCTGCGCAGACGCAAAGGTTAGGCATGAACATGTATTTGACCAAGCTCCGCTTGGCAAAGTGCATTTTTATCGAGGTCGCAAAAGCGCCATATCGCAGCAGTATTTTGTCCAGTTGCACGCGGATGATTTTTCCAGCATTGCATGCCTTTGGATGATTTTTGGCAAATCTATTATTAGACTTATATCTGCCGGGCTAAAGTCTGATCATACGTTGCTTTTTCATGCATTCGGAGAGATGTCCGGGTTTTTATCATGTCTATATGCTGCGATAACATCGAAATCATTGCGAAATGACCTAGAAGACTGAGCCATCCAACCCATTAGCAAGGAAAGCCGATGCCAGCCAGTTTCAAATCATCTCCTTATACACAAGTCCCCAAGTTACTGTAAACTAATCGAGTAGGGTGAGGCGTTACCGCCCCATCCCTCTCACAGAACCGTACATACGGGTCACGTATACGGCTCTTGCCGCCCATCACCCGGTCAGACCGGGACAGTCATCCCCACATCCACCCCAGCCATGTCCACCAGTT
>JAHJJD010000075.1 GCA_018822845.1 Gammaproteobacteria bacterium | reverse complement strand
GGCTTCGACAACAATCCGGTCGGGTCGGTGTTTGCCCAAGGTTTTGACCGCTTCCCGGATGCCTTGGGAATCATTGGATACGGTGAAATGGATGTCCGCAGGGCGGATGTGGATGTCCAGTTGGAACTTGCCAACATCGACACCGACATTGGTTTCTGATGATCTGTTTGGGGTACTCATAGTATGATAACTCTGCCTTGCAAATGCGGGTTCGGGACCCGGTTGACTATTCGAGATTGTCATGGAGTCCAGAACAGCGTCCCCACTCGTTACCGGTCTCTCAATTGAGGAGCCATACATCGATCGGACTACTGTTTTGGAGTCCTCTGGTTGCAGCCAGAAGACCGGGGCTCACTTTACCCGTTTCAAGGCTTTATTATCCATACAAGTGTGTCGACGACGGACGCGGTGACAGCCCGCGACTCCGCCCATTCGACTCCCCGCCGCGCCCGTCACACGAGACGTTGGCGGATATAAAAGCACAAAATGCCGTGTTAAATTAACGATTGGGAAATAATAGACTTATCTACGTTAACTTAGAAAATATCACATCAAATATAAAAATCGAAATATTGCTTTTATATTAATTGGAAATTACGTAGTAGAATTAGGAAGAAGTTAAAATGCATGAATTAATTCAGTCAATATCTAGTGTTGTCGCCACCATTTTTGCAATTTTAGCATTCTTTGGTATTAAAGAAGCTAGAGACTTACAGAAACAACAGCAAAACTTGGAAAATATGCAGTCAATCGGTAATGTAAAGTCAATAAATATTACCTCTAATGCTAATTTAAGAAAAGAGTGGAGGAGAAAGTGGAGAAAATATGGTCTATACGGTGGAGCAATTGGATATTTAATATTGAATACTTTTTCTGGAGAAATCTCTCAAAAAATCAATGCCCATGGTGATGCATATACGATTGGGTATTATGGAGCAGGAACAATATTTTCTGCTATAGGAGGATTAATAGTGGGGGCAATTGTAGGATATACAACAAGTATTTTTATTAAAAGTAGTGACTAATAAGTAAGTCTATAAAGATATGTCAATAATAACTGAAAATTTAATTTTCTTAAAATTCATAACTCATTAATAATTAATAAATTCATGAAAATAGCAAAACAAAAAATTCAATTGCCGATAGGTATAAATATGCTTTAATATTTTTACTCAATTTGATTAATTAAGGTAAAAACAACTTCACAATTATAACCATTATTTACTAGGATAGAAACTAAATGAATTCATATCCAATCAACCTAAGAAAGTGACTGCTGCAAACCTCCCTTAAAAAATTGGAGAAGCCAAGGTGATAAAGAAGCGATTTGTTGGTGATTTTCAATAATGCGCCAACAAGCCTATATGGCCTCCACAGTCAACCCCCAACCAATAACTTTCCATAAAGGCAAACGCCGTTTGCCTTTTGATACAACAAGCCCATGCCAACCCATTCCGCCTGTAACGGAGGGATTGTCAAGGAGGAGTCCCGAAGGGAAGCTCCTTGACAATGCCGGAGTGGAAGGCATCCTGTTCCGGGGCTTGTTATTCCAAATTGTATGATCCCTGATGTTGCCCTTTTCTGGCCTTCGATCCACGGACAGGTGTTGAACAGATCAAATGCATTCATATATCCGGCCTCTTTCGGGAAGGCATTTGCCTTCGGGCCATCATGGAAACCGCGTAGCAGGTGCCTTTCATTCGAGCGGGCTGTGACGCGCCATACTTGTTGTCGGCTTGTCCTGCTACTGGTTTAACCTGTCAAACCATGAACGTCGTACCGTCAACGCAAGATCAGGAAGGGAAAAACCTTGTCAGGCCGGGCAATGCCCCGGCTGGTATGGCGTGCCGCTTTTCCAGCACGCCCAGACGATCCGCGCCAACTTGTTGGCCAGTGCCACGGTAGCCTTGTTGTGCCCTACCCGCTGTTCGAGCTGGATAGCCCATTGTTGCAGGCGGCTGGGGAGTTTGCCCGCTTTCGCCAGCCGCTTGGCGGACACCAGCGCAGAGCGTGCGCCGTGGACCAGCAAGGTGCGCAAATAGACATTGCCCTTTTTGGTGATGCTGCCCAAATGACGCCGGTTGCCGCTGCTGCTTTCGCGCGGGGTGATGCCCAGCCAGCAGGCGAGTTGCCGACCGGATTTGAACTGTTCCGGTTTGCCAATCGCCGCCACCAGTGCAGTGCTGGTGATCAGGCCAATACCGGGGATGGTCTGCAAGCAGGCAACGGCTTCGTTATGCCGGGTGGCCTGGACGATTTGTTGTTCCAGGGTGTGCATGGATTCTTCCAGCCCCTTCAGTTCGTCCAGCAGTGGCTGGAGCAGGTGCAAGGTCAGCGATGACAGTGTTTCCACATGGGTATTGGCTTCGCGCAATGCTTCAGCGTCGCCCAACGGCAACGGGATGCCCTGTTCACGGAACACACCACGCAGGAAATTCATCCGTTTCTGCCGGGTTTGTTTCCACTGTTCACGCAGGCGGTGCATGTGTTGCAGTTCCTGCTGTTCCAGGCTTTTCAGCGCGACAGGTTTCAACCCGTCACAGCGGAAGGCTTCCAGTAGGGCTTCGCAGTCGGCACGGTCAGTCTTGTTGCGGCGGCGGTAAGGGCGCACGTATTGCGCGGGCAACAGCACCACTTCATGCCCTGCATCACGGAATTGCCGTCCCCAGTGGTGGGCAGTGCCGCAGGCTTCCATGACAACGGTGGCGGGTTCCTGCTGGTGCATGAATTCCGTAAACCCTGCCAGGTCGAGCCGTTTGCGCTGGGTGATACGGTAATGGGCGTTGGCTACCGCCAACTCAAATACGGACTTTGCAAGATCAATGGTGATGATGGTATTTTTCATGCTTGGCCTCCTCGGTGTTTGCAGTGATTTGGGTGGCACTATGATGCCGTGCTGCACCCGTGGAGGCCATTCCATCATTCGACGACGGACGCGGTGACAGCCCGCGATTTTTAACGGCTTACTCCCCGCCGCGCCCGTCATGCATGACGTTATCGCGCTGGGCGAAGCCCGGTGCATCTTGCAGGGTGAAAGTCCCTGCCGGGAAAGGGCTAACCACCCACCCGTATCGAGTGTTGATCCTACTGCGGAGCCGGTAACGGCGAACAACAAGGTAGGGTAAGCGTACACAGAGAATCCTGTAGACCGCAGGGGAGACCGCGCTCCCTGAAGTGCTGGTACAGCTTCGATAGAGTCATCCCGGATGCCGAGGGTCTTAACGTACACCGAAGGCAACACAGCCGCTCCCGTCTTGGTGAGGGTGTGGCGATCCGGCGGAGTCTTCAGGCCGTGGTATGCAGGTAGAGATGCAACGAGGAACCCAGGAAGCCCCAACGGCTCCTGTAGGAAGTGGACACCGGAAACCGTCAAGGAATGGGACACAGGTGGGGTGATGAACCCCGAAACGGCGTAAGTCCGGGTGGATGGTGGACACAGGGAACCAACAGGTAGGCGGGCAACCGCCACAAGCCCATGGGGTGTCTTATGGGGCATAGTAGTCAGCGGTTGGGAAAGCCCGGTAACGGGCGTTCCTACGCCGGATCTGCACATAGGTTCCTCACATACTTGACAAAGTTCAGAAAAGAAAATACTGTCTAGTCTGTCCGGTTTAACTTGAGATTAAAGCTATGGAACAGAACATATGGCAACTTCAAGATGCAAAAAGCAAATTTAGTCAATTAGTTGATAGTGCAATACACCACAGACCCCAATTTGTAACCAAGCATGGGAGCAATGCTGTTGTTATCATTTCATTTGAAGACTATATAAGATTTATCAAGCCAAAAGATGATTTAGTGTCATTCTTCAGAAACTCGCCTTTGGCAGAAAGTGAACTTGATTTTTCAAGAAATAAAGATATGCCAAGAGATATTGAACTATGAAGTACTTACTAGATACCTGTGTTATCTCTGAGGTTATAAAGAGAGAACCAAATAAAAATGTTATTTCATGGTTACAAGCTCAAGATGAAGATAATTTATTTTTGAGCATATTGACGTTTGGTGAAATACAAAAAGGCATTCAAAAAGACATAGATCAGAATAGAAAAAGGAAATTAAAAATATGGGTCGAGGAAGACTTAAAAAAACGCTTTGAAAATCGAATTATCCCTATTGATTTAAAAGTTGTTACTAACTGGGGTTCTATTCAAGGTTTGGCAGAACTAGCAGGGAGAACAATGCCAACCCTAGATGGGCTTATAGCAGTCTCAGGACTAACTTATAATTGTACTATAGCCACAAGAAACACCTCAGATATGGAACAAAGCACAGCAGAACTATTCAATCCTTGGGAATACAAAGAATAATACAGATAACGAGTGGTTCGACGACGGACGCGGCATCATGGCAAGTTCAAAGCAACCGGCAAGAAAGCGCATACATCTGGCACAGTGCCAAGAAAACGGAAGGTTCTACATAGTCAGGATTGATGAACCCACAGTCACAAGAAAATTCCACAAATTTAGAGGCATAGCAACGGCTAAAATGTCAACAGACCAGATCATGGATCTTACAAGAGAGTCATAATGAACGGTATTATTGTAGACTCATGCGTCAACTCAATTTGAGCTAATAACCAGAGACCCCGCCAAATATAATACCTACTATCCACAACTCAAACTCATTGGCCCAAAAAGTGAAGATCACTAATTCAGGAGTGCAGGGACATATGCACCACTGGCAACGGTGATATGTGAATCCGTGCTAACGATACACCCCATCCCGCAACGGTGGAACTGCTAGGTTGACACAGAGGGAACCCTTAGTAGCGTAGAATCATTGTCCATTTAAATCATAGAATGAATGTTCATTTTTGAATTATAATCGGCAGACAGGTTATAACTATATAGTTCTAATAATTAAATAAACAAGCTCATAACTTTTACTTACTGCGCGCTTGTTACCTCAAAAAGTTTACTGTAAACGCGCAAGGAGGATGTCCCATGAGTTATTTCAGTAATCTGCTGTCTGCCTTGGCAGGGCAAACCGATTCAGACGCGCCCGAATCCGTTCACGTATCCCCGGCAAGCGCATCAAGCACTCATTATAGTAAGGTCAAGCTACACCCAGCGGTGGATAATGGGGTGGGAAAGGCCACCCCCGGATTTAATGGGGGTACTTTAAAGTGCTTATGCGCTACTGACAAAGTCGAGGTGGAAGTTTCCGCGCAAACCGCGCACAACCACATCTGCGGCTGCACCCAATGCTGGAAGCCTAAAGGTGCACTGTTTTCTCAAGTCGCGGTAGTTAGTCGGGATAAGGTAAAAGTCACGGCTAATGAATCCAAACTCAGCATAGTTGACCCCACACAAAGCATCCAGCGTCATGCTTGCAAAGGATGCGGTACGCATATGTACGGGCGTATTGAGGATAAAACCCATCCTTTCTATGGCCTGGATTTCATTCACACTGAATTATCCGGGCAAAAAGGTTGGGATCCGGTTAATTTCGCCGCGTTTGTTTCCTCATTAATTGAATCGGGCACTAATCCAGCGGATATGGCCAGCATACGCGGGCGTATTCGCGAGCTGGGTTTAGAGCCTTATGATTGCTTGTCTCCGCCGTTAATGGACGCTATTGCTACCCATGTTGCCAAAAGTAAAAAAGCCAATGTTAATTAAACAGGCCGTGCCTTCATGGATTGGCTTATCCGATCCATGAAGGGCTGCGCCGCAATGCCATACAATCCCCCCACAATACCCCCCCTTCCCTCATCCATGCTAGAATAGCCCCCACACCCTCAGACAAACTCCATGCGCGCCAGCCTTTGCGTGTGCAAACCGGAGAACAACATGGCAAATGACGACAGCAAACCGTATATCGTCCTGATCAGCGTACACGGGCTAATTCGCGGTCAAGACATGGAACTCGGGCGTGACGCCGACACTGGCGGCCAGACCAAATACGTAGTGGAACTGGCACGCGCGCTGGGCGAACACCCCGACATCGGGCAAGTAGACCTGGTTACCCGCCGGGTAATCGACTCCGCTGTAAGCGAGGATTACGCCCAACCCATCGAGCAGCTTTCCCCCAACGCCCGTATCGTGCGCATCGAGTGCGGCGAAGCAGCCTACCTGCCCAAGGAGCAACTGTGGGATAGCATCGACAACTTCGCCGATTCCCTGCTGGAACACATCAGGCAGCAAACCCACCGCCCCGCCATCATCCACAGCCACTATGCAGATGCCGGTTACGTTGGCACGCGCATTTCCAACCAGCTGGGCATTCCGCTGGTACATACCGGCCACTCACTCGGGCGCAGCAAGCGCCGCCAGTTGCTGGCCGCCGGGCACAGCAAGGAAGCACTGGAAGCCCGCTACAACATCACCCGCCGCATCGAAGCCGAGGAAACCACCCTGGGCGTAGCCGAGCGCGTCATCACCAGCACCCGCCAGGAAGTCGTGGAGCAATATGCCCTCTACGACCACTACCAACCGGAACGGATGCGCGTAGTGCCGCCGGGAACCGACTTGCAGTTGTTCCACGCCCCTGCCGGTGACGAATACAACAGCAGCATTGCCGCCGAAGTTGCCCGCTTCCTGCAAGACCCCGGCAAACCAATAATCCTCGCCCTTTCGCGCCCCGACCCGCGTAAAAACATCAGCGCACTGATCAGCGCCTACGGTGAATCGCCCGAACTCCAGCAACTCGCCAACCTGGTGGTCATTGCAGGCAACCGGGACGACATCAGCGACATGGACAGCGGCGCGCAGGAAGTGCTGCATGACATACTGCTACTCGTCGACCAGTACGACCTGTACGGCAAAGTCGCCTACCCCAAACACCACCAACCAGCCGAAGTCCCCACCCTGTACCGGCTGGCCGCGCTCAGCAAGGGCGTCTTCGTCAACCCCGCGCTCACCGAACCTTTCGGCCTGACCCTGATCGAAGCCGCTGCCTGCGGCGTGCCCATTGTGGCGACGGAAGACGGCGGCCCTACCGACATCAT
Organism: Gammaproteobacteria bacterium; assembly: GCA_018822845.1. Taxonomy (GTDB): domain Bacteria; phylum Pseudomonadota; class Gammaproteobacteria; order Thiotrichales; family Thiotrichaceae; genus Thiothrix. The sequence continues at coordinate 119,393 of JAHJJD010000075.1, read as the reverse complement.
CGGCAACTGCCAGAATGGCTACCTGATTGACCCGCTCGACCGCAGCGACATTGCCACCAAACTGCTGCGCATCCTGACGGAAACCGCGCAGTGGGAAGCATTCGCCAGCAACGGTTTGCACGGTGTCCGCCAGCACTATTCCTGGCCCGCGCATGTGGAAAAATACCTGGAAGTGATCCAGCCGTTGCTGGAACAGGCGGAAGCTTCCCCGCCACTACGGGCCAAACGCCGCCAGCAATTGCACCACGACCGGGCGCTGTTTTCCGACCTCGACCAGAACCTGCTGGGCAAACCCGAAGCACTCGCGCCTTTCATCGAAACCCTGCAAGCCAACCGCAAGTGCGTACTGTTTGGCATTGCTAGCGGGCGACGGCTGGATTCCGCACGGCAGGCACTGAAGAAACACGCCATCCCGATGCCGGATGTGCTGATTACCAGCCTTGGCACCGCAATCCATTACGCCCCCAACCTCGTCCCCGATAGTGCCTGGGAAATACACATCGACTACCTGTGGAACCCGCACATCATCCGCCGCCTGCTGCAAGAGCTGCCGGGGCTGAAACTGCAACCCAGAAGCGAGCAGAGCCGTTTCAAGCTGAGTTATTACATCGACCCGCAGATTGCGCCCGACATTCCACACATCACCAGCCTGCTGCATCAGCATGGGCAGGCTGCCAATGTGATACTGTCATTCGGGCAATATCTCGACATCATTCCGGTACGCGCATCCAAGGGGCTGGCGCTGCGCTGGTTTGCCGACCGCCGCGACATTCCACTGGAACGCATCCTGACGGCAGGCGGCTCGGGGGCCGATGAAGACATGATGCGCGGCAACACACTGGCGGTCGTGGTCGCCAACCGCCACCATGAGGAGCTTTCCGAACTGGCCAACGCCGAAGGCATTTTCTTCGCCACCCGCCCGTATGCGGAAGGCATTCTGGAAGCCATCGAGCACTACGATTTCCTCCAGACCTGCGAGGTACAGCCAGCATGAAAACGGCATTGCTGATTTGCACCGACCTCGACCGCACCCTGATCCCCAACGGGGATGAACCGGAATCACCCAAGGCACGCAAATACTTCCGCAAACTGGCGGAAATGCCGGAAATCACCCTCGCCTACGTCACCGGGCGGCATGCGGCACTGGTGCGCGAGGCCATCCACCAATACGACCTGCCTCCACCTGATTTCGTGCTGGGTGACGTTGGTTCCACCATCTACGCTTGTAAAGGCAAGGAATGGCAGCGCTGGGGTGCATGGGAAGCACATATTGCCCCCGACTGGGGTGGGCGCGACCACGCACAACTGGCGGCGCTGTTAGACGGTTTCGACGGCCTGCGCTTGCAGGAAAATACCAAACAGAACACCCACAAACTCAGCTACTACGTCGATCTGAGCCTCAACCACACCTACCTGATGGATGAAATGCAGATGCTGCTGAAAGCACATGGCATCCACGCCAGCCTGATCTGGAGCATCGACGAACCTGCCAACACTGGCCTGCTGGACGTGCTGCCTGCCAGCGCCAGCAAACGCCACGCCATCGAATTCCTGCTGGAAAAGCAGGGTTTCAGTCTGGCAACCACGGTATTCTCCGGTGATAGCGGCAACGACCTGCCAGTCCTGATCAGCCCCATTCCAGCTACCCTGGTGAATAACGCCAGCCGCGAAATCAAGCTGGAAGCCCTGCAAATGGCCCGCATGAGCGGCACGGAACAGGCGCTTTACCTCGCCCAGGGCGGTTTCCTCGGAATGAACGGCAATTACGCAGCGGGTATACTGGAAGGCATTGTTCACTACCACCCCGAAGTCGGCACATGGCTGGAGGAAGCTTGATGGACACAAAGGAAACAGCAGGCAGCCACCTGCGCCCCGTCATTTTTGGTGAAGTCCTGTTTGACCGTTTTCCAGATGGTACTGTCGTCCTCGGTGGCGCACCGTTCAACGTTGCCTGGAGCCTGCAAGCGTTCGGCCTGCAACCACTGTTCATTTCCAGCATCGGCGCTGATGCCCTGGGTCAGCAGGTACGCGCCAGCATGCAGGCATGGGGGATGGATTTGTCCGGCCTGCAAACCAGCCAGCAATACCCGACAGGTGCGGTTGATGTGACTTTCCACCAGGGTGAGCCGCACTACCACATCGTACCCGACAGTGCCTGGGATTTCATCCAGCCGCAGCAGTTGCCTGCCCTGCCTGCCAATTGCCTGCTGTATCACGGCAGTCTGGCCCTGCGCCAGCCGGTTTCGCGCAGTGCCTGGGAATGCCTGCGGCGGCAGGCAGGCACACGGCGTTTCATCGACATCAACCTGCGCGCGCCCTGGTGGAGCCGGGAAACCGTGTTGCTCATGCTGGAAGGTGTGCAATGGCTCAAAATCAATGCCGATGAGCTGACCCAGCTCGCGCCGCCAACCGCAAGCCTTGACGAACGCATTCGCCAGTTGTTTTGCTCCCTGCCGCTGGAATGGCTGGTGGTCACCCAGGGCGAAGCAGGCGCGCTGGCGGTTTCCAACCAGAACGAACGCTGGCAAGTCAGGCCGCAACTGGCGGGGCAAGTGGTTGATACCGTCGGCGCGGGCGACTCTTTCAGCAGCGTGCTGATCACCGGGTTGCTGCATGGCTGGCCGATGGAACAAACCCTGCAACGCGCCCAGCAGTTCGCCAGCGCGGTTGTCGGTTTACGCGGCGCAACCACGCAAAACCGGGATTTTTACCGGGCATTTATCGAAGATTGGGGGGAGGGGTAACAAGCATGTACGAACAGGTTTCCCATTCCCTCCTCAATGACATCATGATTGAGCTTGACCCGACCATCAAGGGCGAAGGGTTACGCCACTTTTACACGCGGCTGGGCGCAAATTTCTACTCCATCCATTCGCTGTTCTGCATCCTCTACGGCAAACGCGACGACTCCCGCGAACACATTCAGCATCTGGTGGAAACCATGGCGCGGCAGTATCTGTTACGCCCGCAATACCTGCGTGATTCCGACCTTGCGCGCGAAAAGGATCACAACTGGTTCCTCAGCCAGGAATGGGTGGGCATGGCGCTGTATGCTGACGGTTTCGCCAAAAACCTGCCAGACCTGACAGGGCGGGTGCATTACTTTCAGGAACTGGGCGTCAACATGGTGCACCTGATGCCCATGATGCAATGCCCCAGGGGCGCGAGTGACGGCGGTTATGCGATCAGCGATTTCCGCCAGATCGATGCCCGTTTCGGTACGCTGGACGATGTGGAAACGCTGGCGGATGAACTGCGCAAGCGCAACATCCTGCTGACCCTGGACGTGGTGCTGAACCATACTTCCGACGAACATGCATGGGCGCAACAGGCACGCGCAGGCGACCTCCAGCATCAGGATTACTACTACATTTTCGCCAGCCGCGAAGTGCCGGACATGTTTGAAGCCACCATGCCGGAAATCTTCCCCGAAACCTCGCCCGGCAATTTCACCTGGGATGAGGCAATGGGCAAATGGGTGATGACGGTGTTCAACAGCTACCAGTGGGATCTGAACTACAGCAACCCGGCAGTATTCATCGAAATGCTCGACATCATCCTGTTCTGGGCGAACAAGGGCGTCGACATCCTGCGGCTGGATGCAGTCGCCTTCCTGTGGAAAAAGATCGGCAGCATTTGCCAGAATGAGCGCGAAGCCCACCTTATCCTGCAATTGCTGAAAGACTGCTGTCAGGTCAGCGCCCCCGGCGTGCTGTTCATCGCCGAAGCCATCGTCGCCCCGGTCGAAATCATCAAGTATTTCGGCGAAGACGCGATCAACGCCAAGGAATGCGAAATCGCCTATAACGCCACCTTCATGGCCTTGCTATGGGATGCGGTCGCCACCAAGAATGCCAAACTGCTGACCCAGGGCGTCAAAAGCCTGCCCGACAAGCTGGAACGCGCCACCTGGCTGAATTATATACGTTGCCATGATGACATCGGGCTGGGTTTTGATGACAACGACATCCGCGCGGTTGGTTACGAGCCTTATGCCCATCGCCAGTTCCTGATCGACTATTACACCGGCAGCTACGCCGCCTCCCCGGCGCGCGGCCTGCCGTTCGGGTATAACAACAAAACCGGCGACACCCGCATTTCCGGCTCGCTGGCTTCGCTGGTAGGGCTGGAAAGCGCCATGCAGTCCGACGACCCGCAGCAGATTGATGTTGCCATCAAGATTATCCTGCTGTTACACGGCATGACCCTTTCATTCGGTGGCATTCCGCTGCTGTATTACGGCGATGAAATCGGCACGCTGAATGACAAAACCTATCTGGATGACCCTGCCAAGGCCAATGACAGCCGCTGGGCGCACCGCCCGCGCATCAACTGGGATCGGGCGGAATTGCGCAATACGCCGGGAAGCATCGAATACCGCCTGTTCACCGCCCTGAAGAAAATGATCTCGGTACGCAAGGAAGTGACCGCTTTTGCCGATTTCAACAACCGCGAACTGCTGGATGTGGGCAATCCGCACCTGTTCGTGTTTGCGCGTTTCGAGCATCTCCAGCCCAGCAGGCGGGTGCTGGTAGTCGCCAACTTCGACAACTCACCACAACACCTGAATCTGGAAGATATTGGCCGCAAAGCCTATTTCCGTAACGCCTCCGTGCGTGACCTGTACTCAGGCGAACGGCCAGCGATGTTTAAAGAAGAGTTGGTGATTCCGCCTTACCGGTTTTACTGGTTGACCGATCAGTAGGCGGTGCAACAGTCTGTGGGGCGCATTCCTGCCAGGTTTGCGCCCCGGCCTTGCGCAGTTCGGCCACAATGGCTGGCGTGCCTTGCTTGATGGCCAAATCCAGCAAGGTATTGGCCGTGCACTCACCCATCATTTCGTCGACCTGTACCCGTGCGCCATGCCTGATCAGGATTCGGGTTGCCGTCAGGTCTTTTGCCTGGATGGCAAACACCAGTGGTAACTGCCTGAAATCATACAACTCGCCCGTATTGTTGGGGTCGCCGCCATTGTCCAGCAGGTATTCCAGCAGGCGATGGTTGCTCACCATCATGGCAACCGGGCTATAGCCGCCGTTGAAAGTAGCGTTGGGATCCATGCCCAGCTTGATGAAAAAGCGGATGATTTCCTCGTTTTCCGCACCAATGGCGACGAACAGGATTTTGCCGTCATTGCCCTGCATCCCTTCGTAGTCGAGATCAGTTCCAGCCGCCAGCAATTGCTGGACGCGGGGAAATGTTCCTGTGCGCACTGCACCAATCATTTCCGCCCCCAGATCGTCAGGGATCAGGTGCAAGTCGCTGGCATTCAATTCCACCCCATTGCCGAAACATTGCAGCAAGGCTTCGGTGCGGGCGCGGGTTTCACGCTGGGCAACATCTTCGCGCACCGTAACACACCATTGTTTCTGCCCCTCAAAATCATCGCTCCAGCGCAACCCGCTGAGATCGCAGCGGGCAGCCTGCGCCGTCTGGTTCTGGCTAACCGCTTTGGTGGCATAAGCGTCGCAAAAAGTCGGCTGACGGTCATAGATACTGCCGTGCGCTACCGCAGTAACGGCAAGTGTGGCCAGCAGAAGCGCGAAACGTCGTTTCAACATCGGTAATCCTTGCATTAGTTGACTCCCTTTTTATAGCCTATGCGGCCTCTTACCAGACAGCGGAATAAGTAAAAGATTCATGGCTAACTTTCATACACACATTACCCTGGCAGCGGCGGGAGCCGGGTTGCTTTCTGTCCTGTGCCTGCAAGTGGGGCTGGTCGAACCGCGCGAGGCGTTGGTGCTGGCACTGATGGGAACCATTGGCGGCATTCTACCCGACATTGATCTGCAACATGCTTATCCCAGCCGCATCATGTTTTCGCTATTCGGGATTATGGCGGCATTTCTGGTGATATTTTCTATCGAGAACGAACGTTCCATCGTTGAGTTGTGGGGCATCGGCCTGACTGTATTCGCCGCCATCCGCTGGCCAATCTGGATAATATTCCACCAATACACGACTCACCGGGGTTCCATACACACCTTGGTCGCCGCCTTGTTGTTCACTTTTCTGGCGACCAGTTTCAGCCATTACATCATGGGCAAGACCCCGTTCGTGTCCTGGCTGATGGGTTTGTTCGTGTTCCTGGGGTTTGTGCTGCATCTGCTGCTGGACGAGCTGTACAGCGTGGATTTCATGAATTCCCGGCTCAAGAAGTCGTTTGGTACTGCGCTAAAAATTCTGGATACGAAAAAACGGGAGAAATCGACGGCGCTGGTGTGCATGACCATCATCGCCTGGGCGGTTGCGCCCGAGTCTGCGCCGTTCTGGGATACGTTGACTAGCGCGGAAACCTACAAAATCATAGGGGCGCGTTTGTTGCCGTAAACCGGCGAAGAAAATCCTCCCCCACCCCCTCCTTTTGCAAAGGAGGGGAGCAAGAAAATGTATCAAAACGGCATGAATGACTTGAACATTTTGGTAAAGGGGCTAATCGCCGAAGCTGCTTCGCCCATTGGCTGGGCAGCCTGGGCAAGGGTGCCGACTTTCTGGTTCATCTGCGCCACATTGCCGCTCATGTAGGCCACATTATTGTTCATGTAGTACATGGACTGGTTCATGGTCTGGATGTTTTGCGACATCACCTGGGTATCGCCCGCCATCACGCCCATGTGGCCGTTCATGGTGTTGATATTGCCGGACATGGCAGTCATGGAAGTCTGCATGCTGGTCATGACGTACATCATGTAACCCACCACGCCAACCGCCGCCAGCGCCACGGGTGCCAGCCAGGCACGACTTTTGGTCTTGCCCGCCAGGGTGTGCTGGTGCTGCTGTTTCAGCTCCTGCATTTTGGCTTCAAGTTGCTGCTCGCGCTCGTTGAATTCCTGGTGCAGGCGGCGGAAAGCGTATTCCAGCCGCTCGCCGATACCATCGGGGTGCGCCTGTGTGTCGTGCTTGCGCTGTACAGGGGCAACTTTCGCTACAGGCTTTTTATGCGGCTGCTCCACCGGCTTGATCCATGGGATCAGGCGACCCAGCAAGGTCGGGCTGGCTGCAACCAGTGCGGTTTTCCTGGTAACTACCCTGGCTTTCGCCACCGCTTTTTTGCGGCTTGGCTTCACGATCACATCCTGCCGCCGCACGATGCGCAGGGCCTTGCCGGTGCCTTCCACCAGCGCTGATTTCACTTCCGGGATAGCGTTGCCAAAGATGTCCAGACCAACGGAAAGTTTGCTGGCCTGTTTGGTTTTGGTGGTGGTTCGTTTCATGGACTGTGGTATGGCTTTCATCATCATTATCTCCGCCCCCTCGATTACACGATTGTGTTATTTTCGCAACATGGCAAAGTATATAAGCAAAAACTAATACTCACAAGCATTTAGCCGTACAACTTTCATCCTTGCCGATCAATATTAGCTATCAACCGACAGCCAGTCTGGCCAGCGCCTGATAAATACCTTCTGCTGTAGCAACATCCAGTGAGGCACGATCCGGAATGGTGAAAACACCGCAGATTTCATGCCATGCGATCCCCTGCGCCCAGTCCGGCAATGCTACCAGCCCCTGCCCCAGGCGCGGCAGGATATAACAGGCATCGGCCCGGTATAGCAGGTTGTAAGGCTGGTTGCTGGCGTGGCATTGCGTGATGATCTGCCATGCATCCTGCATGCAATCCGTGCGGAAGCAGGCCAGCGGATAGGTTTCCTCTCCACCGTTATGCGCCCAGCGCGGGGATTCCAGTGGCAGGGGCGTTTCGCGCACAAACCCCTGAAAATGCAGTTGATTGATGGATGCGTAAGCGCCAAGGCTGTTGAACGCCATTCCCAGACCCGGCAGCACCTGCGCTTGCGCCGCCACCAGTTCCATCATGCGGGCATGGTGCGTATGGGTCAGGAATTGCGGCAGGGTCTGTTCAGGCTCCGGCACCACCAGCAAATGCCAGGGCGCAAACGGAAACTTGTTGTACAGCACCCGTAGCTGCCCGCCCTGCCATGCACCATCCCAGAGGATTTCCGGGCGCAGGAACGGTTTGTTGAAATGGAACTTGCCGGGCTCGAATGGCCGTTGTATTTCACTGAAAACTTCGCCGGAAACACGCGCCGGGCGCAACGAACGCAGCGGGTTGATGACCAGCTCCCACGGCCCCTGCGGGCAGCTTTCCCAGCAACCCAACCGGTCAATGCCGGTTGCGGCAAGCGCGGCGAATACCGTGCGGTCATCTTCCGGCCCATCGGGACTGGCCGCCAGCAATTGCGCAAACGCCCTGTCCAGGTCGCCTTTCAACAAGCTGCGCAGTTGCGCATCCTGCATGCTGTTGGCCAGCACCAGAATGAAAGCGCCCAGCCCGTCAGGCGTGAGCATGGCTTGTAAACCTGCCGCAAAATCAGCCTTGAACGTTTCGAAATCGGGTGCAATGAACATCAACCAATCACTTCATCTGCCTAAAACTGCGCGCAAGCATAGCACGGGCGCATTTATTTGGCGTTGCAACAGGCATATAATCCCCCGTTTCGATTTACCTACGGGAACAACAGACATGGCACAGTCAGTCAATAAAGTCGTGCTGGCCTATTCCGGCGGCTTGGATACTTCCATTATCGTCCGGTGGCTACAAGAAAATTACGGATGCGAAATCGTTACCTTCACCGCTGACATCGGTCAGGGCGAAGAAGTCGAGCCAGCCCGCGCCAAAGCCCTTGCGATGGGTATCAAACCGGAAGAAATCTTTATCGAAGACCTGCGCGAAGAATTCGTGCGCGACTACGTGTTCCCGATGTTCCGCGCCAACACCATTTACGAAGGCGAATACCTGCTGGGCACTTCCATCGCCCGCCCGTTGATTGCCAAGCGTCTGATCGAAATCGCCAATGACACGGGCGCGGATGCCATTTCCCACGGCGCGACCGGCAAGGGCAACGACCAGGTGCGCTTTGAACTGGGTGCCTACGCGCTCAAACCAGGCGTGAAAGTGATTGCCCCGTGGCGCGAATGGGACATGAATTCCCGTGAAGCGCTGATGGCTTATGCCGAGCAGCACAACATTCCGGTCGATTTCAAAAAGGCAGGCAAGAAATCCCCCTACTCCATGGATGCCAACCTGCTGCACATTTCCTACGAGGGCGGCCCGCTGGAAGACCCGTGGTTCGAAGCCGAAGAAGACATGTGGCGCTGGAGCGTTTCCCCGGAAACAGCCCCTGACAAGCCCACTTACGTCGAAATCACCTTCAAGGGCGGCGACCCGGTAGCACTGGACGGACAGGAAATGTCTGCCGCTGCCATCCTCGAAACCCTCAACAAACTGGGGGGCGCGAACGGTATCGGTCGCCTCGATCTGGTGGAAAACCGTTACGTTGGCATGAAATCACGCGGCTGCTACGAAACCCCCGGTGGCACCATCCTGCTGCCAGCCCACCGCGCCATCGAATCCCTGACGCTCGACCGCGAAGTAGCGCACCTGAAAGACAGCCTGATGCCCAAGTACGCCGAACTGGTTTACAACGGCTACTGGTGGAGTCCTGAGCGCAAGATGATGCAGCAAATGATTGATGCCTCCCAAGCCTTCGTGAACGGCACGGTGCGCATGAAGTTGTACAAAGGTGCTGCAACCGTGGCAGGCCGCAAGTCCGACGACAGCCTGTTTGACGCCCGTATTGCGACCTTCGACGACGATGGCGGTGCATACAACCAGAAAGACGCGGAAGGCTTCATCAAGCTGAATGCACTGCGCATGCGTATCGCCGCAGTCAAGGGAAGATAATTCCTGATGGAAGCACGGCTGGAAAAACTGGAGCTCCTGTTCATGGAACAGGAGCAAACGCTGGAAGCACTGAGTCAGCAGATTTACCTGCAACAACAGGAAATCACCCAAGCCCTGCGGGAAATCGAACGCCTCAACGACAAGCTCAAGGCACTGGAACCCGCATTGGTCGGCAATGCTGCCGATGAGCCGCCGCCCCCGCACTACTGATGCCCGAACGTTACCAACTGGTACAAACTCCGGCCAGGCTGGAACTCCACGACACCGAAGACCCCAGGGTCGGCCCCGTTTACGTCGACTTCCTCGAAGGCAAAGCCCAGCACCGCCGTAAATTCGGCGGCGGCAAAGGCCAGGACATCGCCAAAGCCATCGGCCTGCACAAACTCAGGAATCCGCACGTCATCGACGCGACCGCAGGACTAGGCCGCGAAGCCTTCGTTCTGGCCACCCTGGGATGCACTGTCACCCTGCTGGAGCGTTCCCCCACCATCCATGCCCTCCTGCAAGATGGCCTTGCACGCGCCCGTACAAGCGGCGACAGCGAAGTACAAGCCATCGCCGCCCGCATGACCCTTCATCACACCAGCGCTCACGACTGGCTGCCCAAACTTTCCTCTGCAACCCTGCCAGACGTAATCTACCTTGACCCGATGTTCCCGGAACGGCAAAAATCGGCGCTGGTGCAAAAAGAGATGCGCTTTTTCCACCAAATCGTAGGTGAAGACCCGGACAGCAGCGAACTGCTGGACATTGCCCGCCAGTATGCCAAACACCGTGTAGTGGTGAAACGCCCACGCCACGCCGCCGAACTGGGCGGATGCAAACCCGCTTTCGTCATTAGCGGAAAAGCCGTGCGTTATGACGTATATTTAGGCAAAGCAACTGCGCAGGAAAACCAGCATCAGGAAGACTATCCCAAGCCAGGCCATAGTCTTTAAAATCACTCTATATAACTGCCGTCTCGCATGCGTATTCATAAATAAATTGGATGTATAATGAAGAGAAACTATTGTCTGATAATTGGTGCCCTGTTGGGAATGTTTGCGGTCATTCTGGGTGCATTTGGCGCACATGGCCTGGAAAAAATGCTCGACGCCAAAATGCTGCAACGTTTTCACACAGGGGTTGAATATCAGTTCTACCACGCCTTCGCCTTGCTGGCTACCGGGCTGCTGCGCGAGCATTATAACCACAAGCTGCTCAACTATGCTGGCTATGCCTTTACCCTTGGCGTGCTGCTGTTCTCTGCAAGCCTCTATGCCTATGCAATGACCGGTATAACAGCAATCGCCGTAATCACACCACTTGGCGGGACAGCTTTCATTATGGGGTGGCTATTCCTGTTATTATTCCTCATCAAAAAGTAGTTTTTGAATATAAATATTTTCAATTTGGATAAACCCACATTTTTTCCTTATTCTGGCTAAAATATTTGTATTCACAAAGCGAACGTGAATATTGATGAGCTTTATAGTCGGGTGTCACAATAAAATTAGTTTTCCAAGCCCTGAATAAATTCATTTGATTAGAGTCGGAATCATTGGAAGACGATGCCATGTCATATACCCCATTCAAATTTTTTGGCAAGAACCTGCGCGGAAGGGATTTCATCGTAGGTGACATACACGGTTCTTTTTCAGCACTGGAAGTTCTGCTGCTGCGGGTAAATTTTGACCCCGAGCATGACCGGGTGTTTTCTGTTGGCGACCTGATTGATCGTGGCCCGGAATCCCATCGCGTCATTGAGTTCCTCAACAACCCCTGGTTTTATTCCATCATGGGCAACCATGAAAGGATGCTGCTGGATTCCATGCATGATACATCTGCCCGCGACAACTGGATCCGTTACAACGGCGGCAATTGGTGGAAACGCATTCCAACCAGCGTCCAACCGCGCATCCGCCAGGTTATCGAAAAGCTCCCCCTGGCGTTTGAAATAACCACCAACATCGGTTCAGTTGCCGTTGTACATGCCGACATCCCAACCGGTATGCCATGGAGCAAATTTGTACAGTCACTGTACAACGATACAGATGTTGCCGACTACGCACTTTGGTCGCGTAACCGTTTCAAGTACCTGTCCATGTCGGGCCGTACAACTCCGGTGGAAGGTGTTGCCCTGGCGGTATTCGGGCATACTCCGGTCAGGAACCCGCTACAGAGTGCCAATATTTACTACATTGATACCGGCGCTTCACTGCTGGAAGATGACTCCCTGGGCAAGCTGACCATGTTGCAGGTTCACCCTACCCTTGAACTGCATCAGCTGGATACCCGCCACGAAATGCCGCAATTCAAGAAATCCGCATAAAAAACGGGGCGTATCAAACGCCCCATATTCTTTCCATACAGTAAAAACCAAAACCGGATTACATCATTGCGCTTATCGTTGCGCGTGGCGGAAACATGGTTGCAATGCGGCTGGCAATCGTATCTTGCCGACGGGCTACTTCGCGGATTTCAGGACGGTTGATGAAACTTGCCAGTGTCAGATTATCCAGGAACTCGTACAAGCGGTTACTGAGATCTTCCCACAACTGATGGGTCAGGCATTTTTCACCGCCATGGCAGTCCTTGTTGCCCAAACAACGGGTAACATCAATATTTTCATCAACTGCATTGATGATTTCGGCAATACTGATCTGACTGGCCGGACGCCCCAGGCGATAACCGCCACCTGGACCGCGAACTCCCTCAACCAACCCTTCCTTGCGCAACTTCGCAAACAATTGTTCGAGGTATGACAATGAAATACCCTGGCACTGGGAAATATCCGCAAGCGTCACAGGCCCCTGATGATCATGAATGGCGAGATCCATCATTGCAGTGACTGCATAGCGACCTTTGGTTGACAACTTCATGTGAATACTCCTTTGCAGTCTGGCTGCACCTTACACATATTCCTACTAAATTAGTCAGCATACTAAATTAACCAACTTCTTTAGTCAAGAATTTAGACAACTTTTACCTATACAAAAAATAGTTTGGCATCTTCTACTAAGTATATGACAACAAGTTTGAATGCCAATAAGCTATACAAGCCATTGACATATAGTTGACCCTAGGAAAAGCTATGGCCTTGCCTACGCAGGTAATTTGTCCATTTGTACAAGAAGCGGTTCATGCGCCAGCGGCACAGGAGCATGGTATCGAGTTCCCTCCCCCAATAGTGGATGGGATCTTCTGACAGACGGCAACGATGGCTGATGACTTCCGCCTGACAGGAATCATGATAAACCCGTATCAGCATGTCAGGGCGGCTATCCCTGTCAAGATTGTTTCCCCCCTCCTGAAACATATAGGTCAACATGACAGTCGTGGTATGGCGGGAGGAATCGACAATCCGCAGGGCGACAGGAATACAGCGATCTACCTGCGAAACCGTTTCAGCAGGCAACACACGCAAGTCACCGCATAGCAGGCGCAACTGTATGTAGTTGATTTCATACATCTCCATCAAGGCCGCAAAAGATTTTGGGCGAGGGGAGATCACAACGGGTTGTTCTTTAACTAACATAAATCCATAATAAGCCCTGACCAAGCCTGATCCTAACAAAAACCAGCTTCCAAGCGAACTCCCATGACTATCCAGACCATCAAGACAACAGCATACAACGACCAGAAGCCCGGCACTTCAGGGCTTCGTAAAAGTGTCAAACATTTTAAAAAACCCGATTACCTGCAAACTTTCGTACAGGCCATTTTCAATACCCTTGAAGGTATTGAAGGCAGTACGCTGGTGCTGGGTGGTGACGGGCGTTATTTCAACCGTGAAGCCATCCAGATCATTCTGCGCATGGCGGCAGCAGCCGGTTTCGGCAAGGTTCTGCTGGGGCAAGGCGGAATCCTCTCCACGCCAGCGGCTTCCAACCTGATTCGCAAATATGCGGCGCTGGGCGGCATCATCCTCTCCGCCAGCCATAATGCGGGCGGCCCGGAAGGCGATTTCGGCATCAAATTCAATGGCCGCAATGGCGGCCCTGCTGCCGAGAGCCTGACCGAGGCCATATTTGCCACCTCGCAGACGATTGAAGAATACCGCATTGCCCCCATCCAGCCGATCCCGCTCGACAAGACCGGTCACTATGAGCTGGCGGGCATGTCGATTGAAGTCATTGATCCGGTGGATGACTACCTGGAGTTGATGGAAAGCCTGTTTGATTTTGACAAAATCAGTGCCCTGCTCCAGTCAGATAACTTCAAAATGCGCTTTGACGCCATGCATGCCGTTACCGGCCCGTATGCACACCGTATTCTGGAAGAACGTCTTGGCGCGCCAACCGGCACAGTGCTGCATGGCGCTCCTCTGGCCAATTTTGGTGGCGGCCACCCTGACCCCAACCAAGCGCACGCCAAGGAACTCATGTCCCTGCTGTATGCGCGCAATGGCAATATCGACTTTGGCGCTGCATCCGATGGTGATGGCGACCGCAACATGATTCTCGGCAAGCATTTCTTTGTCACCCCAAGCGACAGCCTCGCCATACTGGCTGCCAATGCCACGGTAGCACCAGCCTATCGCAACGGCATTGCAGGCATCGCCCGCTCCATGCCAACCAGCCAGGCACCGGATCGTGTCGCCGCCAAACTGGGCCTGCCCTGCTTTGAAACCCCGACTGGCTGGAAATTTTTCGGCAACCTGCTGGATGCAGGCCGTATCACCCTGTGCGGTGAAGAAAGCTTCGGCACCGGTTCCGACCATGTACGCGAAAAAGACGGCCTGTGGGCTGTCCTGTTCTGGCTCAACCTGCTGGCTGAAAAGCAGGACTCGGTAGAAAACATCGTGCGCAAGCACTGGGCGGAATACGGGCGAAACTATTATTCTCGCCACGATTACGAAGAAATCGACCTCAAGGCAGCCAACGAGCTGTTCAGCACCTTACAGGATCAGTTGCCGGAACTGGCAGGTAAAACCTTCGGCAAGCGCACTGTCAGCAGCGCAGACAACTTTGCCTACACTGACCCGGTTGACGGTTCCGTCAGCAAGAATCAGGGTATCCGCATCCTGTTTGCTGATGGTGCGCGCATCATCTTCCGCCTTTCCGGCACTGGCACCCAGGGCGCAACCCTGCGCGTCTATCTGGAAAGCTACGAAGCCGACAGTAGCAAACACGATCAGGACGTGCAGGAAGCGCTGGCCGACCTGATTGAAACTGCTGGTCAACTGGCCCGTATTGAAGAATTTACCGGGCGAGAAACCGCCGACGTCATCACCTGATAACGATCAAGCCATCAGCGCAGCCGCGAACAGGCCGACAGCCTCCAGCAGGACGATAGCTGCGCCGATGGACTCCCAGCGCAGCCCGCCGCAGGTGCTTTTCATGCGATAGCGGATCAACACCAGCGTAACGAATACCGCAAACATGGATACCCCCGCCACCAGCGCCATCGGCACGGCCATCAACAGCCAGATGAACAGTGCAATGTAAGGAAACTCAATGCGGAACTCATGCGCCCTGTCCTCACCCTGGGCAATGGGGGTAAAGCCAATCAGGGCAATGACCAGCAAACGTGCAGTCAGGGGAGCCAGCATAATATACGGCCACACCTTGTATTCAATCAGCACTGACAAAGCCGCAAACTTGACCATCATGACCAGGGCCATAACCCCCATCACCCCCAGATGAGGAGCAGAAGGCGTAACATTGTCAGTTTCCTCAGCAGGTGCGCAAACCTCGCCAAAGAACCACGCGCTAATGCTGCGGGCAAGCGCATCCAGATGATGCAACTCACTGACAAACATCCAGACAGTGAGGAGTATGACAGAAGCAAGCACTGGCTCGACACCTTGCAACTGCCAGGCAATCGCCGCCAGAATCAAGCCCATCAAGGCACCAATCACAGGGAACCAGATCAGGCCACGGCCTTTTTCTTCAGCAGAAAAACTGTCGATAGAAGGAACCGGCAGGCGCGTCAAAACCGCCATTGCAACCAGAAAAGAACGAAAGAATGCTTTCACCATGCCTGCAAGCGCCTGTACAAGGAAATAAACAGGAAAATTCCACCCAGCGTTATTTTTCTATAAGCTTATGTAAAAAGTCCAGTCCGGAGCCTGCAATTCAATAATTTATCCACAGCCATGGCTCAACAGGCTCGTCCATTCCCCATTGCGGTCACGCAATACGCGCAGACTGGTCAGACTTCCATACTCGATATTGAATGCCAGCAGGCGCTCATCCGGAACCTGCAAGACATACGCCAGAATGGTGCGAATCACCATGGCATGCGTGACAACCAGCACCCGTTCGCCGCGCCAGGTGCGTGGCATTTCCGTCCATGCATCCAGAACGCGCGCACGGAAATCGCCAAAACTTTCACCTCCGGCAGGCAAGACCTGAGCAGGATTCACCCACCATTCCGCCACCTGTTCGGGATGCTGCTGTACGATCTGTTGCGGGGAACAACCTTCCCACTCGCCGAAATGGATTTCCTGCAAGCGCTCATCCCGCATCAGCGGCAAATCATGCTTTTGGGCAAACCACTCGGCGAAAGCGACGCACTGCATTTTCGGCGAAGTGATGACAGCATCCCACTCCGGCTGGCTGCGTCCGAAGCGCTGCTTGAGATACTTCCAGCCCGGTTTGCTCAAGGGTGTTTCCAGCTCGCCACAAAACACATCCCCGGCTTCCACCGCGCCGTGCTGCAACAAGCCGATGCGGGTAATGCTGTTGTCTGTCACTATTGGTAACTGACTTCAATGATTTCGTATTCGCGGACGCCACCTGGAGCCTGTACCACCGCCACATCGCCTTCTTCCTTGCCTATCATGGCACGGGCAATCGGGGTGGAAACCCCGACACGGTTCTGCTTGATATCGGCTTCACTGTCACCGACGATCTGATAGGCAATGGTTGTGCCGGTTCCGACTTCTTCCAGTTCAACCGTAGCACCGAACACGACCTTGCCGGGGTTGGCAGCGCCTACCACAGCAACATCAATGATTTGCGCCATCGACAGGATGCTTTCCAGCTCCTTGATGCGGCCTTCGCAGAAGCTTTGCTGCTCGCGGGCAGCATGGTATTCCGCGTTTTCCTTCAGGTCGCCATGCTCACGTGCATCGGCAATCGCCTGCACGATACGTGGGCGATCTTCGGTTTTCAGGCGCTGCAATTCAGCTTTCAAACGCTCCGCGCCTTGGGCAGTAATGGGTGGTCTGATACTCATGTTCAATTCCTATTGTGCTATTTCCCGGTGCAGATCCTGCAAGCAATAAACCTGCTCGCTGTCTGTGTAGGCCATGGCCTTGCACAGGGCACGCGCACCCGCGATTGTGGTTGTGTAGGTGATTTTGTGCTGCAAGGCTTCGCGGCGAATCTCGAAAGAATCACGGGTAGACTGTTCGCCTTCAGTCGTGTTCACGATCAGGTCGATTTCCTCGTTCTTGATCATGTCGACGATATTGGGACGGCCTTCGCGCATCTTGTTGACAATTTCGCACTCGATGCCAGCATTTTGCAGTTCACGCGCCGTACCACGGGTAGCGACGACCTTGAAACCCTGCCCTATCAGCAGCTTGCCAACCTCTTCCAGGTGCTTGCGGTCAGCTTCACGCACGCTGATGAAGGCCACGCCGGAAGTCGGGTAGTTTTCACCTGCTGCATATTGTGCCTTACCGAAGGCTTCCGCGAAACTTTTACCCACACCCATGACTTCGCCAGTGGATTTCATTTCCGGGCTGAGGATCGGGTCGACGCCTGGGAACTTGATGAACGGGAATACGGCTTCCTTCACCGAGTAATAGGATGGAATGATTTCGTTCAGCGCGTTCTGGTCTGCCAATGTCTGGCCTGCCATGCAGCGGGCTGCAACCTTCGCCAGCGGACGGCCAATCGCCTTGGATACGAACGGAACGGTGCGGGACGCACGTGGGTTGACTTCCAGCACAAAGATTTCGTCGTTCTTGATGGCAAACTGGGCATTCATCAGGCCAACCACTTTCAAGGCTTTGCCCATGCGCACCATTTGTTCGCGCAGTTCATCCTGAACTGCCGGTTTCAGGGAATATGGTGGCAAGGAACAGGCGGAGTCACCAGAGTGGATACCGGCCTGTTCGATGTGCTGCATAATGCCGCCGATCAGGACGTTTTCACCGTCGCAAATGGCGTCCACATCCACCTCCACTGCATCGTCCAGATAGCGGTCAAGCAGTACCGGGGAGTCATTGGAAACCGACACAGCGGTGTTCATGTAACGGCGCAGTTCGTTTTCGTGGTAAACGATTTCCATCGCGCGGCCACCGAGGACGTAGGACGGACGCACTACCAGCGGGTAGCCGATTTCGTCCGCCAGCCTTACCGCTTCATCCAGGCTTCTGGCCGTGCGGTTGGGCGGCTGCTTGAGGCCGAGCTTGTTGATCAGTTGCTGGAAGCGTTCACGGTCTTCAGCAAGGTCAATGGAATCCGGGGATGTACCGATGATTGGCGCACCCAGCGCTTCCAGATCGCGTGCCAGTTTCAACGGGGTTTGCCCGCCGTATTGCACGATCACACCAACGGGCTTTTCCAGGTCGACGATTTCCATCACGTCTTCCAGCGTCAGTGGCTCGAAATACAGACGGTCGGAGGTGTCATAGTCGGTGGAAACGGTTTCCGGGTTGCAGTTGACCATGATGGTTTCAAAGCCATCGTCACGCAGGGCCAGCGCTGCATGGACACAGCAGTAGTCAAATTCGATCCCCTGACCGATACGGTTCGGGCCACCGCCCAGCACCATGATTTTCTTGCGGTCGGTCGGGTTGGATTCGCACTCTTGCTCGTAAGTGGAATACATGTAAGCCGTGTTGGTGGCGAATTCCGCCGCACAGGTGTCGACACGTTTGTACACCGGACGCACACCCAGACGCTGACGCGCAGAACGCACCGCTTTCTCGGTTTCGTGGGTCAGCGAGGCCAGACGGCGGTCAGAGAAACCCTTGCGCTTCAACATGCGCATTTCAGCGGCAGTGATGTCGTTGAGGATGCGTTCTTTCAGGCTGTTTTCGAGGTCGACCAGTTCCTTGATCTGCACCAGGAACCACATGTCGATACTGGTCAGCTCGAACACGTCCTCCAGCGACATGCCGATGCGGAAGGCATCGCCGACATACAGAATACGTTCGGAACTGGCTTCCGTCATCTGGCGGCGCAGGATGTCTTTCGCATCCGGGTCTTGCGGATCGACGCGCTCATTCAGGCCGTCAATACCCGTTTCCAGACCACGCAGGGCTTTCTGGAAAGATTCCTGGAAGGTACGGCCAATCGCCATGACTTCGCCCACGGATTTCATCTGCGTGGTCAGGCGCGGGTCGGCCTTGGGGAATTTCTCAAAGGTGAAACGCGGGATCTTGGTGACCACATAGTCGATGGATGGCTCGAACGATGCAGGGGTTGCGCCCCCGGTGATTTCGTTACGCAGTTCATCCAGCGTGTAGCCAACTGCCAGTTTCGCCGCCACCTTCGCAATCGGGAAACCGGTGGCCTTGGAAGCCAGGGCGGAAGAGCGTGATACGCGCGGGTTCATTTCGATAACGATAATGCGCCCGTTATCCGGATTGACCGAGAACTGCACGTTGGAGCCGCCAGTGTCAACGCCGATCTTGCGCAGTACCGCCAGCGAGGCATTACGCAGCAACTGGTATTCCTTGTCGGTCAGGGTCTGTGCCGGGGCGACCGTGATGGAGTCACCGGTATGGATGCCCATCGGGTCGAGGTTTTCGATGGAACAGATGATGATGCAGTTGTCATTGCGGTCACGCACGACTTCCATCTCGTACTCTTTCCAGCCGAGCAGGGATTCTTCCAGCAGGACTTCGGTGGTCGGGGACATATCCAGCCCGCGCGCCACGATGGTTTCAAATTCCTGCTTGTTGTAGGCAATGCCACCACCACTGCCGCCCATGGTGAATGACGGACGGATAACGATAGGGAAACCCAATTCAGCCTGCACCGCACGCGCTTCTTCCATGCTGTGCGCAATGCCGGAACGGGCGGATTCCAGACCGATTTCATCCATTGCCACGCGGAATTTCTGACGGTCTTCCGCCATATCGATGGAAACCTCGTTCGCACCGATCATGTCCACACCGAACTTTTCCAGCACGCCATGGCGGGAAAGGTCGAGGGCGCAGTTGAGCGCGGTTTGGCCACCCATGGTCGGCAGGATCGCGTCAGGGCGTTCCTTTTCGATGATTTTGGCTACCGTCTGCCAGCGGATCGGCTCGATATAGATTGCATCGGCCATGTTGGGGTCGGTCATGATGGTCGCAGGGTTGGAGTTGACCAGAATGACGCGGTAGCCTTCCTCACGTAGCGCCTTGCACGCCTGCGCACCGGAATAGTCGAATTCGCAAGCCTGACCGATGATGATCGGGCCTGCGCCAATAATCAGGATACTTTTAAGGTCTGTCCGTTTAGGCATTGTCTCTCACCAAATCAGTTTTTTGCGGCACGCATCATATCAATGAAGCGGTCGAATACGGGTGCTACGTCGTGCGGGCCGGGGCTGGCTTCCGGGTGACCCTGGAAGCTGATGGCCGGGCAATCAGTACGCGCAATGCCCTGCAAGGTTCCGTCGAACAGGGAGCGGTGAGTGGCACGCACGTTGTCAGGCAGGGTAGTTTCATCGACGGCGAAACCGTGGTTCTGGCTGCTGATCATCACGTGTTTATTGTCGAGGTCTTGTACTGGATGGTTGGCACCGTGATGACCGAACTTCATTTTGATGGTTTTCGCACCACTGGCAAGGCCAAGCAATTGGTGACCCAGGCAGATACCGAAGGTCGGCACTTTCTGTTCCAGCACTTCCTGAATCGCGGCAATCGCATAATCGCACGGTTCCGGATCGCCGGGGCCGTTGGACAGGAACACACCATCCGGATTCATTGCCAGCACTGCACTCGCCGGGGTTTGCGCGGGCACGACCGTCACGCGGCAGCCGCGATCCACCAGCATGCGCAGGATGTTGGTTTTAACGCCGTAATCGTAGGCAACCACATTGAACTCGGCGTTTTCGGCAGTGGACGCACGTGGCTCAGCGGGGTTGAGTTTCCAGCTTCCCTCAGTCCATACATAGCTTTCGCTAGCGGTGACTTCCTTTGCCAGATCCATGCCTTGCAGGCCGGGGAATGCGCGGGCAGCTTCCAGCGCACTGGCTTCATGCAGGTTTTCACCAGCAACGATACAACCACGCTGTGCACCCTTTTCGCGCAGGATGCGGGTCAGGCGACGGGTATCGATGTCGGCAATAGCCACAATATTATTACGGGTAAGATAGTCTGGCAGGGATTCTTCCGCACGCCAGCAGCTGTAAACCGCAGGAACATCACGCACGATCAGGCCAGCAGCGTGCACCTGGGTGGATTCTGTATCTTCCTGGTTTACACCAACGTTACCAATGTGGGGGTAAGTCAGGGTAACAATTTGACGTGAATAGGACGGGTCTGTAAGGATTTCCTGGTATCCGGTAAGGGCTGTATTGAAAACCACTTCACCCGTGGTCTGGCCGTCGCAGCCAATGGAACGCCCGTGGAAGACACTCCCGTCTTCCAGCACCAGCAGTGCTTGCTTGTTCAAAAGAACCTCCGAAGTCTACATGCGAAACGGGATGAGGCGCGCTCATCCCGTCAAAATTTTGTAGGGGGGCATTTTACTCCCTGCCCGGCAGAGTGTCCATGTGCGTCTTCAGCTAAATGTGCGGCGCAGCATTTTACACTGCCACAATATATCAGGACAAAACTCGCCCCCATCAAATGGAAAACATAACCAGCACAGCCTTTTTGTCTACAAAATACAGGGTAAGGCTTCCATTATTCCGTATGGGTGGTATGATTCAAGGATGGATTGTCGACAATCTGGAGATAACATTATGCTAGCACCACAAGCATCCGTAGAAGAAGGCACCCTCGCAGACAGAGCCTCCACCCGGCTGGTACAAGCCATTATTACTGGAGAACTGATCCAGGGGCAAAAACTTAATGAAGCCGAGCTGACATCCCTGTTCGGAATCGGGCGCGGCCCGTTGCGCGAAGCCTTGCGCCAACTGGAAGGCATGCGTCTGGTAAGGCGCATTCCCCACGCAGGCGTGCGGGTCGTGCAGTTGAACAAGGACATGATGGCCGACCTGTATTCCGTGCGTGAAGCGCTGGAAGGCATGGCTTGCCGCATGGCAGCAGAACGCATGACAGACGAAGAAGTCAACACACTGTTATTGCTGCTTGGCCAGCATGCAGAACAGATCGAAGCGACTGACGGCCAGATTTACATACAGAGTGAAGGCGATTTCGACTTTCACTACCAGATCGCACTGGGGAGCCGCAACCAGATGCTGATCGACCTGCTGGCAGGCGAGCTGTACCAGCTACTGCGTATGTGCCGTTACCGCACCAGCCGGTTGGCCAGCCGCACTCGCCCTGCCTTGCAGCAACACCGCCAGATCGTCGAAGCGATTGCTGATCGTGATGGCGAACTGGCCGAAATGCTCATGCGCCGCCATATCAGTGGCGCATGGAAAAGTATCAGTGAAATGATGGATGAGGATCATGACAGCAAACCAAAACTTGTCTCCCGGACAAAAACTGCGTCAGGCAGTTGAACAAAACCACCCCCTGCAAGTCGTCGGGGCTGTAACCGCCAATAGCGCCATCATTGCCGAAAAAGTCGGCCACAAGGCGTTGTACCTGTCCGGTGGCGGCGTCGCTGCTTCCTCACTGGGCATCCCCGACCTGGGCATTACCACCCTGCACGACGTGCTGGAAGATGCCAAGCGCATTACTGCCGTAACTTCTGCGCCCCTGTTGGTTGACATTGATACGGGCTGGGGCGGCACTTTTAACATTGCCCGCGCTACCCGCGAAATGATCCAGGCAGGTGTGGCCGGTTTCCACATTGAAGACCAGGTCATGCAAAAGCGTTGCGGTCATCGCCCCAACAAAGCGATTGTTTCGCTGCAAGAAATGGTCGACCGGGTGAAATCTGCCGTTGATGCACGTACCGATGACAGCTTCGTGATCATGGCACGTACCGACGCACTCGCCGTAGAAGGGATGCAATCCGCCATCGACCGCGCCATGGCTTGCGTCGAAGCCGGTGCCGACATGATCTTCCCGGAAGCCATGAACAAACTGGAACAGTACGCTGAATTCACCAAGGTGATCAAAGTGCCGGTACTGGCCAACATCACCGAATTCGGTGCAACCCCGCTGTACACCACCACCGAACTCGCTGCGGTTGGCGTGCAACTGGTGCTGTACCCACTGAGCGCCTTCCGCGCCATGTGCAAGGCGGCTGAAAACGTTTACACCCACCTGCTGAATGAAGGCACGCAACAAAGCGTGATCGACACCATGCAGACCCGCATGGAGCTGTACGACACCATCGGCTACCACGCATTTGAACAGAAGTTAGACCAATTGTTTGCCGAGAAAGGCGCGGAATAAAGAGGAGCAAGTATGTCAGAGCAAGTTTTACCCAAAGCCAAGAAATCCGTCGCCCTGTCCGGCACAGCCGCAGGCAATACCGCCATCTGCACCGTAGGCCGCACTGGCAACGACCTGCACTACCGTGGCTACGACATTCTCGACTTCGCCGAACAGGCCGAATTTGAGGAAATCGCCCACCTGATCGTGCATGGCAAACTGCCAAACGCATCCGAACTCAAAGCTTACAAGCGCAAGCTGAAATCGCTGCGCGGCCTGCCGATGCCCGTCAAGCAAGCACTCGAAGCCCTGCCACCCTCCACCCACCCGATGGATGTGATGCGCACCGGCTGTTCCGTGCTCGGCGCATGTATGCCGGAAAAGGAACACCACCCCGCTGCCGATGCCCGCAATATCATCGACCGCATGATTGCCAGCTTCGGTTCCATGCTGCTGTATTGGTATCACTACGCCATCAACGGCAAGGTGATCGAGGTCGAAACCGATGACGAAACCGTCGGCGGGCATTTCCTGCACCTGCTGCACGGCGAAAAGCCGAGTGAGTCATGGGTACGTGCGATGCACACCTCGCTGATCCTGTACGCAGAGCATGAATTCAACGCCTCCACCTTCGCCGCCCGCGTCATTGCTGGCACGAATTCCGATATGTATTCCTGCATCACCGGTGCAATCGGCGCATTGCGTGGCCCCAAACACGGTGGCGCTAACGAAGAAGCGCAACGCATCCAGACCCGCTACAACAGTGCTGATGAAGCCGAAGCCGACATCCGCGCGCGGGTTGCCAAAAAGGAAATTGTCATCGGTTTTGGTCACCCGGTTTACACCATTGCTGACCCGCGTAACGTGGTCATCAAGCGCGTTGCCAAGCAACTTGCCGAAGAAAACGGCGACATGAAGATGTACGACATCGCCGACCGCCTGGAATCCACCATGTGGGAACTGAAGAAAATGTTCCCGAACCTCGACTGGTTCTCTGCGGTTTCCTACGGGCAAATGGGTGTACCGACCGACATGTTCACGCCGATTTTCGTCATTTCCCGCGTCACTGGCTGGGGTGCGCACGTAATCGAGCAGCGCGAAGACGGCAAGATTATTCGCCCGAGTGCGAATTACGTGGGGCCAGAGAATCTGGCGTTTGCGCCGCTGGCAGAACGTGGGTGAACAATGCCGTAGCAAAGAGGGCGTATGCAATACGCCCCTACGCAGAACATCTCCTGTAGGGGCGTATTGCATACGCCCTCTTCGGACAGCAAAAATCAGGACACTATGAATACTCAATACCGTAAACCGTTACCCAACACAACGCTGGACTACTTCGACACCCGCGCCGCCATCGAAGCCATCCAACCGGGCAGCTACGAAACCCTGCCGTACACGTCCCGCGTCTTGGCAGAACAACTGGTACGCCGTTGCGAACCCGACATGCTGACTGATTCCCTGAAACAGCTCATCGAAGGCAAGCAAGACCTCGATTTCCCGTGGTATCCCGCCCGCGTGGTCTGCCACGACATCCTCGGTCAAACCGCGCTGGTTGACCTGGCTGGTTTGCGTGACGCGATTGCCGACCAAGGCGGCGACCCGGCGAAAGTTAACCCGGTCGTTCCCACCCAGTTGATTGTTGACCACTCGCTGGCAGTCGAATGCGGCGGTTTTGACCCCGATGCCTTTGCCAAAAACCGCGCTATCGAAGACCGTCGTAACGAAGACCGTTTCCACTTCATCGAGTGGACGAAAACCGCATTCAAGAACGTGGACGTGATTCCTGCTGGCAACGGCATCATGCACCAGATCAATCTGGAGAAAATGTCTCCAGTGATTCAAGCGCGTGACGGCGTGGCCTTCCCTGACACTTGCGTCGGCACTGACAGCCACACGCCACACGTTGACGCGCTCGGCGTTATCGCGATTGGTGTGGGTGGGCTGGAAGCCGAAACTGTCATGCTGGGCCTACCTTCCATGATGCGCCTGCCCGACATTATCGGCGTGAAACTGACCGGCAAACGTCAACCCGGCATCACCGCCACCGACATCGTGCTGGCGATCACCGAATTCCTGCGCAAAGAGCGTGTCGTTTCCGCTTGGCTGGAATTCTTCGGCGAAGGAGCGAAAAACCTCACCATCGGCGACCGTGCCACCATTTCCAATATGACCCCGGAATTCGGCGCGTCGGCGGGCATGTTCTACATCGACGAACAAACCATCGACTACCTGAAACTGACCGGGCGCGAACCTGAGCAAGTTGCACTGGTTGAAAACTACGCCAAAACCACGGGGCTATGGGCGGATGCACTGGTGAACGCAAAATACCCGCGTGTACTGGAGTTCGATCTGTCTACCGTGGTACGTAATATGGCAGGGCCTTCCAACCCGCATCGTCGCTTGCCAACGTCTGACTTGGCAGAACGCGGCATTGCGGTGAATCTGGCAGCGGCGCAAGCCGAAGAAGCTGAAGGCAAAATGCCGGATGGCGCGGTCATCATTGCTGCGATTACGTCTTGCACCAACACCTCCAACCCACGCAACGTGGTTGCCGCCGCCTTGCTGGCACGCAATGCCAACAAGCTGGGTCTGGTACGCAAGCCGTGGGTGAAATCGTCTTTCGCACCGGGTTCCAAAGTTGCCGAGTTGTACCTGAAAGAAGCCGGTTTGCTGACGGAACTGGAACAACTGGGCTTTGGCATCGTCGCGTTTGCTTGCACCACCTGTAACGGCATATCAGGCGCACTCGACCCGGTTATCCAGCAAGAAATCATTGACCGTGACTTGTACGCAACCGCTGTCCTGTCTGGCAACCGTAACTTTGACGGGCGTATCCACCCGTATGCGAAACAAGCGTTCCTCGCGTCCCCGCCGCTGGTAGTGGCTTACGCGATTGCAGGCACAATCCGTTTCGACATCGAGAAAGACGCACTGGGTACGGACGCATCCGGCAACCCCATCACGCTCAAAGACATCTGGCCTGCTGACGAAGAAATCGACGCAATCGTTGCAGCCAGCGTTAAGCCAGAACAGTTCAAACAAATCTACATCCCGATGTTTGACCTCGGTGTGATCGAACAGGCAAAAAGCCCGTTGTATGACTGGCGGCCTATGTCCACCTACATCCGCCGCCCCCCTTACTGGGAAGGTGCATTGGCAGGTGAGCGCACCCTGAAAGGGATGCTGCCGTTAGCCGTGTTGCCCGACAATATCACCACTGACCACCTGTCGCCTTCCAACGCGATCATGATGAACAGTGCGGCAGGTGAATACCTGCACAAAATGGGCTTGCCGGAAGAAGACTTCAACTCTTACGCCACCCACCGTGGCGACCACCTGACGGCGCAACGTGCCACCTTCGCCAACCCCAAGCTGATCAATGAAATGGCAGTGGTGGATGGCAACGTCAAGCAAGGTTCTTTGGCGCGGGTTGAGCCAGAAGGCAAAGTCATGCGCATGTGGGAAGCGATCGAAACCTACATGGAACGCAAGCAACCGCTGATCATTGTGGCGGGTGCGGATTACGGTCAAGGTTCCAGCCGTGACTGGGCTGCCAAAGGCGTGCGTCTGGCGGGTGTCGAAGCGATTATGGCGGAAGGTTTCGAGCGCATCCACCGTACCAACCTCGTTGGGATGGGCGTGCTGCCGCTGGAGTTCAAGGCTGGTGAAACGCGCAAGACTTACGCCATCGACGGCACCGAAAGCTATGATGTGGAAGGTGAACTCGCGCCACGCGCTGACTTGACCGTGGTGATGCATCGCAGAAACGGCGAAACCGTGCGCATTCCGGTCACCTGCCGTTTGGATACTGCGGCGGAAGTACGGGTGTACAACGCAGGTGGTGTATTGCAACGCTTTGCGCAGGACTTCCTCGAAGGAGCAGATGCGTAATGTCCCAAGTTCCACAAATCAAAATCCCCGCTACGTATATGCGTGGCGGCACATCGAAAGGTGTGTTTTTCAACCTGACCGACTTGCCGGAAGTGGCGCAAGTCCCCGGTGCAGCGCGTGATGCATTATTGCTGCGCGTGATCGGTAGCCCCGACCCTTACGGCAAACAAACCGACGGCATGGGTGGCGCAACTTCCAGCACCAGCAAGACCGTGATTCTGGCGAAAAGCGAACAACCCGACCATGACGTGGATTACCTGTTTGGGCAGGTTGCCATCGACAAGCCTTTCGTCGACTGGAGCGGCAACTGCGGCAATTTAACCGCTGCGGTTGGCTCATTTGCCATCAATAACGGTTTGGTGGATGCCGGGCGCGTCCCGCAAAACGGCATTGCCGTGGTACGCATCTGGCAGAAAAACATCCAGAAAACCATTATTGCCAACGTGCCGATGACCAATGGCGAAGTGCAGGAAACCGGCGATTTCGAGCTGGATGGCGTGACCTTCCCGGCGGCAGAAGTGCAAGTGGAATTCATTAGCCCGGTGGACGCCACTGACGCCATGTTCCCTACTGGCAATCTGGTGGATGAGCTGGAAGTGCCGGGTGTTGGCACCTTCCAGGCTACCATGATCAATGCTGGTATCCCGACCGTATTTCTGAATGCGGCAGACATCGGTTACACCGGCTGCGAATTGCAGGAAGCCATCAATGGCGACCCGAAAGCACTGGCAATGTTTGAAACCATCCGTGCTTACGGTGCGCTGAAAATGGGTTTGATCAATGATGTTGCTGAAGCCGCAGGCCGTCAGCACACGCCTAAAGTGGCGTTTGTTGGCAAGCCGCAAGCCTATGTATCATCCAGCGGTAAGCAGATCAACGCAACCGACATTGATTTGAACGTTCGCGCCTTGTCGATGGGCAAACTGCATCATGCAATGATGGGTACTGCTGCTGTTGCTATCGGTACTGCCGCTGCCATTCCCGGCACATTGGTCAACCTCGCCGCAGGTGGTGGTGACCGCAGTGTCGTGACCTTCGGACACCCTTCCGGTACCTTGAAAGTGGGCGCTGCCGCGAGTGCCACCAACGGTGACTGGAAAGTGGAAAAAGTCGTGATGAGCCGCAGTGCGCGGGTGTTGATGGAAGGCTGGGTACGCATTCCGGGCGACAGTTTCTAAATTTGAGGAGGAGAGAAAAGATGAGTTACAAAGCCGAATACGAACGTTCGATGAAAGACCCGGAAGGGTTCTGGAAAGACAAGGCCGAATCCCTGAGTTGGTACAAATTCCCTGAAAGAATCCTGTCACAGGACGAACACGGCATTTACCACTGGTTCGCCGATGGTGAAATGAACACCGCCTACATGGCGCTGGATTACCACGTCGAAAACGGGCGCGGCGACAATATCGCCATCATTTATGATTCGCCTGTTACCGACACCAAAGCCAAATACACCTACCGCGAACTGCGCGATGCAGTCGCCAAAACTGCCGGGATGCTGGCTGGTCTGGGTGTGGAAAAAGGCGACCGCGTCATCATTTACATGCCGATGATCCCGGAAGCGGTGATTTCCATGCTGGCGACGGCGCGGCTGGGTGCTATCCATTCTGTGGTATTCGGTGGTTTTGCGGCTCCCGAGCTGGCACAACGCATTGAAGATGCACAACCGAAAGTGATGATTACCGCTTCCTGCGGTATCGAGATCAAGAAAGTCATCGAATACAAGCCGCTGCTGGACAAAGCCATCGATCTATCTTCCCACAAGCCGCAAAGCTGCATCATCTTCCAGCGCCCGCAAGCAACCGCTTCACTGATCGAAGGCCGTGACCACGACTGGAACACGCTGATGGCAACGGCTGAACCCGCTGATTGCGTACCGGTCAAGGGCATTGATCCGCTCTACATCCTCTACACTTCCGGCACCACCGGCAAGCCGAAAGGCGTGGTGCGTGAAAACGGCGGCCATGCCGTGGCCCTGAACTACAGCATGAGCGCCATTTACAACGTAGCGCCGGGCGATGTGTATTGGGCAGCATCCGACGTGGGCTGGGTAGTCGGCCATTCCTACATCGTTTACGGCCCGCTGTTGCACGGCTGCACCACCATCGTGTACGAAGGCAAGCCAATCATGACCCCGGACGCGGGTGCTTTCTGGCGCATTTGCGAAGAATACGGCGTCAAGGCGCTGTTCACTGCACCGACTGCCTTCCGCGCCATCAAGAAGGATGATCCAAACGCCGAAATGCTGAAGAAATATGACCTCAGCAAGCTGCTGACCATTTTCTCCGCTGGCGAGCGTCTCGACCCGCCAACCCAGGAATGGCTGATGGCACAAAGCGGCAAGCCGGTCATCGACCACTGGTGGCAGACCGAAACCGGCTGGGGCATTACCGCCAACCTGCAAGGGGTTGAGCCAATGCCGGTCAAGCTGGGCTCCTCCACCGTCCCGACGCCTGGTTTCAATGTGCAGATTCTGGACGAAAATGGCCAGGAACTGCCAACTGGTGAACAGGGTTACATCGCGCTCAAACTGCCACTGCCACCAAGCTGTCTGGCGACCGTGTGGGGTGACGTGGAAAAGTTCAAGTCCAGCTACCTGCAAACCTTTGACGGCTATTATGCCAGCGGTGACGGCGGCTACATCGACGAAGACGGCTATGTATTCGTTATGGGTCGTGTCGACGATGTTATCAACGTTGCTGGCCACCGCCTGTCTACTGGCGAGATGGAAGAAGTCGTGGGCAGTCACCCAATGGTTGCCGAGTGCGCAGTGGTAGCGCGTGATGATGACCTGAAAGGGCAGATTCCGATGGGTCTGGTAGTGCTGAAAACCGGCGCAGACATCGACGAAGCGACGCTGAGCAAGGAACTGGTGCAGTTGATCCGTAGCAGCATCGGCGCGATTGCGTGCTACAAGGACACCTACATCGTCAAACGCCTGCCGAAGACACGTTCGGGCAAAATCCTGCGTAAAAGCATGCGGCAGATGGTGAATGGTCAGCCGTATGCGGTTCCGTCGACCATTGATGATGTGAGCATCATGCCGGAGATTGAGAATCTGCTGCGTGAGAAGGGCGTGATTCAGTAAGAAGACCTTCCCCCCCCTGGCCCCCTCTCCCGCTGAGCGGTAGAGGGGGAATAAGAACAACTGTTCCCTGCCCCCTGTTCCCTTCGACTCCGCTCAGGGAACGGCACTACCCGTTGGCTGAGCGGAGTCGAAGCCAACACCCGCCGCGCAGGCAACGGCAAAACCCGCACCGCGATTGTGCTGGCCGATGCGCTACAACACGCTAACTGGATCAAGTCTGTAAAAGATCAAGCCTACATTGATGCCGTGTTAGCACCGCATGCCGATCACCTGATTATTGGCAATTTGCATGTTTTTAACCATAAATTGCGATAATTCAGATAGACCAGCACTGGATGATCAAAAGGCAAGGATAAAAATTAGTCAACTTGATTTTCCGAAGCAATAGCGGGAAATCAAGGAAACAACCAGATTTTGCCAGGACTATTATTATTTTATATCTGGTCTGATTCAGATTTTTTAAGGGTTCCCCCAAAGGCTTCCTCAGCTTATTCCCATAAACGGAAATTATTTAGCTTACAAGGTGTACGATAGAATGCTCCCATCAGCAGTGAAACTTAACAGGGGCAAGCCGCTCAGGGCAGCAGCAGCAAAGTGCCGTGAGTGGCAGCAGGAAAAGGGTTCATACTTGGGGACAAACCTGATTATAAGCAAAGAACGTTGAGCATGCCTGCAATGATCTATGCCGCAAAAGGAGGCGCTGTATTTTGTTCGCGGCGCAATTCATCATTGTAGATAAATCATGACATGCCGTTACCCGATGTGTTGGCAATTACTCCAGTAGGGAGACACCGTGTTCACCCTGATTCAACAAAAATTGCTTAACGAACAAAGGAGAAACATATCATGTCATACGGGCCGTTCAAACTAGAGGTATCAAACAGGGCACAAAGAGTCGATCTTGATACACTCAGTGAGGAAATGAAAACATCTTTATTTACTGGAACGAAATTCGATCCAAGAAACCATGAGATTTTTCTATTCTCAGTCGCACCAATAGAGCTGCTTCATTATCAGGATCTTTCATGGACAGAAAAGCGGAAGACCTACCAAAAAGCTGACCGGGTGCTCATCCAGATCAGGCTACCCGCTACAGGCATGGAGCTTCTCGGGATTTACCCCACAACATTTAACACGCATAAACAACAAGAGCTTGATCTTGGCGGAGAGGTTCTCTTTGAGTTCAATATCCCCAAAATCTTCAGATTTCAGGTCACCAGTAAAATCCAGAATAAAATCAGAAGCAGTTCCTACGGGATATTCTCTTCGCGAACAAACCACTCTGCACAATGGATTTACCTAAAGAACTGGGTGAAATCGGGAAATCCTTTTGAGATGGAGATTTTCTGCAAAATACCGAAAGATCTTCCAACTGATCAACGTCACATACTGTGCGATGCGCAAGCGAATCAAAAAGGCCGAAGGCTTAATGGCGTCTATAACGCACTCGTTTTGCTATAAATGGCACGGCCAAATTAGAGCTTATATACCTGTTGCGCAATATCGGCAAACAGCCCCCCTGTCAGCTTGCACAAGTCCTGCGGAGCCAGTTCAATTTCCAGACCACGACGCCCAGCACTGACATAAATGGTCGGAAAGTTTTGGGCAGATGCATCAATCACGGTTTTCAACCGCTTCTTCTGCCCCAATGGACTGACGCCGCCGAGTACGTAGCCAGTGGAACGCGCCACTTCGGCCTTGTCGGCCATTTCGGCCTTCTTCGCTCCGGCAGCCCTAGCCATTGATTTCGTGCTGAGCATGGCAGCAACAGGCACGACGCCAACCGCCAGTGCCTTGCCATCCAGACTGACGACGAGCGTCTTGAACACCCGTTCCGGCGCAATTCCCAGCTTGTCGGAAGCTTCCAGGCCGTAGGACTCGGCATCAGGGTCATGCGTGTATTCATGCACCTGAAAAGCAATTTTGGCTTGCTTGGCGACATTGATACCGGGAGTCATGTGAACACCTTAACGGTCGAATTCCAGCGCCATCCCCAGCGGAGCAACATCGATCAGCTTGCCGTCTTTCCATACCAGTTGGCCGTTCACAATGGTGGCGGCAATGCTGGAACGGAACTCGAAACCGTCAAACGGCGTCCAGCCGCATTTCGACAGGCTGTTGGCGTGGGTAGCGAGGAACGGTTTCTCCAGATCGACCAGCGTCAGGTCAGCCCAGTAGCCTTCGCGGATGTAACCGCGCTGCTTGATATTGAACATGTCGGCAACAGCGTGGCTGGTCTTTTCGACAATGAATTCCAGCGAGAAAATACCATCGTGGTAATGTTCCAGCAAAGTTTGCATGGCGTGTTGTACCAACGGCAGACCGGATGGAGCCTTGAAATAGCTGCTGTTCTGCTTTTCATCCCAGGTGTGCGGCGCGTGGTCAGTGCCAATTACATCCAGCCGCCCGTCCATCAACGCCTGAATGATACCGGCGCGGTCTTCGGCAGTCTTGATTGCCGGGTTGCACTTGATCAACGCTCCCTTGGCTGCGTAATCCTCATCGGCAAAATGCAGGAAATGGACACAAGCCTCTGCCGTAATCATCTTGTCTTTCAGCGGTCGGTCGGAAAACATCTCCGCTTCTTTCGCGGTGGAAATATGCAGGATGTGCAGGCGTGTACCACAACGTTGCGCCAGTTCCATCGCCAGTGAGGATGACTTGAAACAGGCTGCCTCGCTGCGGATAACAGGATGCAGGTTGAACGGAATATTGTCGCCGTAAATACCGCGATAGCTTTCCTCGTTCTCCAGAATGGTCGGCGTATCTTCGCAATGGGCGGCAATCAGGGTCGGCGCGTGGGTAAAAATCTGTTCCAGCACATCCGGGTCATCGACCAGCATGTTGCCAGTAGATGCGCCCATGAACACCTTGATTCCGCAGGCATCTTTCGGATCAAGCGCCTTGATCGCTTCCAGATTGTCGTTGGATGCACCCAGGTAGAAAGCGTAATTACCCACTGAACGGCCTTCCGCCAGTCGTTTCTTGTCGTTGAGGATGTCGGAGGTCAGCGTATTCGGAATGGTGTTGGGCATATCCATGAAACTGGTGATGCCACCCGCCACCGCTGCCCTGCTTTCGCTGGCCATATCAGCCTTGTGGGTCATGCCAGGCTCGCGGAAATGCACCTGATCATCAATCATGCCGGGCAACAGGTAACGGCCCGCAGCATCCAGCACGACTGCACCGCTGCCAGACAGGTTATTGCCAATGGCTTCGATGCGTCCGTTACGGATCAGCACATCACTATTGGTAATCTGCCCTTCGTTGACCAGATTTGCGTTGACGATCAGCAGTGAACTCATGGGCAGAGTCTCCTTGGAGTCAGGATTTCCGTTCAAGAATCAGGAAGGAACAAGGGTAAGGGTTTTTTGTATCGGCTGGATGTTCGCTACGCGACACTTCACACCAATCAGCCTCAACATAATCAGGGAAAAAAGTATCGCCCGGCAACTCAACATCAATCAGGGTCAGATACAGTCGTTGCGCCTTGGGCAAAAAATGCTGGTAAACCTGTGCGCCACCCACAATCATGATTTCTGGCACATCTGCCAGCAGCGTTTCAACCTCATCAGGGGAAGCGACACGTTCTGCCCCAACAGGCTGGAAACTTTCATCGCGTGAAATCACCAGATTGCGCCGCCCCGGCAACGCCCGGCCAATCGAATCCCAAGTTTTACGCCCCATCACGATGGGCTTGCCGAGGGTATTATGCTTGAACCAGGCGAAATCAGCGGGTAAATGCCATGGCATTTTACCATCAAGACCAATGACCCGTCCGTGCGCCATGGCGGCAATCAGCGACAGCATGAGCCTATTTCACCACCCGCAAGGCTGGACGTTTGGTCGGCTTGGGCGGCGGCGGTTCATCCTGACCGTCGTCAGCATCAGCCTCTCCCGTACCTGTATCTGCTTCCGTCACTGCCGTACCAGCGACAGCTGCCAGTGACACTGGCGCAGAAGCCGGAGTAGTTTGACCAGCATCTGCCAGATATTCCGTGCTATCGGTGTATTCATCCGGCGGGAAGCTGATACCTTCCTGCGTTTCGCGTGAATAAATCGCCATGATCGACCACATCGGCAACCAGATGGAAAACGCCTTGCCGCCGAAGCGGGCGCTGAAGGTCATTTTGTCGTTATCCATCATCAGGTTGTTGGCGGCGGTCATGCTGACATTCAACACAATGTTGCCATCCTTGACGAACTGGCGCGGCACACTGACCTCGCTGGAACGCGCATCCACCAGAATGTGTGGCGTCATATTGTTGTCCACGATCCACTCATAGAAGGCGCGCAACAGGTAAGGACGTTTTGGTGTAGTACTCATGGGCGGATAGATTTTTCAACCTTGCTCAAGGACTGCTGGAATGCATCCCGCGAAAACACACGATCCATGTACTTCAGGATAGGCTTGCCCTGCTTCTCCGGTACGTCAATGCCGTACTTGGGCAAACGCCACAGGATGGGTGCGATGGTGCAATCCACCAGCGAGAAATCATCGCTCAGGAAGAAAGGCTTGACGGAAAACACTTCAGCAGCGGACAGCACACTTTCACGCAGGATTTTGCGTGCCTGCGTCGAGCTTGCCTCATTGCCATGCTCAATGTCGTGCACCAGCGAGAACCAGTCCTTTTCGATGCGGAACAGTGCCAGACGGGAATGTGCCCGTGTTACCGGGTCAACCGGCATCAACGGTGGATGCGGGAAACGCTCATCCAGGTATTCCATGATGATGCGCGCATCGTACAGCACCAGATCGCGGTCAAGCAGTGTAGGCGTAGTGTTATAAGGATTGAACTCAGCCAGCTCTTCCGGCTTGTTGTCTGGATTGATATTCAAAATATCGACAGTAATGTCTTTTTCTGCCAGAACAATACGCACCCGGTGACTGTCGGCACAGTCAGGTGCTGAAAACAATGTCATTACAGATCTTCGGCTGGAAAGCGAAGCCATATAAGCGAGACTCCCTGAACGGAAATAAAAAAGCCACCCTATATTACTACAGAGTGGCTTGGAGGTGTTATACCGGATGAGGATTAATGAACATCCTTCCAGTATTCCTTCTTCAGGAAGTACGCAATAATCGCGAACAAACCCAGGAACAACAGTGTGAAAACACCGTAGGTAGTACGATTCAGGGCTGCCGGTTCACCAACATACGCGAGGAAGTTGGTAAGGTCGCGTGCAGTCTGGTCGTATTCAGCAGGCGTCATGCTACCGGCTTTAACCGTTTTCAGTTCGCAATGCTCGACAGCATGCTCGCCTTCGCCTTCCTTGGTGCAATGCTTTTCCTGCAAGCCTTGCAGCTCCCACAGGACGTGAGGCATACCGACGTTCGGGAACACGGTATTGTTCACACCCATGGGGCGGGTTGGATCGACGTAGAACGCTTTCAGGTAGCTGTAAATCCAGTCAGGACCACGTGAACGGCCAACCAGGGTCAAATCTGGCGGCGGAGCACCGAACCACTCAGCAGACTGCTTCTGGGACATACCGTTCTTCATCAACGCACCGGTTTTGTGCAGGTCGCCATTGTCGTCACGGGTAAAGATCAGGTTTTTTGCAGCCTGCTCATCGGTCAACCCCAGATCGTTGGCAATACGGTTGTAACGGCTGTAGTTCAGGGAATGGCAGCCCATGCAGTAGTTGACATAATACTTGACGCCACGTTGCAGACTGTCCTTGTTGTGGATATCCACATTCGCATGTTCCAGTTCCACACCACCACTGGCCATGACCGTAGTAGCCATCAGGGTAGCTGAAAGTGCGAACATTACACTTGCAATAAACTTTTTCATGTTTCGCACTCCTTTAGTGACCTGTTACACGCTCAGGAACCGGCTTTTCCTCGTTACAGCTAGCTTTGAAAGCAGGCAGCAACAGTGTCAGGGCCAAGTAGCCGACTGGCCAAATGAATTGCATCAGCATCTGGGAAGTCGCTCCGGCATCACCTGGGGTATAGCGGAACACGATGTCGTAACCGACTACAGCCGCCAGCAGGATACCGAACCACATGACATACTTCGCTTTCGACGGGTTGCTATGAATCCACAGCACCACAAAGAAGATGAAGTAGATTTGTGTCATACGGGTTCCCAGTTCCTTGAAGGCCGGAGTTACCGCCTCAACACCCATCCAGCCCAATACTAGGAATACCACAGCAAACAGGATCAGGTTGATCTTGTGTGCGCTGGTACGGTAGCGCCAGGATTTGATCGGGTTACGGTCGATCCACGGCAGCACGAACAGCACCGCAATCGCCGCAAACATCGCCAAGGTACCGAAAAACGGGTCAGGAATGGCACGCAAAACGGTGTAGAACGGCGTGAAGTACCATACCGGCGCAATGTGCAGCGGTGTTTTCAGCGCATTGGCAGGTTCAAAGTTGGGGGCTTCCATAAAGTAGCCACCACCTTCCGGCGCAAAGAACAGGATCGCAAAGAAACCAATCAGGAATACCACCACACCCAGAATGTCTTTAACAGAGTAGTAAGGGTGGAACGGAATACCATCAGTCGGGGCAGTGTCGCTCCAACGGTTGCCTTTCGGGCCTTTCTTGATTTCAACGCCATCCGGGTTATTGGAACCGACTGCGTGCAACGCCACGATGTGGACGAACACCAGTGCAGGCAACACCAAGGAAGGCAGGAAGAAGTGCAGTGCAAAGAAACGGTTCAGGGTTGCATCACCGAGTACGAAGTCACCACGAATCCAGGTAGACAAACCTTCGCCAATTACCGGGATAGTGTTAAACAGGTTGATGATAACCTGCGCCCCCCAGTAAGACATCTGGCCCCAAGGCAGCAAATAGCCCATGAAAGCCGTTGCCATCAATGCCAGGTAAATCGCCATACCGATCAACCAGATCAGCTCACGCTTGCCTTTGTAAGACCCATAAATCAGGCCACGGAACATGTGCAGGTACACCACGATAAAGAACGCAGAAGCACCCGTGGAGTGCATGTAGCGGATAAACCAGCCACCCGGCACATCACGCATGATGTATTCGACGGAAGCAAATGCCAAACTGGTATCCGGTTTGTAGTGGAACGCCAGGAACAGACCAGACACAATCTGGATTACCAGCACCAGCATCGCCAGTGAACCGAAGAAATACCAGAAGTTAAAGTTTTTTGGTGCGTAGTAGCCAGCCAAATGCGCTTGCCAGGTTTCCATCAGCGGGAAACGGTCTTCGACCCAACCCAAGAAGCCTGTGTAATTATGTTGCGGACGCTCTGCCATTATGCTTTACCTCCATCTTCACCGATCAGGACAGTGTTATCATCTTTGAAGTAGTACGGAGGCACTTCAAGGTTAGCACCGGCTGGTACATTCTTGTAAACGCGACCAGCGAGGTCAAATTTGGAACCGTGGCACGGGCAGTACCAACCGCCTTTCCAGTCCGCACCCAGATCGGCAGGAGCCAGCTCAGGACGGTAAGTCGGCGAGCAACCCAGATGCGTACAAATACCCACCAGAACCAGATACTGCTCTTTACCTTCACGGGTACGGGCAGGATTCCTGGCGTATTCCGGCTGCTGCTTGAGGTTGTCGGAATTCGGGTCTTTCATGCTGCCATCAAGACTTGACAGGCTATCCAGCATTTCCTTGGTACGGTTTACAATCCATACCGGTTTGCCGCGCCAGATAACGCGAATCAATTGGCCCG
Source organism: Gammaproteobacteria bacterium (assembly GCA_018822845.1). Lineage (GTDB taxonomy): Bacteria > Pseudomonadota > Gammaproteobacteria > Thiotrichales > Thiotrichaceae > Thiothrix. Next base: position 81,649 of record JAHJJD010000075.1, on the reverse strand, counting down.
GCTCAACCTTGCTTACTGAAACCTCAACCGGCGCACCGGCTGCCAGTGCACGCGCACTGGGGTTCCATGAAGCAATGAAGGGGGCCGCAAGCGCTGCCGTACCTGCTGCACCAACCACAGATGTGGCGGCAATCAGGAAGCGGCGACGGCTCTTGTCTACACCAGAGTTTGCCATCGTTTGCTCTCTCCCAAATAATCAAAACACAAGATGCACCCTTGCACGCGATAAAAAACCACTTGCAAAAGCACTGAATTTTTGCATATCTGCACAGCACATGCCCATATTAGCAAATGCTAAAAGACACCGTAGAATGTCCGAACTCATGAGCAAAATCAAGCGTAATTGCGCTACTCATAGCAACACCTAAGGTCACATTGATTTAGGTCATGAATCTCAGCAAATCCACTCAACTGGAAAAGCGCGGGCATGATAGCACAAAAAAGCTGAAATAACCTGTCTTATGCAGGGTTGTTCAAATCGAGAAAGAGGTGCTCAAAACCAAAGGTTTTAGCCAGATATTCGCCCAGCGCCTTGATGCCGTAGCGTTCGGTTGCATGGTGTCCGGCTGCGATGTAGTGGATGCCATTTTCACGGGCGCTGTGCACGGTGTGTTCGGAAATTTCGCCACTGAGGTAAGCATCCATCCCCAGATCAAACGCTTGCTGGATATAGCCTTGCGCCCCGCCAGTGCACCAGGCGATGCGGCGGATGGGCTGATCACCAGCGGAGATCAACAAAGGTTCACGCCCCAATACGTTTGCAACATGTTTACCGAAAGCTTCCAGCGATTGCGGCTCCGGCAGTGAGCCAATATTGCCGACGCCTTGCAGTTCGCGCTCATCCATCACACCTTCGTTCTGGATGCCGAGTAATTTGGCCAGTTGGGCATTATTGCCAAGTTCCGGGTGCGCATCCAGCGGCAGATGGTAACCGAATAGGCTGATGTCGTGCTTGAGCAGGGTCGCAATACGGCGCTTTTTCATGCCACGAATGACCGGCGATTCGTTTTTCCAGAAATAGCCGTGATGGACGAGTACGGCATCGGCGTTAAGCTCGACAGCAGCATCCAGCAGCTCCTGAGTGGCGCTCACGCCAGTGACGATCTTTTGTACCTCTGCCCTGCCCTCGACTTGCAGGCCGTTGGGGCCGTAGTCGCGGAATTTGCCGATGTTCAGCAATTGGTTGAGGTGGGTTTCGAGTTCGTAGAGGTTCATAGGTCGGAAAGTATCCGCAGGAATTCAGCCATTTCTTTATCAGTGCCGATGGTGATGCGCAGGTATTCGTTGATACGTGGCTTGTTGAAATAGCGCACCAGTACACCGCGCTGCTTCAGCTTCAGGTAGATTTCTTCAGCGTTACCGGCTGGCGGGCGGGCAAACACGAAGTTGGCGGCGGAAGGCAGCACGGTGAACCCAAGTTCCATCAGTTTCTGCACGCTGGTTTCACGGGTGGCGATGATTTTCTGGCGGGTTTGCTCGAAATAGTCCTTGTCGCGCATGGCGGCGGCGGCTCCGGCAATCACCATGCGCCCCAGCGGGTAGGAGTTGAAGGAGTTTTTCACCCGTTCCAGCGCATTGATCAGGTCGGGATGCCCGACGGCGAAACCGACCCGTAATCCGGCCAGCGAGCGGGATTTGGAGAAGGTTTGCACTACCAGCAGGTTCGGGTATTTCGCTGTCAGGGGAATGGCGGTTTCACCACCGAAGTCGACGTAAGCTTCGTCCACCACCACCACGGAATCGGGGTAGGTTTGCAACAGGGCTTCGATTGCTTCCAGCCCGACCGCCATACTGGTCGGTGCGTTGGGGTTGGGGAAAATGATGCCGCCGTTATCTACCGAGTAATCACCCAGGCACAGACGGAAGTCTTCCCGCAGCGGGACTTGCTTCACATCTATCTGGTAGAGGTTGGCGTAGACCGGGTAGAAGCTGTAACTGATGTCAGGGAACAACAGCGGTTTGTCGTGCTTGAGCAGGCCGCAGAAAACATGTGCCAGCACTTCATCCGAACCGTTACCGGCAAATACGTTGGCGCGGGTCACACCGTAGTAGTCAGCAATAGCATCCTTAAGCACATCCGCGTTCGGGTCGGGGTAGAGCCGCAAGGTGTCGTCTGCCGCCGCGTGGATCGCTGCCAGCGCTTGCGGTGACGGCGGGTATGGGCATTCGTTGGTGTTCAGCTTGATGTAGCGCTGGTCTTTGGGCTGCTCACCCGGCACATACGGGTCGAGGTCGTGTACCAGCTTGCTCCAGTATTGGCTCATGCGTGCTTCCGGCTTGGGAATGTAAATGGGGGATGATATAGGGGAAAGGCGGGTTTTGCCATACGCCAAAATCGCCGCCGCACAGCGGCGGCAACCCTCACCCCCCGCCCCCCTCTCCCGCCAAGCGGGCGAGGGGGAGCATTCTCCGCACTGGCCACGCAGTCCATCCCCCGCTTGTGCCCCACGCGCCCGGCGCGCGGCTCCCAATCGGCTGCTGGCCTGCTCCTGACCGGACTGAGCTCAAAGACCTCGGGCCAGGCGAAAACCGTAGAGGCTGCGGCGAAAACCCGGATCGTCGCGGTGGCGATCAGCAGAACGGCAGGACCTGCCGTTGTAGAACCAAGAGCCACCGCGCAACACGCGGAAAAAGTCTGACTGTGACCCTTGCGGGTCAACTACCGGCTCCGCCGGATAAGAACCGTACCAGTCCTGACACCATTCCCAGACATTGCCGTGCATTTCGTACAAACCCCACGGATTGGCTGGAAGGGATTTGACCGGGACAGTTTGTCCCACATTTTTATTGTAATTCACTTGCTGCTTTGTAATGTCATTACCGAAAGAATAGCGGGTGCCCGTCCCTGCCCGGCAGGCATATTCCCACTCTGCTTCCATCGGCAGGCGCAGGTGCAAACCAGCCGCAAGAGAATTCAATTTCTTGATAAAGCCTTGCGCATCATCCCAACTGACATTTTCAACCGGATTATTGGGGGTTTCCTTGAATTTGGCCGGGTTGCCGCCCATCACCGCTTGCCACAAAGCCTGGGTACAAGCGGTGTCCGCCAGCCAGAAACCCTGGCTCAGCGTGACTTCATGCAGGAATTCGTCATCGCCACGTTCTGGCTCGGAAAGCGGCGAACCCATCAGGAATTTACCCGGACTGAGCCAGCGGAAACGCTGGATGACGCCTTTGACATTCAAATCAGCATAATGCCCGTACTGGTCATCACCCGAAGCGCTTGCCCAAGCCGATGACGGCTGTTTGGGCTGCGATGTCGGTGCAGGTTGCGGAGAAGCATTGGGCTGCTGGATATGCTGGTTAATTGCTTGCACCAACCCCTGCCAATCGGCCTGACTGGAAAAATCCAGCCGCTGAAGATGGCGCAACCACAACGGAGCAGACAGTGTTTCAGCAAAGACAGGGATGATCGGGATGCCATGCTCCAGCGCCATGTCGTATTCGGCAAATACCCAACTGGAATTCAATGCCTTGGCTGATACCACCAACACCACAAGCTTGCTGGCTTTCAACTGGCGTTCAATTTCAAGCGCCCACGTTGTGCCGGGAATAATGCCGCCCACATCGCGGAACACGGCGAAACCTGCTGTGCCCAACTGCTGCTGCACTTGCTCCGCGAGGCGTTGCCCGTGCGCCTGATCCTGGGCGTAACTGATGAAAATCTGCTGCATTGGCTTGCTGGGTGGGTCATTGGCTTATGATGGGTTAAGGATAGCATTTATGGATGGAAAAATTCACACCTCTAACGCTCAGAATCCTTCATCATCAAGGCGCTTGGCGGCTTCCCGAATTGGCCGACTGGGAGAGGTAGTCTGCCCGCCAAGTTCAACAAAGCGCTCAAACGTTTCATCCTCAAGTACAATGTCAGTTTCGGCATGAATGACACGAGCCGCATACTCAGTCATGGGTTCTGCCACCCCTGCCACTTCCAGAAACGGATTCACGAACCGCACCCCACCCAACACGCGCCCATGCTGGAAATCTTCGCTCAGCAGGGTTTTCACTCCATTCTCCTTGGCCACTGCCCACACCATCGCATCCCAGAACTGAATGTTATGTTCATGCACCACCTTCAGCGCATTCACCAGGGTCTGCGCGGACGGAACAATGGTCGGAAACAGAATCTGCCAGTCCTCGACCTGCGCCCTCGCGTCGTCAGCAGGCATCTTGCCCTTGCGCACTGCTGCAAAGTAAAACTCACTCAAGGCCTGCAAGGTCAACACGCCGGTTTGCTCAATTGCGGCCCGCTCAATTACTTCCAACGCTTGATATTGCTTCACACCTGCATCCTTGTCGACCGAATACAGCAGGATATTGGTATCCAGTGTCAGCAGGAACTCACTCATGCAGTTCAGCCCTGACAACGCCTTGCCCACCCAGATGATAGCCTTTACGGCTGCGGGCGCGTAGACGTTGCAATGCCGCCTGCTGATCTTCGGACAACGCCTGTTCTTCAATAACAGGTAGCAACCGAGCAACGGGTTTGCCATGTTTCGTGATCACGACTTCATCGCCTGTTTTAAGCTGGCTGATATAGCGTGAAAGATACTGGTTCGCTTCACGCAAATTAATGATGTGTTGCATGTCTCCACCAAATTGTAGGATGTAGGACTTTATATTAGTACACATAAAACCTGACCGCAAATACCAACCGATTACCGTTATACTTGACACATGAACAAGAAAACCAACTCCACCTTCCGCCCCGCCTGGTGGCTCAAATCCCCCCACCTGCAAACCCTGTGGCCGGTATTTTTCCGCCCACGCCCCAAACTCGACCTGCAACACGAGCGGGTGGAACTGGCCGACGGTGATTTCATCGACATTGCCAGCTACCCACGTCCCGGCTCGCCGCTGGTGCTGGTAATCCATGGGCTGGAAGGTTCACTGCAATCGCATTACGCCCAGACCCTGCTGCTGGCCCTGCACAAAGCGGGTTTCGCCAGCGTCTTCATGCACCTGCGCGGATGCAGCGGCGAACCCAACCGTCACGCCAGCAGCTACCATTCCGGGCGGACGGCGGATGTGGCGGAAGTGATCGCCCACCTGCGCAACACAGGCAGGATGCCGGATGCCGCTGTCGGTTTCTCACTCGGCGGCAACCTGATCCTCAAATATGCGGGGGAAAGCGGCGCGGAGTCGGGCTTGCAGGCAGTTGTTGCTGTTTCTGTGCCATTTCAGCTTGAGGAATGCGCACGCAAGCTGGAAAAGGGCTTTTCCGTGATTTATGGACGTTGCCTGACCAACAAGCTGAAAGCCGCTTACCGGCGCAAGTTCAGCCAGCGGGAACAGCCCTTGCAAGTCGACCCCGCCAAACTGGCAACGATCTTTGCTTTCGACGACCAGATTACTGCACCATTGAACGGCTTTACGGACGCACACGACTACTACACCCGCAGCAGTTCCGCACAGTTCATCAAGCACATCCAGACGCCGACCCTGATCATTCATGCGCAAGACGACCCCTTCATGTACCCGACCACCGCACCCGATCAAGACATGCTCAGCGACAGCGTGACACTGGAACTGACCACACACGGTGGGCACGTCGGTTTTGTCAGTGGTAGCACGCCGTGGCAGGCAGAATACTGGCTGGAACAACGCATCACACAATGGCTGCGCGGGCAGCTCATTGCAAACACTTGATCCCGCACCCCGGAAACCGGCAGGATACAGCCATCGGGAACGCCCCCGGAGGGCAACATGGAGAAAATCAGATATTTGCCGGACTGGCTGGTAGAACCGGCAAATAATCATCAGCTTACCAGTTGGTTATTTCTGAAAGGATTGGCGCTGGTCTATCTGGCTGCATTCCTGTCACTCTCCGTGCAAATTGACGGGTTGGCTGGCCCGGACGGCATTCTGCCTTTCGGCGAATTACTCAAGCATCTGTTTACGGAATTTGGCTATAGCGCCTGGCTGAAAGTGCCAACCCTGTTCTGGTTCAACAGCAGCTCGCTGGCCTTGCAGGGCGCTGCCATTATGGGCGTTATCCTTGCCGTTGCCCTGCTGCTGGGCTTGGGTATGCAGCGACTGAACCTGATTCTGCTATTCGTACTGTATCTGTCGCTGTACCACGCCGGGCAGGTATTCATGAGTTTCCAGTGGGATTTTTTATTGCTGGAATGCGGTTTTCTGGCGATTTTCCTGCTGAATGCACCCAGCCATCTGGTGATTTTCCTGTATCACTGGCTGCTGTTCCGGCTGCGTTTCCTCTCCGGCTTTTCCAAGCTGGCCAGCGGCGACCCGTCGTGGAGCAGCTTCACCACGCTGAAGTATTATTTTGAAACCCAGCCGCTGCCGCACATAGGCTCATGGTATGCACACCAGTTACCGGAGTGGCTACTGAAGTCAGGGGTGGGTTTGGCCTTTTTCGCCGAACTGATTGTGCCATTTTTCATTTTCCTGCCGCGCCCATTCCGCATTTTTGCTGCCATCGTCACCATCATCATGCAACTGTTGATCATGGCGACCAGCAACCACAATTTCATCAACCTGCTGACCATATTGCTCTGCCTGTTCCTGCTGGACGATAAAATTGTCGGCAGGGTGCTGTCCAGCCGCTTGCAGGAAAGGATACGCGCGGGCATTCACGCACCCGGCTTGCTGCTGAAAGCCCTGACAGGCGCATTCGCCATCCTGATCATGGCGATCAGCTTGAACGCAGCATTGTCGATGCTGAGCAACCGCCCCCTGCCCCACGCCCTGCATACATTCACCACGCTTGGCCCACGCTACGGCATCGGCAATGTCTATCACGTCTTCCCGAACATGCAGACCGAACGGCAGGAACTGCTGATTGTGGGCAGTTACGACGGCATCGACTGGGAGCCTTATTTGTTCCGCTACAAGCCTGATGCGCTGGAAAGGGCACCTGCCTTCATCATGCCGCACCATCCACGACTGGACTGGATGATGTGGTTCATTCCCCCGCAAAACGAAGATGTTGGTTATTGGTTCATCCCATTCATGCGGGCATTACAGGACAACCGCCCAGCCATCACCAACCTGCTGGCGCACAACCCGTTTGAAGGCAAGAAACCGCCGAAATTATTACGGGTCGTGGTGTTCCGCTACCGCTTCACCACAGCGGCAGAGCGCGCCCAGACAGGCGACTGGTGGAAAACGGAATATCTGGGTGAATTCCCCAACGTGCCACCACGGCGGCCATAGCAAACCTCACGGCTTACTGCGGCTGGCTGCGGTAAATCGCCAGCGTTTCCAGCAGGCCGATCAGCGCTGCATTGTAGTCAATCGCATATTCATTGACCGAATAGGCACGTTCATCATCCACGTAGCTGAAAATGCCCTGGTCACGTGGAGCTACCTTATCTTGCGCCAGCACATTCGGCCCGCCGACCAACAAACCCGGAATGGTGCGCTTGATGGCGGTTCCCCACAAATGCAGCGGCGTTTTGACAGCGCTTTCCCCTGCCATGGTAATGAACGATTGGGCAAACGGGTTGCGCCCAAACAGGTAGTCGACCTGATCCAGTGCCGCCTCCAGATAGCGTTCGTCGCCCGTGTAGCGCCAGGCGTGCAGCAAGGTAATCCCCTCTTCCGCCAGCATCTTGTTGGAGCCCCACACTAGCCGCTGGTTGGCCATGCGCAAGGGGCAATTTTCCACATCCACCAGCAGGTCATCTGCACGCGCCAGCAATTTGCTGTTGATGTCCTTGCGCAGGGGAGCCAGTTCCGGGGTTTTGTCATAGGTCAGCAAATGCCACAGGGAGAGCGCAGAGGCATCTTTCCATTCATACAGGCTGTACGGCATGTCGGGCGCAACCGCCAGCACGTAATCGCGGTACTTTCTTTCACCCGTGGTCAGGTACATCTCAATGGCAGCGGTCAGGCGGTCGTCATCGTCGAACTCCAGACTGGCTTCGGTATCGGTGCCGGAAGACAGGTACTTGCCCGAGCCGCCATCGTCCGCTTTCTGCCAGTCCACCTCCATGGCGGGATGCTTTTCCAGCCAACCCCAGGCATGTTCCGCCGCCACCCGGTAGCGTGCGGCATCTTCGAGGGAAACGTCACGGTAAGTGCGGGCAGCCAGAGCCATGCTGGCGGCAAATTTCGCTGTTTCGGGTGCGGTGACGCCGTAAATATAGCGCTGCTCCGTATCATCTTCCGGCTTGCGGGCGGAAACCCACTTAGGACCAGCCAGCTTGCGGTAGACAGCGCCATCCATGCGCTGCATTTTCAGCATCCAGGTCAGTTCGAAAGTGACCTCATCCAGCAGGTCGGGTTTGCCATTGCCGGATTCGGGGATGTAGAGATCGCCATCCCGATAGCGTTGCGGCTGCATCAGGTACAGGCTCATCAGGCGGTTGACCGTCACGGTAGCGGTTGCCATGTATTTGCCGAAATCGCCTGCATCATGCCAACCACCGGCAGCTTCGTGCGGCGCGTTGGCTGCGTTGATCTCATCCGTGCGGGCATACAGCGCATCGCCGGTATGGCAGGCTGCGTGCTCCAGATCACTGATGGGGTCATGTAACGCCACCCCGCAGCGTTGCAGGTAATAACTGCGTTGCAGCAGCCATGAAGGGTTGGCGTAAACGTCTGCACCGATCCGGAAAACAGCAGACTTGAGTTCGCCCTGGCGCAGGAAGTATTCACCTGGCAGCCTGATTTTACTGAAATCCACCCATTGGTTCTGCAAGCCCTGCGCCGCCTTGTCCACTGCCCGTTCCGGTTCCAGTGGCAATTCCAGCATAAGCCTGTCGGGCGTCTGCACCAGTTGCAATGGCTCCTGCGACGCGGCATTCAGCAGGATGGCGCGTTTGGGTGCATCCGGCAGGTAGCCGATCTGGTTGACGGCGATGCGGGTTTGCTGGCGGGCGTCAAGCGTGATGAGCTGCGTTTCCTCATTCTCACCGTAATCCGGCTTGAGCGCCCAGGCATTCACCGCCCACAGACAAACAAGCGCCAGTATCAGGCGGAGAGTTTGGCGTACACTGAACGGGAACAAGACAAGGTTGTTGAATATTTGTGCCATTATTTTTTGTTATCGCATGGGGGGCTGACGGACGATTGCTGCCATTGGCGGCTGGTAATGATGCTACGCCAGCTTTCCTTGCTGTGTAAATTGATCTGGATGACCGTTTGTCGCAGACATTGGGTGGCAATCCACCCCGCCGTACCCTGTAACGCCGTCTGGAAACCCTGCTGCAACAAGGCCGTATCGTCAGCGCAGGCAGCGGGCGCGGCGTGCGTTACCGGCTGGCGGACAAACGCCCCTACCAGCCGTTTTTCGACCGGATCAGCGAGCCGGAGGATGTCGGCAGTTATACCGTTTGTTCATCTAGGAGCTTGCCATGCAAGCGATCATCGCCAGCATGGCTGGCTCCTACAGGAATACAAGAAGGATGCTGGATTTAGTCCTTGATCCGATACTCCGCTGAACGTGCGTGCGCCGTCAGCCCTTCCCCGTGCGCGAGGATGGAGGCAATCTTGCCCAGTTCCGAAGCGCCTTGCGCCGAACAGTCGATCAGCGAGGAACGTTTCTGGAAGTCGTACACCCCCAACGGGCTGGAGAAACGCGCAGTACGTGAAGTCGGCAGTACGTGGTTCGGCCCGGCGCAGTAGTCGCCCAGCGCTTCAGCCGTATAGCGCCCCATGAAAATCGCCCCGGCATGACGGATTTGCCTAGCCAGTTCGCGCGGATTTTCCACGGAAAGTTCCAGATGCTCCGGCGCAATGTAGTTGGCGACCTGCACCGCTTCATCCATGTCTTTCGCCAGGATCAGCGCACCACGGCCTTGTAGCGAGGTGGAAATGATTTCCTTGCGCGGCATTTCCTCCACCAGCCGGTTGATGCTTTCCTTCACTGCTGCGATGAAATCTGCATCCGGGCACACGAGGATGGATTGCGCGTCTTCGTCATGCTCGGCCTGTGAGAACAGATCCATCGCGATCCAGTCCGGGTTGGTGTTGCCATCGCACACCACCAGAATTTCAGAAGGCCCGGCGATCATGTCGATGCCGACCGTGCCGTATACCATGCGTTTGGCAGTGGCAACGTAGATGTTGCCCGGCCCCACCACTTTGTCCACCTGCGGAACGGTTTGCGTGCCATAAGCCAGCGCTGCCACCGCCTGCGCACCACCAATGGCGAACACGCGGTCAACGCTGGAAATGGCCGCAGCCGCCAGCACCAGTTCATTCACTTCACCCGCCGGGGTCGGCACCACCATGATCAGTTCCGGCACACCCGCCACCTTGGCAGGCACGGCATTCATCAGCACGGAAGACGGGTAAGCCGCCTTGCCGCCGGGAACGTACAGGCCAACCCGATCCAGCGCTGTGACCTGCTGACCCAGCAGTGTGCCGTCAGCTTCGGTGTAGCTCCACGAATCCATTTTCTGGCGTTCGGCATATGCCTTGATGCGCGCAGCAGCCTGTTCCAGCGCAGTCCGCTGCTCCGGCGTGATATTGTTCAGTGCTGCCTGCAAGCGGGCCTGCGGGATTTCCAGCTCTGCCATACTGCCCACACTCATACGGTCGAAGCGGTTGGTGTATTCCACCACGGCTTCGTCACCACGGGCGCGCACGTCTTTCAGAATGCCATTGACGGTGTTGAAAACAGCGTCGTCAGAGACGCTTTCCCACGCCAGCAAATCCTGCAACTCTTGCCAGAAGCTGGCATCGCTGGTGTTCAATTGCTTGATATTGAGCATGTTCAGATACTCCTGCGTTTTTCCACAGCCTCAGCCAACTGGCGCAACATAACGTCGGTGGTGTCCCAGTTGATACAGGCGTCGGTAATGCTTTGGCCGTAAACCAGTTCTTCGCGCTTTTTGCCGTCGGCTTTCTGGTTGCCCTCGACCAAGTGGCTTTCAATCATCACCCCCGCGATGGCCTTGCTGCCAGCGGCAATCTGCTGCGCAACGCTGGCGGCGACTTCCGCTTGACGACGGTAGTCCTTGTGACTGTTGGCATGGCTGAAATCGACCATCAGGTAGGGTGGCAGCTTGGCTTTTTCCAAAGCTGCGACTGCTGCCGCAACGCTGTCAGCATCATAGTTTGGCTCACGCCCGCCACGCAGGATCACATGGCAATCGTCGTTGCCCTTGGTGGCGAAAATGGCTGTGCGCCCTTCCTTGGTCACTGACAGGAAGTGGTGCGGGCGCGAAGAAGCGCCAATCGCATCCACCGCAATATTCAGGTTGCCATAGGTGCCATTCTTGAAGCCGATCGGGCAGGAAACACCGGAAGCCAGTTCACGATGTCCCTGGCTTTCAGTGGTACGCGCGCCAATCGCCGCCCAGCTGACCAGATCAGCCACGTATTGCGGGCTGATCAGGTCGAGGTATTCGGTCGCCGCAGGCATCCCGAGATTATTCAGGTCAAGCAGCAGCTTGCGCGCCATGCGCAGGCCCTTGTTGATGTGGAAACTGTTGTCCAGATCGGGGTCGTTGATCAGACCTTTCCAGCCAATCGTGGTGCGTGGCTTCTCGAAATACACCCGCATGATGATGTGCAACTGGTCTTTCAGCTCATGGCGCAGGTGTTGCAGGCGGGCTGCGTATTCCAGTGCCGCATCCACGTCATGGATGGAACAGGGGCCAGTCACCACCAGCAGGCGGTCATCTTCGCCGTGCAAGATGCGGTGAGCGTCCTGCCGGGCGGTATAGACGGTTTCGGTCGCCATTTCCGTCAGCGGGTATTCACGATGCAATTCCACTGGCGGGGTCAATTCGTGCATACCGATGATGCGCAGGTCGTCGGTCTGGTATTTCATTATGTGTTCCTCTGCTCGACCGCTGACTGGAGGTGCGCCAGCAGGTCACGGATAGGCTCGTGTTTCAGTTTCATCGAAGCCTTGTTGACGATCAGGCGGGAAGTAATGTCCGCCATGTGTTCCAGTGGTGCCAATCCGTTAGCTTTTAGTGTGTTGCCGGTGTCTACCACGTCCACGATACAGTCAGCGAGGCCGACCAGTGGGGCCAGTTCCATCGAGCCGTACAGTTTGATGACATCAACCTGACGGCCTTGTTCGGCGAAATAGTGACGGGCGCAATTGACGAATTTGGTGGCGACTTTCAACCCGACTTCCGGCAACGGTTTGTCGGGGAAACCGGCAACCATCAGCTTGCAACGGGCTATTTGCAGGTCAAGCAGTTCATATAAATCCTGCCCGCCGTGTTCCATCAGCACATCCTTGCCTGCCACGCCGAGGTCAGCCGCACCGTATTGCACGTAGGTAGGCACATCAGTGGCACGGATAATAACCAGCTTCACGTCTTCCCGATTGGTGTCGAGAATCAGCTTGCGGCTGGTTTCCGGGTCGTCCAGCGGTTCGATACCGGCAGCCCGCAGCAGCGGCACGGTATCCTTGAATATGCGCCCTTTCGACAGCGCAATCGTCAATGTATTTTTCATATCAGTCATTCACCCGCTGGATTCGCGCGCCCAGACGAGAAAGTTTTTCCTCAATTTTTTCATAACCACGATCAGTGTGGTAAATCCGGTCAACCGTGGTTTTGCCTTGCGCTGCCAGACCCGCGAGGATCAGTGAAGCGGAAGCACGCAAATCCGTCGCCATTACGGGTGCGCCTTTCAGGTTGGGCATCCCCGCAACGATGGCGGTATTGCCTTCCAGGCGGATGTTCGCACCAAGACGCATCAACTCGGCGACGTGCATCATGCGGTTTTCGAAAATGGTTTCGACGATGACGCCGATGCCTTTGGAAACTGCGTTCATCGCCATGAACTGAGCCTGCATGTCAGTCGGGAATGCTGGGTACGGATCGGTGCGGATATCCACCGCTTTCAGGATGCGGTCACGCATGTCGACTTCAATCCAGTCGTCGCCACTGGTCACTAATGCCCCGGCCTCAATAAATTTGTGCAGCACAGCATCAAGTGTATCAGGCGCTGCTTTCAAAGTCCGCACCCGGCCACCGGTAATGGCGGCAGCGGCAAGGAATGTGCCGGTTTCGATACGGTCAGGCAGTACAGAATAATCCACGCCTTTGAGGCTATCCACGCCTTCCACGGTAATCTTGTCAGTACCAGCACCCTTGATGTTCGCGCCCATCGCGATCAGGCAGTTGGCAAGATCAATGACTTCAGGTTCACGGGCAGCATTTTCCAGTACTGTCGTGCCTTCCGCCAATACCGCCGCCATCAGCAGGTTTTCTGTGCCAGTTACGGTCACGATATCCATCACAATGCGCGCGCCCTTGAGGCGGTCAGCCTTGGCCCGGATGTAACCTTCCTCCACCACGATGTTCGCGCCCATCGCTTCCAGACCGGAGAGGTGGATATTGACCGGGCGTGTGCCAATGGCACAGCCGCCAGGCAGGGAAACTTCAGCTTCACCATAACGGGCAACCATTGGCCCCAATACAAGGATGGAGGCACGCATGGTGCGCACCAGATCGTAAGGCGCACAGAAATGTTCGATGGATGAGGTGTCGGTATGGATATTGTTTTGTTCGTCCACCTCAACCTTGACACCCATGCCTGCGATTACTGCCGCCAGCGTCGTCACATCTTTCAAACGCGGTACATTGCGGATGGTCATGGGGGTTTCAGCCAGCAAGGTAGCTGCCAGCAAAGGTAAAACCGCATTCTTGGCACCGGAGATTTCCACATCCCCGTCGAGGACAACGCCGCCCTCAATAATGAGCTTTTGCATTTTGATTAAGACCCGATTCAGTCGCTTGTCAGCAAAAGGATGGAATAATAGCGAAATTCGTTGGCGGATACACGCATAGCGCAAACTTTCATGCAATGGGGCAAGCAGCGGGAACTTAACCAATACAACCGCCTTCTAAACCTTTACTTGATTGGGGAACAGGCCAGAACTTGCGGGGGCGCATGCTGGCCGGGCAAATACAAACTGGGGTCTAGTTAATCATGACAAAAGTAAGATGCTTCGGGGGAAGGCGCATGCTTGCGTCTTTCGTACTACTGCTGGGCTTGGCAGTAACCCAAACCGCCACTGCCTTTTATAACAGCACGTCGGCGCTGGGAACCAACACCAATGAAATCATGGACGATGACTCCAGTGCGCCTTTCATTGACCTGATGAAAATGTCCCTGCCTTTCCGCGAAGCCCGCCAGTTGAACAAGGGTGATATTCAGTATGACCGCCATGGCTGGCCAACCCGTATTTCCAACGGTGGTCAGGCAGCTACGCGCTTTGTCAGCAAACTGCCTGCGGGTACGATTCCTGCTGGCCCTTATACGGTACTGTATGACGGCGAAGGCAAACTGGAATACGGTAACGATGCCCACTTGCAAAATCAGCAACCAGGGCGTGACATCATCATTCTGGAACCGGGCCAGGACAAGGAGCTGAATGCCACACTGTTCATCAAGGCCACCAACCCGGCCAATCCAGTCCGCAATATCCGCATCCTGCCGCCGGGCGGCATCTGTTCCAGCAACCCGTTCCGGCGCGTGGCGAACCCAAGCCAATGCCGGGGTGATTTTCTGTCGTTTGAGCAACATTCCGGCAAGATCATTTTCAACCCGGATTACCTGAACTACATGAAGGATTTCCGCGTAATCCGCTTCATGAACATGAGCGGCATCACCCGTAACCCGGTGTATGCGTGGGAAGACCGTGCCAACATCGACCAGGCCACCTGGGGTGGAGTGGAAGGCATCCGGGGCGCACCGATGGAAGTGATGGTGGAACTGGCCAACCGCCTGCACGCCGACCCATGGTTTTCCCTGCCGCACGCCGCCAGTGACGACTTCATCCGCCGCTTTGCCGAGTATGTGCAGCAACATCTCGATTCCAGCCTGAAAGTATATGTGGAATACACCAATGAAGCGTGGAACGGTATTTTCACCCAGCATGCTTTCGTCAAACAGCGCGGCCAGCAACTGGGGCTTGACCCTGACCCGAATCAGGCGGCTTACAAATACTATTCCAGGCGTTCGGTGGAAGTGTTCCGCCTGTGGGAACAGGTATTCGGCGGCAATAACCGGCTGGTGCGCGTCATGTCCGGTCTGGTTGGCAGCACGCAGATGAGCAAGACCATCCTTTCTTTTGAGGGGGCCTACCGTTACACCGATGCCTACGCCGTGGCCCCCTATGTTTACGGCGACCTTGCCGCACTGCGCAAGGCGCGCAGCGTGAGTGAAGTATTCCGCGTCATGACCGACCCCAAATATGCCCATTCCCTGCCTAACGAGATCAAATCCATCAACAAACAGGCGGAGATAGCGAAAAGCTACGGCGTAGACCTGATTGCCTACGAAGGCGGGCAACATTTGGTCGACATGCACACCAAATCGGATACCCAACATCCCAACAACCTGTTCTATCAGGCCAACCGCCACCCACAAATGGGCACCATCTATCAGCAACTGCTGCAAGGCTGGAAACAGGCGGGTGGAAAACTGTTCGTGCATTTCAGCTCGCCGCGTATCTACCGCAAGTACGGCAGCTTCGGCACCAAGGAATTCATTACCCAGGCGGATTCACAAGCGCCCAAACATCAGGCATTGCTCAGCTTTTCCCGCAGCAATCCGTGCTGGTGGAGCGGCTGTTCCGGCAACACACTGGTGCGCCACACCAAACCGGCCATCACGCTGGAAGCAATGAAAACCCAGTCCGAACCGCTGGACGCAACCGCCCCCATGTACGAACCGGTTTACGGCGAAGCACCTCCATTCCCGATGGGCAACATGACTCCGGAAGAAGAGTTTGGGCAGCAGGCACAGGCATCTGCACCGGTTGTACAGGACAACCCGCAATACAGCCGGATTCTGGTTTCCATGCGCAATTCACCCAACGGGCAGAATGTGATGGGTGGCAATGCCATCATCCGCCGGGTGCATGACGCCCGCAACGTCTGGCAAGGTGCATCTGCTTACCAGTTACGCACAATCGTTAACGGCCAGATCAATGGCGTCAATGACCTCGCCGCACTGTGGCAGGCAAGCTGGGACCAGCGCAACCTCTACCTGCGGGTAGGGGTTGAAGATGACCGTATAGCGGGCGACTCCAGCATTCCGTGGGAAGACGACGCCATTGAAGTCTACATTGATGCAGATGGCTCACTGAATGGGCAATATGACCAGCGCAATGACTTCCACTTCATCTTTAGCCGTAAGGACGAACGGGTAGCGCTGGGCAAAAACTCCCCCCCTATTGGCAGCGTAGCGATGAACCACAAATTCACCCGTTCCGGCAAGGGCTACATTCTGGAAACGACCATCCCCTGGGATGCGCTGCGCATCCAGCCACATTCCGGTATGCAACTGGGTGTCGATGTACACGTAGATGATGATGATGATGGCGGTGGCCGTGACGGCAAACTGACCTGGAAAGCGCGTGAAGATGAGTCATGGCGCAACCCATCGCTGTTCGGGCGAGTCATTTTGGGAGAGTAATTGAGTGTGCCCTTCGACTCCACTTCGAGTCCGCTCAGTGCAAGCGCTCAGGGAACGGAATGTCCCTTGAGCGGAGCGAGGTTTGGTGGCTGAGCGGAGTCGAAGCCCTGAGCGGAGCAAGGTTTGGTGGCTGAGCGGAGTCGAAGCCCTGAGCGGAGTCGAAGCTATGCCGCCAGCGCCAGCAAATCTGCGCGGACTTCCGGCGTTACCGGCTGCTGCTCATGGTTTTTCAACACACCGGACAGATCGGCAGTCAGACGCTCCGCCGTGCGCAGGAAATCATGAATGGCGTCATTGTCATTGATCGGGCTGGGCAGGTTCAGGATCATGGAAAGCCCCGGCGTAGACTGCTCAACCAGCTCTTCCGGCACCAGCGTCCACGGCTTCACGCCATTTGCTACGCCAAACAGGTTGGTTTCACCTTGTTCGGTCAGGATAACACGGTGGAAAATACCCATCTCGCCAAACGCCAACCCGGCATTATCCAGCGCCTTAAGCACTTCATCGCCCGCAAAACCATCACCGGCTTCAGCCGCAATGAACAGCACCAATTGCGGCGGCAGGACGACAGCATTTTTTGGCTGGCCCGACGCACCACTAGTTGACGTTCCCCCTGTTTTGCCTGCCACATTCGACATCATGACATCCGACATTTCACGCGCATTGGGTGATGGGCGCTTGCCATCTTTTGCCGGAACATCATCCAGCACGGACGATACTTCCTCCCCGTCCGCATTCCGCAGGACAGGTACAGTCTCATCACGCTTTTGTGGAAGATTACGGCGTGAAACCCGGCTGATGACATAAATCGCCACTAATGCCACCAGCCCCAACACCATGATAATCAGGCTTACCAGTTCCATTCAAAAATCCTTTAATCCTTGTTAGTTATCTGTCTTCATCCATTCGCCAGCTTGACGGCCTCGGCCACATCTACCGATACCAATCTGGAGACACCCGGTTCACGCATGGTAACACCGATTAAATTGTCGGCAAGTTCCATTGTGGTCTTGTTATGCGTGATAAAAATGAATTGTACCTGCTCCGACATGTGTCTTACCAGTTCACAAAAGCGCCCGACGTTGGCTTCGTCCAATGGCGCGTCCACTTCGTCCAGCATACAAAACGGGGCGGGGTTCAATTCGAAAATGGCGAATACCAGCGCGACCGCCGTCAGTGCTTTTTCCCCGCCTGACATCAGGTAGATGGTAGAAATACGCTTGCCGGGCGGGCGCGCCATGATTGCCACCCCCGTAGTCAGCAGATCGTCTCCGGTCATTTCCAGATAGCATTCGCCACCACCAAACAGGCGCGGGAACATTTCGCGTAAACGGCTGTTGACGCGATCGAAGGTATCCTTGAAGCGGGCGCGGGTTTCACGGTCGATTTTGCGGATGGCAGTTTCCAGCGTTTCCAGTGCCGCAACCAGATCGTCATTTTGCTGGTCGAGGTAGTGCTTGCGTTCACTTTGTTCACGGAATTCGTCGATGGCGGCAAGGTTGATGGCACCGAGGCGCTGGATACTGCGCCGGGTGGATTCGAGTTGCTGTTGCAAGGCTGCCAGATCAGGGTTTCCGGCCAGTTCAGCCTGCAAGCTGGCGGCGTCAAATTCAGTCTTGGCGAACTGTTCGGCTATGGTTTGTTCACGTACCTGTACGGTTTGCCATTCGAGCTTGCGGCTTTCCTGCTCAGTGCGGATTTGCTCGGCCAGACGTTCGGCTTGTACACGCTCGTTTTCACGGCTGCGGATGTCGGCTTCCTGTGCCTGCACGGCTTGGCGGGCTTGCATAAGGCGTAGTTCGACTTCGGCGCGGCGTTCCAGCGCTTCTTCGAGTTCGGATTGCAGGTCGGCGGCGGGGTCATCCTGCATGTGCATCTGTTCCAGCAGGGTATCGCGTTGCTGTTCGAGCAGTTCCAGACGGCTGTTGATACGCTCCAGTTGATGCGTGCTGTTTGCGCGTTGCTGACGGCTGGTTTCGAGACTGAGGCGGATATCCTGCGCTTCATCCTGACATTCGCGCTGGATCCGGCGGGCTTCTGCCACGGAGTGCTGTAATTCCTCGCGGGCTTCGGCGAGCTGGTCACGTTCGGTCTGTACAGTTTCGAGTTCTTCCAGTGCTGCGTTGCGTGTTTCGGTGGCAATCAGGTGGTCTTCTTG
Organism: Gammaproteobacteria bacterium; assembly: GCA_018822845.1. Taxonomy (GTDB): domain Bacteria; phylum Pseudomonadota; class Gammaproteobacteria; order Thiotrichales; family Thiotrichaceae; genus Thiothrix. The sequence continues at coordinate 63,129 of JAHJJD010000075.1, read as the reverse complement.
CTGCTGCATCCGCTGGGCGTCCAGCTCTTCGCGTTCGGCTTCCACCTGTTGCCGCCGTGAATGCAGTTGGTCGATACGTTGTTGCAAGGCGTGCAGGCGACTGCGGTGTTCGGATTCTGCCCGGTGCAGGCGGTTGGTTTCGGCCTGTGCCTGTTGCCGTTGCTGCTCGTTTGCGCGGATGGAATCACGCAAAGCTTCGCTGCGTTCCTGCAAGTCGGCCAGGGAGGTTTCCAGCGTGGCGAGCTGCGCACGCAAGGATTCGATTTCCTGCTGGCGTTGCAACATGCCGTTGTGGGCGTCGGAACGGTGGCGGCTGCGCAGCCAGTTGGGGCCGAGCCAGAGGCCAGCGCGGGTGATGATGGATTCGCCGGAGGCCAGGCTGTGGCGCTGGGCGAGCGCTTCATCCAGCGTATCGGCGCAGTGGATGTTGCTTAACAGGGTGGCTGCGGATATGGGGGATTGGACTTTGCTGGCAAGAGTGGATGCGCCGGACTCCCCGGCGTTCCCCCCATCCCGGCCTTCCCCCGCAAGGGGGGAAGGGGTAAGAGTACCCGACTCCGTAGCAAGTAACGTAACGCCTGCTTTTGGGAAAGCACCCTCTTGATTCCCTTCCCCCCTTGCGGGGGAAGGGTTAGGGATGGGGGGAAACGGCGCAGCCGTCACTTCTACCAGCACTGCATCCAGATCATCCGCCAGCACCGTTTCTACCGCCCTTTCCCAGCCATTTTCTACCCGCAACTGTTCAGCAAGGCGTGCATTATTATCCAGCCCGTTGGCCTGCAACCACTGCTGGCGTGCCTTGTTGGTCTTGTCCAGCCCTGACTGTTGCAGGGTTTCCAGTGAAGCCAGACGCCCTTGGGCTGACTGACGGCGGGAACGCGCCTGGTCAAGCTGCACCTGTACGTCACGCTGTTCCTGCTGTTGCTGGTTGAGGGCTGCGGTGACGCTGGCAAGCTGTTCTTCCATCAGGGAATGGGCTTCGCCCGCTTCGGCAAGCCGGGCTTCCAGCAGTTGCACATCCTCGACGAAACGGGCGGTGGAAAGGTTGGCTGCTTCCTGTTGCAGGCGTTCGAGACGCTGGGTGGTCTGGCTCAATTGGCGTTCGAGCTGTTCCATGCGGGCTTTTTCGACCTGCGCCTGCCGGGTGGGTTCAGCGACGCGCTGCTGGATGGCGTGCCACTGTTCCTGCCAGTCGTTGAGCTGGTCTTCGGCTGCAAACAGGCGCTCTTCCGCCATATTGAGCTGTTCGTTGAGTTCGTCTTCGCGCGGTTCGAGGTCGGCGAGGATGCTTTCGGCTTCAGTGAGCTTTTCACGGTCTTCGGCAGCGTGACGCAGGGTTTCTTCGATACTTTGTTCTGCATTACGCAAGGCATCCTGCTGGCGGCGCTGGATGTCGCGCTGGTGCTGGATGCTTTGCTCAACGCGGGCAATGTCGGAACCGGCCTGATAGTACTCGCCTTGCACAACATTCAGCGCTTCGTTGGCGTCGGTATATTGGTCACGCAACTCCTCAACGATCGCTTCCAGATGACGTACCTGGGCGATTTGCGCCTGATAAGCGGTGGAACGCTGGCTGAGGTCGCGCAGACGTTGTTCACCATCGGTTTTGAGCGCTTGCCATTGCAACAGCAGGAAGCTGGCTTCAAGCTTGCGCTCTTCCTCGCGCAACTCGCGGAAACGCTGGGCAGCTTTGGCCTGTTTGTCGAGGCGTTCGAGCTGTTTCTCGACCTCTTCGCGCAGGTCGGCGAGGCGCTCAAGGTTTTCGCGGGTGCGCGCCATGCGGGTTTCGGTTTCGCGACGACGTTCTTTGTAGCGGGAAATTCCGGCAGCTTCTTCCAGCGTGTTGCGCAATTCTTCCGGCTTGGCTTCGATCAGGCGCGAAATCATGCCTTGCTCAATGATGGCGTAACTGCGCGGGCCAAGGCCAGTGCCGAGGAAAATGTCGGTAATGTCGCGGCGGCGGCATTTGGAGCCATTGAGGAAATATTTGGAGTCGCCATCACGGCTGGCTTGTCGCTTGACCGAAATTTCGGCATATTGCGCATATTCGCCACCCAGTGCACCATCGGAGTTGTCAAATACCAGTTCAACAGAAGCCAGCCCAACCGGCTTGCGCGAAGAAGACCCGTTGAAAATGACATCTTCCATCGACGAGCCGCGCAGGTGCTTGGCCGAGGATTCGCCCATGACCCAGCGCACCGCATCAATGGTGTTGGATTTGCCACAACCATTCGGGCCGAGAATACCGGTCAGGTTGCTGCGTAAATCCAGTATTACGGGGTCAACGAAACTCTTGAATCCGGCAATGCGGATTTTGCTAAGGCGCACGGGTTAATTTCTTTTTCCTGACTGAGGGTGTTTGATTTTACTGGAAGTCGCTTAATTAATTCCAGCATATCGCCATCCGGCCATCCGCATATGCGGTGTAGATACTACAATCCAGGGCAATATCGCATGATGGGAGAATCAGTCAGTATGCCTTTTTATGATCAAATCGACGAGCGGACTCTTGAAGGCAAACGCACTCTGGAAGGTCTGGAGCGCTTGCGGCGGCAACTTGATGACCCCGACGAGGGGAGTGGCACCGTAAAGATTCCACCACGCAACCTGAATGACACCCTGCTGCTCGCTACCTGGAATATCCGCGAATTCGACTCCACCACCTATGGCCGCCGCTCTGATGAAGCTATCCAGTATATCGCCGAAATCATTTCCCGCTTCGACATTATCGCCATTCAGGAAGTCCGTGGCGATCTGGAAGGGATGGAACGGCTATGCTCAAGACTCGGCTCCTGGTGGGATTATATCGTTTCCGATGTCACGGAAGGGCGCGCAGGCAATGACGAACGGATGGCTTTTCTTTACGATACCCGCAAGGTGCATTTCGGGCGGATGGCGGGGGAACTTGTCCTGCCCCCTTTGAAAGACGGCGATACTACCCAACCGGTAAAACAGGTTGCCCGCACCCCCTTTATGTGCCGGTTTTCATGCGGCTGGAGCAATTTCATTTTATCCGCCGTACACATTCTGTACGGATCGGGCAGAACTGCCGAAGCCGATCGGGCTGCTGAAATTGACGGTGTTGCCAACTTCATCAACAAACGCTCATCCAACCCCGCCACACTGGACAAAAACTTTGTCCTGCTGGGCGACTTCAATATTTTCCAACCTAGCGACCAGGCCATGCAGGCCCTGCTGAACAATGGTTTTACCATACCGTCCCAGTTGCAGTCGCTGCCATCCAATGCAGGCAAAAACAAGTATTACGACCAAATTGCCTTTTCCGCCAATGGTGATCTTGAATTCACAGGCAAAGCGGGCGTTTTTGATTACTTCGCCAGTGTTTACAGGGCAGAAGATGAGGCGCTGTATCAAAAGGAAATGGGCAATGCCTACAGGGAAACGTCCCCTGGCAAGCCACGCAAGAACAAACCACTTTATTACCTCAATTACTGGCGTACACACCAGATGTCAGACCATTTACCGATGTGGGTCGAATTAAAAGTCAATTTATCCAGCAACTTTCTGGCAGAAAAGCTGCGACGCGCCATGCTTGGCTAATGCATTCTGGACAAACCGGACGCCTTGGTATACAACCGCCCGTTTTCAACATCCACCCGACTGTTCATCGGGTCAACAGGAGCAAACATGACTACACGTCCAAGCAAGGAACTCGAAACCTTCCCCAATCCCAACCCGCAACGCGATTACACCATCCGTATCGATGTGCCGGAATTCACCTGCATTTGCCCTAAAACCGGGCAGCCGGATTTCGCCCAGTTCAAGATCGAATACGTGGCGGATGAAAAATGCGTCGAACTGAAATCACTCAAGCTATATATGTGGAGCTACCGTGAGGAAGGCGCTTTCCACGAAGCCGTCACCAACAAGATTCTGGAAGATCTGGCCACGGCGACCGAACCGCGTTTCATGCGTCTGACCGGCATATGGAATGTGCGTGGCGGCATTTACACCACGGTGGTGGTAGAACACCGCAAGTCTGGCTGGGAACCTGCACCCAAGGTCGAACTGCCCTGAGCATGTTTGCTGGCATCGACCTTGGCACATCCGGCTGCCGCGTTATTGTCATCGACCAAAACGCGGCAGTAACGGCAGAAGCGCATATCACCTACGCCCGTGATGCCGAACAGACGCCAGCACTTTGGTGGAATGCAGTACAACAAGCACTGGAACAGCTGCCAACGGTCATCCTGGGCGACCTGCAAGGCATAACTGTCGACGGAACCTCAGGAACCATCCTGCTGACCGACGCCGCAGGCAACCCGACCACACCCACCCTGATGTACAACGACGCCCGCGCCACCGAACAGGCCAGCCGCATCGCAGCCATTGCCCCCAAAGATAGTGGCGCTCATGGAGCCACCAGTAGCCTGGCAAAACTGTTATGGTTACTGGAACATTTTCCGCACGGGGATCACACCCACGCCCTGCATCAGGCTGACTGGATTGCCGGGAAGCTTGCCGGACAGTTTGGTTTCAGCGATGAAAACAACTGTCTGAAACTGGGTTACGATCCGATTGCCCGGCAATGGCCGGAATGGGTAAGACAACTGGTTCCCACACAGTTACTTCCACAGTTACTTCCACAGGTACATGCACCCGGAACCCCGATTCCCGGCTCAAACCTGGTGGCAGGCACAACTGACAGCATTGCCGCGTTCCTTGCAACCGGAGCCAGCGAAACAGGCGATGCCGTTACCTCCCTCGGCAGCACCATTGCCCTGAAAATTATTAGTGAAAAACCGGTCTTTTCGCCGGAACATGGAATATATAGCCATCGGTTGGGGGATTTATGGCTGGCAGGAGGAGCCTCCAATACGGGTGGTGCCGTTTTATTACAATACTTTTCACGTGAACAACTGGCGGCATTAACCCCGTATCTGGATGCAAACAAACCCACCGGGCTGGACTATTACCCACTAATTAAACCAGGCGAACGTTTTCCCCAGGCCAACCCCCAATTGCTTCCACGTATGACGCCACGACCCACAAATGAGGTGGAATTCCTGCAAGCCATGCTGGAAGGCATGAGCCGGATCGAATATCAGGGCTGGCAAAGATTAAAGGAACTGGGAGCGCCCTGGCCCAAAAGCCTGCGTACTGTCGGCGGAGGCAGCCACAACCCTGCATGGATGCAAATGCGACAAAAGCTGATGAATGTTCCGATGCTACCACCACGCCATGGTGAAGCGGCCTATGGCGCGGCCCTGCTGGCTGTCAGAGCTTTCTGAAAGCAGCGGCAATGTCATCTACTGTCAGCTCCAGCTTTTCAATAACTGGCTCTGGTTCTGATGTCAGCCAATATTCTTCCGGAATTTCCAACGTCAAGGTTCGTGTATTCAAATTAAAAGAGGCTTTTTCCTTGGACAATTCAACTGACTTCGGAAAACGGTAGTCTCTGGAATAAAAACACAGTTTATAAAAGCCAGCCGATAATTTAATCTTACGTGCGTAAAACGGTGTTGTTTCCGGTTCGGGATCCGGTATTTTCTTCAGGGCAATAAAACCTTGCTGATTTAAACTAAACTCCAGCCAATCGCCGGAAGTCCAACCCAGCTTACGAAAAAGGCCGGAACCAAAAGACAGGCAAATATTTAATCTACCACCTATATCTTCTCTACCCAGAAGAATGTCAAAACTGCCCGATGACATTTGCTTGGCCATCATTTGTGATTTCAGACTCCTATTGGCGGCTATTGCAGCCGCATTACCCTCAACTACATTCAGTGTAACTGGGTGAAAAAGGGCTTGCAACCATACCAGCCACAAGCCCTTTTGTATCTTGATAGTGGATTGACTTGGAAAAAGCCGAATCCAGGATTTGGGGAATTATGAATTCCCTCCCACTTTCTGTCAACAGGCAGAATAATGGGGCTTGAACCACTTCTGTTTGAATTTCACACCCTTTTCATTATCTGGTGAACAATCACCTAAAACGGCGCTTGATTGGCAATGGCCACATCCTCTCCTGTCAATGGGTGGGGAAAACGAATGGAGATTGCATGTAACAACAAACGTCCAGCTTGCCCACATATTTCCGGGCTGGCGTACAACTCATCCCCCAGAATCGGATAGCCTAATGCCTGTAAATGCACCCGTAATTGATGGGAACGCCCGGTGACAGGTTCCAGTTCCACACGGGTGGTATCTGCTGCCGCATCGTATTCCAGCACCTGGAAGCGCGTGCAGGAGGGCTTGCCCAGTTCAAAACTCACCATCTGGCGGGGGCGATCCGGCCAGTCGGTAATCAGCGGCAAATTGATTTCGCCACAATCCTGCGTCATCCGCCCCGCCACTATCGCCACGTAGCGCTTGTGCACCTTGCGGGACTGAAACAGGATGCTTAACGCCCGTTCCATTTCCTTTCCCCTGGCCAGCACCATGATACCGGATGTCCCCATATCAAGCCGGTGCACAACAAGGGCTTCGGGAAATTCAACCTGTACCCGACTGACCATGCAATCCTGCTTGTCAGCGCCCCTGCCAGGCACAGCAAGCAGACCGCTGGGCTTGTCAACCACAAGCAGGGAATCATCAAGATAGAGGATATTCAGACCAGTGTCGGGCGGAGGTGCGTAGGTAATCAGGAGATTCCCCCTTTGTTTTGAAATCAATGGCGACCGAGTATAAATTTATTACCCAGATGCTACCAGCCCACACACAAAACCTGCCCCGGATACAAATGATCATCATCCGTCGCCAGATTCGATGTGCGGCGCATCTGTCTCAACCATTGAGCTTTCTCCTGACCATTAGAGTAATGGACAGCAATGCTCCACTGGGTTTCACCTTGCCCAACCACATGCCGCATACGGCAACTAGCACCATATCTTACTGGCTGCACATGACCAGAAGGATAATAAGGCACTGTGGTAACAGTGGGTAAAGCCACCGTAAACAAGGGAACCCGGTTACAAACTGAAACGAACCACAATGCCAGCACCACCCCTACCGCGAAAATAAAACCTTTTGTCATGGCAATGGCATATCACGAATATCTGCCGGAATCCGGGGGTGCATACTCTGACTCAAGCGCCGCTGCGCTTCTTCCAGAAATCTGTCTGGTGGTTGATATTGCGCAGGAAAATCAGCGGCATTGTAAGCCCTGACCTGAATGTGGTGCATTATCCCATCAACAAACCCTTGCCGATGGCCTTTGGTATGCCCATCCAGCCAGACAAAATATAAAATCCCGAAGCCAACCAGCAAAACAAGTGGCACTTCAATGTTGCGAATCAGCCAATCAAGCAATTGGCAAAACAAGTCAGCCCCTGCACAAGCCCCCATTGCGTTTCCTCCGCGTCAGCCTTTCACACAAAACCATTGCCCTAATAACATCTTGATCAACATGGTTTATGTATAGACGATTTCACACAAAAAATCAGCAGGGAAAAGATGGTTTATCTCAAAAAACAATCACTCGGGTAGCACTCTGAGCCGATGAAGCAGAAAGCAAAAAGGCTTGCATGTTTGCAAGCCTTTTAAAGGGGAGAATGATGGTGGGCCCACTAGGACTCGAACCTAGGACCAAGGGATTATGAGTCCCCTGCTCTAACCAACTGAGCTATAGGCCCTACAAACCGTTAATTGGTAGGCAATACGCCCGGATCGTATTCAAGGAAGCTGCGAAGCATATCCGAACGGCTAGGATGGCGCAACTTGCGCAATGCCTTGGCTTCGATCTGGCGAATACGTTCGCGCGTTACATCGAACTGCTTGCCCACTTCTTCCAGTGTATGGTCGGTATTCATGTCGATACCGAAGCGCATGCGCAGGACTTTCGCCTCACGTGAAGTCAGGCTGGACAGTACTTCGCGAGTTACCTCGGACAGGCTTGAAGTGGTCGCTGACTCAATCGGTGAGAGGATATTCGCATCCTCGATGAAATCACCCAGATGCGAGTCTTCGTCATCACCAATCGGGGTTTCCATCGAAATCGGTTCCTTGGCAATTTTCAGAACCTTGCGGATTTTATCTTCCGGCATATCCATGGCTTCAGCCAGTTCTTCCGGTGTCGCTTCACGCCCCATTTCCTGCAACAGCTTGCGCGAAATGCGGTTGAGCTTGTTGATGGTTTCGATCATGTGCACCGGAATACGGATAGTGCGCGCCTGATCCGCAATTGAGCGGGTAATCGCCTGACGAATCCACCAGGTTGCGTAGGTTGAAAACTTGTAACCACGACGGTATTCGAACTTGTCGACCGCCTTCATCAAGCCGATGTTGCCTTCCTGGATCAGGTCGAGGAACTGCAAACCACGGTTAGTGTATTTTTTGGCGATGGAAATAACCAGACGCAAGTTAGCTTCCACCATTTCCTTCTTGGCTCGGCGTGCTTTTGCTTCCCCCACAGACATGCTGCGGTTGATTTCCTTGATCTGGGAAATGGTCAGGTTGCATTCACGCACGATTTCCAGCAGCTGCTCCTGCGCTTCCTGAATTCTCGGCACAAGCGCCTTCAATCTGGCATGATCGCCACGCTTGTCAGTGCAGTACCGGTTCAGCCACTCCAGATCGGTTTCATTCTGCGGGAAGCTGTCGATGAAATCCTGACGCGACATACTGCCCTTCTGTACGCACAGTTTCATGATGTGGCGCTCATTCTGGCGAATACGGTCAACGATATCGTTCAACTGAATAGTCAACTGGTCGATGATCGGCTGTGCCAGACGGAATTCCATGAATTTGGTGGCCATTGCATCACGCGCAGCCGTATAAGCAGACTCATCGCTACGACCACTGGCCGCCTTGGATGCTTCGTACAATTCACGCAATTCAGCAAATTTCAGACGGGCTTCTTCGGGATCAGGGCCAGTATCTACCGGGTCAGCATCATCATCATCGTCCTCATCGCCCGTCTCATCATCTGAGTCAGCTGCTACATCATCCGAATCATCAACGACAACAGGAACTGCAACAGCAAAAGTACTCAAGTCCTCATCCGGGTTGACAAAGCCATTGATGATGTCGGTCAGGCGCACTTCTTCGGAATCAATCAGATCGGCCTTTTCCAACAGAACTTCCGTGGAGGCAGGATATTGCGCCAATGCCCGCAGGATTTCATTCAAACCTTCCTCAATACGAATGGCGATCTGGATTTCACCTTCACGGGTCAGCAACTCGACCGTACCCATTTCGCGCATATACATACGTACAGGGTCAGTAGTGCGGCCAAAATCACTGTCAACATTCGCCAGCGCAGCAGCCGCTTCTTCCGCCGCCTCATCATCAGCCTGTACTGCATCGTCGTTCAGCAGCAGTGAATCCGCATCCGGGGCATGTTCAAACACAGTAATGCCCATATCGTTGATCATGGCAACGATATCTTCAATCTGCTCCGGATCAACGATGGTATCGGGAAGATGGTCGTTAACCTCAGCATAAGTAAGGTAGCCCTGCTCCTTACCTCTGGCGATCAATTCTTTCAGGCTAGACTGCTGCTGCTCTTCTTGGCTCATGCCCTAAAACTCTCTGGAAAAAAGGTCGATAATCATATCACAATTTTCTGAAACACAAGCATCCGGGGCCACTATCATGATCCCAAATTATGCAACTCAGATAAGAGACACACCAAATCATTCCGCTCCTGAGCGCTTAAACCTTCAGTACGCTCACGGTGCAACAGGGTTTCAAGCTGTTTTTCATACGCCTGACGCCTGATTTGTTGCAGGCAGTCAGTAAATTCACGCCGTATAACGGTTTCATCATCTGTTTCCGGCCTCCAGTTACTTAGACGCTTTAAAGCCTGTTCATGTTCCGTCTGGCGATAACGCTCCAGCAACCCTGCCGTATGTATATTGGGGTGCTCCTCAATGTTTTCAATAATGCTTGCCAGCAGGCTCATGCCTGGCAGGTCATAACCGAGAATTTGTTCTGCACTATCAGCTACTTCCACCAAAACAGGATAATGTAACAACAAGGCTATTGCATGCCTGGCGGGTGTACGCCGGACATCCTGGTCACTTGGTCGAGCCTGATTATAAGTCAGTTCAATCGTCGTCGATAGATTTTCCTTTAAACGACGGCGCACCACTTCCAATGGCATATCAGTGAGTGTAGACAATTCTCCAGATAATTGTTCCTGCAAAAAGATGGTTGGCATGGTTGCCAATAATTTAAGCCCATCATTCAGCAAGCGGGACTTCCCCTCCCTTGTACTGATATTGTAGCGCTCCTTCAGGGCTGTCAGCAGATAGGCACTCAGGGTCATGGCCTCTTGCAACCCGGCCTCAAATGCTTCTTTCCCTACCTGCCGGATTTGTGTATCCGGGTCTTCCCCTTGTGGAAGGAACAGGAAACGGATTTCCTTGTCGTCACGCAGTTCCGGCAACGCATTTTCCAGTGCCCGCCAAGCGGCGTCACGACCCGCCCGGTCGCCATCGAAACAGAATACAACTTCCGGAACCAGACGCAACAACTGGCGGATGTGCTCTGGCGTAGTGGCCGTACCCAATGTTGCCACAGCGTAAGTAACGTCATACTGCGCCAAAGAGATGACATCCATATAGCCTTCCACCACCAGCAGACGCTCCAGTTTGCGGGTGTGCTGACGTGCTTCGAACAGGCCGTAGAGCTCGGAACCTTTGTGGAAAACTTCGGTTTCCGGCGAATTCAGGTATTTGGGAGAGCCTTCGCCAATGATGCGACCACCAAAACCAATGATGCGCCCACGCCTGTCACGGATGGGAAACATGATGCGTTCACGGAAACGGTCATATACCCTGCCAGCATCATTCCGGATCGCCATGCCACTGGCGACCAGCTTATCCTCACCGTAATGGGCAAGCTCCCGACCCAGGCTCAGGTTGGCGGGCGCATACCCCAGACCGAAACGGGCGCTGACTTCCCCGCTCAATCCACGCTTTTGCAAATACTCTATTGCCGCAGGCGTTTGCCTTAATTGCCCCTGGTACCATCTGGCCGACTCTTCCAGCAAACCGTACAGGCTGGCATCACGGCGTTTCCGTTTTGGTGCATCCTGCGCACCTTCACGGGGCACCTGCACCCCAGCAGTACGCGCCAGCGCTTCAATTGCCTCCACATACTCCAGATGTTCGTATTCCATCAGGAAAGAAATGGCGGAACCATGTACACCGCACCCAAAGCAGTGATAAAACTGCTTGGTCGGGCTGACCGTAAAGGAAGGTGTTTTTTCGTTATGAAACGGGCAACAGGCCATGAACTCCCGCCCAGCCTTTTTCAAGGGCACACGGGAACTGATCACGTCAACGATGTCGACGCGATTCAGAAGCTGGTCGATGAATTCCCTGGGAATGCGGCCTGCCGTGCTGCTCATCTGGGTTGTGCCGTAGTTTCTGGTTGCATAAGCAACTTAGTATATTCCATTCAGCTTTTCGCGTTCTCTTTTCATGACAACGAAAACGCGCTAAGGTGTCTAGCCCTGACTCACTGTTTTAGTCCATAATAACGTCCCCTTTATTGCCTGAGAATCCGATGAGATACACCGAACTACCCCCAGCGCAAGGGCTTTACAACCCTGGCTATGAACACGATGCTTGCGGCATGGGTTTTGTGGCGCACCTGAAAGGTGTCAAGTCACACCGGATTGTCCAGCAGGCACTGAAAGTACTGACCCATATGGAACACCGTGGTGCCTGTGGCTGTGAGGAAAACACCGGTGACGGTGCTGGAATCCTCCTCCAGTTACCACATGAATTCCTGCTGGCCGAATGCAAGTCGCTCAATATCAAGCTGCCCACGCCCGGCGATTATGCCGCTGGCATGGTATTCCTGCCACAGGATGCAGACACGCGGGTGGAAGTCGCTTCCGTGTTTGCCCGCATCGTCGAGGAAGAAGGCCAAATCCTGCTAGGCTGGCGTGATGTGCCAGTCAACCCTACGCCTATCGGTAAAACGGCGCTCAAGGCAATGCCGTTCATCCGCATGGCCTTCATTGCCAAATCCGGAGATGTGGCACCGGGGATAGACTTCGAGCGCAAACTGTATGTAATCCGCAAACGCACCCAAAACGCGGTGGATGCGCTTCCGCAAGGCCACATCTATTTCCCCAGCCTTTCCTCCCGCACCCTGGTGTACAAGGGGATGCTAACCACCGAACAGGTTGGGCAATTCTACAAGGATCTGGGTAACCCACGCATGGAAACCGCCATTGCGATGATCCACTCGCGGTTTTCCACCAACACCTTCCCAAGCTGGGAACGGGCGCACCCCAACCGTTACCTGATCCATAATGGTGAAATCAACACCATGCGCGGCAACGTCAACTGGATGAACGCACGCCAGGGCATGATCAAGACCGACAAGTTCAACACCAGTCTGGACAAGGTATTCCCGGTCATCAACCCGCACGGCAGTGACTCGGCGATGTTCGACAACACGCTGGAATTCATGTACCTGTCCGGTTACTCCCTGCCCCATGCAATGATGATGATGGTTCCCGAACCATGGGCCAATCATGAAAGCATGAGTGCGGAAAAGAAGGCCTTTTACGAATTCCATAGCTGCCTGATGGAACCGTGGGACGGCCCTGCCGCCATGGGTTTCACCGATGGCACGCTGGTGGGTGCAACACTGGACCGTAACGGCCTGCGCCCCTCGCGTTACTACGTCACCAATGACGACATGATCATCCTCGCCTCCGAAGTCGGGGTGCTGGACGATCTTGACCAAAGCACCGTGGTTTCCAAACAGCGCCTGCAACCGGGGCGCATGTTGCTGGTCGATACCGCGCAAGGCCGCATCATCGCTGACGAAGAAATCAAGCAACAGATCGCCACCGCCAAACCTTACCAGGACTGGCTGGCAAGCAACCTGATTGAGCTGAAAGACCTGCCTGAAGCCCCACTGACCGCCTTGCCTGAACACGAAACGCTGGTGCAGCGCCAGAAAATGTTTGGCTACACCTACGAAGACGTGCGTAAAGTGCTTGTGCCCATGGCTTTGACCGCCATCGACCCACTGGGCGCAATGGGTATCGACTCGCCAATCGCCGTGCTATCCAATCAGTCACAGCCATTATTCAACTATTTCAAACAGTTGTTCGCGCAAGTAACCAACCCACCGATCGATTCGATCCGTGAAGAAATTGTTACTTCCGCCTACACCACGCTGGGTTCGGAAGGCGACATTACCGCGCCGACTGCCGCCAGTTGCCAGCAAATCCTGCTGAAAACGCCGATCCTGGACAACCACGAGTTGGCGAAACTGACCCATATTAACCGCGAAGGCTTCAAGTGCGTCACCCTGCCGATCACGTTCCGTGCTGCCGATGGCAAAATGGCACTGGAAGGCGCGATGGAACACCTGTTCGCTGCTGCTGACAGAGCGATTGACGAAGGCATCAACCTGATCGTGCTATCCGACCGTCTGGCGGATGCTGACAATGCGCCGATCCCGTCACTGCTGGCGGTTTCCGGCCTGCATCACCACCTGATCCGCAACGGTTGCCGTACCCGTGTCAGCCTGATCCTGGAATCTGGCGAACCGCGTGAAGTGCATCATTTCTGTACCCTGCTCGGCTACGGTGTGCAGGCCATCAACCCGTATCTGGCGTTTGAATCCCTCGACGACCTGATCCGCGAAGGTTTGCTGCCGGGCCTCAAGCACGATTACGCAGTACAGAAATACATCAAGGCAGTCACCAAGGGGGTGATCAAGGTCATGTCGAAAATCGGCATTTCCACCATCCAGTCCTACCGTGGCGCGCAAATCTTTGAAGCACTGGGTATCAGCCCGGCAGTGATCGACAAGTATTTCACCGCGACAGCTTCGCGCATCGGTGGTATCGACCTGCCAACCATTGCCAAAGAAGCCCTGATACGCCATCAGACAGCTTACGACCACCACGATGCCGAACAACGCTCCCTGAAAGCGGGCAACGTGTTCCAGTGGCGCAATGAGGAAGAGGAACACCAGTACAACCCGATGACCATCTACACCCTGCAAAAGGCGGTGAAACTGGGTGATTATCAGTTGTACAAGCAATACAGCCGTTTGCTGCACGAAGATGCCGAGGTCAAGTTCAACCTGCGCAACCTGCTGGACTTCAACTTTGCCGAGCAGCCGCTGCCATTGAGCGAAGTGGAATCGGCAAGCAGCATCGTCAAGCGTTTCAAGTCCGGTGCGATGTCGTTCGGCTCAATCAGCAAGGAAGCGCACGAAGCCCTTGCCATCGCCATGAACCGTCTGGGTGGGCGTTCCAACTCAGGTGAAGGCGGCGAAGACCCGGCGCGTTTCGCCCCGGATGCCAATGGCGACTGGCGCAACAGTGCCATCAAGCAGGTTGCTTCAGGCCGTTTCGGCGTCACCAGCCATTACCTGAACAATGCGCAGGAAATCCAGATCAAGCTGGCACAAGGCGCAAAACCGGGTGAAGGCGGTCAGTTGCCGGGCAAGAAGGTTTACCCGTGGGTAGCGAAAGTGCGCGGCACCACACCGGGCGTCGGTCTGATTTCACCGCCACCGCACCATGACATTTACTCGATTGAAGACTTGGCGCAGCTCATCCATGACCTGAAAAACGCCAACAAACGGGCGCGGATCAACGTCAAGCTGGTATCCGAAGTCGGCGTGGGCACGATTGCTGCCGGGGTTGCCAAGGGTAAGGCCGATGTGATCCTGATCTCCGGCTATGACGGTGGTACGGGTGCATCCCCCAAAACCAGCGTCCAACACGCCGGTTTGCCGTGGGAACTGGGTCTGGCAGAAACCCACCAAACCCTGCTGCTCAACAACCTGCGTAGCCGTGTACGTCTGGAAACCGATGGCAAACTGATGACAGGCCGCGACGTAGCGGTTGCCGCTCTGCTCGGTGCGGAAGAATACGGCTTCGCCACCCTGCCGCTGGTTGCTTTGGGTTGCATCATGATGCGCGTCTGCCATCAGGATACCTGCCCGGTCGGCATTGCTACCCAGAACCCGGAACTGCGCAAGAAATATGCTGGCGACCCGCAATACGTGGTCAACCTGCTGATGTTTATTGCCGAAGAGTTGCGCGAATACATGGCGAAACTCGGCTTCCGCACCATTGATGAAATGGTTGGCCGGGTCGACAAGCTCCGCCAAGGCAAGGCCGAAGGCCACTGGAAAGCCAGCATGGTCGATCTGAGCAACATCCTGTTCACACCAGAACTGGAAGAATGCGATGGTATCCGTTGCATTCGCGACCAGGATCACGGCATTGCCAACTCACTGGACGAGCAGAAGCTACTCAAGGCTTGCCAGCCTGCTATTGATAGTGGCACACCGGTAACAGCCGAGTTCGAAATCAAGAACATTAATCGTGTGGCAGGTACCATTACCGGTTCGGAAGTGACCCGCAAGTACGGTGCAGCCGGTTTGCCGGAAGACACCATCCGCCTCAAGTTCAACGGTTCTGCCGGGCAAAGTTTCGGCGCATTCGTCCCCAAAGGCATGACGCTGGAACTGGAAGGCGACTCCAACGATTACATCGGCAAGGGTTTGTCCGGCGGCAAGATCATTGTGTATCCACGCAAGGATGCGCAGTTTGTAGCGGAAGAAAACATCCTGATCGGCAACGTCGCGTTCTTCGGCGCAAGTGACGGCGAAGCCTATGTACGCGGGGTCGCGGGTGAACGTTTCTGCGTGCGTAACTCCGGTGTGCGTGTTGTGGTTGAAGGTACCGGCGACCACGGTTGCGAATACATGACTGGCGGGCGCGTTGTCGTATTGGGCAAGGTTGGGCGTAACTTCGGTGCAGGTATGTCCGGCGGTGTGGCTTACGTCTACGACCCGACTGGCATACTGGCGATCAGCGGCAACACCGAAATGGTGGCTTACAGCCCGCTGAGTGATGCGGACGAAAAGACTGAAGTGAAGGCAATGATTGAAAAGCACGTCCTGCACACCGGCAGTACACGCGGCAGCCAAATCCTGGGCGACTGGGACAAGCATTCCGCTGACTTCGTGCGCGTGATGCCGAATGACTACCAGCGCATGCTGGAGGCGATCAAATCGTTTGAACAGCAAGGCTTGTCGGGCGAAGAAGCCCTGATGGCAGCGTTCACAGCAAACAACAGCGATGCCTCGCGTGTCGGTGGCAACTAAGAGATTGAAGGGTAACGATCATGGGTAAACCTACTGGTTTCATGGAATACCAGCGCGAACTGCCAGCCGACCGCGCACCGTTGGAACGTATCAAGGACTGGCGTGAATTCCACCTGCATTTCGAGCGTGAAGCGGAAAGCCGCGAACAGGGCGCACGCTGTATGGAATGCGGCATCCCGTTCTGCCAGACCGGGAAAATGCTCCCCGGTGGCGCAAGCGGCTGCCCGGTACACAACCTGATTCCTGAATGGAACGACATGATTTTCAGAGGGCTGTGGAAAGAAGCTTACGAACGTCTGCGCATGACCAACAACTTCCCGGAATTTACCGGGCGGGTGTGCCCTGCACCGTGCGAAGGCTCCTGTACCCTCGGTATCAACGCCCCCCCCGTCACCATCAAGTTGAACGAAGTGTCAATTATCGACAAGGCGTTTGAGGAAGGCTGGGTAACTCCGCAACTACCCTCGCAGCGGACAGGCAAAAAAGTCGCGGTGGTGGGTTCCGGCCCTGCGGGGCTGGCATGTGCCGACCAGTTGAACACCGCAGGCCACGAAGTCACCGTGTATGAACGTGCTGACCGCATCGGTGGCTTGCTGATGTACGGCATCCCCAACATGAAGCTGGACAAGCGGGAAGTCGTGCAACGCCGTGTTGACCTGATGGCAGCAGAAGGCGTGACCTTTGTGACTGGCGTAGAAGTGGGCAAGGATATTTCCGCTGAAGCATTGCGCAATGATTTTGATGCTGTGGTGCTGTGTGCGGGTGCTACCCAACCGCGTGATTTGCCAGTTGAGGGTCGTAACCTCAAGGGCGTGTATTTTGCAATGGATTTCCTCACTGCCAATACCAAAAGCCTGCTGGATTCCAATCTGGAAGACGGCAACTACATCTCCGCCAAGGGCAAGGATGTCATCGTCATCGGCGGCGGCGACACTGGCACTGACTGCGTAGGCACCTCTGTGCGTCATGGCTGCAAGTCTGTCAACCAGCTCGAAATCATGCCCCGTGCACCAGATGCGCGAGCACCGGATAATCCATGGCCGGAATGGCCGCGCGTCCACAAGGTCGATTACGGTCAGGAAGAAGCGGCTGCGGTATTTGGCCGCGATCCACGCGACTACCTGATTTCCACCAAAAAACTGGTGGGTGATGAAAATGGTCATGTGAAGGAAATTCATACCATTGGCGTGCGCTGGGAACATGACGAACACGGTCGCATGAAACTGATGGAAGTGGAAGGCACGGAAGAAGTGCTGCCTGCGCAACTGGTTCTGCTGGCAATGGGTTTCACCGGCCCGGAAAAGACCCTGATTGATGCACTGACGTTGGAAACCGACCCGCGTGGCAACGTGAAAGCCGACTATGGCAAATATGCCACCAATTTGCCGGGTGTATTTGCAGCAGGCGATATGCGCCGTGGCCAGAGCCTGATTGTTTGGGCAATCAATGAAGGCCGCGAAGCAGCACGCGAGTGTGACCGCTCCCTGATGGGCAGAACCTTCCTGCCTTAAGCCTGCGGATTTACTCCCTCCCCCTTCTCCTGCTCCCTTCGACTCCGCTCTTGGGAGCGGGAGGGGGGCTAAAACCTTCAAAGCCATACCATGATCCTATACATCCACGGATTTAACTCATCTTCACAGGCTGGCAAGGCGCAGGAACTGAAGCGCTGGCTGGCGGCACGCAATCGCGGACACGAATGGGTTGCGCCTGATTTACCCGACCGCCCGGCGCAGGCCATTGCGGTGCTATCGGAACTGATCGAAAATGCAGTTACGCCGCCCAAATTGGTAGGCAGTTCCCTCGGTGGCTTCTACGCAACACACCTCGTTGCCAAATACGATTTGAAAGCAGTTCTGGTCAACCCGGCGGTTCATCCGGGGTTATTGCTGCGCATGGTGGTAGGAACCGTACAGAAAAACTGGCACGATGAAAACCAGACTTACACCTTCACCCAGGATCATCTGGCTGAGCTGACGGCACTGGATCAGCTTGCCCCGAAATACCCGCAAAACATGCTGGTCATGCTGGAAAACGGGGATGGAACGCTGGATTGGCAAGACGCAGCCAGTTACTACCGCAATGCCCACCAGCTGGTTTTCCAGGGTGGCAACCACGGATTCACCCGCTTCCCGGATGTCATTGATCTCATCGACCGCTTCTGACCTGCCCGCGTCATATGCCTGGAGCAAGATTCAGCCCTTTGCGCTTGCTCTTGGCGGCTTTGGGAACAGGCTTGCTGGGGATGCGTGTCTGATAACGGTCATAATAGCGGTAATCAGTCACGTCTTCCTGCGACTTGACCATCAGGAAACCAACCACGTTCTGTTTAACCCGCCGTAACTGCTCAATCGCGTTCAGCAAACGCTTGCGATTGATGTGATCTTCATCAGCCACCAATACGGTGGCCTGCGCCAGCGAAGACAGGTAGATAGCATCGGCGAAACCAGCCACTGGCGGGCCATCAATAATCACGCTATCGAAATGCCTGGTTGCCAGATTCAGCAATTGCGCCATCGCCGGGCTGGAAACCATCCGCACGGGATCTGCCGCCAAGGTGCCTGCGGAAATCAGGTAAAAACCTTTCACTTCACGGAATGACTGGGTGACGCTGGCAATATCCGTTTCCCCCATCAGGAAGTTGCTCAAACCTTTCAAGTTAGGCAAGCCCATCTTGAAATGAATGGAAGGCTTGCGCAGATCGGCATCAATCAGTAACACCTTCAAACCCTGTTGCGCCTGGCTGAGGGCAATATTGACGGCAGAGGTTGATTTACCCTCACCAGGATTGACGCTGGTAATCAGGGTAATACGTGGTGCCACTCCGGCAGGCAATACAAAGCGCAGATTGGCCGTCGCCACCCGATAGGCTTCCGCCAGAGAGGAACTCATGTCCCGCACCGCCGCCAGCGCCAGATTACCTTCGGACAAATTACGCACATGTGGAATGGTGCCCAATACCGGTAAACCACTCAGCGCCTGCAATTCATTCACTGATGCTACTGTCTGGTTGAGGGTTTCGCGCAACAGGGCAGCGCCAACACCCAGCATGAGGCCAACCAGACTGCCAAGAATCAGGTTAAGGCTTTTCTTTGGGCGGAAAATATCCTTCGGTGTGGAGGCCGTATCCACGATCCGGATATTGCTGCTGGTCGCGTTGGCGGCCACGCTGACTTCCTTCATGCGTTGCAACAAGCCGTCGTACAGATTACGGCTGGTTTCCACTTCCCGCTTGAGTGCATTGTATTCAATGCTGCGGTCACGCTGGCTAACCAGTTCAGCCTTGTAGTTTTCCACTTCCGCCCGCAGGTCATCCTCCAGCTTCCTGGCCGCAGAAAAATCGGCTTGCAGGGACTGTTTCAAACCACTGATTTCCTGCTGCAACTGGCGGCGAACTTCAGCAATCTGCTGCTGCAAACGCTGCATGTCCGGGTAAGCGGGCTTGAACAGCTTGAGTTTTTCCTGATATTCGGCTTCCAGCGTTACCAGATTCTGCTTGATGCCTTCCACTACCGGGTTGTTGAGCACTTCGCGCACATTACCGTGCTTACGCCCCTGTATCATCTGGCTTTCGGCCTGAATACGGGCACGCTCGGCTTCACCAAGGGCAGAGTACAGCTCATCGAGCTTGCGTTCCTGGGTCGACTGACTGTTGTTCACTTCCAGAATGCCGTTCTGCTTGGCGTACTCGACCAGCTTGGATTCCTGCGTGGTCAGGCGGCTGCGCGCCTTTTCCAGCTCCTGCTCCAGGAAATCACGGGCATAGGCATCCGTTTCACTTTGTGAACTGATGTTTTCCCGGATGAAGGCTGCAATCAGGGCATTGACAATCTCTGCCGCCAGCGTCGGCTCAGGACTTTCATAGAACACCTTGACCAGATGGGTGTTTTCGACTGGCTCTATATACAGATCCCGGATAAATACATCGGCGTAATCCACAGCAACCGCTGCCTGATTGTCACTGCTTTTGCCGGGCAACAGGCCAGTGACCATGCGCTTGATGATTTTGCCCAGCGACTTGAGTAAACCCGGTGCTTCAGGGTGCTCATACAAGCGGTTTTTCAGGTCAAGATCGCTAATGACCTGCTGAGCCAGCTTGCGGCTTTTCAACTGTTCGTACTGGGTGCGGAAAAATGGATCCAGCGTCCCCATATCCGGCGAAGCACTGGACACAGCGCCGAAATTGACGATTTGCACAGTCTCTTTTTCGATCTGGATAGTCGCCCCGGCACGGTAAGTAGGGACAGTCGTCAAGGTATTCCACACCGTCAGCAGAATAACAGCCAGCATTGTCAGCAGCAGCGTCCATTTTTGCCTCATCAGGCGTCGCCACACACCCTCCAGTGTCAGGCCATTACCCGGCACGCTGGTCGCGGGCACTGCAATATACGGCGCAACAGAACTGCTGACATGAGATGTGGAAACAGGAACAATTTTTTTTTCTGAAACAGTTAACATGATGTCTCTGGCCGAGATAATTGTTAATAATTGGGAGCATTCTCCAACACCACGTCACAGACCGCAAAGCTTAGCCTGCATGCGCGGGCATTTTCTGGATAAGCGGGCAAGGACTTCACATGTCCGCCGCCTGCCCAGCAAAGTCTTCCGCTAATCTGTCATCACTGGTGCATTACCCTGGGAAAATCCGAAAATAAGCAGATGAAAACAATAAATCCATGAATGGCGTCCATGAGCATCAAGATTACCCCGGATTCAACTTCAGCAGACAACACGATCAGGCAGGATATTTTTTCAAGGCCAGCCTTTCGGGCGATTATCGGCAATGAGTTCCGTCTTCAGCCTGTGCAACTGGCCCTGCAAAATGGTAAGCAGGAACACACCGTTCCAGCTTTCATCCGCTCCAGCCTGACGGGCCGGAAAACCGTCATCATTGGCGCAGGCTTCGACAAAACCGGTAACATCCCCGATGTAACTGCCGATCATTACAGCCATGTTATCGAACAGTTGGTGCAGGAACTGGCAAGTGAAAACGCTGACTGGCTGGAAGTACGTACAGCACAGCACATTCCCTGCCTGCTGGACGAATCCGACAAAGTGGAACTGAACGTCGACATTGAATCTACGGTGGAAGATGTCTGGAACAGCCTGTCGACCAATACCCGCAAGAATATCCGCCGCCCGCTGAAACGCGGCTTCACCTCCGCCATCGGCAACGAGGCAAAGTTGCTGGATGAGTTTTACCAACTCTACCGCATGAGCCTGCACGACATCGGCAGCCTGCCCCACCCCAAGCGTTTCTTTGCTGACCTATTGGCGCAATGCCCCGAACAAACCGAAATTTATGTTGGTTACATGGACGGTATCCCAGTGGTTTCCTCCATCAGTTTCACCAGCGCGGATGAAGTCTATGGCGCGTGGTCAGGCATCCACACCGATTACAAAAAACATAATGTTTTCCTCGCCATGCTGTGGCAAATGGTCGAACACTGTGGCGAAACCGGGCGCAAAACCTACAACCTCGGGCGCTCGTCGGCAGGCAGCAACCCGCACCAGTTCAAGCTGAAACTGGCCAACCGCACACACAAAATCTACTACTACCGGATCAGGATTAGCCCGCCGCCCAAGACGCGCTCCCGTGCACAAGACGCTGCTTCCTGGCTGATCCGCAATACCCCTGAAATCGTGATGGACGGGCTTTCCCGCACCCTCCTCCACCGTTTCTACTGACAAGGACAACAACATGAAAGTACTGGAAGTTTGCACTGTAAGCAGTTCCGCCTATGCGCTGGTTTTTCACCGGGCGCACGCCCTCAACCAGCGTCATGCCGGGCAAATGCAGGTCGACCTGCTGTGCACCGATGGCCCCGAAGTGGCGCTAATGCGGGAACAGGGCATGAACGTGGTAGTGGAAACCATGCACCGCAGCCTGAACCCGGTGCAACTGCTGCGTTCGGCGTGGAACCTGCGCCGCGCCATCCGCCAAGGCGGCTATGACGCTGTACACCTGCACTTTGGCATTCCAGGATTGGCTGGGCGCTTTCTGGCGTTTTTTGACCGGAAAACCGTATGGATTTACCAGAGTCATGGTTACAGCATTGCAGAAAACACCGGGACACTGGCGCGCAAGGCTTTCATCCTGATCGAGAAACTGCTCAAGAATACGGCGCGCTATTCACTGTTCCAGTTGCGTGGCGACATGGAACTGGCACGGGAATACAAGCTACTGGACGAGGAGCAGATGGTGTTTCTGGGGAACGGGATAAACCTGGAAAGGTTCACTCCGAACACCTCCCCCTCCCCGCTCTCTTCACCCACTACATTCGGGATGGTGGCGCGGTTTGAGCCGATCAAGAATCATGCGTTACTGCTGGATGCGGTGGAACTGCTGGCAAAACAGACCCGTGATTTCAGGGTAAAACTGATCGGGCAAGGGCATCTGCAAGCGGATGTGGAAGCCCGTATCGGTGAAAAGGGTCTGGAAGATGTAGTCGAAATCGTCGAATACAGCAACGACATGCCTGCTTTCTACCAAAATATTGATGTAGGGATGCTGACTTCTTTCGCAGAAGGCATCCCCCGCGCCCTGATTGAACCGATGGCGTCCGGCAAACCGGTCATCTGCACCGATGTGAAAGGCAGCCGTGAAGCCATCATTGATCGTGAAACCGGCTTCAAGACCCCGCTTGACTCGCCAGAAGCATTGGCCGGGCACATGTTGTGGTTCATCCAGCATCCTGACAAGCGCATGGCAATGGGCAAAGCCGCCCGCGCCCATGCAGTCAAAAACTTCTCGGAAGAACGGGTGCTCGACATCCTCGGCGAGGTTTATCTGGCTTGCAAATATGAAGAAAAATCCCCCTCGATCCCCCTTTTTCAAAGGGGGAAGCTGGACAGCGCTCCACGCAACCAATCGGAAGCACAATTTGACCCCCCTCCTTTGAAAAAGGAGGGGTTGGGGGAGGATTTTGTATGATCTTCAGCGCCGACATTGAAGACTGGCAACAGTCCGTTTACGACTTCGACCGCGAAGTTTCCAGCCGCGTGGTGCGCAACACCAGCCGGTTACTGGACATTCTGGCCAAACATAGCGTCACTGGCACTTTCTTTGTCCAAGGGATGGTGGCGGAAAAGTTTCCCCAACTGGTCAAATCCATCACCAAAGCCGGTCATGAACTGGCCTGCCATTCCCATACCCACCGCCGGATTTACGACCTGACCGAAGCACAATTCCGTGATGAACTGCACCGCTCCGTTGCCCTGCTGGAAGACATCAGCGGGGAAAAGGTCATCGGCTTCCGCGCCCCTACCTTTTCCGTGCGTGATGAATTTCTCGACTGGTATTGCGATGCCCTGCAATCGGAAGGGATTGTGTACGATTCATCCATCATGATCGCCACCGTGCGCAGTTGCTACGGCTTTACCGATGACGGCATCCTGCAACGCATCCGGAATCGGGGGCTGGATACCTACCCAATGAGCGTCAGCAAGCTGTTCGGCAAGAACCTGCCGGTGATGGGCGGTGGCTATTTCCGGCTGTATCCGTACTGGTTCAACCGCTGGCTGGCAAAACGGCTGGATCACAACACCAGCGTGTTCTACATGCATCCGTATGAAACCGATACCAACGAATACCACGAGGTGTCGCAACTGGTCGACATTTCACCCAAAATGGCAGTTCACCAGTTTGCCCGACGCAGCAGTGTGGAAGCAAAACTGCATCGTCTGCTGGTGGATTACCCATTCACTTCATTCAGGGAAAAATACTACTCGGCTAAAGATATTACCCTGATGCCCGCTTCAACAAGCTGCGCAGTTGCTCCAGCACCTCATCACTATCCCATTCCCGTTCACCTGTAGCCCGATAGACAATATTGCCCTTTCCATCCAGCAGGAAGGTGGTAGGCAGGCCCTTGACTGGCCATTGCCGCATACTGGCTCCTGACTCATCCAGCAGCACCGGGAAATCAATGGGATAGTCACGCAGGAAATTGGCAACTGCGGTCTGGTTCTCCCCTACATTGAGCGCCAGCATGGTAACACCCTCGGCGGAAAGCAGAGGGTAAGCGCGATTCATGGAAGGCAATTCCGCACGGCATGGCGGGCACCAGCTTGCCCACAGGTTGATGAGCACCGGTTTGCCTGTATGGTCATGCAGCCGGTAGGGTTTGCCCTGCATATCGGCCAGTTGCATGACCGGCGCAGTAGTTTTTTCAGGCAAGGCTTCCAGCCGGGTTGAAGTAGATTCCGCCTCGTTGATGCCGATGGTGTTTCTGACGATATCCAGTATGTGTTCGGCAGGAAAGCCAAACGGGATGATGCTGCTGACCTTGCCAGCCCGATCCAGCACGTAAATGCTGGCAGTGTGATCTACCGCATAGTGACTATCCTGCCCATCCTTTTTTCTCAGCCGGATCTGGGCATGGTAGGCATCGGTAACCTGCCTGATAGCTTCCGGCGTACCGGTCAAGCCCAGCAACGCAGGGCTGAAGAACGGCACATAATCACGCAGTTTTTCCACCGTATCACGTTCCGGATCGACGCTGATGAACAGTGCCTGCACTTGTGCTGCCTCACCTTCCAGTTCCCGTAACACTTTGGCGATTTTGCCCAGACTGTCGGGGCAGACATCCGGGCAATAGGTGTAGCCGAAAAACAGCAGCACCACTTTGCCGCGCACATCCTGCAAACGGAATGTCTCGCCGTGATGATCTGTCAGGGTGAAATCGCCGCCAATGCTGCCGCTATCCACATCCACCAGCCCAACCGGAGACAACAGGCACAAACTCATGCATAACAAGGCAAGCCATTTCATTGCAGCTTCCCCCCGTCAGGAACCGTGCTGACCGGGTCGCCCACCGGAGCAGCCAAAGCATCAGCAGCCAGCATTTCCACATTGCTTCCGGTCAACGCATTGAGGAAAGCCAGTAAATAACCGACTTCCGTGTCACTCAAATTCAGCGGCTGAATCAGCGGGCTGAGTGTTGCGTTTTTGATGCCGCCCTGATTATAAAAGCGAATGACTTCTTCCAACGTGGCGAAACTGCCGTTATGCATGTAGGGAGCCGTCAGGGCGATATTACGCAAACCCGCTGTCCTGTATTTCCAGCGATCCGCAGGATTCAGGGTGATTTCGTACAGGCCCAGATCGGGCGCAGGCGTTTCGCCCACGCTCTCGATGATGGACTGATCCACTTCCACCGTCACCCCCGGTGCCAGCGAAACCCGCTGTTTGGCAGGGTGAATGCCCATGGATTCACGGTAGCCCACGCCTGTATTATGGAGCTGGTTGTCGGTAAACAGGGCAGCTTGCTCATTGAGCGTGTGACAAGTGCTGCAACGTGCCTTGCCGGTGAACAACCTGAAACCCTGCTGGGCGTCCTCGCCCAGTGCCTGCGCATCCTTGCCGTAATACCAGCGGTCAAACGCCGAATCCGCCGACAGCAGGGTGCGCTCATAGGCAGCCAATGCTTCACCCAGCGTCTGCATACTGACACCCTGCCCAGCAAACGCCGTCTCGAACCAGCCCTGATAATCAGGAATGGCGCGTATCTTGTCCAGCACATATCCCACTGACGGATTGGCCATTTCATTGCGCGCCATCAACGGCTGCCAAATCTGCTCCTCCAGCTTGCTGTCACGCCCGTCATGAAACAGCCGGGAGGCATAGCCCACATTGTACAGGGAGGGACTGTTGCGCCTGACGCTGCGCCCTTCCACCCCGACCGCCGTAGCCATTTCGTTACTGGTGAAGCCTTGTTCAGGGATATGGCACATGGCGCAGGAAAACGTATTGTTGATGGACAGCCTGCGATCAAAAAACAGCTTCCTGCCCAATTGAATCTTGTCCTCGGTTAACGCCTTGAAAGCTTCCGGCGCAGGCGGCAAACCCAACGGCGGATTGTGCGCCAGCGCCAGCAGATCAGCTTCCTTGCCCTGCCGCAATGGCGGTAAGCGGCTCCCGGCCTGCTGCTGTTCCTGCAACAGGGTGCGCACGTCATTCAGCAGCACGTCGGGATGCAGGAAACCAACGCTGTAAATGTTGCGGATGCGCCGCTGCGGGTCGACCAGGAAAACCCGCAACAGGTGTGCATAAGTATCGGCCTGCCCGCCATTGACTGTTATTTCCCGCTGGATTTCCTGCCGATAGGCAGTCAGCAGGGGGCGCAGTTCCGTCTGTGCAGCCGTGGTCAAAAACCGCCAGTCACCTTGAGCGCCTGCATAACGGAAGTTTTCAGCGTAGAGGCGCATCACCTCGGGCGTATCGTGTTCCGGATCGAAACTCAGGCTGATCAGGCGCAGTTTTTCCGCCAGCCCGGCGTCTTGCTGAAGCGCCGCCTTGATCTTGTAGAGCACATGAGCCGACAGCGGGCAACCGTTGACCTCCTGACAACTGCTGTACATGAAACTGAGCAGCACATACTTGCCCGCAAACAGCGAATGTAAATCCTGCGCCGCGCCACTTTCATCCAGCACCCTGCCGTTCCCCGCCATTCCCAACGGCGGCAAGCTGTAACTGCCCACCGCAGGCAGTACATAAGCCAGTTCACCATACCCCGCAGCCAGTTGAGCACCCGCCCCCCCTGCTGTTTCCTGTTTCACATCAGCCGGAACAGCGGGAATGGTCAGCCCCAAAACCAGCAGCAGACACGCCCCCATCACCAAGGCAGACATTCGGATCTGGCTGCCCCTGCCAGACATCATTTGCTTTCCAGAGTGGCCAACTCCTTGTCCTGACCCGCAGGCCGGGTTTGCGCGTAAAGCGAATGTGCGCCAAACCGCATCTGGTGCGGGCGTCCCAGCTTCTCAGCAGTAAAATCGATGGCGAATTTCGGTGTCAGGCTGGAGCCATCCCAGGTATAGGCTTTGAAAAACTGCTCGTTGTCCGCCCCTTTCTTGTCCCAGTTGGCCAGCAGTGAGGAGGTGTAATACAGGCGCTTGCCATCCCAGCTTTCCGACACCATATTCAACTGTTTGCCAATGGTAGCTTCATAGGTCTGTTTGGGATTGAACGGGTCAGTCATGTCGAAATAGCGGCTTTTGCCATCCATGAAAGTGTCGACCCACAAACCGCTGTCATTCGCCGCAATGGAAATATCCACCGGCAACGGCACCTTGGCGGGGTCGCCAATATCAGCAACGGGTTTTGCCTGCCATTCCTGCTTGTCATCTTCGTAAATCAGCCAGATTTTTGAAGTCAGGGCTGTGGTTGTCACGCACCAGTTGTGGTTCTCTTGCCATGCGCAGCGGATTTCCAGGGGCGCACCGGGTACATCCAGCACTTTCTTCGGCTTTTTCGCGTGCAGATCCCACACCACGACCGTATTGCCGAAGCGTTTCATCGCCTCTTCATCCTTCAGCATTTTGCCGAAGTCCATCATGTAGTTGGACCAGCCGGTAAAGGAAGAACTCACCATCACATTGCGGCGTGGCAAAGCACGCACATCGTAGCCATAGCCATCGGCAAACTTGCCGCCCTTTTCCGCCCCATTCAGGTCGCCATCGGTTGGCATCCAGTAAGTTGCGACGTACTCGCCATCGTTGGTGTATTCAACCATGGCTGTGCGCCCGCCATGATCCTTGTTGTTGGACAAGCCCGTAATCAGCATTCGCCCCGGCAAGGCATAGGTGGTATGCGGGCCGACCACCCCGCCACTGGCCGAGGTAAAATCCTCGATGACCTTGTGCAAGGCTGGCTTGGCCGGATCGGTGGAAACGTCGAAAATGAACAGCTTGTTGGTATCCAGCCCGCCTGCCCACAGGTATTTGCGGTCATCGGTGAAACCGGAGTGGTGCGCCTCATTGCGCCCACCAACCGACAGTGTCTGGATGACCTTGCCGTAGTTTTTCGAAGCAGGGTTGACATCTACTGTGACCAGCTTGTCCTGCCCGTCACCCAAGCCTTCAACACCCAGCGTCCAGACATACACATAGTCTTCCTGGCCGGTAATTTTGGCCATATAAGGC
The DNA here is from genome assembly GCA_018822845.1 of Gammaproteobacteria bacterium. GTDB lineage: Bacteria > Pseudomonadota > Gammaproteobacteria > Thiotrichales > Thiotrichaceae > Thiothrix. The sequence goes on along the minus strand of JAHJJD010000075.1, from coordinate 35,139 downwards.
GACATGCAGGTTTCATCCGCTGCAACGGGTTTACTTTCCAGCCCCACCAGCGTCAGTACGCTGCATATTGCGACAGGCAAGAACAGGGCGTTCTTTCTGATAAGTTTCATGAGCATCCTCCTATTTCTAATTTTTATAATTAAAGCATTCAACATGCCAGAATTATTAAATGAAAAAATAGGATTGCCACCAACCAACGTCAAATTCCAGTTACTGGAAGGCACCGATAAGAACCCAAGGGTTTCCACAAGGAAAACAGGTTCGTCTCTCCCGCGATCAGCCCTGCTTCAGCCGATACCTGTCCAGCCAAAAGCGCGCATAACCCAAGGGCGTCATGCCCAGCACCAATAAACGCGGCAACAAACCTTCGGCATTCAGGGAAGCAGCAAGCTTTTGCTGGCGGACGTGGAAGTTGAAACGGGCAAAACTCATTGCCACATCCAGCAGGCGCAGCGGCGCATACAGGAAATAGCGCGCCCCATGCTCCAGCATCGACTTGCAGGCAATCGCATGACCCAGCGCGTGCTGATCCGGACGCGCGCGCGTTACCTGGTCTTCCCCGTCGTGGTACACACGCAGCGCCTCGTTGACGAAACGGGTTTTGTAATTCTCCGAAATCCGCTCCCACACCACATTTTCCGGGATCAAACCAGCCACGCCATCATGTTCAAACGGAAACTGCCGCAGCACATCGGTGCGCTGGAACCCCCATTTTTCCCCGCGAATCTTGTAACGGTAAGCCATTTCCACGCTGTCCGAGTCTATCCAGCCACCATAAGGATCAGCCGGAAACAGGCTGCCGACGATTTCACCGGCTTCCGTTTCACACAACACCGTGACGGCACTAAACCCGGCACGCTGCTCTTCAGGAATGGCTTGCCAGTGGAACAATAGATGTTCCAGCGCTTGTGGCTTGCAGGAATCATCACTGTCCAGCGTCAAGAACAACTCGCCCTGCGCTTCACTGATTCCCAAATTGTGGGCAACTTTCTTGTGTGCATTTTTCTGGTAAAAATAGCGCACCGGGAAAGCAGCCTGCGCTTTCCAGCCCTCTACCAGTTCGCGGGTATTGTCGCTGGAGCCGTCATCCACGATCAGCCATTCAAAGTCACGGAAGGTTTGTGCGCACAGGCTGTCGTATACCCGGTGCAAGGTTTTGGCCCGGTTATAGGTCGGTGTGAAAACCGTAAAAGTGTAGGTGCGGGACATGAGAAACCTCCGTTTTTAGCTATTCTGTGAGGATGTGAGCGGCTTTCCCCGGAAAATGGACTGGTAAAGGCTTACTACCGTATCCAGACTGTAGGTATCGCGGATGCGGGTTTGCGCCACCTGCCCAAGCTGCTGGCGTTCCGTCCCGGACAAACCCAGCAGTTGCGCCCATGCTGCCGCCAGTTGTGCGGGTGATTCTCGCGGCACTACCAGTCCGGTGCTGCCGACAAATTCCGCGATGTCGCCGACATCGGTTGCCACACACGGCACACCTGCCGCCATTGCTTCCGCCAGAAACAGCGGGAAGGCTTCGCGCCGGGAGGAAAGGGTCGCCAAATCCATCGCAGCAATCAGGCGGCCAGCGTCTTTTCTGACGCCCAGCAGACGCACATTTTCCTGACAGCCAGCCGTTTTCAACAGCGCAACCAGTTCAGGGTTATCCGCGCCCATGCGTTCGCCCGCCAGCACGAAACAGGCTTTATTGCCAGCCAGCAAAAACAGGCGGATGGCTTCCACCAGGTTAGGAATGTCCTTTTCCGGTACATAGCGGGTCAGGCTGCCAATCACGGGGGTTGCGTCATCAATACCCAACTCGGCACGTACTTCAGCACGTGTCCCATCAGCCACACCGGAACGCACGGCAATACCGTTGGCCACTACCAGCGAACGTCCGCTGGCGTAACCCATTTCCCGATGGCGCTGCTGGCTGCGTCTGGAAACATACAGGATATTGTCCGGAAAGCGCGACAGCCATTGCCCCAACCGCAGCACCAGCGCATGTTGCAAACGCTCGGAAGTCGCTGCTTCCGGGGTGTGATGCATTCCCCACAGCAACATCGGCTTGCACCCGGCGAACAGCCACGCCAGCACCGCCAGCAGGTTGCCGTGATGCATCCAGCCGTGAATGATGTCCGGCCTGATTTCACGCACCAGACGCCACAACTGCACTGGCGCACCCGACAAGCCTTGCAAGCGGTTGAGCTGCAATTCGTACACGGGAATGCCAGCCTGCTCAAACTGGCTGCGGATGCCATCCACCGGACGCAACGCCAGCACAAACGGCTTGTATTCCTCACTAATACTGGAAGTGACCAGATTCAGCAGGGCTTTCTGCGCACCGCCCACGCTCAGCGATGTAATGACGTAAAGGACATTGCTCATGACGAAAACCCCCGCTGATAACGGCTGGAGAGGGATGCCCCCACAGTTTTCACATGCTGGCGCATCTCGCCGATATTGAGCAGCAACACCATCACGGCATACACCAACACACCGGTTACGATGCGGATAAAGACGCTCAGAACACCGCCCATGTCAGGAATCTGTTCCATGATCAACAGCATGACACCCGCTGACAGCACGACCTTGCCGAGTTCCAGCCACGGAATAACGAGGTTGAAGCCCTTCTTACCCAGAAAATAGCCATACGTCAGGCAGATCATGTAGGAAAGGATCGACCCGCTGATGGCCCCCATCATGCCGAATTTCGGGATCAGGATGATGTTCAGGATCAGGTTGACAGCCGCCGCCACCGCCACAACCTTGACCGCATCGCCAGTGCGCTTGCCCAACTGGAAAGACAGTGAAACGTAGAACATATACAGGCAGTGTTCCAGCACAGCCAGGCCAATCCAGGGCAGCAGTTGCAGGGAAGCCTCCACAAATTCGGAGCCAATCAGTAGTGGAATGAATGCCTTGCTGATGCCAATCAGTCCAAAGATGGAGGGTACTGCAACCCCCATCAGCAGCAGGAAATAGTGCTTCAATTTCTCTTCCGCCTGCGCCTGCCCTTCATGTTCCAGCGCGCGGATAACCACCGGGTAGGCTGCCAGATTCAGGGAACTGGTCAGCATCATGACAATCTGGTGCGGCACGTTGTAGGCGACAGCATATTGCCCGGCATCCGCATAACCCGACATAAAGCTCAGCAATAGCCGGTCAGAGGTAAAAATGACATCCAGCAGTACAAAGGAAAGGCTCAACGGCAAGCCATATTTGAGGATTTTCCTGAGAATGGTGTAATCAATTTCACGCCATTTCACCAGCAGGTAGCGCCAGATGCCGCCAGAGAACACCAAAGTCAGTAATATTCCCAACGTCACCCCGCCCATTGCCCCGCCCCAGGAATAACCCAGCCACACCAGCAACAGGCCAATCACCAGCGTCATCAGGGTACGGGCGACTTCCGCCAGCAGATAGCGCTGAACTTGCAGCGTAATGGAATTGACCCGCTGATAGGACTCATACAGGGCGGTGCAGGTAAACAGCAGGAAAAACGACCCGGCAATCATGCCATGCCCCATGAACAAGGCATACCCACCTGCCAGCAAACCCACTACTCCCGAAATCACCACCACCGAAAAACTGATCAGACGCTGCACAGACTCGGCGGACACATCCTGCGCATTCCAGAAACGCATGATGCCGACATACAGCCAGCCAAACAGGAAGCCGTTCATGCTGGAAACCAGCACCAGCAGGGTGGTGTATACGCCGAATTCTTCCGCACTCAACCAGCGGGTGTACGCCGCCACGGAAATGAAGCTCGCCAGCGCGGGTGCAATTTTCGCCAGCAGATAAACCAGGCCATGCTTAACGTACATCGTGCATCACCCTCAGGCCGCCAACCATGCATTCGCCACAGTGGCAATGTCATTGGCATGAACCGACTCTTGCGCCTTACGCCGCATTTGTTCGCGCAGCTCCGGATTCTGGAACAGTTGATCAATACCGGCAGCAAGTGCAGCAGCATTTCCCTTTTCAACCAGCAAGCCATTTTCGCCGGAATGGATGATTTCCCGTGGGCCGGTCGGGCAATCGGTGGAAACGATCGGGCAGCCAAGGGACAAGGCTTCTATCAACACCAGCGGGTAGCCTTCGTAGTCGCTGCTCATGACCTGGAATTCAGCTTTCACCATATACTTGTAGGGGTTCAACTCAAACCCGGCCAATATGACCCTATCCTGTATACCCAGAGCGGCAATTTGCTGTTCCAGCGCTTCCTGTTGGGTTCCACGCCCGACAATCACCAGTTTGCATTCATACTGTGCCTGGGTGCGGGCGAATGCATCAATCAGCAGGTCAAAGCGCTTCTGCCGTTCCAGACGCCCGACCGCCAGAATGAAGCGGCCTTCCAGCGCAATCGGTTCCTGCGATTTTTCACGATTCAGGCGGGTATTGACCGGATTATAAATACAGGTGACGTTATCCAGATGGGCGCGCTCAACCAGTAAATCAGTCATCTGCTGCGAGACGGTGATGACCCGTTTGGCGCGCGGATAAAACCACTTCACTGCCCGCCACTCATGCTGGGTCATCTTTTCCGGGTCCAGGTGCATGGAAAGCACCGCATCCCGGCTGGCCAGCGCACAAGGTACATTCGACGCCTCCAGAAAGGAGAAAATGTGGTCGAACTTTTCCTTCCGGAACAATTTCCTGAAATACCACGCACGCTTGAACAGGGTGATCAACTGCCGGGGCAGACCGCCTGCACGGCTGGGCAGATGTAGATGAATGGTCTTGCCTGGGTATGGAAAACGCGGAATATCGCCGTATTCTTCAAACTTGATGACCGTGACATCATGCTTTCTGGCATGAAATTCCTCAGCCAGATCGGCGGCAACTTTTTCTGCGCCACCTGGGGCAGCCATGTCGGCTATAACGATAGCAATCTTCTTTGTTGACACAGGAAAGCACCTTATTTTGATATTAATGTACTGGAGCCACGTTGTATGTAAGTAATCAATACGGGTAACGAATAGGCAAACCATACATGCATGCGGTCATGAATGGTGAGCGACATTTGCCCCAGAAAGATGATGCCCAGCATCGACAACATCAGCAGCCGTTCCAGTGGGGGCAGAAAAAATGCATAAACAAATGACACGCCAATCACACTGACATAGAACAGGACTCCGATGATACCCTGCTCGGCTGCAATCGACACAAAACTATTATGCGCTGTATATTTCACATTATATTGATTAATTACTCGTCTAAATGAACTCAAACCATGCCCCACCAGTGGACTCTGTTTCCACTCCTCATAGGCATAGCCCCATATTACGCTTCGTTCATTCAAGGTTCCCTGTGAGATTTCTTTACCGGTCGAGAATATTCGCTCAATGGTCTGCTGGGGAACAACGTTTGCCGCGCCAACGATCAGGACTACAGCCGTCACACCGGCAGCCAGCTTGCCAAGCACGCCTGCATTCCTTATCAGCGGCCACAACCCGGTCAAACCCAGCAGCATGGTCACAGCACCGGTACGCGAACCGGTAATGAGGATGGTAAACATCGCCAGCGGCAGGTACAGCACAGCCACACCCCGCAGCGCCCAGTGGCGGGCAACCGTAAACAGGTAAATGGCCATCGGCATTGCCATGGCCAGCTTCACGGCAACTTCATTGGCATCGAAATCCTTGATTTCCTGCCTGACCGTGGTTCCACCAATCTGGTAATCCTTGACCATCAGGTAAACCAGCCACAGATCGCCCAGAATGAATGCCAGACTCAACATCTGGATATGCTTTTCAGTCTTGGCCAACTGGAACAGCAGCAGGGCAATCATCAACACGTACAAATTGCTTTTGACCGCCTGTTGATAGCCCCCCGCCACCTGCTCGCTTTCATAGGGAATGGGCATTTCCGACCAGGTATAGGACAGGATCATCCATGCCACATAAAGCAGGATGGGGATATGCAAGGCAGGTGCCGCCGTCAGTTCCGCCCCCATTACCATCAGCACCAGCATCAGGCCAAACGCCATCAAACCGGCGATTTTCACCAATGACATACCGGCAACTTCCGCAGCGCCATCCGTCGGCAAGGCGAATATCAGCATCATCATGAAAAAAACAGCGGCATTCCGGATCGTGTTCATCCTGCCTGCCCCATGCGGTTGTTGGCCTGCAAACTAGCCAACCGTTCGCCCAATGCTTGCCGCACCTGCATCAGCAAGGCAGGGTTGTTATCCCAGTCACCGAAATTACGGGCAAAACGATCTAGTTGCTGACGCACGAATTCGCCCTCGCCCGCCTGCACCAACAGATCGATATACATGTAATCTTCCACCGATTCGCGGATCCATTTCAGGCGCAACGAAGCGAGTGGCCCATCAAACCCGAACTGCGAACGCTTGCCGGGATAGGCCAACAGGCCATCACCGTTGAACACGATACCGGGCGGATCGGTGCTGACAAAACTGGCGGCGTCATTCCAGATATCAGCCCCTTCAAACCATGACGCAGTATCCCAGTACCCCAGCCCTGTCACGCCATAACGGTGGAAAAACCAGGTCGGAATCCGGTAATTGATGGCTGGAAAATCCAGTTGCCAAACCGGTGGGTAACTGCCGTTCAATGCATCGGCACGCGGGTTGAGTTTCTGGTAGGCAGCGAAATCCAGCACCAAAGCTGTATACGCCCATACCTCTTCCCCAGCCTTCAAACGTTCGGCCACAACGTTTTGCTGCAAATGATCCACATCGCGCCACAAGTCGTAGAATTTCGGAATCCACACATCTACCACGCCGTGCAGATTGCCCAGCGCAGGGCTTTCATTCAGGGGCGGTTCGCTAACCTGAAAGCGGATTTTTTCACCCTTGGGCTGCGGCGTTTCATCGAAAAACTCCCCCCACTGACGGGCATAGCCATAAGCTTCCGGCGTATCCGGCTCATCCACAAAGGAAGGGTCGGTATAGCAACGCTCAGCCCCGGCATATTCCGCACACCAGGCCGCATAGTCGCGGACGAACTGCTGCGCCTTGCCCCTATCCTTGCCCAACGGATCAGCAAACGGATAACCATCTGCGAACACATAGGTGTAAGCGGAAGCATGTTTCTCCTGTATGTAATGCCGCATGTTTTCTGTCACCGTCCCCAGACCGGCAAACTTCCGCTTGAAATCCGGCCTGCCGTGCGCGTCGGGGATCAGGCTGGCGTCTTCAAGGCTTTCCGGCGACAGATGGTGATCCAGCAGGAAATCATTCCAACGGCGGAACAGCAAGTTGTCTTTGGCCGAAGCACCGGAACGGTCGAGGCCGTAAATATCCGCTATCCGGTAACCATTGGTACCAAAGACCGTGCGCAAGGGGGAGCGTTCCGGCAAGGCGAAATCCCATACGGTGAGGCTAACGGGCAAGGTCAGGGATTCATGTCCTGCCGCTGTGACATGAACCGTTCCCGTATATTGCCCTGCTGCGGCATCCGCAGGCACGTACACATCCACCCATACCGGCATGTTCTCACCTGCTGTCAGGTTTTGCGGAAAAGCGCGCCAACCGCTGGTTTTCGCACGGGCAGATTCACTGGCTGGCAGCAGAATGTCCGGCCAGGCTTGTGGTTCGTAAGGGGAATGCGGTGTTGGCTCGCTGACATTGACGTAACGCTCACGAAAAACCTGCAAACCATCAATGGTTGCACCCTGAGCGTTCCGCAGGGGGGAAACCGCTACCGATACATCGGCTACAGTGTTTACGCCTGCCGTTACCACCAACTGGAAGCCCTCATATTCATTGCGGGCGGCGGAGATTACCACTGCATCCTGCCCCTGCACTGTTTCAAACGGGGCAAACCTTTCCAGCACGCCAATGGCTTTCACCCCCAGAGGGGGGACCTGGGGTTCTGGCGAACATCCCGCCAACCCCGCCAGAATCAATACCAACCACAAGCAGCGCATCAGATGGCCAACCATTGTTCCGCTACCTTTTCAATATCCAGATACTCGACAGATGGCAATGCGTTACGCTGACAAGCCTCGAATATTCCCTTGTCCAGACACAACTGGTCAATCGCTGCCGACAGTGCGTCAGTATCATTCACCGCTACCAGCAAACCGTTTTCACCCTGCCGGATAATTTCACGCGGCCCGGTTTCGCAGTCGGTAGAAATCACCGGACGCCCCAGCCCCAGCGCCTCAATCAGGATCACCGGGAAACCCTCATGCAGGCTGGACAACACCAGACAGTGGGCATTGGCGATGTAGGGGTAAGGATTACGCATGAAACCTGGCAATATTACCCGCCTTTCCAACCCCAGTTCACGGATCAGCCATTCCAGTGCCTGACGTTCCCTGCCCTCACCCAAAATGGCGAGCTTATAATGTTCGCTGGCTTTTGCAGCTGCATAGGCCCGAATCAGGCTGGCAAAGTTTTTTTCCGGACTGAGCCGCCCGGCAGCCACGATATAATCCCCCTCAATATGCACTGCCGGATGTTCCGCCGACAAATCATGGATGCGGGCAAGATTGACCGGGTTATACAGGCAATCGAGGTTTTCCAGCCCAAGTCGTTGGTGGAAAATCTGCATGCCATCGCGCGAAACAGCCACCACCTTTTTGGCCCTGGGGTACAACCACTTGGCGAAAAGCCAGTCAAATTTGCTGAAATTCCTGTCAGGGTTGCAATGGTTGGCGGCAATGGTTTTGCGGCAGGCCAGAATGGACGGAAAACTGGCATGTTCCATCACGCTGATGATGGTATCAAAACGCTCCGCCTGAAAAATCTTGCGCAGTTGCCACGCCCGATTCAGAAAGTTGATCAGTCGGGGAAAGAAGCCTTCTTTCGAGGGGCACTGGATGTCAATCAATTCACCCGCATAAGGATAATAGCGGGAACGCCCGTCAAACAGGATCAGGGAAACATCATGTTGCTTGGCAAACTGGAAGGAAAGGTCAGACACCACCTTTTCGGCTCCACCCATGCCAAGTGAATAAACAACCAAAGCGATTTTCCTGCGCATCACCATTTCGTTCACATCAAACATCAATCCAGAATATCGCCATTGGGGTGGCCACGACCAACAAACGCCCTGTCATCCCCAGACGATTAAAAAAACCGCCAATTTTCTCCAACCAGCGATCCAGTATTCCCAAGCGGCGGCGTAGGTGAACGGCATCCGCAACCGACACCCCCTTTCCCACGCCCAGCGTATGCAAGCCGTTCATGTCATTGCCACCATCTGGCAAACAACTGCTGACCGTTTCTTCACGATAAACCTGCTCATCCAGTTGCCTGATCAGGTTGATGTTCAAACCACGTCCATAAACACCTGCGCAATTCTGCGAAGGCCGATACAAACGGCCTTCGCTTGCAAACAGCCGCCCGCCTGGCCGGGCATGCGAAGCGCGTGACACCACCGGATTTTGCGGGTGTGCCTGCCATTCGGTACTTAACGGGCTGTCTGCATGGAACAGGTACAGTGCCTCATTGGGCGAGCAACTTGAGTGCGTGCGCATACTGACAAACATCCACCACTTGCCGCCATGTTCCTGCAAGGTGGCATCGTAAGCTTCCACACCATCCATCAGTTTTTTCTCGAACACCCAGCGATGCGGAAACTCTTCACAGCGATACAATTCAACCGAATGGTTGGAGGCAGTTTCAGGGATCATGTAGTACTGCCCCTGATAGTTGAACACGAACGGATAGGACAGGTGATAAGGCTGTTCCAGCACCTTGACCGGTTCGGAATGCCCTCCCTCCCGGTTCAAACGGATGCAGGCCAGATGACCAATACCGCGTTCGTACAGCATTTCTTCAAAAAACACATAATGTTCGCCTGCATGCATAACCACGAACGGGTCAGCCCAGAAACGGTCTGGTGGCGGAATCAGTTTGCGGAAATGTTCCAGCGCCCCGGCATCACGCACATCGTCATGCTCCCCTAGCAGCAGCACCCATTGCTCGGAACGGAACATGGCCAGATACAGCTTGCGGATGAAATTGGCCGGATAGCGCAACAGTACCTGGCAGGCTATCCACAATGCTGGCGGATGGAGTTGGTAGGTTGGCACCAACGGAAAATGGATCAAGCGGCCCTGCACATTACGGTAAAAGGCATCCTCACCCGCATGGAGTATTTCCTGGAAACGCTGGGGGATGAAATCAGCCATTTTCCACAAGGTGCGTTCAATCCCCCGGTTGATGGAGGCGGGATCAGTGCTGGTCGTAGCGTAAAACAGGCGTTCCGGCTCCGCACGTGTTTCCATGATCCGCTCAAGGCCGGAAACGATTTCGTCCTGGCGGGTAGCATATTCACGCATTCCGACAAACTTGTCTGACAAACTGGCAGGTCTGCCGAAAAAGTGACACCATACGCCCTGTCTGGCCCACAAAATCGTTTCAGGCAGAGGCTCCTGCCCGCTCAGATCAACGACGATATCCACTGGCCCGACCGCCAGCAATTCCTGAAAACGCTTGCCGCCTGCCTCACACATGGTCACATCACCCAGCACCCCAAGCACGCTTTTGGCAGCCTGCGCGTTGGCAGGGCTATTGAACAACAGCGCATCCACTTTTTTCAGGCCATGAAAAAGGGCCAGGCCGATGCGTTGCCAAAAGGATATGGGTTGGGGGGTACGGGAAATGGCTGCGACCAGTGAAATACCTTCCACTGCCAACAGACGTTCAAGCATCAAGTAATGCCATGAAGAAATATATTCGCCCTCAATAACCAGGGCAACCTGAAACAGTTTAGCCGACATGAGTTGTTCGCCTTATGGTCTTTAATCATTTTTGCCGGGTAATTGTACCTTGCACATACGCAGCCGAAGTTGCATACACCAGATTCAGGGCTGCCACCTCATCAACGCCACTAACGATTACCCTGCTGTTCTCACCCAGATGATGCACCATTTTATGTAACTGTCTGGCAGCTTCGGTGCTGCGCACTACCCGTGCCGACATTATTGGTGAAAGGCGCGTGAATGCAGGTTTCAGCGTCTGCACGAGCTTCAGGGACTGGGCATTTTCTGCAAGATTATCCACCGCCAAATGCACACCCGTTGCTCTCAGTTGCTTTACAACCTCTCCCAACTTCCTGACATGGGCAATACAATCCTGATACTGGATACCAACAACAATACGCTGTGTTGCTTCCGGTGACGCCCGCAACAGTTCAAGTATCCGTTTTAACCGCTTTTCATTATTGAAAATCGCCCCACCTACGGACACAAAAATCAGATAACCGGGGGCTTTGCCTGCTTGAGCTACCAGTTTCTTCACCGTTTGGCCCAGACTCCAGTAATCCAGACGGAAGCGACCATCGCCATCATCCAGTTTCCTGACCAATTCCTCATACGCCAATATTTGCCCGGAATCCTGACGGAAACCCGGCTCCGCCACCACCAGTTCCGGCAGATGCTGGCGCAGGCGCAAACTGCGGGTGAACGCCATTTGCAAGCCTGCCGAACTATTGCCTTCAACGGAGGCTGACTCCCGGTCAGTCTGTAACGGTGCTACCTGGGCTGCCACTTCTGCGGCTGTACCGGGCATTGGCGCTTCCTGCAAGCGCTTTTGCGTCTTTTCCCAAGGGTTGTCGTTTGCTTTCAGGGCAGCACTTACCCGCACCTGCCTGTCGAGCGGACGCACATGCAACTGGGTGCAGCGCTTACCCTTGAACACAGCCGGAATGAAACGGACTTCAGCCCGCATCTGTTCCCCCTCCAGGGTGCGCAGGGAAATCAGCAAGCGGCTGGAAGGCTTGCTGCCCACATCCGCTGCCTTGGCCATGGTTTCAAACAGCTTGCGTTCGGTAACATCCACCAAATGCGAAACCAGCATGGAACGCACTTCTGCAATCGATTCAAAACCAAACAAGGTAATGTAGGCATTATTGGCGTACAAATGCATGCCATTGACCACATAGGCAATCGCTTCCCACGAATAATCCACCAGCCAGTGACAGCGCAGCTCGGACACCCCCAGCAGATGCTTGCACTCGCGGAATTCATGCTTGATAGCGGAATAGCGCAACAGGAAATCGACGTACTGCGTGAAATATTCCGCATCATTGAGTGGCAGGGTGCAGGATTCCACGCCCATCAGCCAGGTTGTCAGCCCCTGCCATTCGTCGCGGGAAATCCAGACCAATAGCGTATCGGGGGAATGCCGCCGCACGGTCTCCAGCAACGCCACATTCCCCTTGTCATTTTTCCCCTGTGGGCAAAACAGCAGGTGTGGCTTTTTCCCGGACAGCACTGGCACAATCTGTTGCACCGACGTTATCGCCTCAAGCTCCAGGAGAACGTCGGAATCACGCAACGCCGCATCCAGCGAAGCCGTGACTTTCACGTCCCCATCTATCACCACACAATGTATCTTCTGCTTTCTCATGCCTACAGAAGATACGCATCAACATGGTGCAAACCTACATAAAGACCGATTATTGAGTACTAGTTGCAGACAAGCTGTTTACAGGGATAGGGTGAGCTCACAAGGATTGCCATAAAGAGGTGAAATCGTCGTCATCTTCCGCCACCGGCTTCTCTGCCAACGTAGTAAAACGGAAAAAGGCAAACGCCCCCAGACACTCGTCCAGCAGCACCAGCCGCACCTTTTCCTCACGCTCGGCAAACTCCAGGCGGATTTCATCGCCCATCTGGAACATGTAGGCAGGCAACACCAATGCAGGATCAGGGCGCGCCCCTTCAATACTTGGCAGCATCAAGCCTTCAACCGGCAGCGACTGGCGCAGGGTGCGGTTGGTGACCTGCAACACTTTCAGCACCATGGCCTTGGTGGAAAGCAGTTCCACCCCACAACACAGACCCTTGCCCGGCATGAATTCCAGCCACTTGACCACGCCTATCATCCATGCTGAACCATCTTTGGTCAGGTCGCGCAGGGCAACAATTTCGCCCACCCGCGCACCGGATTCTTCCTTGCCTTCCCAGCACAGGCCATAGCCGCCAACACTGGCATTCATGATCGACCATGACTGGATGCGCGCACCCTGCTCATCAGCAGCACTGGCAATGACAGCCTGCCTGACTTCATCTTCCGACGCATAATCAGCGGACATGAAGACATTGAAAAGCATGTCCTCTTCCTCGGTATCCGCCGCCGTATCAGCCTTTTGCAATTCACGGATGACCGCCAGCACATCGACCATGCGCGTAACCATGCCGATTTTTTCTTTCTTGGGAAAACGGTTGAAACTGCGGTTGCGCACCGCCGTCAGGTGGAAAATTACCCGTTTGGCCAGATTGCGGCTCAAACCTTCGTGCAGGATCATGGCCGGAATACCCTGGTCTTCCAGCTTGTGGATATGCGCATCCATCGACGACACCAGTGCATTCAGGTTCAACACCCGCACAGTCGGGGAATGCGGCAGATCGCTGCTTGGCATCAATACCGCCGGTTCATCACTATTCAGGATCGCAGCGTGGACATACTTGCCCACCACTTCGTCTGCATCGCGCGTAATCGTCACCTGACTGGTATGCCGGGCAATATACTGCATCAAACGGCCAACTTCCCCCTGGCGCAAACTGTAGGGTTTGGCCAAGGCCAGCAGATTGATCTGGATGAAACGCGCCTCAATCGTCGGTGCGCCGGGTGCTGCATCACGGGTTGGCAAATGATCCAGCCCATGTTCCACCGCCAGCAAATACAGATGGTGAATATCGTGCCACAGGGTTTCACGAGTGCGGATGTAAACCGAATACGTCAGCAGCAAGACCCGGCCCAGATAGTCCATCGCGCGGTAAACCGCCGTTTGCAGGGATTTCTTGTTACCTTCCTGTTTGGTCAGCATATCCAGCGCCGCCAACTGCCAGGAACCGGCAAATTCCAGCATCAGCGATTGCGTCAGTTCAAAGATTTTCTGGCTCTTGCTGGTCAGGGGAAAAGCCCGCGCCACCAGATGGCGTTGCAGGTTTTCCAGCGAAACATCAATGGCAGGCCGCAACAACTCACTGATAGCCAAACGGGTCTGCGGCGGCAATGCACGGCGATTGAGGTCAATCAGCCCGTGAAATACGCGCCGGGTAGTTTCACCGGGGTCAGCCAGTGGCAATGAATCCACCCATGCCTTGGCTTTGCCTTCGGTAAGCGGAATGAATCGGTGGCTGGAAGCCTGGGGTTCCTGTTGCGCTATCGTCATATCCTTCGTGTCCGTTATTTTTTTATATTTATGCTAGTCCCGAGTGTAACAGCATCACGGGCAGGAAACGACAGGGAGGCGATAATCGCGCAAGATCAGGCTTTCAACAGCGACATCGGCAGGACATTCAGCAGGCCACGCAAATTCCAGAAACCGGCCACACCTACCAGCAAGCTGCCCACTACCCCGCCAACCAGTAGCGGCATCAGGTCAAGCTTCATGTCGAGATCGAACAGGTAGTAACCGAACAGGTTGCCCGCAGTCAGTGCCAGCAAACCTGCCAGTACGCCCGCCAATGCGCCCAGCAGCAGGAATTCACCCCAGATGCGCCGCCGCAGTTCCGCCCGGCCTGCGCCCAGCGACTTGAGGATGGCGATTTCGCGCCGCCGTTCGGCTTTTTGCGATTGCAGTGCTGCAATCAGCACCACCACGCCCGCAATCAGGGTGAAAACGAAAATGCCCTGCACCGCCATACTGGCCTGCTCGACCAGCGACCGCACCTGCGCCACGATGGCAGCTACGTCAATCACGGTCACGCTGGGGAACTGGCGGATCATGTCCGTCACGATGGCTTTTTTCTCGCCCAGATGGATGCTGGTGATATGGGTACTTGGCATGTCGCCCAGGCTACCCGGCGCGGCGATGACGAAGAAATTCGGCTGCATGCTATCCCAGCGCACTTCACGCACGCTGGTGACAGTATCGCTCAACCGCTGCCCGGCGATGTCGAACGTCAGCTTGTCGCCCATACCGAAACTCAGGGTTTCACCGATGCCTTTTTCGATGGAAAAACCTGTTTCACCCTGCTTGAACCACTTGCCTTCCAGCAAGGCGTTACTGCTGGGGAATTCCGCAAAGGACGACAGGTTGAACTCGCGCTCCAGCAGACGTTGGGCGCGCTGGTTTTCATAGTCTTCCGGCTGCACCGGCTGGCCGTTGATTTCCACCAGCCGCCCGCGCACCATCGGATACAAATGCGTCTTGACGCCATGCCCGGCCAGAAACGCCTCCAGCGGCTTCACTTCGGCAGGCTGGATATTGATGAGGAAATTATCCGGTGCATCCGGCGGCAGTGTTTCCTGCCAGCGGTTCAGCAGATCGGTGCGCACGGTAGTCAACAGCAGCAGCGAAAACAGCCCGGTAGCAAACACCACCACCAGCAGCACCGCGCGGCGCGAACGCCCCAATGATGGAATCCAGCGGCTGTGCAATTTGCGCCCCACCACCTGAGTCAGCCGCAGGAACGCCTTGGCCAGCAGCCAGAACAGGCCAATGCCCGCCAGCAAACCGGCAAACAGCATACCCGCCAGTTGCAAATCACGCGATTGCAGCCACAGCAAGCCAAACACCGCCAGCAACAGGCAAGCCACCACCAGCCATACCGACTGGCGCGGACGCTGCAACGTGCCCTGCAAAATCTGCATCGGCGAGGTATTCACCAGCCGCAACAACTGCGGCAGCGCAAACCCCAGCAGCAGGATGATGGCCGTCAGCAGGCCGCTCAACGCGGGTGCCGAACTGGGTGCGGGCAAATCCTTACCCACAAACTGGCTCAACCATTCTGCCAGCCCGAATTGCAGGACGAAACCCAGCGCGACGCCAGCCAGCGCCGCCAGCAAGGCGGTCAGCAGCAGCGAAAAGGCATGATCCCGCAACACCTGCCGCCGCGACATGCCCATCGCTTTCAGCACCGCCACCGCAGGCAATTCACGCCGCATCAGGCTGCTGGAAGTCAACACCACCGCAGCCCCCGCCAACACCACGCTCAACAGCGTCGCCAGCCCCAGAAAACGCCCGGAACGCTGCAAGGTCTGCTGCACCGATGACAAATCTTCCTCCAGTGTGCGGATGCGTTCGGTCGGTTTCAGCTTCAGCTCCAGTTCCTGTTGCAGTTGCTTGACGAGCTTTTCTTCACCCGCAAACAACTGGTTGAAACGGGCGCGACTGGCGGGTGACAACAATTCGGTAGCTGGCAAATCGTCCAGATTCATCAGCACCACCGGCGCAAGCTGGAACAGGTTGCTGCTGCGGTCGGGTTCCTGCGTCAGTACCCGCGCCAGCTTGAATGTGCTGCGCCCGAGTTGTACTTGCTCACCCGCTTTGACACCGAGTTCCGCGAACAAACGCGCTTCCGCCCAGATTTCGCCACGGGCGGGCAACTGACCGGTGGAAGCTTGTTCCGGCGCATCCGGCGCTGCGGCGGTTTTCAGCTCGCCACGTAGCGGATAGGCGCTGGAAACCGCCTTGAGCTGGCTCAGTTGCAGCTTGTCACCGCTGGCAGCCATGCTGGGAAAACTGATGGTTTGCGCCGTTTCCAGCCCCAGTTGCTGGCCGCGTTGCAGGTAGGCGTCATCCAGCGGACGCGCAGACGACAGCACCAGATCGCCACCGAGTAGCTGGCGGGCCTGCGCCTGCATGGCGTTTTCCACCCGGCTGGTAAAGAAGCCGACGGCAGTGACGACGGTGACGGAAACGGTCAGGGCAAGCAGCAACAGGCGCATTTCGGGCATACGCCAGCGTTGTAACCAGTGGTGGAGCAGGAGTTTCATGCCAGCATCCCCTCCTCCAGCCGGTAATGTTTCTGACAACGCGCTGCCAGCGTATCATCATGTGTTACCAGCACCAGCGTGGTGTGGAATTTTTCCTGCAAGGCAAACAGCAGGTCGATAATTTCGTGCCCGGTGGTGCGGTCGAGATTGCCGGTCGGCTCATCCGCGAACAGGATTTGCGGGCGGGTGACGAAGGCACGCGCCAGTGCCACGCGCTGCTGTTCACCGCCGGAAAGCTGGTTGGGAAAATGGCTCAGGCGCTCCCCCAGCCCTACCTGTTGTAGGACTTCGCGAGCTATCTGCTCCTTCCCCCCTTGCGGGGGAAGGCCGGGATGGGGGGGAAGCGCCGTACTCAGCTCCAACGGCAGCATCACGTTTTCCAGCGCCGTCAGGTTTTCCAGCAGGTGGAACGACTGGAACACGAAACCGACTTTGCCCAGCCGCATGGTGGCGCGCTGGTCTTCATCCAGCCCGTCCAGATGCTGGCCGAACAGTTGCACAGCACCGCTGGTAGGCAGATCCAGCCCCGCCAGCAAGCCCAGCAAGGTGCTCTTGCCGGAACCGGAAGTGCCGGTAATCGCGACTGATTCCCCGCTGTCAATTGAGAGGCTGACGCCACGGAGAATTTGCAAATCACGCCCCGCCTGGGGGATAGTTTTCACCAGATTATCGGTCTGAATGGCTGTGTTGTTCATATTGTGAGGAATCCGTTGATGTTGCGCGTACTGTACCTGATGTTTGCTGCCCTTATCCTTTTTCCGGTTGCGAATATGGTTGTTATGGCTGATGAGACTGCACCCAGGGCGGCAGATTCCCCAACCCTGCTGGTATGGGGGGATAGCCTGAGTGCGGCCTACGGTATCCCGGTCGAAAAGGGCTGGGTGAGCCTGTTGCAGGATAAACTGGGGGACAAGTACGCCCTTGTCAATGCCAGCATCAGCGGTGAAACCACAGCGGGCGGCCTGACGCGCCTGCCGGATGCGCTGGAAACATTCAAACCGGCCTGGGTATTGCTGGAACTGGGGGCAAATGATGGCTTGCGCGGCATTGCGCTGGATGAAATGCGCGGCAATCTGGAACAGATGATCAAACTGGCGCAGGAAGCAGAAGCGAAAGTAGTGCTGATCGGGATCAAGCTGCCACCGAATTACGGGCAAGTGTTTACCGACAAGTTTGAGGCGATGTATGCGGAACTGGCGAAGCAGTATGAGCTGCCGCTGGTACCGTTCCTGCTGGAAGGCGTGGCGGAAGACTGGGATTTGATGCAGGCGGATGGCTTGCATCCTGTTGCCGAGGCGCAGCCGCAGGTGCTGGAGAATGTGTGGGAAGTGCTGGAGGGGGTGTTAACTACCCCTTCTTCCACACCAGCGTCCGGTTATTCACCGGCATCTCATAATCCTGCACCAGCCCCATCCCCGCCGCTGCCGCCAGCCGGTTGAGATCATCCACATCGCGAATCCCGCTTTGCGGGTCGCGCATCTTCAGCCACTGGTCGAAACGCGCATTGCTGTCGCTGGTGTAGTGCCCGCCGTAGTTGAACGGCCCGTACAGCGCAAACAGCCCACCCTCCGGCAGCAGTTTGCCGACTCCGGCAAACAAGGCTTCCACCTCCAGCCAGCCCATGATGTGCGCGGTGTTGGCGGAATACACCGCATCCACCGCTATCTCCGGCCATGGGTCGCGCAGCACATCCAGCCGTAGCGGCGGGCGGGTATTCGGCAAGGCAGCTTCTTCCAGCCACATCAGGATACCGGGGTGGTTTTCCGCCATATCGCTGGTATGCCACAGCAGATGCGGCAGGTTGGCGGCGAAATGGACGGCGTGCTGCCCCGTACCACTGCCGATTTCCAGCACATTGCGGCAGTCGCGCAACAGCGGCTCAATCACGGCCAGGATCGGGTCTTTGTTCTGCTCGCAGGCTTCGGCGAAAGGTTTTGTCATCATCAGCTGCACTTCCAGTAGAATTCACACTATCATCCCAGACACAAACAATAGCGGAAAACCCCGGAGCCAACCCAAAACATGAAAAAATTCCTGCCTTTCGCCTTTGCCGCCATTTGCCTCGCCGCCTGCCTCGACAAATTTGACACCCAGCCCAACAGCAAACTGCAAGCCCAACTCCCCCCCGACGCGAAAATGTCGGATGCCGGAACCCTGCTCGCCAGCGGGCGGGTGGTCAACATCAGCGACGGCGATACCCTGACCGTGCTGGGGACTGACAAGCAGCGTTACAAAATCCGCCTGCAAGGCATCGACGCGCCGGAAAAAAGCCAGCCCCACGGCCAGAAATGCAAGGAAGCGCTGATGATGCAAACCGCCAACCTGCCAGTCGAAGTGGAAGCCTACAAGCTGGACAAATACCGGCGCGTGGTCGCCAGGATCACGGCAGAAGGCAAGGATGTAGCACTGGAACAGCTACGCAACGGTTGCGCCTGGCACTACACCGCTTACGCAAAAGAGCAAAGTGACGCTGACCAAAAAGCCTACGCCAGCGCCGAAAAACAGACCCGCAAGGCACGCAAGGGTTTGTGGAAAGACAAGCAGCCAACTGCACCATGGGACTTCCGTCGCCAGAAGTGAGCACCCTGCCCTGTTTCATGCCAACGCCCGTTGTTCCCCCAACTGCCAGCGGTGCAGCCATAAACTGCACCCCAGCGTCAGGCCATAAACCAGCAGCGAACCCGCCACAATTCCCAGCCAACCCTGCCACGCCCAGAACGGAGCCAGCAGAAAACCACCCGCACTCGCCCCCATGTAATAAAACACCAGGTACAGCGACGAAGCACTCGCCCGTGCTTTCAACGCATGGTGACTCACCCAGCTACTCGCCAGCGAATGGGTAAAAAAGAAACCGAAGCTGCTGATCATGAACCCCAGCACAATCGTCATCAGGTTGGGGATCAACGTCAGCAAACTGCCACACATCAGCAACAGAATCCCCAACGCCATCCCTACCGGTGAGGTCAGGTACTGCGCCACCCGCCCTGAAACCGCCGCCGCAAACGAACCTGTCAGGTACGTCAGGAACAGCATCCCCAGCGCATGCGGCGACAGATGATACGGTGCATCCGCCAGCACGAAAGTGATGTAACTGTATTGGTTGAGGAAAATCATGAAATTGCCGAATGCAATCAGATACGCCGCCAACAGCACCGGATTGCGTAAATGCCCGCCCATATCCTGCGCAATGTGCACCGGGTGCAAGGGCTTGGCGTGGAAATTCCGCGATTTCGGCAACAACAGCACGAAAACTGCCAGCACCAGCGCACTTGCAATCCCTACCGCACCAAACGCCGCTGCCCAACCATAATTTTCCCCGACGAAACCACCCAGCATCCGCCCGGCAACACCGCCCAGACTGTTGGCGCTAATATAAACGCCGACTGCCAGCACCACAGCCTTGCGGGTAAATTCATCGCCCATGTAGGCAATCGCAATCGCAGGCAAGCCACCCAGAAAAACGCCCTGCAAGCCGCGCAACAGCAATAGCATCGGGTAGCTTTCCACCTGCGACAGCGCCAGCGTGGTCAGCACTGCCCCCACCATCGTCGCCACCATGATCGGCTTGCGCCCAATCGCATCCGACAGCGGCCCGTACACCAGCAATGACAAGCCCAGCGTCAGGATGGTGATGGTCAGGCTCCAGCTTGCCTGCAACTCACTCAGGTGAAACTGCTGCGCCAGCGTCGGCAACAACGCCTGCACCACATGCAGATTGGCGAAAATCATCGCCGACCCAAGGCACAAAGCCCAGGTGGCATAGCGGAATTCGCGGCTACCGGTTTCGATCATGGTTTGCTCCTGTTACCCCTCACCCCCTAACCCCCTCTCCCTCAAGGGGCGAGGGGGAACAAGAAAGATGATCTCTTAGCCCCTCTCCCCTTGAGGGAGAGGGGTTGGGGTGAGGGGTTCAGAATAGTTGCGCCGCAGCAATTGATAAAATATATAGTAAGAATGGTTTCGATAACGATTGTTTACTGAAAGGTGTCCGCATGGATTTCAAACAACTGCGTTACTTCCACGAAATTGTCCGCCTTGGCAGCTTTACCCGCGCGGCAGAAGCGCTCTACGTCGCCCAGCCCGCTGTCAGCGTCGCGATCCGCAAGCTGGAGGCGGAACTCGACCTGACCCTGTTTCACCGCCACGACCGCAAAGTGACGCTGACCGACGAAGGCGCGCGCCCGCTGCCCCACGCCCAACGCATCCTGCAAGCGGTCAGCGATGCGCAACTGGAAATGCAGGAGCTGAAAGGGCTGACCCAGGGCATGGTGCGGGTCGGGATTCCGGGGATGCTGGGGTCATACTATTTCCCGCCGATCCTGATGGCGTTCCGGCACCGCCACCCGCACCTGAGCCTGCAAGTGGTCGAAGGCGGCACCTGGCAATTGCAACAAATGCTGGAAAGCGGCGAACTCGACCTCGCCGTGATCGTGCGTGATTTCGTGCCGGAAGAACTGGAAGCGCGAACCTTCCAGCGCGAGGAAATGCGTGTGATTGTGCCGCAAGAACACCGCTTCGCCAGCCAGAGCAGCGTCAGTCTGGCGGATTTTTTCAGCGAGGAACTGGTGATGTTCCGCCCCGGCTACTTCCACCGCAAAATCATCGACCGACTGGCACAACAGGCAGGCGTTACCCCCAATATCGGCTTTGAAACCAACCTGTTGCCGCTGATCAAATCGATCATCAAACAGGACTTCGGCATATCCACCCTGCTGACCATGGTGGTGAAAGAAGACCCGGAGCTGATCGACCTGCCGTTTGAACAGCCGGTATGGCTAGACTTGTGTATTGCATGGCGGCGGGAAGGTTATTTGTCGCGGGCAAACCGGGCATTCGTCGATTTTCTGCTGGAACAAAGCCCAGCCTGATGCCAAACTAACGGGCGTCATACTGTCAGGAAGACCTCATGTCCAGCAAAAAAGTTGTCCATATCAAGAACAACGGAACCCAAGCGCCGCTTTCCCCGGCACAAAAGAAATTCAACAACCTGATCAAGAAAATCGACGCGCAGAAAAAACTGCTGGTTGAATGGCAAGACACCTTCAATCAGGTGCATCAGGAAGCCAGCGAAAAGCTGAACCCTCTGCGCCAAACCCTGCGCAAACACCAAACCGACATGGCGAACCTGCTTGACCAGCAATTCACCAGCAACAAATTCACCGCCAATCAGCAGGACAAGCTCAGCCATGCGATTTGCGAAATCTGTGAAGAAATCCTCCAGTCCGATGACAACGATGAGCTAAAAACGCTGTACAACAAATACAGCGGCGGCGACTACGATAGCGAGGCGCAGGAAGAACATGAAATGGCCTCCGATTTCATCAAATCCATGCTCGAACGCGAATTTGGTGTTTCACTGGAAGACCACGAGTTTGACGTAAACGACCCCAACGCAACGGCTGAGCGGCTGGCGGAAAAGGTCAAACAGCGCGAAGAACAGGCCGAGGCCACCCGCCCCCAGCGCAAGAAATCCGCCAAGCAACTGGCCAAAGAAGCGAAGGAAGCCGAAGAAGCTGCCAACGTCAGTAAATCCATCCAGGCTGTTTACCGCCAACTAACCAGCGCCCTGCACCCCGACCGCGAGCAAGACCCGGTGGAACGCGAGCGCAAGACCGAACTGATGCAGCAAGTGACCGTCGCCTACAGCAACAAGGACTTGCTCAAATTGCTGGAACTGCAACTGGCGGTGGAACAGATCGACCAGAGCAAACTCGCCAATATCGCCGAAGACCGACTCAAGCATTACAACCAGATTCTCGCCGACCAGTTGCGCGAGATACAGGAAGAAGTGTTGTTCAAGGAAGATGAAATCCGCGCCATGCTGCGTCTCGACCCTTTTGAACCGCTTTCCCCCAAACGTCTGGGGATGCTGCTCAAGCAGGACATCCGCATCGCGCAGGAAGGCATTAAACACCTACAGCAGGATTTACGCCTGTTCCGCGATGTGAAACAGCTCAAGGCGTGGCTAAAGGTGTATCAGATTCCAGAGCCGGAGTTTGATCCGTTTATGGCGGGGTTGATGCCGTTTCGTTAATGCGGAAGTGGCAATCAGCGGAGAATTATGATGGATATTCGTCCTCTAAAAACTGAAGCTGACTATGACCAGGCGCTTGCAGAAATAGAACGTCTGTGGGGTGCGCCCGAAGGCAGTGCTGACGGCGACCATCTGGATGTACTGCTGGTTTTGGTGGAGGCTTATGAAGTCAAACATCATCCAATTGACCCACCCGACCCGGTTGAGGCAATCAAATACTGAGTGCATGATGTGATCCGCGCCCTGTTCATCTGCTCCCAAAATCGCCTGCGCAGTCCCACTGCCGAACAGGTTTTCTCTATATGGCCTAATGTAGAAACGGACTCTGCTGGATTGGGTAATGATGCCGAAGTGCGCCTATCAATCGAACAGATTGAATGGGCAACCATCATTTTTGTGATGGAAAAAGCCCACCGCAACAAGCTGTCAAAACAGTTCAAACCGCACTTGAACGGCAAGCGGGTTATCTGTCTGGATATTCCCGATGATTACGACTACATGCAGCCGGAGTTGGTCAGACTATTAGAAAGCAAGGTAAAATCCTTTTTAAGCTGAGCGCCTCCGCTTCGCGGCGTACCCCCAAGACGCGAACCCAACCGACTCACCCCCTACGGATACGCCATGCTAACTGAACCCTTCAGGATTCAGAAGATCCGCAATCAGAAATCAGTCACCAGCACCGCAGAAAAGCTTGGGGGAACTCATACACTCAACACCACGCGAAACCCCAGAAAGTCGTACCGGTCGTAGGGAAGATCCCAGCTACGGAAAGCGCACCGAACGAAGCGGGCAGGAACGTGCCAAGAACCGCCACGAACAACTTTTTCACCATCCGCATCCAGCAAATCCCATATTGTTCTAAAATTACCCCAATCGCTGTACTTAAGGTTGCGGCTACTCATCCATTCCCACACATTCCCACTCATGTCATGCAAACCAAACACCTTGCTCGACGGAAACAAACCAACGGCTGATGTTTGCCCCAATCCTGTATCGCCATAATTACCCAAACCGGCGTCCGCCTCGTCACCCCAAGCGTAGCGCAGACCCTGTTTGTCACGGGCGGCATATTCCCATTCGGCTTCCGTGGGCAGTCGGACTTTCGCACCCTTTACCACATCCCCCGGCTTGAGTTCAGCCAGCAAACCGTTCAGCCACACGCAGTAAGCCAAAGCTTCAAACCATGTCACTCCGACTACGGGATGGTTTGCCAGATTCCACCGCCTATCCTCCCAATGATCCGGTTGCAAGCGGTTCTCCTTTTCCAACCACTGCACCGCCGCTTTCGGCAGATTTTGCTCCCAGAATCTCCGATTCTTGTACATCCCCGCCTCAATGAAGCAGGCATACTGGGCGTTGGTCACGGGATAACGGCTGATGTGGAAACCGGGTAACGTGACATCATGGACAGGTTTGGAACGTTCATCCCACTCATGTAACTTTTCATCCGCTTCAAACCCCATGTGGAATGTGCCGGGCGAGATTTCCTGCCAGTCAATATCCGGGATGGCATGGGAAAAGTCCGCTGCCTTGCGCACGCCCACGCCTTTGCGCAGGTCGCCGAGGTCACTGAGGATGCGCCCTGCCTCCGCCCGTTGCGGCACTGCCAGACGGTGTTTTGTCACAATCTGCGTCAGCCATGTGCGGGTCGCATCGGTTGTATCCTGCACAAGCTGTTGCTGGGATGGACGCATCACTGCCAGCAACTGCGCACTGGCAAATAGCGGTTCACATTGCTCTACTGCTGGATCATCCGGTAATGGGGTGGGCAACAGTTGGGCAAAGTTGCCCATCAATTGCAGCAACTGCGCGGATTGCGCCGTATCCAGATGCGGCATCAGCACTTTCAACCACTTCGGGTTGCTGAGCAAGGACTTGAAATCAGGCTTTTGCAAGCGTGCCAACACGGCCTTGAAGCTTGCTTCGTCCAATACCCGCCCGACCAGTTCCGGCATTTGCACTGCCGATTGCCAACTGCCTTCCGATGCACTGAACAGCAAATCCAGGAATTCATCCACGTTCGGCAATTCTGCCACCAGCAGGTTTTCTGCTTCCGCATCCATGATGGTGGAGGTTTCGGTCTTGCGCTCCTCCTCGGACAGGGCAGCTTCATCCACAAAGCTGAAATAGATGCGCAAATCCTGCACGTCTTCGGCAGACAAGGGATTGGCCTTGATGAACTGAAACGGGTCAAAACCGCTACGGTTATGCGCCGCCATTTCCAGCGCCTCAATCAACGGGGCATAGAAACGGTCATAGTTGCGGGCTTCCACCTGTTGCTGTTCGTTCAGGCTATTGGCTCCAGCAACGGGCGTTTTGATACGGTTTTCCAGATTCTTGCCGAAACCTTTTTGCGCCCACTCCTGTTCCCCTGCCCATTCCTGCAATGTCTGCATGAAACCCCGGAAACGCCGCCGCCCGAATCGGTACAGTTCCGGCGCGTAGAGTTGCAGCAGAGTCAGCTTGACCAGCGGCAACGGTTTGATGCGCCCGTCACAATTCCGCGCTTTCGCCATACCTTGCAACAGCAACACCAGTTCAGCAGTGCGGATTTGTTTGCGTGGCACGGGCGGGATGTGGTTGACGAACAGGTTGAGCAGGTCGGTAGCCTGTTGCGAATTGAACAACTCGGCGTATTCCTGACGCAAAAACTGGCGGATTTCCACCCGTGACGGCTGCGGTAAACGGAATGGCAAATGGATGATCTTTTCCAGATATTCCGGGCCGGTGATGGGCAATTGCGCAAGGCTTTTGTCATCCATGCGCTGCCCGTTGCCCTGAAAAATGTAGTCACGGTAACGGTGAATAATACCTCGCTCCACCACTTCGTCATCCAGCGCCAGCACAAAGGCACAGCCTTCCACATCGAGGAACAGCTTGATGGATTCAAGCATTTCCACCGCTTTTTCCGGTAAACAACGGTCAAGATCATCAATCAGGAACAGCAGGCGAAAACCGTCATCGCCTGCCGTGTACTGGCGTAAACGGTGCTCAAATTCAAAGTAATAACTTTCGAGGCTGTCGAGGGCAGAAAGCTTCACATCTTCCGGTTTCATGCCCTCCTTGATGCCCTGGATGAATTTTTCCGGCTCAAACTCGATTTCCGCCACATCTTTCAGCAGCGTGTACTTGCCCTTGAACGCCTGCAAGAACGCCAGCGCAGACACCCCCATGAAACGCGCCCCGGTCTTGAGCTTGTCCAGCAGGTTCAGTTTTGCCCAGAAACCTTCGTTGTCACGAACATGATGCTCAATCTCCAACTGGATATTCTTGATCAGCGGGACAAGCAGATGTTCCTCTTTCTCGTAGCGCCACGGGTTGAAGGGCACGACGATGACAGGCAGTGGGTTTTCATCTTTCTGCTGCTGGTTGAACACGTCGTGCACCAGTTGCAGCAGGTTGCTTTTGCCACTGCCCCATTCCCCGAACACGCCGACGACCAGAGACGCGCCAGCCTTACTGCCTTGGGTGAAATGCCTTTGCAAGCGATGGGCAATCTGCCCGGCGAGCGCGGGATGCCCGAAGAATTGTCGCCCTTCCGCCATTGGGGTTCCTTTGCTGCGAATGACAAAGCCTTAATCTGGCCGATAAGCGGCAGATTTGCAAACAATAATGCTCAGTCGCCGCCAATCAGTGTTTCAATCTCAGGCAAGGCATCTGCACCCTTGGCTTTGAACAGCTCCAACGAATCACGCCCCAACTGCGTCCAATGCTCCCTGCCCCACTCCGCCCATTCGGCAATCTTGCGCACATCGCCGGTCTCATGCCAATGCTGATACGCCTCCAGCAAGGCCGGAGCCAGTTTCTTGCGCATCGCTGTGAGGTTGCCAAAATAGAAATGCATGGAGGCTGCACTATCCCGTGCCAGCAATTCGGGAATGGTGTGCAGGCAATCCGCCAGATGGTCGCGTACCGCCCGCAGCATGATGTCGGCGTGGGATGGCGGCAAGGCAAACAGCATCTGTTGCCAGGCTTCGTCACCGAGGAGCTGCCCGGCTTTCACTTCGCCGATTTCGTGC
This sequence comes from Gammaproteobacteria bacterium, assembly GCA_018822845.1. Classification (GTDB taxonomy): domain Bacteria; phylum Pseudomonadota; class Gammaproteobacteria; order Thiotrichales; family Thiotrichaceae; genus Thiothrix. Next base: position 8,444 of record JAHJJD010000075.1, on the reverse strand, counting down.
GCAACGATCATGTCGGCTTCGGCGGCGGCCATTGCATCCAGCGCGGCTTCCACATCAGCGTCGAAATCGTAGCAGGCAATCGCCCGCCCCAGCGGACTGTCGATACCATTCCAGCGCCATTCCTCGACTTTTTCCCACAACATGCGGCGCAAGGATTCACGCCGGATGAAAACCTGCCTGCCCTGATTCATGGCGGGCGGCGCTTCTACATCGCGTGCCAGTTCGCGCCCGGCTACCAGTATGGTGTAGCCATCCTGCTCGATTTTCTGTTCCAGTTCGCCCAGGAAAAACAGCGGGCGGCAACGGCGGCCATAGCCCGCACTGTAAACCAGCCCCTGCGCGTTGATGTGCGCATTGATGGCTTCGTTGTCGAATGCGTCAAATTCACCACTGCCATTGACCGGCACAGGCGCATATGCCTGCTCGTCCAGTTCGTTCCAGATGGCTTCGCGCCGGGTGAGCCAGTCGCCGACATCATCGCTGGTCAACACCTGCTGGAAGCCGATGCCCTTTTCCCAGCGATAAAACTCACGCATTTTCAGCAGGTAGACACACAAGGTGTAATCCCCCGCATGACGCGCGTCAGCAATGTGGCAATTGTGTTGAACTGCCTGTATCAAATCACTGTGTTGTTTGTGCATAATCCCGCCTCTTGGTTTTTTCCGATAATACCAAGCTTCACAACACTATTCGCATTCCCGCATACCCTGCCACTATAATGCCACCCAGTACCCGTTTTGAGAGAGAGGAAACCCCGTGCGCATTCGCCTGAACACCAAATGGAACAAACAGGAACGTGAAGTTTCGCTGGAAGAAACCGTCAGCGTGCTGGCCTTCAATGCCTGGAAAATCGGCATGAAAGCCCTGCTGGAAATCGAGAACGAAAATTTCCAGACTGACACCCAGATGCAGCGTGTCATGGTGATGGAAGAAATCATGGCGTTCATGATCCACGTACTCGACCGTATCGCCCACGACGTGATGAATGACGAAGACCGCACCCATCTGGTCACCTCGTTCGCCCTGAAAATCGCCGATCATGTGCAGGATAATGCGCGCGACTTCGGCGGCCCCGGCGATTACCGCAACCCGTTCATCAACAAGCTGAACCAGCGCATGAGCGACTACGCGGAAACCTCATGGGGCAAGGTCGGGCAGGAACCGGGATTTTCCATGAGTCTTGCGTTTGGCAATTTCATCGCGGAATCACTCGGCCCGCGCGACCGCAAATGGGCGCTGGACTACATCCAGCGCGTATTGATGCCGGAAATCCTCAGCACTTACAAGAAAGTACTGACACGTTTGGGAATGCTGCCAGCAGCCACTCCCGCGTGAGGACATGGCCAACATCCTGTAGCACCAGAATGGTCAGCGGGCGCTCTTCTTCATCGCTGCCAGGTCTCAACTGCTCCGGCAGCATTGAACAGCCGCCAAGCAGCAGAGGTAGCCCTAATAAAAAAAGATATAAACATTTCATAATCAGGAACCCTTGATTTTTTATTCATTAAGAGTGTAGCGGATTCCAGACAAATGTGGGAGACAAGCAACAGCCTGTCTCCCTGAGAGGTCATTACCACGCGACAAAATCAGCAATTTTATCCGCCAACTCATCGGCATACAGGTCAAGGAAGAAGTGGTCTGCGCCCTCAACCGTCTCCACTTTCAGGTTGTCTTGTGTAACACCTTCCAGCTTTGCAGGCAGGTCTGCCACCACTTCGTCAGCCGAACCCATCACGATCAGCATCGGTTTTTTGATCTTGGGCAGCAGGCTGGGCGTATTGCGCCGCTCATCATCCTGGTAGTAGCCAATCACTGCATCAGCCGTCGCCTTGGCATTTTCACAATAGACGAAACCGGGCACTTCCATCAGCGTATCGCCCTTGCCCGCTTCCACCAGCTTGCTGGCTTCGGCCATGATGTCGGCCAGTGGTTTCTTGTAACGCTCCTCATATTCCTTAGCGGCATTTTCCGGGTCAGAAGTAGCCGGGGCAATCGCTACAACTTTTTCCAGCAGGTCGGAATCCTTTTCTGCCGCGTACCATGACGCCTGATTGCCACCACGCGAGTGACCCAGCACCACGACTTTTTCCGCGCCCTCGCCTTTCAGCCAGTTCATCCAGGTATCGAGTTCGGCAACGGCGTCTGCATGCTTGTGCTTGTGTTCGATGGTGCAATCCAGCATATCGGAGGGGCGCTTGTCGATGCCGAAACTGAGGTTGACGCTCAGGGTGTTGTAACCGCGCTCCTTCAGCAGGTCAGTCAGCGATTGCATGATTTCCATCTTGTTGTTGGCCAGCGTGCCGTGCAGCATCAGGATGACGCCATCCTTGACTGCTTTGCCATCGGCCAGCGTCAGGTCACCCCGCAACTCAATGTCGCCTTGCTTGACGGTGACTTCATCCGCCTGCACGGCAGAAAAAGCAGCAAACAGGGAAAAAGCCAGCGCACCGCTCAATTTGCGCAGTAATGTCATATTGTATCCTCCAGGTGGTTGAATTATCGGCTACAGGCTAAATGCCCATCGCCCGTTTTGCCATTTCGTATTTTATGAAACCCATGCGGTCGACGATACTCAACCCTGTATTACGCAGGATTTTCCACGGCGTCAAGGTGTTACCAAACAACAGGCGAAAACCTTCCATCGCTTTCTGGGTCAGCACGTTGTCGCCACGGCGGGCGCGTTCGTAGGCGCGCAGGACTTTTGCGCTACCAATGTCGCCATGCGCCTGACGGATTTGCGCCGCCAGTTCCACCGCATCCTTGATGCCCAGATTGACGCCCTGCCCGGCCAGCGGATGAATGGTGTGGGCAGCATCCCCCACCAGCGCCACCCGCTGCTGGATATAGGGTTCCGCATGACGGCCACGCAAGGAAAAGGCAGCGCGCTCGCCGACTGCGGTCACTTCGCCCAAACGGTAATCCAGCGCCCGCGAGAGTTCGCGGCAGAATGCCGTTTCATCCAGCGCCAGCATGGCGTCAGCACGGTCGGCAGGCAGCGTCCAGACGATGGAACTGGAGCCATCCCCCAACGGCAGGAATGCCAGCGGCCCGCTCGGCATGAAACGCTGCCAGGCTGTTGCCTGATGCGCCTGTGCGGTTTGCACCACGCATACCAGCCCTTTCTGGCCGTAATCATGGGTTTCCAGCGCGATTCCAGCCAGTTGGCGGACGCGGGATTGTGCGCCATCCGCCCCTACCAGCAGTTGCGCGTGCAAGGTCTGACCACTTTGCAAGGTAGCCACCACCTTTTCCTCATCCACCGTGAAATCAGCCAAAGCATCAGGGCAGTAAAGATCAACCGTATCCAGTGCGCGGATGGTATCCAGCAGCGCCAACTGGATCACGCGGTTTTCCACGATATGCCCCAGATCCGGCTCACCCAGCTCGGCGGAATCGAAATGGATGGAACCATCGCCAGTCGCATCCCATACAAACATGGCTTCATACGGGGAGGCACGGCGGGCAGCCACACCTTCCCACGCCCCCGCTTCGACCAATGCCCGTTGCGAGGCACGGCTAATGGCGGATACGCGCAAATCGTAAGGCTCAGCGGGGGAAAATGCCGGTGGTTCGTATGCCTCCAGCACCGCGACGCGCTTACCGGCTTGGCCCAGCAAACAGGCCAGCGTGGAACCGACCATGCCGCCACCCGCAATAATTACATCGTATTGCATCGTAATCCTCCCCGGAATGCTGCACCAAATCCTGCAATTCTACGCGGTTCCGGTTATCATTCCACGTTTTACGTCAGCATTTGCACAGACATGGCTAAAGCAAGCAAAAAGAAAAGCACCCCCGGCAGCAAGACCATCGCCCTCAACAAACAGGTGCGGCACGAATATTACATTGAGCAAACCTACGAGGCCGGTCTGGTGCTGCAAGGCTGGGAAGTGAAAAGCCTGCGCGACGGGCGCATCCAGATGAAAGACAGCTACGTGATCCTGGAAAAGGGTGAAGCGTTCCTGTATGGAGCGCAAATTTCCGCGCTGCTGTCAGCTTCCACCCACATCATCCCCGACTCACGCCGCACCCGTAAACTGCTGTTGCACGCGCACGAAATCGAACGTCTCAACAATGCCGTCGACCGCAAAGGCTACACCGTTGTGCCGTTGGCCATGTACTGGAAAAACAACCGGGTGAAAGTCGAGATCGGGCTGGCAAAAGGTAAACAGTTGCACGACAAGCGCGACACTGAAAAAGCACGTGATTGGGGCCGCGAAAAGGAAAGAATTATGAAGCGGCATTAAAAATGCTTTGATAAAGGCGAATTTTGTCACACCATCAGCATGAAACTTGCCTATAGATTACAACATCAATCGAACATCACTGTAGCAACAAAGGAGACATAAATGGATGCCATAAGCGCTTTGATCAATGACATCAACAGCTTCGCCTGGGGCCCGCCCATGCTGATCCTGCTGGGGGTGACCGGTGTGTACCTGATGGTTGGGCTAGGTTTTCTGCCATTACGCAAAATAGGCTACGCCTTCGGTCTGATGATCAGGAATGAAGCTACCGGTGAAGGCGACATCCGCCCAACCCACGCGCTGATGACAGCCCTGTCAGCCACTGTCGGAACCGGCAATATCGCCGGTGTTGCGACTGCCATTGCGTTAGGTGGCCCCGGAGCCGTGTTCTACATGTGGATGATCGCTTTCATCGGTATGGCGACTAAATACGCTGAAGCCGTTTGCGCCGTCAAATACCGCGAAGTTGACCACAATGGCAAGCATGTGGGCGGCCCGATGTATTACCTGAAAAATGGCGTCGGGGCAAAAATGCCCAAACTGGGCACATTCCTCGCTTATGCTTTCGCCATATTTGGTGCGATTGCCGCTTTTGGTATCGGTAACGGCGCGCAAATCCATTCGATGGCTGATGTTTTGCATACCGACTTTGGTGTGCCAACCTATATTACCGGCATTGCCGCAGCGGTACTGGTCGGCTTCGTTATTCTCGGTGGGGTCAAGCGTATTTCGGTAGTCGCGGCCAAGCTGGTTCCGGCCATGATCCTGCTGTACCTGTTCGGTGGTCTGATGGTGCTGATCATCAATGCTGCTGAAATCCCTGCGGCCTTTGCCCTGATCTTCAAAAGCGCCTTCTCGCCATCTGCGGCAGTCGGTGGTTTTGCCGGGGCTGCTGTCGCGGCAGCCATCCGTTATGGTGTCGCCCGTGGGGTATTCTCGAATGAATCCGGCCTGGGCAGCGCCGCCATCGCCCACGGCGCAGCGCAAACCAATGACCCTGTTCGCCAGGGGAATATCGCCATGCTGGGGACATTCATCGACACCATCATTATCTGCACCATGACTGCACTGTGCATCCTCACCAGCGGCGCGTGGACTTCCGGTGAAAGTGGCGCACCACTAACCTCCATGGCTTTTGCCAACAGCTTTATGGGCGGTAATTACGTGGTCGCCATTTCGCTGGCGATATTCTCTTTCACCACCTTGCTGGGCTGGAGTTATTACGGTGAACGCTGCTGGCAGTTCCTGTTCCATGAAAAGTCGGTCATCATTTACCGCATCATGTGGGTCGGGGCGATTTTGTGGTTTGCCAACCAGAAGATTGATTTCATCTGGAACCTATCCGACACCCTGAACGGCCTGATGGCGATTCCGAACATTATCGGTTTGCTGATCCTTTCTCCGGTCATCTTCAAACTCTCGAAAGAATACTGGTTGAAACAAAAGGCAGGCTAGTTAAAACCAATGTCACCCCCACAAAAAAGCCCGCATTGCGGGCTTTTTTGCTGACGCCAACCTGAAACCTGTCAGGCGAAACCCAGTGAATGGATAAACAGGTATAGCAACAGTAACGGCGCAACCCAGCGGATCACCTGATACCAAACCGCAAAAACGCCCTGCCCCAGACGGATTTCATCCCGCACGTAAACCTGCTTCATGACCCAGCCGGTAAAGATCGCAATCGCCAGCCCGCCCAGCGGCAGCATGAAAGTCGAAGTCAGAATATCCAGCACATCAAACATGCCATCGGTCTTTTCCGCCCCGGCGAAGTGGAAGCTGAACGACCAACTGCTGAACGACATGACCGTCACCAGACCCAACGCCCAGCAAACGAAAGTAACCGCGTAAGCAGCCGTGGAACGCTTCATGCCACGATTTTCCGACAACCAGGCGGTGGCAGGCTCAATCAGCGAAATGGCGGATGTCCAGGCAGCAAACACCAGCAGCAGGAAGAACAGGGTTCCGAACAATGCCCCGCCAAACATTTCACCAAACGCAATAGGCAGCGTCACGAAAACCAGCCCCGGCCCGGCTCCGGCTTCCAGCCCATTGGCGAATACCAGCGGAAAAATCGCCATACCGGCCATCAGCGCAACCAGCGTATCCAGAATCGCAATGATGAAGGTCGTTTTGGCGATGGAAGCACCCTTGGGCATATAGGAGCCATACACCATGATCGCCCCCATCCCCAGGCTCAGGGTGAAGAAGGCGTGCCCCAGCGCGGTGAGGATTGCTTCCGGCGTCAGTTTCGCAAAGTCGACTGCAAACAGGAATTGCAACCCCTGCATGAAATAGCCGGTGGAAATGGCATACCCCAGCATGATCAGCAGCAGCACAAACAGCAGGGGCATCAGGATTTGCACGGCCTTTTCCAGCCCCGAACGCACCCCGCGCGCCACCACGAATGCCGTCATCGCACTAAAAATGGTATGCCAGAAAGTCAGCTGTAACGGATCGCCCAGCAACCCGCCCAGTTTGGCACCAGCAGTTTCCCCTGTCAGGCCATTGAAATGCCCCAGGGCAGCTTCCAGCATGTAGGAAACAGCCCACCCGGCAATCACGCTGTAAAACGACATGATCAGGATACCTGCCACAATACCGACTGCCCCCAATACCGCCCAGTGGGAAGACACGCCTGATTCCAGAGCCAGGGTACGCATGGCACCGACAGGGCTTTGCTGACCCCTGCGCCCCAGCATGATCTCAGCCATCATGATGGGAATGCCAATCAGGCAAATGCACATCAGGTAAACCAGCACGAATGCACCGCCGCCATTTTCACCTGTGATATAAGGGAATTTCCAGATATTACCCAGCCCGACGGCAGAACCTGTGGCGGCCAGCACAAAAGCGAGCCGCGATGACCATTGCTCATGAATGATTTGTTTTTTAGGCATGTTATCCTCCTGCTTTTATCCAGCCCTAAAGTCTAGCATCATTAGCCATCCAGTCTGATAGTGAATGGAAACATGAATCAACTTCTCGATAATCTGTGCATCGTCATGGTGGAAACCTCCCACCCTGGCAACATCGGCTCCGCCGCCCGCGCCATGAAAACCATGGGAATCAATGACTTGCGCCTGTCATCCCCACGCAAACCGTATTCGCAGGAAACCTGGGCGCTGGCCTCCGGTGCCAACGCCATTGTGGAACAGGCAAAAATCGTACCTGACCTGCCTGCTGCCATCGCCGATTGCCAGTACGTCATCGGCGCAAGTGCACGTTCCGAACGCACTCTGCAATGGCCACAGATGGATTCGCGGGAATGCGGAATCTGCGTCGCCGAACGCCTTCCCCTGCAAAAGGTGGCGCTGGTGTTCGGGCGCGAACGCACCGGCCTGACGAATGAGGAACTGGAACACTGCAACGCGCTGGTGCATATTCCGATGGCGTTTGATTACATGTCGCTGAATATTGCGATGGCGATTCAGGTGTTGAGTTATGAATGTGCCACGGCAGTACGGCTGGCAACACCCGCCGAAGCTGCCACGACAGACCCGGATGAGGTATTGGCGAGCGCCGAAGCCATGGAAGGTTTTTACACCCACCTGGAACAATCCATGATCGACGCGCGTTTCCTCGACCCGGAAAACCCGCGCTTGTTGATGCGGCGGATGCGGCGGCTGTTCGGGCGGGCGGAAGTGACCGTCAGCGAGATGAACATCCTGCGCGGCATGCTGGCAGCCTTTGCGGGCAGAAAATTTCACCGCCGTTCATCAACCGACTAATGGAAATACTTGCCAAGCAAAAAACCTTTGTATAGAATTCGCCTTCCTTCGCCGGTATAGCTCAGCTGGTAGAGCAACTGACTTGTAATCAGTAGGTCCCGAGTTCGACTCTTGGTGCCGGCACCAAATTCAAAAGGTCGTTAGCCATATGAAAGCGGGCTAATTGCCTGCCATAAGGCAAACCTATAGACTTAAGAGCAGAGCAATCTACTTCTCCCCTAGCTGGCACACGATGTTCCCACCCATCTCAGGCTGAACATAGCCTAACACTGTCCTTTTATCAGTATGCCCCAAAACCTGCTGCGACTCCTTGACCCTACCCTGCTTGGGAACGTGCACGAAACAATATCCTAAAGTTTGTATAGCCCCCGCAAGCGGCATGTCGCTATCCTCGTGGTTTGAGCCTCCAGCCGGTGATATGAACAGTGATATGCCCGTACCCCCTTGAAATTGAGCAGTCGATGCAACG
>JAHJJD010000074.1 GCA_018822845.1 Gammaproteobacteria bacterium | reverse complement strand
AATGTTTTCCAGCAATGGCTTGTTTTCAGCATCAAGACCGTTTTCCATGGCATCCAGCGCATACGATTCGGTCACGACGTAGTTGTACGCCCCCAGATCACGCGGATCACGGCGGTCATAGGCAACCGGTACGTCGTAGATATTGATGGTTTCGCGGAATTCGTTATTGTAAGTGGCGGCAATATGCTGGTCGTAACCAAGATCGCGGAAAATCTTGCCTGCGTATTGCTCATAACCCAAGCGCCCTTCCTGCGCCACCACCAACTTCTTGGAAGCGGGATCACGGTAGAGGCCAAACATTTGGCCCTCCTTGATCAAACGTTGCAGATCCCAGCGTTCGATCGCCTTTTTTGCGGGGTAGGCATATTTGGGGTGCATACAACCCAGTGTGTTCAACCACGAAATCATGCGCGCCAGATCCAGGGCAGAAACGCCAATACCTTCCGGGGCAGGCTGGTTGCGGTAATCCACCATCGCCCCTGTGGTAGCGTGGTACACCTTATTAGGGGCCTCCTTGTTGAACAACTCCATGTTGGTGAAGGTTTTGAACATCGCCTGGATACGATCGTCGAAGGTCTTGTCATCAATCAGGCCGAAATCGTGTGCGGCGAGGGTTGCTGCTAGTGCCGAGCCGGTATCCCACATCGTGGTGGACGGGTATTTATCAGCGGCGTTATACAGGCCCGTTTCCGGGTTGTAGTTGTTCTCAAAATATTTCCAGGCAATTTTCGCCATTTCCAGATCTTTGCCGCACAAGGCTTGCGGGTTACCGAGGCAACTATTGTCTGGCCCTTCTGTCAGTTTACAGAAGGTGTCAGGGCGTGAATCCGGCTGGCTGGCGCGCAACAAACCCAGCAAACTACCGTTGTTGCTGGCAGCAGAAGTTGTAGTGGTTAGTGGCTGGCTGCTGATGGCATAAATGATGCCACTTGCCAGCAACAGGCCAACCAGCCATGCCAAACCGACCCGGACAGGGCGGCGTGACCATAGTGTATTGTTATGGTTGTGTTCAGTCATTGCCGAGTTCCCCCAGAACAGCGTCGAGTTCTTTGCGCACTGCATCGGCGGCGGTGCTGGCGTCACCGTTTTTCCACGCACCCACCAGTTTGTCAATCGGCCCCATCAGACCTTGCAAACGGGCTTTTTTGTCGGTAAATGTTTCGCCCGCCTCCCAGATGGCTTTTTTGATGCTGCCCAGTTTTTCGGCTGCTTCCGCACCCTTGCCTTCAGCCCGCAAGCGGTCAGCCTGATTGACTGTACTGAGGATTTTATAAAGACCCAGACGTTTTTGCAGGCCGGTCAGTTTTTTGTTGGCAGCATCATCCGCTTCCGTGCCGAGTTTGCTGGTGATGGTATGGATAGCTGCGACTTTTTCCGTCAATGGCGTAAGGGTTTGCTCCATGACCGTGCCCGCATCCTGTTGCAGGGCGTGGATAGCCGCCAGTTCGGAGCGCAGTTGCTGGTTCTGCAAGACCAGATAGACGATCAGCGCCAGCAACATACTGAGCAGGATGTGTTGGAACAGGTTCATCGGTGGCGTGCCCTCTTGTTATTATTCTGGTATGGCTGCCGAACTGCTGATAGACAGCCATTCCTGTAGTAAAGTTGCGAGAATGTCCATCTGGATCGGTTTGGTCAGGCAGGCATTCATGCCTGCCGCGAGATACTCCTGTTCATCGCCTTTCATGGCATTGGCAGTCAAGGCAATGATCGGCAAATGGCGTTGCGGGAACTCCGCCCGTGCCCGCCGGGTGGTTTCGATACCGCTAATGCCGGGCATCTGGATATCCATCAACACCAAAGCAAAATCTTCGTTACGCAAGCAGTCGAGTGCTTGAAAGCCATCTTCTGCCAATGTGACGTGGTAACCCAGTTTGCTCAGCATCCCCTTTGCCACCATCTGGTTCACCTTGTGGTCTTCTACCAGCAGAATGCGCTGCTGCCCACCCGGTGCGCCTGTTATTACAGAGAAGGGTTGCCGCAGTTTCAGGTTGGACTCTTCCAACGCCAGCTTCGGCTCTGCGACAATAGCACTGGACTTGACGGCAGGAATTTCAAACCAGAAGGTACTACCTTGCCCCACAGTACTGTTTACCCCGATTGTGCCCCCCATCAGGTTGACCAACTTGCGGCTAATCGCCAACCCCAGCCCTGTGCCGCTGTTATTATGCTGGTCGTAACGGCTAATCTGGCTAAAGACCCGGAACAGTTTGGCTTGCTTGTCCGGGGAAATGCCCGGCCCGCTATCCTGCACTTCAAAACGTAACATTCCAGTCTGACCGTAGCTGACACGCACACAGACCTTGCCCTGTTCGGTGAACTTGATGGCGTTACCGATCAGATTGAGCAGCACTTGCCGCAAGCGCAGGGAATCACCATGCAACTGGATGCCCCCCCCTGTCGGAATCTCTGTTTCCAGCGTCAATTGCTTTTGCGCAGCAATCGTGCGCAGGGTTTCGATGATATTGGGCAGGATGTCACAAAGCTGGAATGACTCCTCCACTAGTTCCAGCTTGTCCGCTTCCAGACGTGAAATATCGAGGATGTCATTGATAATGCCCAGCAGGGCTTGCGCCGATTGCAGGATAATGGCGACTTGGTGCGCCTGTTCCGGTAACAGCTCGGTGTGTTGCAGCAGGGTCGTCATGCCGATGATACCGTTCATGGGGGTGCGTATTTCGTGGCTCATCGCCGCCAAAAACGCACTTTTGGAGCGGCTGGCAGCCAGTGCCTGGTCACGCGCTTCCACCAATTCACGGGTGCTTTCCGCGATGATGTGTTCCTGCGATTCTGCTAACGCCCGCAACTCCTGATTGGCCTGATACAACGCCATACCTTTGCTTTCCAGCAACTGTTCGGCCTGTTTGCGGGCTTTACGTTCCCGCTCCAGTCGGCGTTGCAGACGAATTACTTCATCATTCATTCCATATCTGTCCGCGTAATATGAAAATCAACATGTGTCCCTTTGCCTGCTGAGTGGTCAATGGTCTCAATCTTAGCCTCGACCTGGTAATATTCTAAGCATCCCTCAATCAGCCCTTTTGCCAGCTGGGCAAAAGGGCGATGTGATTGATAAGTAAGCAGAAGCTTGTATTTCTCTGTCCGGATAGCCCGAAAAGTGGGAAACACAGCATCAGGGTAAAGTTTATGTACCTCTATCCTGTGTAAATGTTCCAACTGTTCCAAGAAATCGAAAACGTCCTGCTTGCCCTCAAAAAGTGTTGAATGATGCATAACGTAACTGTGAAACAAATGATGCCCAAACAATCTGATCAGTTCAGGGATGGCTACATTGAGATTTTTGGAAAGGCTTTCTACTAAAGCTAACATTTCGGAATGCGGGTAAGTGCCGACGGAGGTGTAAGCCCCGTCGGAAGGCAAGTCGGCGTCATCAATGATGTCATCGACCATCGCGGGCGAAAACCTGCTTTCAACCATTTCCAGAAACTCGGTGAAAACCAAACCTTTCATAACCCCCCCCTGTGGGTATCCCAACTGTTGTTATAGATGGTTTCAGGCTGATACGGGTTGATGGCTATCCAGCCATAGGGAGACCTGGGCGTATTCAGCTTGCAGTTGCTGCCAATGCTCACTGGCTCGCACCTGATCGTGATCGTCCTTGTATTCTTCCAGTAACCGGGCCAGTTCAGCCATTTTGAATGCGCCAATCAGCTTGCTACTGGATTTGAGTTTGTGGCAGATAGCACCAACTTGTTCTGTATCTTCTTGCGCCACACAATGTTGCAGGCTGTCGAGGCCAGCAACGACATCCCTGCGGAAAAAGTCAATTAACTCGGCGAACTCATCCGCCATGATATCCTGAAGCATGATGAAAGTTTCTTCATCAATGTTATGAGCAGTGTTTGTCATCATAATCCATTACCTCTGCTTATCTTATATTTATATATTTTTGCCTGTACTTGATGCTAGCATACATCAATAAACTCTGCGAACCCTAATATAAAAATGATGGACAGCACATGAATATCCTCGTGGTAGACGATGCCAGAGACATGCAGTTGATCTTGCGCCGTATCCTGACCCTGATGGGGCATCAGGTGATGCTGGCAGACAACGGGCAAGCCGCCTGGGAACTCATCCAACAGCACAATTTCCAGGTGGTTATAAGCGACTGGGTTATGCCCATCATGGATGGCCCAACCCTGTGTCGCACCATCCGTGCTACCGACCTACCGCATTACGTTTACATCATTTTGCTGACTGGAATGTCAGGCAAGCAAAACCTGATTCAAGGCATGGACGCGGGTGCAGACGATTTCGCCACCAAACCGATTGTGCGGGAAGAGTTGGAAGTACGGTTACGCGCCGCGCAGCGGGTGCTGGACCTGGAACACCGGCTAGAAGACAGAAACCGCAGCCTGGAAAGTGCCAACCAGTCACTTTCAGCTACTCAACGCTTGATCCAAAATGATCTGGAGCGTGCGGCCATCTTACAGTCCGGCGTGTTGCCCAGCCAGAAACAGTTTGGACGCATCAAACTCGATTGGTTTTTCCAACCTGCGCAATACATTGGTGGCGACACCTTTAACTATTTTCCGCTCAACGATGATTTGTTCTTTTTTTATTCAATTGATGTCTCCGGGCATGGCATTGCGTCTGCGCTATTGTCGATGTGCTTACAAACCCTGCTGAGCGCCACCAGTGAGCTACATTGTCTGGATGAGCTTGGCGACACCCAAATTTCCACCATCCCCTCACGGCTCGCTGCACGCCTGAACCATCATCTGCATACGCGGCTGGATAGTGGCGACCATTACCTAACCATGATCATGGGCGTCATAGATACCAAACAAGAATACCTGCATTTCGTACAAGCAGGTCATCCACAACCGTTTCTTTATACCCCCGGCAATGACTGCCTGGTGCAAATCGACTGCACGGGTTTCCCGATTGGACTATTGCCAGAGGTGGAATACGACACGATTAGCATCCCCTTCCCCAGTGGTAGCCGCTTTGTCTTGTATTCCGACGGCTTGCTGGAATTACCCTCACCCGACAATCATGTTCTCACTGAAGCTGCCCTAATGAATTGTTTGCAGGCTCTTGATACGCAACCAGCAGATCAGATTATCGAACGATTACGCAGCAAATTTGGCCTGGACCAAGCAACTGCCTTACGCCCAGATGATATTTCCCTATTAATTATCGAGTTACACCGACCTCATCGATACCGGGCAAACGCGCTGCAAAACATCCAACAAGGTTTGAATCTGGAAAGGCTTGCTGAGAAAATCGTCCATTCCCACCGCTAGGCAGCGTTCTTTGTCGCTTTCCATGGCATTCGCAGTCAAAGCGATGATGGGAATCGGGGTAAGCTGATTGCGCTGTTCGGCATCGCGGATCAAGCGGGTGGCTTCCAACCCATCCATTTCTGGCATTTGCACATCCATCAGGATCACATCCGGCATATTACTCTGCCATAAAGCGACGGCTTGCCGCCCATTCTCTGCCTCCATCACCTGATGCCCCGCCCTGGTCAACAAACGCACCGCCAACATTCGGTTAACTGTGTTGTCTTCGGCCAACAACACGCGCAAGCTATGCTGGGTGCGCTCTAATACGGCAGGTGGCACCTCAACTTTAGGACTGGCATGGCCAGCGATTGATAATGGAATACTGAAATGGAAAATACTGCCATGACCCACATCACTTTCCACCTGCAATTGCCCACCCATTAAACCTACCAGTTGCGAAGAGATGGTCAAGCCCAAACCCGTTCCGCCGTAGCGTCGGGTAATGGAACTATCCGCCTGCTGAAACGGCTGAAAAATACTGAGCTGCTTTTCAGCAGGGATGCCAATACCCGTATCACGCACCGCAAACAGCAAATGCACCTGACCCGCAGGTGCACCGCTTTGCAGACTAATGCTTACCATCACATCACCACACTCGGTGAATTTAATGGCATTACCAACCAGATTAATCATCACCTGACGCAAACGCCCGGCATCACCTACCAGCATATCAGGGATGGCTGACGCCACCTCCCAATGAAACTGGAGCTGCTTATGCTGCGCCCGCACTTGCAAAGGGATAAGGGTTTCTTGCAACAAAGTACGCAGCGTAAACGGTGCAGGACTAAGTGCTAACGTACCCGCTTCAATGCGTGAAAAATCAAGAATTTCATTAATGATGTCGAGCAAAGCATTCGACGATGATTTAATCATGTCAAGGTATTCACGCTGTGATGCAGAAACCTCGCTGTACAACATCAAGTCGGTAAGGCCAATAATGCCATTCATCGGCGTGCGAATTTCGTGGCTAATCATGGCCAGAAATTCACTTTTCGCTTTACTGGCTTGCTCCGCCATCGCTTTGGCCTTCAAAGCTTCGGCGCGGGCTTCTTCCAGGTGGGCGTGGTGCTGGCAGGCCAGGCAAGCCGTTTCCAGCCGTTTCAACACCAACCCTAACGCCAGCAGATAAGCCTCTGGTAATGGAGGGTCACGCACCAGCACCAACAAGGCATTATCCCCCACTGGCATGAAATGGTAGGACACCCCCACAAGGTTGAAAATTTCCCCCGGTTTACTGACCTGCCACCCTTGTGTGGCAATGCGCTGGATTGCCGCTGCCAGCAAGGGCTGATCCTGCCCTAGTGCACCGTGCAGTGCCGGATAACTGTAACATGGGTTGGGTGCAGCGGTTGCTATTCCGGCAGGTAGCTTGCCATTGTGCAACCAAATATAACCACTACGGCAGTTGAGCAGCTTCAACGCTGGCGGCAGAAACTTGCGCAACATGGTACGCAAATCCAAATCCTGCCCAACCAACAAAGCCAAAGCATACTGGACAGAGACCAGCTCTAACGTTAAGTTCATTCATCTTGCTCCCGATAGGTAAGCACACCTAATACTGCCGTTTTATTGAAAAATTCCAGACAGGTATTTCCTGCATCTGCGATTTCCCCTAACGACAAGCCTCCAGCCAATGGCACACCCGATGGTAAAGTGCTGTGAATATTGTCCACTTCCTCAATGAAGCGTTCTTGCAGAAACAGCGTGCGGCTAATGCAATCAAACAATAAGGCAACTATTAACGGTGCGTCAGTCTGGGCACTTTGCGCACAACGCTGCGAAGCTTGCAACAAGCTGTCCGCTTCACCTTTGAGGATATAGATAATGTGATTGGCTGGCACTTCACCCACACAAACCAATTTATTGCCGTCACGGAATAACGGGTCACGCACCACCACATCGCCAGACAAACGGTCCAAACCAAACGGGTAAGCTTTTGCCAAATCAAAAAAATTGTCCTCACCAAACTGCTGACCACTATCCGCTTCCACCACTGCCCGGTAAACCTCGAAAGCTGGCTTATAGTCGATGGTGGTAATGGTGTTATCGTATGCCCCAGTAACAAAAAACGGCCCAGCAAACTTGTGCCAGCCATGATCAATGCCAAGGCTAACCGACGCAGGCAATGCCGTAATCTGGGCGCAATCCATCACTAGCCCCCGATTACTGATCAAGCAAGGTTTCTGCTCGAAACTCAGCGAACCCGCCCCACCGCCAAGGTAACGGTAACGGCTACCGAAGACTTCATAGAGATTTTCCAGCAAAGCCGCAATACGTTTGCTCAGCCCATCCACCAAGGTAATCAAGGTTGATCCAGCGCGGATTTTAACCGCTAATAGTTCGGCAGCAGGGAAATAATCTGCATCAGGGTCAGACAAGTTTTCGATGTGGTGAACGTGAGCCGCTACTGGCAAAGCACACACCAAACTTCCCTGTTTCAGGATTTGCCCATCGGCAACGATCTCCGGGAAAATGCCACCAAACACCGGGATCGGCTGTGCTTGTAAGCGGGCATCCAGTTGCTCCGGGGTAAAGCCATTAGCATCCGCAGCCAGCACCAGCAGGCTTTGTGCGCCACTGCTTACAGCACGATCAAGCAAGCTAAACAGACCATCACAGCTTCCGCTGGTTTCGACAAATAATTGGGCATGGGGTTGAAGGCTAAGCATAGCAGGCATCCTGAGTTGTTATTGTTGTGATAATTTTATCGCTACATTCTACCCAAGCTACCGTTCATAAGAAAGTTCTATTGGTAAGATATTAGCGTTAATCCGGCTATTGCCGCCAATTGTCTGACAGGTATACAATGAATTCATTAATTAAAATGATACGTTCCAAAAAAACCCAACGACAACAAGGATAATAACAATGCAATTTTCCACTCGTACCGAAGGCGACCTCACTATAGCCACCATTCTGGAAGCCCGTATGGATGCTGTTATCGCCCCTGAACTCAAGAACCACATTGCCCAACTGTTTAATGATGGCAATACCCGCATCGTGCTGGACATCAGTGCTGTCACCTTCATGGACAGTAGCAGCCTTGGTGCACTGGTCAGCTTGCTAAAAATCGTCGGTAACCGTGGTGACCTGATTATTTCAGGTGCAACAGGCATCGTCGCCGACTTGTTCAAGTTGACCCGCATGGAACGTGTATTCCGCATGACACCAAGCGTAAATGCCGCACTGGAAGCCGTAGCGGCCTGATGCCAATGTGCTGACTTAAAAGGGAGGGGGAGCCGATGAAAGCCATGATTCTGGCTGCTGGCAAAGGGACGCGGGTGCGCCCTATTACCAACGAAATACCAAAACCAATGATCCCGATCTTGCGCCAGCCAGTGATGGAAGCCATCGTGGAACTGTTACGTGCCCATGATGTGCAAGAGATTGTAGTCAATACCAGCCACCTCGCGCCGGTGATCGAAAACTATTTCCGTGACGGCAACCAGTTGGGTGTCCACATTGCCTATTCCTACGAAGGTTACATGACCGAAGACTGGCTGGAAGGCAAAGCACTCGGCTCGGCGGGCGGCATGAAGCGCATCCAGGAGTTTTCCGGCTTTTTTGACGAAACCTTCATCGTGCTGTGTGGCGATGCATGGATTGATCTCGACATCAGTGCGGCTCTGCGCTGGCACAAGGAAAAAGGCAGCATTGCCACTGTCATTTTGCAGGAGGTCCCACACGAGGAAGTCCACAAATACGGCGTGGTCAAACTCGACGAACACCAGCGCATTGTGCAGTTCCAGGAAAAACCCAAGCCGGAAGAAGCCGTTTCCAATACCATCAACACTGGCATTTACATCTTTGAACCAGACATATTCCTGTACATCCCTGCTGGCGTGGAATATGACATTGGCAGTCAACTGTTCCCTGCATTGGTGGGCGCGGGCGAAGCCTTTTACGGTTTGCCAATGGATTTCCAGTGGGTCGATATTGGCTCAGTGCCAGACGTTTGGGCAGCTACCCGCCTCGCGTTACAAGGCGGTATCCAGGGTTTCACCATGCCCGGCAAACAGGTTAAACCGGGCATTTGGACAGGCATCAATGTCAGCATCAACTGGGATCATGTCAATATCCAGCCCCCGGTTTACATCGGTAGCAGCACCAAAGTCGAAGCTGGGGTCCACATTATCGGCCCATGCATGATTGGCGCGAATTGCGTCATTGAGTCGGGTGCGGAAATCAGCGAATGCCTGATTAGTGATTACACCCGCATTGGTGGCTTGGCTTCGCTCGATAACAAACTGATTTTTGGTGGCGATTGCATTTCACCGGAAGGCAATGTGTTAAACCTGGGCGAAACCCAGGTGCGTTGGCTGGTGAACGATACCCGCCGCATCCTCAACCCCAGCGACATCCACGATATGTTGCTGTTCAGCAATATACTCAGCTTCTGCGAAGTGCAGGAACGCGAAAAAGAGGTAGCGTGATGGATGGCAACTATAAGGAATACAACATCCGCCTTTCCATCGACAGCCGTTTGGAGCAAGTGCGGGTACTGTCTGGCGCATTGCGCGGCATTGGGCAGGAATTGCAACTCACCGACGACAAACTGGGGCAACTCGAACTGATGATGGTGGAAGCCGTCAACAACGTGATTGAACACGCCTACCAGTTGCAGGAAGGCAATGACGTCCACGTGCGGGTCGAATATAGCCCTCAGGAAGTGCATTTGATCATTTCTGACCACGGTCACGCCATGCCAGATGAGTTGCATGGTGGGGTTCGCGACATGCCTGACCCGGAAGACCTGCCGGAAGGCGGCTGGGGAATGGGGCTGATCCACGCGCTGGCGGATTCTATCCGTTACATCCGCGATGCGCGGGGCAATCACCTGCATGTCAGCAAACAATTAGCCTGATATGCGGCGGCTAGTGTGGGTGGTCATGGTGGCATTGTTCCTGCTATTGCAGGGGTGCAGCTTGTTGCCACCACCCCAGCCGTTTGCCATCAGCAACACCGGCTCACTAGCAGGGATGTGGGAATTCCTGCCTTCCGGCTTGGCAGATATGCCAGCGGACAATGCCCGTTGGCGACGCATCCAGGTTCCCGGCAATTGGTACACACAAGGCCATGACCATCACGGTTACGCTTGGTATCGCCTGACATTCAACGCCAATACCTCCGCAGAAACCGTTTCCACCCTGCATTTCAGCGGGGTGGATTACTTTGCCGATGCATGGCTAAACAGACAAAAACTCGGCGCACACGAAGGCTATTTCCAGGCATTTTCTTTCGATGTAAGCCAGCACCTGAAAACGGGGGAAAACACCCTGCTGGTACGGGTCAACAGCCCGTTGGAGAAACCAGAAAATTTCTCGCTGCACAAGCGGCTGATCAAGGGGATTTTTTCCCACCATGACACTCGTCCCGGTGGGGCTTGGTCGGAGCGCGGGCAGGAACAGAATACCGGCGGAATTTGGGGTGAAGTGCGTTTGCAGCAATCCACGTCAGTGCAACTTGTACCGCAGCAAGTGCAGGCGCAAGCCGTCAAGGGACTGGAAGAATGGCAGGTCAAGGTTGAGCTGGGCATACTGGGCAAGCTGCCTGCGGGTGCGCAATTGCAGTGGTCAGTAGATCCGGTTGGATTTGCCGAAGAGGGCGTATGCAATACGCCCCTACAATGCCCGCGTAGGGGCGTATTGCATACGCCCTCTTCCAATATTCCCATCAGCCACCCCAGACTCTGGCAACCCAAAGGCTACGGTGAGCAACACCTCTACACCCTGACCGTCAGCGCAGTGCAAGATGGCAAAGTGCTGGATTCCTTCCAACGCACCATCGCTTTCCGCAAGGTTGAGCGTTCCGCCCAAGGCATCTGGAAAATCAATCACCAGCGCATCCTGCTCAAAGGCACGAACTATATCGCCAACCAGTGGTTGAGCGAGATGAAAGTGGAAGATTTCCGCCGTGACATCAAGCTGATGCAGGACGCGCATATCAACACCGTGCGCGTCCATGCCCACGTTACCGCCCCTGACTTCTACCACCTGTGTGACGAAATGGGTCTGCTGGTGTGGCAGGATTTCCCACTGCAATGGGGCTATCAGGATACGCCAGAATTCCACCAGCAAGCGACATTGCAAGTCGGCGACATGATCCGCCAGTTCGGGCATCACCCTTCCATCATCCACTGGACGCTGCACAACGAACCGCCGTGGGATGCGGACTGGATGAAGTGGAAATACAAGGACTACGACCCGCAGCAAAACAAGCCACTGGACGACAAACTCTACAAGGCGGCGAAAACGCTGGATAACACCCGCCCAATTTCCGCAGTCTCGTCCACCAAGGAACACCCTTGGCTGGGTTGGTATTCCGGGCACTGGCTGGATTATGCCAAACCCACCAAGCAATCCACCATCGCAGAATTCGGCGCACAAGCCCTGCCCGACCGTTTCACGCTGGCAACCATTCTCGGTGCAGAACCGGAATTGCCCACCAGCAAAGCCGATTGGAAAGCATGGGAATACCACAACTTCCAGCGCAAGGAAACCCTGGAAATAGCCAAAGTCCCACAAGGCAAAACGCTGGAACAGTTCATCAGCAACACCCAGCACTATCAGGCACAACTGACGCAACTGGCGGCAGAATCATATCGGCGACAGGCATACCAACCGGTCGGTGCGCTGTTCCAGTTCATGCTGGTAGAAGACTGGCCGTCGATGAACTGGGGCGTGGTCGATTTCTGGCGCAAGCCCAAGCCGGGCTATTACGCCTTGCAACGCGCCTATCAACCCGTGCTGCCAAGCCTTGCGTGGAGCAAAATCGATTATGCCGCAGGCGAACCCGTTAGCATCGGTTTGTGGGCGTTGAACGACAGTCTCGCTAGTACCCCGAATGCCCATTATCGGCTCACGCTATGGCGCGGCAAGCAAAAGCGCGATACTCAAAGCTGGCAGTTTGACCTTGTGCCCGATATGCACCGCCATTTACGCGACTACACCGCCCCCGTAAGTGAACCGGGCGACTATCGCCTTGAGGCGGAAATAACCGACACACAAGGCAAGGTGATCAGCCACAATGAATACCGTTTTACCGTCCAATCACAACAATAAGACGCACTGTTATGGGATTCTATTTCGACAAGTTTGAAAACCGTCAGCCCGAACCTCCACTACCCTATTCAGCGGTGACTGAGGGCATTTGGCAATTCCTCGCCGTCATCGCCATGACGCTGGGTGCGTGGTATTTGTGGTGGCGCTGGACGGCATCACTCAACCCCGATGCGCTGTGGTATTCCATCCCGTTACTGGTGGCGGAAACGGCGTCATATTTCGGCTTGGGCTTGTTCGTGTTCAACTTGTGGAAAGTGAAAGATTACGAGCAACTGCCCCCGCCCGCCAATTTCAATGAAGTGGTGCACCCCGACCATGCAGAAGACCGCCCAATCAAGGTTGATGTGTTTTTCCCCACCTACAACGAAGAGGTGGAGTTGGTGCGTTTGAGTATCCTCGATGCCAAGAAAGTCACTTACCCTTACCCGATTGAGCTGAAAATCTTTGTGCTGGACGATGGCAAACGCCCGGAAATGGAGCAAGTCGCTAACGAAGAAGGCGTGGGTTACCTCACCCGCAGCAGCAATATTGGTTTCAAGGCGGGCAACCTGCGCAATGCGATGGAACAGACCCACGGCGATTTCATTGTGATTTGCGATGCCGATACGCGCCCGTTCCCTACCATCCTCGAACACACGCTGGGCTATTTCCGTGACCCCGATGTGGCGTGGGTGCAGACCCCGCAATGGTTCTTTGACTTGCCGGAAGGCAAACGCTTGCCCGATGCGCTGGGGCGTTACCTGAAAGCCCCCGGTCGTTGGCTCGGCAAGGGTGTGGAAGCCATCATTGGCGAAGTGCGCGTGGGCGAAGACCCGTTCGTGAATGAGCCGAAAATGTTTTACGACGTAATCCAGCGCCGCCGCAACTGGGCGAATGCCTCGTTCTGCTGCGGTGCAGGCTCGATCCACCGCCGCGAAGCGGTGATGGAAGCTGCCCTCAAATGCTACGCTGACACCATCGAAAAACAGGTCGGCAAGCAGTCCAGGCAGTTGCAGAAACTGATGGGGGATACTGCACTGGATAGCGGACTGGTACAGGAAATGCGCCATCAGGTGGCGGGCGAGGAAGAGTTTACCCCTTACCGTTTCCACGTTTCCGAAGACATTTACACATCAATCGTGCTGCACTCCGATGAAGACCGTCACTGGAAATCGGTGCTTCACCCAGCTGTCGAATCGAAAATGCTTTCCCCGCAGGATTTGCTGAGCTGGACAGTGCAACGCTTCAAATACGCGGGCGGCACGCTGGATATTGTGTTGCACGACAACCCAATGACCCGCCCCGGCATGAGTTGGGCGCAACGCTTGATGTATGGCGCGACGGCGTGGTCATACTTCGGCGGTATCTGGAACATGGTTTTCCTGATTGCACCACTGGTGTACCTGTTCAGTGGCATTGCGCCGGTCAGTGCATATACGGGTGATTTCTTTAAACACATTTTGCCATTCCTGATTGCGATGGAGCTGGCGTTTATGGTGGGGACGTGGGGAATTGCTGGCTACCGCTCCAAAGCCAGTTACCTGTCATTTTTCCCGGTGAATTTACAAGCGATCTGGACGGTGCTGAAAGGTGAAAAAATCAAATTCCCGGTCACGCCTAAAGATCGGCAGGAAGGTAACTTCTTCCATCTGGTACTCCCGCAGTTCGCGGTGATGGCGCTGACGGTGCTGGGTCTGGTGTATGCATCGGTGCAGTATTTCGTGCTGGGCAACAACGACTATTCACTGGGCGGGGTACTGGTCAATATTTTCTGGGGGTTGAATAATGTGATTGCGTTGAGCGGGATTGTAATGGCGGCATTTTGGCAGCCAGAGGCAGAGGAAACCGCTACTGAATCCCAACCCGGATCCAGTTATAACAATAAAGAGGTCATTGCATGAGTTTCAAACAAGGACTGGTTCGCGCACGCAGCCACATCATTTTTCTGGCTGGACTGGTGACAGCCTTCGGGCTGGTCGGCTGGCTGGAGGGCATCAGCATGGGCAATACAAATACACCTGAAGCCATCATTGAAGCCAGCCCAGACCTAAAGATTGCCCCCACCCGTCCACTGACGACGCAGGAACTGGAGTGGGCGCACACAGCCTGGAAATATTTTCAGAACAACACCATTCCTGCCACCGGACTGGTTAATTCGGTGGACAATTATAACGCATCGACCCTGTGGGATACCTCATCCTACCTGATGGCAGTAATTTCAGCGCAGCGACTGGGCATTATCGACCAGACCGAATTTGACGCCCGTATATTCAAGGTGCTGGACACTCTGGCGAAACTGCCGCTATTTGAAGGCAAACTGCCCAACAAATCCTATAACACCATTTCCCTGCAAATGGTCGACTACACCAACCAGCCCAGTGAAAAGGGTATCGGCTGGTCAGCCATCGACATCGGGCGGGTACTCGTACCATTCAACGTGCTGGCGTGGAATTACCCGCAGCATACCGCTGCTGTCAAAAGGGTACTGGCAAGCTGGAACACCTCGCCCATGCTGGTGGAAGGCGTATTGCATGGTGCTGCGGTAAACGATGCAGGCGCAACCCAATACTTGCAGGAAGGCCGTTTGGGTTATGAGGAATATGCTGCCAAGTCCTTCAACCTGATGGGGCTGGATGTATCCAACTCGTTGCGTTACACCGATTTCCTCAAGTTCGTGGATATTGATGGTGTGAGCGTGGGAACCGATAGCCGTGACCCGCAACAATACGACGCACATAACTACGTGGTCAGCGAACCGTATATTCTGGATGGCATCGAATTCGGCTGGGATCACATCTCGCAGGAACTGGCCTGGCGCGTATACAAGGCGCAGGAAAAGCGTTTTGCTGATACCGGCATCCTGACCGCCGTATCGGAAGACAACATCGACCAGCCACCGCACTTCGTCTACAACACGGTATTTACCGATGGCAAGGTGTGGAATGCGATTACCGAAACCGGTGAAGACGCCAGCCAGTTCAAGACCCTGAGCACCAAGGCTGCGTTTGGCTGGCACGCACTGTACGAAACCGACTACACCCGGAAACTGGTGGAAAAGGCAGCAACACTTGCCGACCCGGCACGCGGCTGGTATTCCGGCCTGTATGAAGTCAGTGGCGAACCAAACAAGGCCATCACCGCCAACACCAACGGCATCATGCTGGAAACATTGGCATACAAGCAAAGTGGTAAACTGATGAAGTTGGGGAAGTGATCACACTTCCCGCTTCAACACCCGTTTGAGTGCATCGGCATCGAAATCAGCAGTGACAACAGACTCACCCAGTGACCTCATCAGGATCAGCCGTAACGTACCATCCAGCACTTTCTTGTCGACTGACATGTAGCGCATGAAATCCTCGCCCGACATCTGCGCTGGCGGATCAACCGGCAATCTGGCGCGTTGCAGGATGTGGCGCGTGTAAGCCACCTCATCCGCTGACAGCCAGCCCATTTGCTGCGAGAGTTCTGCGGCCATCACCATGCCAGTGGCAACTGCTTCGCCATGCAGCCAGTTGCCGTAACCCATCGCTGCCTCAATCGCATGGCCAAAGGTATGCCCCAGGTTAAGCAACGCCCGCTGGCCGGATTCGCGTTCATCCGCCGCCACCACTTCCGCCTTGTGCTGGCAGGAACGGTAGATGGCGTAAGTCAGTGCTTCCGGGTCACGTACCAGCAGCTTGTCCATATTCGCATCCAGCCATTGCAGGAACGCCGGGTCGCGGATCAGGCCGTATTTCACCACTTCAGCAATCCCGGCACTTAACTCCCGGTCTTCCAGCGTATTGAGGGTATCGGTATCAATCAGCACGCATTGGGGCTGATGAAAAGCGCCGATCATGTTCTTGCCGAGTGGATGATTGACGCCGGTTTTCCCACCCACTGAGGAATCCACCATTGCCAGCAATGTAGTCGGAATCTGGATGAAATTGATCCCGCGCTGGTAACTGGCGGCGGCATAGCCGGTCATATCGCCTACCACACCGCCACCCAATGCAATCAGGGTGGTTTTGCGGTCAGCCTTCTGTTCCAGCAAATGGGTGTAAATCCGGTTGAGGGTATCGAGAGTCTTGTATTCCTCACCATCCGGCAGGATCACGGCAGACTGTTTCAAGCCATCCAGCAGGGCTTCCGTCGCCTGCAAATACAATGGTGCAACCTTGGTGTTGGAAACAATGACGGCACTTTTACCCTTGATGTGGGGCCTGACCAGCTCAGCCTGTTGCAGCAAGCCCTGGCCGATGTGGATGGGGTAACTGCGGTCGCCAAGATCAAGATGGAGCGTTTGCATGGGAACTTTCCTGTAACTGTTTCAGCTTGTTGTGGATGTCGCGCAGGATGACATTCACTTTCTGTTTTCCGGTAGACACGACCAGATCAGCCACTTCCATATACAGTGGCTCGCGGGTTTTCAGCAAATCGCGCAAGGTTTGCAAGGGGTTTTCTGTCTGCATCAGCGGGCGGCTTTTATCATGCTTGATGCGCTGGAAAAGCTGGTCAGCAGTTGCCCGCAGGTAGATGACACAACCGCCTGCCTTGATATGTGCGCGGTTGGTTTCGCGCAGGACGCTGCCACCTCCCGTCGCCAGCAGGATGCCAGGCATGGCGGCAAACTCGGCAATGACCAGCTCTTCACGTTCACGGAAGCCTTGCTCGCCTTCGATTGCAAAGATGGTGGGGATGCTGACACCTGTGCGCTCCTCAATTACCTTGTCGGAATCGTAGAACGTCAGGTTCAGTCTGCGTGCGAGTTGTCGACCTATGGTGGATTTTCCCGCGCCCATCAGACCCACCAGAATGATGTTTTTTTGCATCCCGGATTTATGCCAGTACCGGGCGCGGGAATCAAGCAATTATCAGGATTTGCCGTCGACGATTTTTGGCGTCACGAAGATCAGCAGTTCGCGCTTGTCGTTACTCTTGGTGTCGGTGCGGAACAGCTTGCCCAATACAGGAACATCACCCAGTACTGGCACCTTGGTTGTGCCAGTGACATTGGATTCCTCGTGGACGCCACCCAGCACAATGGTCTGACCGTTTTCGACCAGCACTTTGGTCTGGACTTCACGGGTGTTGATGCTGGGGACTCCCGAGAAAATTTGCCCAACCGTATCCTGGTTGACCTTCAGATCCATCGAGATGTGTTCATCCGGCGTAATCTGTGGCGTGACCTCCAGACTCAGTACCGCTTTCTTGAAAGCGACATTGGTTGCGCCACTGGAAGATGCTTGCAAATACGGGATTTCCACACCCTGTTCAATCAGCGCCTTGGTCTGGTTGGAGGTGATGACACGCGGCGTGGAAATGATTTCACCCTTGTTTTCCGCTTGCAGTGCCGACAGTTCCAGATCAATCAGGAAATCCCTGGTCAAGACCGAGAAGCCGAAACTGCCAGCAGCGCCTGTTACCGGGAGATTTACACTCAGACGGTCAGTCAGGCCTGGAAGCGTGTATGTCATGCCTGCTGCCTTGGCATCGTCAGCAGTATCCGGCGTGGCGGCGGCAGCGGCGGCAGCGGCATTGGCTTCCGCAATGCTCGTGAAATACTCTTCCGTGCCAGAACCCAGATTCCCTGTCGCGATCCCGGTACTGCTGCTGTTATGCCACTTCGGGCTTACGCCGAATTTGGCACCCAACTCCTTGCTGAAACCATCGGTAGCCGTGACGATGCGGGATTCGATCAATACCTGTTCAATTGGCACATCCAGCACCTTGACCAGATCGCGGATAGACTTGACCTGACTGACAGTTTCCTGCACCAACAGGGTATTGGTGCGTTCGTCGACAGAGACCTTGCCGCGTGGTGATAACAGGGACTGTTTACCATTCCCTTTCGATTTTTCAATCAGGGCAGCCAGATCAACAGCTTTGGCGAAATTGACAGGAATATATTCCGTAACCAGCGGTTCCAGTTGCTGTTTGGACATCAGGGCTTCAAGTTCCTGCTTTTCCTTGGCCGCCAGTTCGGTAGCAGGGGCTACCCAGATAACGTTGCCATTTTCCCGCATGGCCAGGTTTTTGGACTCCAGCACGATGTCCAGTGCCTGATCCCACGGCACATCTTTCAGGCGAACCGTGATGTTGCCCTGCACAGTATCGCTGACCACGATGTTCTTGTCGGTGAAATCCGCCAGCAATTGCAGCACGGCACGCACTTCAATGTCCTGGAAATTGAGCGACAACTTTTCACCAGAGAAGGTTTTGGGCTTTTTCTCGGCAGCCAGCTTTTCTTCCGGCGATTGACGGTTCTTGTCAATGTATACCGTGTATTCGTTGCCGTTGCGTGTGACCCGATGCTCGAACCCTTCATGGGCGGAAACACGAATGCGGGTGTTCATCCCCTGCTGCGAAACATCAACAGCACTGACCGGCGTGCCGAAGTCCATGACATCCATGCGTTGCTGAAGGTGCGCAGGAGCATCGACATCCCGCAGGGACAGGGTCAGGGCATTGCCACGTTGGTCGCTCTCAACTTCGGTTGCTGCTGAAGGCAAGGTAATAACCAGCTTGCCGCCACCATCAGGCTCACGCCTGAAATCCACATTTTGCAGGGTAGATATGCGATTGGCCGGGGCGGCTGGGGGTACATACTCAGGCGCAGGTTTGGCTATGGCTGGCACAGGCGCAGGTGGCGCGTACCAGGCAAAACTTGGATCCAGCGGTTTGGCTGGCGCAGGTGGTGGCAATTCGGGAAGTTCTGGCACGACCGGTTTCGCTTGCTGTGACGCTGGCTCAGGGGCTGGCTTGATAACCGGTTTGGCTTTGTCCTCGACCACGGGTTTAGGCGCTGGTTGCGTCTTGGCTGATGGCGGAATGATGAAAACCGGTGGTTTGGCTTCCGCCACTGGCTTTGCCTTGGTTGCCGCTGCCTCCTGCGTAAATTTGTCCGGCAACACGTCAGATTTTGCCGCCCCGGATCGGATCGGAGCCGATGCTGACGGTTTGCAGACCACACCACAATCACTATCGAAAGCCATCACAACCGTGTTGCCTTCCACCCCAATCGTGTAGTTCACCAGCTCTTTCATGCGAATCATGACACGGGCCTTGCCCTTATTGTCTGCTGCCTCGATAGACTCTATCTTCCCCAAATTGACCGTTTTTTGGCGGCTGTCAGGGCTGATTTCGGTACCAGGGAAGTCAAACACCAGTCGTGGCGGGTCTTCCAGAACAAACCCCTTGGGTATATTGACCGGGGAATTGAACGTCAACCGAACCTGGGTCTTGTTCTGGCCTGCTGCCTGGGCTGTCATGCCCTGCAACTGCTGTCCGCCTGCCAATACATAATTCATCGCAGAAACAGATGACATCAACACGATGAGGGCAACGGTTTGCTTTATTGTTTTCATTATTTGCCAATCCTTCAATCAATAGCTCGCAGGAGTGATTATTGCCGTTATTTTTTTGTCGAATCGTTATCGGACAAAGCTATACTGTTTTCCTGCTCTTTGTAGCCGCCGAAACCATTCTCTACCAGTTCCAGCAGACCCACCCGCGTATCTTCCACCTTGGTCACCTTGCCATGGTTTTTACCCATGTAGTTGCCGACCTTTACCCGATGGACTGCACCATCAGGAATGCGGATAAGCGCCCACAAGTCCTTCCCCTGATTCACGGTTCCCACCATACGCAAACCGTCCAGCGGGAAGCTTTCCAGAAACTCGGGAACCCTGTTGGGGTCGGGCGAAACACCGCCATCTGTATTAGGCGCTTTCTCGGGTTTGAGCATGTCGGCGTCAAACGGGTCAACCTCGTGTCCAGGATAGATAAACCGCACGTATGGCTTAATCTCCGGTATCGGCTCAATGGGCGCAGGGGAACGTGCTTTCACTGCCGCTATGTACTGTTGTAGATCACTCGAATCCTGGCTACAGGCTGTCAGCGATGCTAGCAAGCAGAAACCCGCTGAGAACTTAATTCCTCTCACCGTCTGGCGGGATGTTTTCAGGTACTTCATCCTGTTTTCCCTCCTGCCTTTTTCTTGTCATTTACCGGAGGCGGAGATGGCGCGGCCTCTTCCTCCTCCAGATAACGGTAGGTTTTGACCATGGACTCCATCCGCAAACGCTTGCTGTCCTTTTCAGGCGTCAAGTCAATATTGTGAATGGTCACAATTCGCGGCAAACCTGAAATATCACTGACGAAGCTGGCCAGCTCATGATATGTGCCTTTGGCAATGATCTTGATGGGCTTTTCCGCATAGAAATCCATCAGCAGCTCAGGACTCGGCTCAAACAGCTCCAGCTCCAGACCATTGGACAAACCCTTCTCGGAAATGTCCAGAATCAGTCCAGGAATTTCGGTATCACTGGGTAGCTGGCGCATCAGCACCCCGAAGGAACGCTGCATTTCTTCCAGTTGTGCCTGATACTGCGGCAACTGGCTGGCACGCTTCTGACGGGTTTCAAAAGTCTGGCGCAATTCCTGTTCCTTGCGCTCGGCTGTTTCAATCTGGCTGATTTCGTCAACGATTACCAGCTTGTAGCCCAGGAACATGATGATGCCCATCACGACCGCCAACGCCAGCACCTTGACCGACCAGGCAACATTACCGGGATCGTCCGCTAGGTTGTTGATGTCATTCATGTTCATGAGCCACCTCCCGGTTTTTTCGCCGCCACGGTTCCGGTAGCCTTGCTACTATCAGCGACTTCTTCTTCCGTATCCCCCCCCTGTTTGAGCAACTGGGTTACATCCAGCTTGAAATCACGCAGGGGCATGGAGCCAGCGGCACCTTTGGTATCGGTCGAAATGACGTTGAGGTTGGACGATTTCAACCAGTCCGAAGCATCCAGGCGGTTCATGTAGCTGGAAACCCGCGCATAAGACTCAGCCTTGCCCTCTACCCGTACAACCGACGCCTCCTGTTTCAGGTGTTCCAGATACATGCCTTTGGGCAGGGCATTAACCATTTCATCGAATAGATGGACAATTGCCGGACGGGTGCTTTGCAGGTTTTCGATAACTTTCATGCGATCCAGCAATGCCTGGCGGGTAGCATCCAGTTGTTCAATTTCCTTGATCTTCTTGTCCAGGTCGGCGATTTCAGTTTCCAGCATCTGGTTAAGGTTTTGCTGATATTCCAGTGATGACTGCATGTACATATGCGCCAGAAACACCAGAGCTACAGCACCTGCAAACGCAGCACCCAGCAGGGTAAAAAACTGCTTCTTTTTTTCCTCGCGCTCCCGTTCGCGCCAAGGTAGCAGGTTAAGGCCAGCCATTACTCCAGCCCCCTTAGTGACAGACCTGCCGCAATCAGCAGTGCCTGCATGTCATTGGTAAACCGCACCGGGCTGACCCTGGCTCCCAACGCCACCCGCGTGAACGGGTTCACGACCCGTACCGGAATGCCAATGGCAGACTGGATTTGCTCGTCCACGCCCGGAATACGTGCGCAGCCACCACAAATCAGGATTTGCGCCACGCTGTCTTTCTGGCTGGAAGCGTAATAAAACTGAAGGAAGCGATGCAATTGACGCACCATGCTGTCCTTGAACGGCTCCAGTACTTCAGAAACATAGTTTTCTGGCAAGTTGCCTTCTTTCTTGGCCAGACCGGCTTCCTGCCATGAGAGGCCATAGCGGTGCATGATTTCTTCCGTCAGTTGACGCCCGCCAAATGCCTGTTCGCGGGAAAATGTCAGCCTACTCTGTTCAAATACGCTAATGCCGGTCATGGTGGCACCGAAGTCTACAATCGCCAATGAGTCATGCTCTTCCAGTTCGGAGGTCAGATGACGCAGAACCTTTTCCAGCGCATGAGTCTCAGTATCAACGATATCAACTGTCAGGCCAGCCATTTCAGCTGCCGCCACCCGTACTTCCACATTTTCCGAGCGGGTTGCCGCCAGCAGTACATCGACGGTTTCAGGGGAGTTGGCGGATGGCCCCAGTATCTCGAAATCGTAGTTAACCTCGTTCATGGGGTAAGGGATGTGCTGTTCAGCCTCCATCGACATCTGTGCTTCCATTTCCGTGCGTGGAATGGAGGCTGGCATGGAAATGATCTTGCTGATCGCCATGGAAGTCGGAATGGCCAATGCGCAGTGTTTCAGTTTTGCACGGCTGTCACGCAAAGCCTTGCGGATGGCTTCACCAACAGGCTCAGGCTCTACAATATCCTTGTCATTGGAGGCACCCTCCGGCAGGGGGGCGACTGCGTAACTTTCAATCCGGTAATCACGTCCCTTGCGGGTCATCTCCACCAGTTTTACGGCGGAAGAACTGATATCCAGACCAAGTAACGATTCTTTGCGTGAGTAAAATGAAAACACAGGGCATTCCAAAGGTTATTGTTATTATTACTAACTATAAACATGCATTTTTAATCTATTTGTTCGTCAATGGTAGCGTCGAACCACGAAATAGTCTACTCTGCCCTCCTCGGCGAACCCGATTTCAGATAAACGGAATCTGCGGGCAATGAACAAAACGTACCTCGGGAACGACACAACAAAGGCAGGTTTTACAGCTTGTTAAAGCTGGTTGGGATGTCCAACATTTCAAGCAAGGCGCTGTCCAACAATCAGTTGTTAACATAGATTTTTTGGCTTGAATGTAGTCATGCGTTTCATAAGCAAACTTATCCAGATTATTTTGGGCTCCTTCTTTGCTCTTCTTACCTTGGGCGCTTTGGGTCTGTTCGGAATTTACCATTACTACGCCCCTCAGCTGCCGCAGGATACAGACCTGCGCAAAATAGAAATCCAGGTTCCGTTGCGCATTTATACCCGCGAAAATCAACTGATTGCAGAATACGGCGAAAAACGTAGCCGCCCGGTCAAGCTCTCGGAAGTGCCTGACCAACTCAAATTCGCTTTCCTCGACATTGAAGACGCCCGCTTTTACGAGCACAACGGCATAGACTTCAAAGGCATCGCCCGCGCCGTGTATAGCGTCATTTCGACTGGCTCAGCCAGCCAGGGTGCCAGCACCGTTACCATGCAGCTTGCCCGCAACTCCTTCCTGAACGCGGACAAGACCGTCGACCGCAAGCTGAAGGAAACCCTCCTTGCCATCCGCATGGAACAGGAATTCACCAAGGAAGAAATCCTGGAGTTGTACCTCAACAAGATTTACCTCGGCAAAAGTGCTTACGGGGTCGCAGCCGCCGCTGAAACCTACTATGGCAAGACCCTGAGTCAGCTAACCTTGGCACAGGCCGCCATGATTGCCGGTTTGCCCAAGGCTCCATCACGCTACAATCCGATCGCCAACCCTGATCGTGCCATGCTCCGTCGCAACTACATCCTGCAACGGATGCTGGAATTCGGGCATATTTCCCAAACCGAATATCAGACTGCCATCAATGAGCCAAACACCGCGCAGGTGCACAAGACTGAAATTGAAACCAGCGCCCCTTATCTGGCAGAAATGGTGCGCGCGGAAATCGTCAAGCGTTACGGCGTAACCAATGCTTACACGCAAGGTTACCATGTTTACACCACGCTGGACTCCAAACAGCAGGCAGATGCCGAAAAATCCCTGCGCAGCGCTCTGCTTGCCTATGACCATCGTCACGGTTACCGGGGTGCGGAAGACAAGCTTGATCTTGGCGAATTCAAGACGGAAGAAGAACAGCGCGACAAACTGTCAACCTACCCAACATTCGGTGACCTGCAACCCGCCCTGGTATTACAGGCAGATGCGGATTCCGCCGATCTGCTGGTTGGGGAAACCCGCATTTCCCTGGGCCTGAATGCAGTTAAATGGGCGCGTGAATTCAAAACTGAAGATCGGCGTGGCCCCGCCCCGGCCAAAGTCAGCTCCGTACTGAAACCGGGTGACATTGTGCGGGTACGCCAGACAGACAAGGAAAAAAATATCTGGGCGCTGTCACAGGTGCCTAGCGTAAGCGGCGCGCTCATTTCGGTTGACCCTACTGATGGTGCCATCCGCGCTGTCATGGGCGGGTTTGACTTCTATTATTCAAAATTCAACCGTGCAACCCAGGCCATGCGCCAGCCTGGCTCCAGCTTCAAACCTGTTGTCTATTCTGCGGCATTAGCCAAAGGCTTTACGCCAGCCAGCATCGTCAATGACGCCCCCATTACCATTCCAGGCAGCACATGGAAGCCGGAAAACTTTGGCGGCAGATACATAGGCCCAACCACACTGGCGGAAGCACTGGCGAAATCCCGCAATCTGGTCTCCATCCGCCTGCTACGCAGCATTGGCGTCAACTACACCATTGATTACGCAACGCGCTTTGGCTTCCCACGCGAAGATCTGCCACCCAACCTGACATTGGCACTGGGCACGGGCATGACAACACCGCTTGGTATGGCAACTGCCTATTCAGCCTTTGCCAACGGTGGATACAAAATTGATCCATACTTCATTACACGCATAGAAGACAATACTGGCAAACTGCTGGAAGAATTCAAACCTTCCAGGGTCTGCGGTGATGACGCTGGATTCTGCACTTATACCAAAAGTGCCGAGACCGAAAGCACTGGAAGCGAAGTGGACAAAACAGCCGATGCAATGAAAAAGGAAGAAGCTGACAAGCCCTTCTGGGAAACCGTTGCCGTGCCAGACCCCGCCGCCCTCAGCCCGAATCAGTTTCCGGCGGCCAAACGCATTATCGACAACCGCACCCATTATCAGATTGTCAGCATGATGCAGGGCGTCACACGGTTTGGCACTGCTGCCCGTGCAGGCCGCGCACTCGGGCGCAAGGACATTGCAGGTAAAACCGGAACCACTAACGACCAGAAAGACTCATGGTTCTGCGGCTTTACACCGAATGTAGTCACGATTGCCTGGGCCGGTTTTGATGACATGTCCAAACTGGGTGAAGGTGAAACCGCCACCAATGTGGCCCTGCCCATGTGGATTGACTACATGCACAGGGTACTGGAAGGTACGCCATCCCAGGAATGGGAAAAACCGGTCGACCTCAAGGAAGCTAGCGGAACCGACCTTATGGAAGATGCGCTGGCCAATGACGCAACCCACCCCGACAGGGGCACGGGGGCTGGCTTCCAGTACAAAAGTGAACGTGACCTGCGGCCACAACAATCCAGTCAAGCAGCAACACCACGTCGCCCACCAGAACGGGTTGAAATTCCCGAACAGCTTTTCTGATGCGCAATACTGTCGAAGAACTACGCAACCTGGTTGCAGAAGAAGCCGCACGCCTGATTTACGAAGAAGGCATGCGTGATTACCGGCTTGCCAAATTGCGGGCAGCAGAACAACTGGGAGCTAACCTGCAAGGCATCAGCCAACCCAGCAATGAAGAAGTTGAAGCGGCCATTCATAACCGCATCCGTCTATTTGACTCCAGCTCCCAGCCTACCCTACTGAAACAGCACCGACAGGTTGCGCTGGAGGCAATGGATTTTCTGCAAGACTATCATCCTTACCTGACAGGTGCTGCGCTGGAAGGCACCTCCAGCTCACATTCGCCCGTCACCCTGTTCCTGTCGGCAGAAAGCCCTGAAGACGTTATATTCTTCCTGGAAGATCAACGCATCCCCTTCCAGACCCATGAGCGCCGCACGCGCTTTGGCAGCCGCAAAGCAGAATACCATCCATTACTGCGTTTCTATGTCGATGATGTGGAAGTGGAATTGATGATCTTTCCATATGATGCCCGCTTTGCTGGCGCTCCAATCAGCCCCATTACCGGCAAGGCTGCAAAGCGCGCTGACCGTAAAAAAGTTGCCAGCCTACTGGAAAATGACAGGACATCTGGCTAAAGCCCAACCTTCGTGGTGCTTGCAGACATTTACTCAAAGGTGCGGATTGAAATCCTTGGGAAGACGAAATTCCGGCAACAAAAACTCGCGCCTTACTTCATTCAATTCCACAAAGGTTTCAAATTCGGCTGGATTCAGCCTGAAACGATAGCCACCATCACCCGGATATGGCTCAGTATGATCCACCCTGCCCTCCATGATGAGGGAAGGAATTTCCTCAAAAGCCAAACATTCCCGCTCCGGGTCATTTTCCAGAAAATGTTGGCAAAAGACACATACAGGGGGCAATATGCAGCTCATGGGACCTACTGTAGCACAAACATGCCACTTTACGCAGAAGCCATGCTTGCCAAAGAATACTCCAACTCAAGCAGTGATGTGATACTGACGCCCAAGCTCATGAACCGCATCAACCAGCACGGAAACGCGCTCAGGATTAACATGCTGATGGATACCATGCCCCAGATTGAAGACATGCCCAGAACCTTGCCCGAAGCTGGCAAGAATGTCGGCTACCTGCTGGCGAATGACCTCAGGTGACGCATAAAGCACACAAGGATCCATATTGCCTTGCAAGGCAACCTTGTTGCCGACACGCTGACGAGCTTCAGCGATATTGATGGTCCAGTCCAGCCCCAGGGCATCACAGCCGGTTTCTGCCATTGGCTCCAGCCATTGCGCGCCACCTTTGGTAAACAGGATGACAGGAACACGGCGGCCTTCGCTTTCACGTTGAACACCATCCACGATTTTCTGCATGTAGTTCAGGGAAAAATCGCGATAGGTCGCGGGAGTCAGCGCCCCACCCCAGGTATCGAATATCATGGCAGCTTGCGCACCCGCTGCAATTTGGGCATTCAGGTACAGGATGATGCTGTCAGCCAGCTTGTCGAGCAGCAGATGCAGGGCTTTGGGATCGTCGTAAAGCATCCCCTTGACCTTGGCAAACTCCTTGCTGGAACCACCTTCGACCATATAAGTAGCCAGTGTCCACGGGCTGCCGGTAAAACCAATCAGGGGCACACGGCCATTCAGCTCGCGACGGATAGTGCGAACCGCATCCATGACGTAACGTAGCTCACCTTCCGGATCAGGAATACCAATCTTCTCAATATCAGCCATACTGCGGACTGGGCGGGTGAAGCGCGGGCCTTCGCCTTCGGCAAAGTATAAACCCAACCCCATGGCGTCCGGCACAGTCAAAATGTCGGAAAACAGGATGGCTGCGTCCAGCGCGTAACGTTCCAGTGGTTGCAGGGTAACTTCGCAAGCCAGTTCAGGATTCTTGCACAAATCCATGAAGCTGCCAGCTTTCTCGCGGGTAGCGCGGTATTCAGGCAGATAGCGACCTGCTTGACGCATGACCCAAATGGGCGTGGTGTCTACCGGCTGCTTCAGGAGCGCGCGTAAGAAACGGTCGTTTTTGAGTTCAGTCATGTCGACACCCTGAAGAATAATATACTCAGTCAGCAAGACGCGCTTTTATCATTCCGCTCAGCTTGCCCATATCGGTACGCCCCTGCGCCTGCGGCTTGAGCCAGTTCATGACCTTGCCCATATCACGCACGGAAGCCGCACCCGTTTCAGCAATTCCCTGCTGAATCAGGGCAAGCAATTCGTCTTCGCTTAACTGCTGAGGCAGGTAATCCTGAATAACACCCAGCTCGAAGTTTTCCTGATCGGCCAGATCAATCCGGCCTGCATCGGTATACTGACGGATGGATTCCCGACGCTGCTTGATCATTTTGTCCAGCACCGCCAACACAGCGGCTTCGTCCAGTTGCGTGCGGGTATCCACTTCCAGTTGCTTGACGGCTGCCAGCATGAGGCGGATTACCCCCAGACGAGGCTTGTCCTGCGCGCGCATGGCGGCTTTCATGTCTTCGCTGATGCGTGTTTTCAGGCTGGCGTCAGACATGACAGGAAATGATCAGTACAGGCGAACGCGGCGATTCAGATCGCGGGAGATGCGCTTGAGGTTGCGCTTGACGGCAGCAGCGCGCATGCGCTTGCGTACAGAAGTTGGCTTTTCGTAGAATTCGCGGCTGCGAACTTCGGCAACAACGCCCGCTTTTTCACAGGTGCGCTTGAAACGGCGCAGGGCAACTTCAAAGGGTTCGGTATCGCGTACTTTTACACTTGGCATAAAAATCTGTCTCAAAATCCACAGTTGAGTAAAACGCGGGATTATACCGTTACGCCAGACAAATGCAAAAGCATTCATGCATTTTCGTCATCCCCATCAATAAATTCACCGTAGAGGATCAGGGAATGATCCTTGATGCGAAAATTGTGCATCCGGGCCAGTTCCTGTTGGCGTCGCTCGATGACTTCATCATAAAACTCAACCACCCTGCCGGTTTTCATGCAAACCATATGGTCATGGTGCTCTTCCGTTGCCAACTCGAAAACAGCCTGCCCACCTTCAAAATGGTGGCGGTTTACCAGACCCGCAGCTTCGAACTGGGTAAGAACCCGATAAACGGTAGCAAGCCCAATTTCATCGCCATTTGCCAGCAATGACTTGTAAATGTCTTCTGCACTGAGATGATGATCTTGTGAATGACCAAGCAAGTCGAGAATCTTGACCCTGGGTTGGGTGATTTTCAATCCTGCACGTTTAATATCCTGCTCTTCCACCCTGCACTCTCCGTCGTGAATGGTCTATCATGTTGCCCATGTTTATATTTGGACGACCTAGATTAACATGATAAAGCATATCGTTTCACTTTCTCTCGCCAGCGCCCTGCTTTTGGGCGGATGCTCTTCCTACAAAATGGAAATCCAGCAGGGCAATTACATTACCAGCGAAGAGCTTGCCACAGTACAGCGCGGCATGAACGCTGGACAAGTCCAGGCCATTCTTGGCACGCCCCTACTGGTCGATGATTTCCGTAAAGACCGTTGGGATTATGTATTTTACCTGAAACCACCGGGCGAAGCAGTGAAGCGTAGCAGCGTCACCGTTTTCTTCCAGAATGGCGTGGTACGTGACATCCAGCGTGATGACCAACTGGTAAAAGTCCAGCCCAAATAAAGCGGCACACGCTTACGCCAGCCATTCCACCAGATAGTAGAGATACTGCCCTTCCGATGATTTGGAAGGGCCCAGGACGATGGCGGGAAATCGCTTGCTGTCACTCCCGGCTGCCGTGATTGCCGCTTCGGCACTTTCATGTGCCTCGACACAACTGGCTGGAAAACGGTTGCGGCCAGGTTTTAATTTGGGCATGTAAACCGTGGCGTAAATCTGCCTGGAAACACCACCATCCGGGTCTGGGGGAACCATGCCGCGCATCAGGCAGCATCCCCATCCGTTGCCTCACCCCCACCTTTTTTCATGACTTTGCCTTCCGCAGCACGCTGTTTGCGCACGGCTTTGGGGTCTGCGATCAAGGGTCGGTAAATTTCAATGCGGTCGCGCGCGCGCAATACCTGATCCAGCTTGGCCAGCTTGCCGAACACACCCGCTTCCAGCGTTTCCAGGTTCAGTTCAGGGTAACGCTCCAGCACCCCCGAAGCCAGAATGCCATCACGGATACTGGCACCTTCCGGCACCTGGGCTTCCAGCAACAACTGCTCATGTGGCAACGGGTAAACAACTTCAATAAGGATCAGCTCAGGATTTGCCATAGACTTTTCTCGCCCGCTCAACAAATGAATCCACCAGCGTATTGGCGACCTGATTGAATACCGGTCCCACCGCCAGACTCAGAATTTTGCTGGAGAACTCGAAATCCAGATCCAGCGACACCTTGCACGCACCCGGTTGCAATTCATCAAAGCGCCAGAAGCCATGCAGGTGCTTGAAAGGCCCGTCCACCAGACGCATTTCGATGGTTTTGTTTTTTTGCAGGCGATTGAGCGTGGTAAAACGCTTGTTTACCGCCCCCTTGGCAATTTCAATGCTGGCTTTGACCTGATCCCCATCCCGCTCATACTCGTGTGCCATCCTGCACCAAGGCAGAAATTGCGGGTAAAGGGGAACATCATCGACCAACCGATACATCTGCTCGGGGCTGTAAGGTACCAATGCACTGCGGCTGATATGCGCCATGCCTCTTCCTGTTCTCCTGAAAGCAGGGAGTATCCCATATCAGGCCGGGCGGGTCAGCACTGGCGACTATTGCTGAATGATGATTGTGCCGGAAAGACGGTCATGCCAGCCCACTGGCTTGCGGCTATCAAAGATACCGACCGCACCCAGCCCGAATGAAAGCACATTGATTAAATACCCGACACAGCGCAACAAACATTGCAACACCGTAGGCTCTTCTTGCGTGACAGCATCCACCACCCGCAAAGACAGCAACATCTTGCCTGGCGAAGAACCAAACAAGTACCAGAAGACGACGAAATACAACATGGGAATGCAGACCACCAACAGTAAAACACCCCCAGACCATAAAGAACCTATATCCACTGCCGCCACGTCAGCCACCGTCAGCACCAGACTGACCAGCACCAACAAGGCAACCACCATCAGGTCAAAAGCAACGGACAGCAAACGCACTCCAACGCTGGCATAAGGCGGAAAAGCACGAGTAAAATAATGATTTCTGGCTACATCCCCTCCTCGATGGGGCGCACCCAAATAACTGCCTCCTGCTCTGGCAGGCTGCCTGCTTTCATTCAGATTCATGCGACGACACTCCTTGTCTCACCAGATATTCGTGGCCTTAAAGTATAGACGCCACCTGAGGAAAATTTGCGTACTTGTGAAAAATTAATGGCAATTGAACAATAAAATTACAATCCGGCCATGCTGATGTACTTCATTTCCATATATTCATCCAACCCGTAGCGGGAACCTTCCCTGCCCAACCCTGATTGTTTTATACCACCAAACGGTGCAACTTCGGTTGAAACAAGGCCAGTATTGACGCCGACCATACCGTATTCCAGCGCTTCCGACACCCGCCACACCCGGCCAATATCACGCGCATAAAAATAGGCCGCCAAGCCAAACTCGGTGTCATTAGCCATTTGCACCGCTTCCGCCTCATCCTCAAAGCGGAACAGAGGGGCAACCGGGCCAAAAATTTCCTCCCGTGCCACCCGCATTTGCGGCAATACACCCGTCAACACGGTTGGCTTGTAAAACGTGCCGCCGCGCTCATGCCGACCTCCGCCACCGACAACACTTGCGCCCAGCGCCACCGCATCTGCTACCAGTTCTTCCACCTTGCACACGGCAGCTTCATCAATCAATGGCCCCTGCGTAACACCCTCTTCCAAGCCATTCCCCACTTTCAGGCTAGCAACCTTTGCAGCCAGCTTCTGGGCGAAAGCATCATAGGCACCTGCCTGCACCAGAAACCGGTTAGCGCAAACACAGGTCTGCCCGGCATTCCGGTATTTGGAAACCATTGCACCTTCCACCGCCGCATCCAGATCGGCATCATCGAACACGATGAAGGGTGCATTGCCACCCAGTTCCAGCGACAGTTTTTTCAGGGTCGGCGCACATTGCTGCATCAACAAGCGACCAACCTCAGTGGAGCCGGTAAAGGAAAGCTTGCGCACTACCGGGCTGGCGGTCAGTTCTCCACCAATGGCTACTGGATTCCCTGTTACGACATTGAATACACCTGGCGGAACACCAGCCTGTTCGCCCAGCTCCGCCAATGCCAGCGCTGTCAGTGGCGTTTGTTCCGCCGGTTTGAACACCATGGTGCAACCTGCGGCCATGGCAGGCCCCAGCTTGCGGGTAATCATCGCCGCCGGAAAATTCCACGGTGTA
Organism: Gammaproteobacteria bacterium; assembly: GCA_018822845.1. GTDB lineage: Bacteria > Pseudomonadota > Gammaproteobacteria > Thiotrichales > Thiotrichaceae > Thiothrix. The sequence goes on along the minus strand of JAHJJD010000074.1, from coordinate 10,120 downwards.
ATGGCGGCACATACACCAACCGGCTGCCTGATGACCAGCAAACGCCGGTCAGCCTGCGGGGAAGGAATAACATCGCCATACGCCCGCTTACCCTCTTCCGCAAACCACTCAAAGAATGAAGCAGCATAGGCAATTTCACCCCGTGCCTCGGCCAATGGCTTGCCTTGCTCGGAAGTCATCAACAACGCCAGGTCATCCTGATGCGTCAAGAGCAATTCCGCCCAGCGCCGCAGGATGCGTCCGCGTTCTACGGCTGACTTTGCACGCCAGGCAGGCAGCGCTGCGTCTGCCGCAGCGATGGCCTGCCGGGTTTCGCCAGCGCCGCAATCCGGCACCTCTGCCAACAACTCTCCATTGGCTGGATTATGCACTGGCATGGTTTTACCCGTTTCTGCGTTCACCCACACGCCATTGATGTAACAACGGGTGCGAAACAAATTCCGTGTTTGCAAGACCAGCATGGCGAACCTCCTTCAGATATGAAAAACCGGCAATGTATAGGCATCCGGCAAGCCAAATTCTGCCGGATAATCGACATGCACGAAATAAAGCCCGGCAGCAGGCGCAGTAATTCCTGCCTTGGTACGGTCTCGCAAAGCCAACAGTTCCGCCAGCCATTCAACAGGCCGTTCCCCTGCCCCAACTTTCAACAATGAACCAACAATATTGCGCACCATATGATGCAGAAACGCATTGGCCACAATGTCCACATACACGAAGTTGTTTGCCTGCGTCACCTGCAACGCCAGTATTTCCCTCACCGCATGATTGGCCTGACAACCAGCCGCGCGAAAACTGGAAAAGTCCTGCTCCCCAATCAGTACCTGCGCCGCCGTATGCATCGCTGCCACATCCAGCTTGCCATGCAGCCAGCAAACCCTGTTGGCCAACAGTGCAGGGCGGGCAGGACGATTGAGAATGATGTAACGGTAGCGGCGTGAGCGTGCGGAAAAGCGGGCGTGAAAATCTTCCACTACGGGCTGTATCCAGCGCATGGCAATGCCATCCGGCAGCTTGGCATTGGAACCGAACAGCCAGCCGCGCTCGGGGCGCACTGCCGTGGTTTCAAAATGGATGACCTGCCCGATACCATGCACACCACTATCGGTACGCCCTGCGCAAACCACACTGACCGGCTGCGCCGCCACCTGTGAAAGCGCCCGTTCGACATGCTCCTGCACGGTCGGCGCATGGCTTAAGCGTTGCCAACCGAAAAAAGGAGTTCCGTCATATTCAATACAGGCTGCAAATTTCATGGGCTAGAACCAGGGGTTGCGTAAATAAAAAAGGCCGGATGAACCGGCCTTTATATCGGGAAACCGTGGATTCCTCAACCTGTCTGGTGCAACAGGACTTCGGCTTCGCGGCGTTGGTCATCATTGCCTTCAACCATGACCTCTTCCAGTGTGCTACGGGCACCTTCGATATCGCCCATGTCCAGGTAAGCACGCGCCAAGTCCAGCTTGGTGCTGATATGCGCTTCATGCAGGTCGATTTCCTCATCCGGGAAGTCGAGGAAAGACAGCGCATCATCAATATCACCCAGCCAGTCTTCATCAGCACCTTCCGCAGGTGCATAGAATGTATCCTTTGGCAGAATACGGTTCAGGCCGCTACTGTTGTCCAGATGCAGGTTCAGGTTGGCTGCATGGGCAGCTTTCGCCATGGCTGTTTCAGGCTCATGGACTGCCACTGAAGAAGCTGCTTCCGCATCATCGCTGACGAAATCCAGCAGATCATCATCGGCGACAGGAGTCAGCTCAGGCATGGCCGCCATCATCGGTTTGCCCTGATCATGATCCAGATCGAGATCCAGATCATCCAGTTCCATATCAAAAAGAGGCTCTTTGACTGTTGCAACTACCGGCTCAGGGAGCGCCACCTCACCAGTATCCTGCTCCTCAAAGTCTGGCAAATCAGGCAAGTCGTCGTCAAAATCAATGGAATCAAACTGTTTTTTATGTGGCAAGCCCTGATTGCCCACCGCAGCCATTACATCATGCTCAGGCTGGTCAGTTTCCTGAAGCAGCTTGTCCAGATCAAGATCACCGAAGTCCAGATCGCCCAGATCCAGATCTTCAAACTCCTCTGAAGCCTGCTTTGCAGCTACAGGGACATCCGTATCCGGTTCCATATCGACATCAATATCTGCCAGGGAATTATCCAGAGAAAAACCAGGATTATCACCTGCGGCCAAATCCTCATGGAGGGCAACCTGCTTGTCATTACTGCCTGCAAGAGCAGTTGCCGCTACCCCGCCGAGTGCTGCAGCAACGGTTGCCGCCACTCCCATCTTGTTGATGCCACCTTCCTGGTAAAGCGTATTATCAGGGCTGATTTTGCGCCCCCACTCGGACACAGCCTTCCACAGGGTCGCCTTGTTCGTGCCCTCAAGGGCAGCAAACTGGCTGGCCTGACGGTCGAAAGCTTCACGATTGTTAGCGACGAAGTAACACTCCAGCAATTTGTGGCGATACTCCAGACGTTCCGGGTGACGCTCAATGCCCTTCTTCAACTCACTTTCTGCCTGTTGATACAGGCCATAAGCAATGTAAACATTGGCTTCAGTCAACAGGTCATCTTCTTCCTGTGCATCAGCAGCATCATCGGATTTCAGTTTATTGGCGGTGGACTCGCCATTCCATGCATCACCCACAGCCATACCAAATGGGTCATCGCCACTGTCGTCATCATAGGTGCTTTCGGCAGCGCCTTGGCGGGACTCAGCCTTGTCCAGCTCATTTTCCAGAGAACCGAGATCGAAAGTATCATCAACCCCTGCTGCTGCCACACCAACCTTAGGATCTTCATATTGCTTGGCAATTCCATAAGCCTCACGGCTGTCAGATGGTTTGCGGCGGCGGCCAAGCAACCACAACAGGAGCAACAACGCCAAAGAACCCGCGCCAATCTGTAACGCCAGAGGCGAGGTCAGCAAGCTCATCAGATCATTGCCATCTTTGCTCTGATCAGCAAAAACAGGCTGCGGTTGCTTGTCCTCACTGTCTGCACCAGAAACAGGCGCTACAGGAACTACTGCCGGTTTCTCCGGCACCTGTGCCGCATTATTTGCTGGTGGTGACAGCGGAATCCTGCTGTTGCCGACCGCCATGCTGGCTGGCGTCTGACGAACCGGAGGTGTTTCTGAAGTTGTTTCAGCCACATTGGCTGGCGGCGGCTGCTCAGGCGCTGCCGTTACAAGAGCTGAAGTAGCTGGTTCCTGTCCGCCGCGCATGACCGTATCATTATCCTGACCGGTTACATTCGCCACATGAGTCTGAATGTCCTTGCCCTGTTCGGCCACCGTTTCGACAGGTGGCGTAACTGCTTCTGGCTGCCCCTGCACCGGCATCTGCTGGCCTGCTGTTTCCGCATCACCTGCAACCGGAGGAACAACAATCCCCTTACCGGCCAACTGCTGTTGCAGACTGGCAAGCTGCTCATCACGCAGGGAGATCAGGCGGTCTTTCTTGCTCAATAAGGACTCAAGATCGCTCACACGAGACTTGAGTTCATTGTTTTCATTTTGACGGGTGGTCAATGACTCACGCGCCAATGCAAGCTGCTTTTCCAGCTCATCCAGCTTGGCACTGCCTGCTGCAACAGCGGCATTACTGGATACGGCCTGGCCTTCCTTCGCACCCAATACTTCCAGGCGTGCCTGGTCAGGCGTCTTTGTCGCCGCAGTACGGGTGTTGTCAGCCGGTTTTGCAGGCTTGGCCGCAGCGGCAACTGCTTTTTGCGGGACTGTGCTCTTCGCCAGTGTCTTGCGGAACTCACGCCACTCGGCATTTTGCTGGCGGATAGCACGGCGGGCTTCTGCACGGGAAATCGCCCCGGCATCCTTGCCAGCCGGAGCCTTGAGCTCTGCGCCTGCTTTCAGGTTATTGATGTTGTTGCCGATGAATGCACCCGGATTCGCCCGGAACAGCGCCATCATCATCTGGTCATTACTGACACCCTGCTGCTGGAGACGGGAAGCAACGCGGAACAGCGTATCACCCGATTTGACGCGGTAGGTGCGGGCACCGCCACCCTGGGCTGCCTGGTGGGCTGGCGCGCTGTCTGTACGCTGCCCTGTCTGCGGCTGCGGACGGCGCACGGTGCCAGCTGATTTGGGTTCCGCACGTACAGCCGCTTCGCCTGCAACGGTGTTGCCCGGCTGCATGAGCACTGGCGGATCCAGCATGACAGTATATTCTTTGAGCAATTGCCCTTGAGGCCAACTAACTTCGAGCAGAAAATTGACGAACGGTTCCTGCATGGGGACATCGGAAGTGACCAGAATGACCGGTTTGCCACTCTGAACTGTCGGTGTGAAATGAAGGTCGCCCAGGAAATCCGGGCGGGCAACACCTACCCGACTGAACACATCCGGGGAAGCAAGGCGTACTTGAATCTGGTTCGCGTCAGCAGGCGCGGCAGCCAGCAAATCGATTGTGGCACGAAGTGGCTGGTTCAGATGAGAGCTGGACTCTATGTCACCCAGTCCCAAAGCACTTGAGGCCGCAGGGTAGGCTCCGGCGATGAATACAGCTAAGCTCAAAGCCTGTTTATTCACTGCAATTCCCCTTTGTATCTGTATGATTGTGGCATCCCTGATTCATCGCCTTAATTGAAAACATTATTTTAGCCCTTATTATTTTGATGAATAGCGATTTTCGTTGTTGTTCTTACGCTGGAACTATATATCAGTACATTACGCTAAGCAATGCGTACCAAAGCAAGCCCGGACATTGCATACAACTGCATCATATCCTGAGCTTATTGTCGATAATAACCAATTAATTCCCGCTTAACCAATCTTGCTGATAATCGCGCACTACCCTTTCAGCAATCTGCACGGCATTCAAAGCGGCACCTTTGCGCACATTGTCTGCCACAACCCACAGGTCAAGACCGGATGCATGGGAAATATCTTCCCGGATACGGCTGACATAAACCGAATCAGCATTCACTGCCTCAGTTACAGGTGTTGCATAGCCACCATCGACACGCTCATCCAGCAAAACCACACCCGCAACATCCTTCAGAAGCGCAGTTGCTTCTGCTGCCGTCAACTTTCTCACCAATTCAACATGCAGGGCTAATGCATGTCCAAAAAACACTGGCACACGCACAGCTGTTGGATTTACCGGCAAATCAGGCAACCCCATCACTTTGCGCGTTTCCAGCACCATTTTCATCTCTTCCCAAGTATAGCCGTTTTCCTGGAAAGCACCGATTTGTGGCAAAAGATTGAACGCAATCTGGCGCGGATAGACACCCGTTTCTACCGGACGGGCATTGAGCAGGCGTGCAGTCTGGCTGGCAAGCTCACTGACGCCTTCACGGCCACTGCCGGAAACAGACTGATAGGTGACCACATTGATACGGGCCAGGGTGGCCGCATCGTGTAACGGCTTCAGTACCGCAAGCATCTGGCTGACAGTGCTGCCGGGGTTGGCGATGATGCAGCGCTGGCGGGCAGCGGCGATGGCCTTCGGATTAACCTCCGCGACGACCAGCGGCACATCATCTTCAAAGCGGAAACAGGCGCTGTCGTCGATGACAATGCAGCCTGCTTCCAGTGCTTTTGGCACGTAGCTGGCGGCTACATCCTCACCAGCCGCAAACAGCACGATTTGCACGGCAGAAAAGTCGAAGTCGGCCAGCAGCTCTACATCCAGCGTTTTACTGCCAAAATCAACATCCTGTTCACCATCAGTTTCAGCTTCCAGCGCATATACCCTGGCAGCCGGAAACTTGCGGGCAGCCAGCAAGTCCAGTATGGCTTCGCCCACCAGCGTGGTAGCACCAACAACCGCAATATCCACTTTCTGCATCATGCATCAATCCTGCAAAGCGGCGACAACAGCGTCACCCATGGCCGATGTGCCGACCTTACGGCAGCCTTCGGTGTAAATGTCGCCAGTGCGTAAACCCTCAGCCAGCACTTTTTTTACGGCGGCCTCGATCCGGTCAGCCAACTCACCTTTGTTCAGGCTGTAACGCAACAGCATGGCGACTGACAGTATGGTTGCCAACGGATTGGCGACACCCTGCCCTGCAATGTCCGGTGCAGAACCATGGATAGGCTCATACAAACCGCAAGCGGAAGCATTCAGGGAAGCAGATGGCAACATGCCAATGGAACCGGTCAGCATCGCCGCCGCATCCGACAACACATCACCGAACAGATTACTGGTGACCATGACATCAAACTGCTTGGGCGCGCGTACCAGTTGCATCGCAGCGTTGTCCACGTACATATGGGAAAGCTCGACCTCAGGGTATTCCTTGCCCACTTTTTCGACGATTTCGCGCCACAATTCGCAGACTTCCAGCACATTGGCCTTGTCGACGGAGCACAAGCGCTTGTTGCGCTTCATCGCGGCTTCAAAACCGACACGGGCGATGCGTTCGATTTCGGATTCGGTGTAAGTCGCTGAATTGAAGCCCTGGCGTTCGCCACTTTCCAGCACCCGAATGCCACGTGGCTGACCGAAATAGATACCGCCGGTCAGTTCACGCACAATCATGATATCCAGACCTGCCACAACTTCCGGCTTGAGGGTGGAAGCGGAGGCCAACTCTTCGTACAGGATGGCAGGGCGCAGATTGGCAAACAGGCCAAGATCAGCACGAATGGCCAGCAAACCACGCTCTGGGCGTAGCGGGCGGTCGAGTGTATCGTATTGCGGCCCGCCGACGGCACCGAGCAGGATGGCATCGGCATCACGCGCCAGTGCCTTGGTCGTTTCGGGGTAGGGTTGCCCCTCTTTGTCGTAGGCAACACCGCCAATGTTGGCGTATTCAAAGGTCGCATCCAGCGCACCTTCCGCCTTGAAAACCTCCAGAACCTTGACGGCTTCCGCCACGATTTCAGGCCCGATACCATCGCCGGGCAATACCAGAATTTTGTGTGTCATGTGAATCAACCCAATAAATTAGAATAACCAGGGCGCTTCCTGCTTGCGCCGTGTTTCATAAGCCCGAATATCATCCGCATGTTGCAGCGTCAGGCCAATATCATCCAGCCCGTTCAGCAGGCAGTATTTGCGGAATTCATCGACGCGGAAAGCAAATGCTTCGCCCGCTGGCGTAATCACTTGCTGTTCCGCCAGATCAATGGTCAGTTGATAGCCTTCCTGCGCATCGGTTTCGCGGAACAACTGATCCACAACTTCAGCAGGCAATGCAATCGGCAACAGACCGTTCTTGAAACTGTTGTTGAAGAAGATATCGGCGAAACTTGGCGCAATCACGCTGCGAATACCATAGTCGGTCAACGCCCACACCGCATGTTCGCGCGAGGAGCCGCAGCCGAAATTTTCCCGCCCCAACAACACGGAAGCACCTGCATAACGCGGGAAATTCAGTACGAAATCCGGGTTTGGCTTACGCTGGCTGTGATCCATACCCGGCTCGCCCGGTTCCAGATAGCGCCAGTCGTCGAACAGCGTGGGGCCGAAGCCAGTGCGCTGGATGGATTTCAGGTATTGCTTGGGGATGATGGCGTCCGTATCGACGTTGGAACGGTCAAGTGGAACCACCAAACCAGTATGTACGGTAAATTTTTCCATTACAGTTCCCTCACATCAACGAAATGGCCTGTCACCGCCGCCGCCGCTGCCATTGCAGGGCTAACCAGATGGGTGCGCCCACCCTGTCCCTGACGACCTTCAAAGTTGCGGTTGGAAGTGGAAGCACAACGTTCACCCGGTTCCAGCCGGTCAGCGTTCATCGCCAGACACATGGAACAGCCCGGCGCACGCCATTCAAACCCGGCTTCGATAAAGATTTTATCCAGCCCTTCACTTTCAGCCTGTTGCTTGACCAGACCGGAGCCTGGAACCACCATCGCCAGCTTGACATTACCTGCGACCTTGCGGCCTTTGGCAACTTCAGCGGCGGCACGCAGGTCTTCGATACGTGAGTTGGTGCAAGAGCCAATGAACACCTTGTCGATTTGCACTTCGGTAATCGGGGTATTCGCTTCCAGCCCCATGTATTTGAGGGCAGCGCGGATACCGTTGGCCTTGACGCTATCGCTTTCCTGCGCAGGATCAGGCGTCTTGCCATCCACCGGCAACACCATTTCGGGGGAGGTTCCCCAGGTAACTTGTGGCTGGATGCTGGCTGCGTCGATGCGCACTACCCGGTCAAACACAGCATCGGAATCGGAATGCAAGTCGCGCCATGCGGCTACGGCCTTGTCCCAATCCTCAGCTTTTGGCGCATACGGGCGACCCTTGACGTATTCGATGGTAGTGTCGTCAACCGCCACCATACCAGCGCGCGCGCCACCTTCGATCGCCATGTTACAAACGGTCATACGGCCCTCTATCGACAGGTCGCGAATGGCTTCGCCGCCGAATTCGATAGCATAACCAGTACCACCTGCCGTACCGATTTCACCGATAATGGCCAGCACGATATCTTTGGCAGTCACGCCTGCGCCAACCTTGCCATCCACGCTGACCAGCATGTTTTTCATCTTTTTCTGGATCAGGCACTGGGTCGCCATGACGTGTTCGACTTCGGAAGTGCCGATACCATGCGCCAGTGCGCCGAATGCACCGTGGGTAGACGTGTGGGAATCACCGCAAACCACAGTCATGCCCGGCAGGGTTGCGCCCTGCTCAGGGCCGATAACGTGGACAATGCCCTGGCGGATGTCATCCATGCGGAATTCAGTGATACCGAAAGTACGACAGTTTGCGTCCAGTGTTTCCACTTGCAGACGTGCTACCGGGTCGGTAATGCCATGTTCCAACCCGATGGTCGGAACATTATGGTCGGGAACAGCTACCATGGATGCAGTACGCCACGGTTGACGATTGGCTATTCTCAAGCCTTCAAATGCTTGCGGGGACGTGACTTCGTGTACCAGATGGCGGTCGATATAAAGCAGACAGGTTCCATCTGCTTCCTGCCTAACCACATGGGCATCCCAGACTTTGTCGTAGAGCGTTTTGCCAGCCACAAACGGACTCCTCGGAAATTAAATGGATGGCGTAGCCTACCACTTGCCCATAAATAAATAAAATTCATAATTTTCATATTATAGATTCCAGAATAGAATACATGACATGGATATTAACCACCTCAACGCTTTTGTCGAAGTAGCCCGTCACCAGTCATTCTCACTGGCTGCCGAAACCCTGTTTATCACCCAGCCTGCAATCAGCAAGCGCATCCATCAACTGGAAAATGAACTGGGTACGCCGCTATTCAACCGTATCAACCGCAAGGTTACACTGACGGAGGCTGGGCATGCCCTGCTCCCGCGTGTACAGGCATTACGCAATGAACTGGAAGACATCCGCCGCATTGCCTCCAACCTGTCAGGCAACATCCAGGGCTATCTGGTGATGGGAACCAGCCACCATATCGGCCTGCGCCGCCTGCCACCTGCTCTCAGCCATTTCAACCGCGAGCATCCGTCAGTACGGCTGGATTTGCACTTTGTGGATTCGGAACAGGCTTGCCTTGCGGTAGAACGGGATGAACTGGAGCTTGCCCTCATCACCCTGCCCACCGAATTACCGGAACAATTACAGGCGCAACGTATCTGGACAGACCTGTTGCATATTGCCACCAGCCATGACCATACACTCAGCCGGATGCCCCATGTTACGCTGGAAACGCTGCTGCAACACCGCTGCGTCATGCCAGGCAAGGATACCTATACCTACCGGATCATCCGGCAGGCGCTAGCCCCACGTGACAGCCAGCTGAATGTTTACATCAGCACCAATTACCTCGAAACATTGAAAATGCTGGTCAGCGCCGGGCTTGGCTGGTCAATACTGCCGCACACCATGCTGGATGACAGCCTGGCAATCATTCCGACGCCGCTTGTCCTGCGGCGCCATTTAGGCGTGATTTTCCACCGCAAACGTACATTGTCGAATGCCGCCAAAATCCTGCTGAAAATTCTGGAACAATACGCTGACTGTGAAAATTGATGGCTGCCCCAGATAAAGGCTACCAATAATCGAGTAGGGTGAGGCGTTACCGCCCCATCCCTCTCACAGAACCGTACATACGGGTCACGTATACGGCTCTTGCCGCCCATCACCCGGTCAGACCGGGACAGTCATCCCCACATCCACCCCAGCCATGTCCACCAGTT
>JAHJJD010000073.1 GCA_018822845.1 Gammaproteobacteria bacterium | reverse complement strand
TGTGAAACACACCCTGCTGGGGCATTGGGGCACAACCCCCGGACAGAATTTCATCTACGTACACCTGAACCGCATTATCAAGCAATACGACCTCAATATGCTCTACATCTCCGGCCCCGGACATGGCGGGCCTGCGGTGGTAAGCAATACCTACCTCGAAGGCACTTACAGCGAAATCTACCCCGACATCAGCCAAGACGAGGCAGGACTGCAAAAGCTGTTCCTGCAATTTTCGTTTCCCGGCGGTATTCCCAGCCATGCCTCGCCGGAATGTCCCGGTTCGATCCACGAAGGCGGCGAACTGGGCTATTCGCTGAGCCATGCGTTCGGCGCAGTATTCGACAATCCCGATCTGGTGGTAGCGTGCGTGGTCGGCGATGGCGAGGCTGAAACCGGGCCGCTGGCAACCTCATGGCATTCCAACAAATTCCTTGATCCGGTCACGGATGGGGTGGTGTTGCCAATCCTGCACCTCAACGGCTACAAGATTGCCAACCCGACCGTGCTGGCTCGCATCAGCCGCGAGGAACTGGAACAGTTATTGCGCGGCTATGGCTGGACACCGTATTTCGTGGAAGGTCACGAACCGGAGCTGATGCACGCCGCCATGGCAGCAACGCTCGACACGGTGATAGCGGAAATCAAACAAATCCAGCAAGCGGCGCGTGTCCACGGCGATTTGACCCGCCCGCACTGGCCGATGATCGTGCTGGTATCGCCCAAAGGCTGGACGGGGCCGAAAGTGGTTGATGGGATGCAGGTTGAAGGCACATTCCGGGCGCATCAAGTGCCACTTTCCAACCCCGCTGCCCATCCCGAACACCTCCAGTTGCTCGAAGACTGGCTCAAAAGCTACCGCCCAGAAGAACTTTTCGATGAGCGTGGGCGTTTGCTCACAGAACTGGCGGAACTTGCCCCCACCGGTAACCGGCGTATGGGTGCAAATCCCCATGCCAATGGCGGCATATTGCTGCGCGATTTGCGGATGCCGAATTTTCAGGATTACGCGGTGGATGTACCCGAACCGGGTGTGCGCGGCATCGGTGACACGCATGTGCTGGGGCGTTTCTTGCGTGATGTGGCAACGCTGAACGGTAAACAGCGCAATTTCCGCGTGTTCGCCCCGGACGAAACGCTGTCCAACGGCCTCGAAGCCCTGTTTGAAGTGACCCAACGCCAGTGGGATACTGCCACCCTGCCCAACGACCAATTCCTTGCCCCCTCTGGGCGAGTGCTGGACTCGATGCTCAGTGAACACCAGTGCGAAGGCTGGCTGGAAGGCTATTTGCTGACCGGGCGGCACGGGCTGTTCAATTGCTACGAAGCCTTCATTCACATCATTGATTCGATGTTCAACCAGCACGCCAAATGGCTCAAAGTCACCGCGCATCTACCGTGGCGGCGCAAGATTGCCTCGCTGAATTACCTGCTGGCTTCGCACGTCTGGCGGCAAGACCACAACGGTTTTACCCATCAAGACCCCGGCTTCATCGACCATGTGGTGAACAAGAAAGCCGAAGTCGTGCGGGTATATTTTCCGCCGGATGCCAACTGCCTGCTGTCGGTGATGGATCATTGCTTACGCAGCCGCCACTACGTCAACGTGGTGATTGCAGGCAAACATCCTTCCCCACAATGGCTGTCGATGGATGCCGCCGTCAAGCATTGCACCCAAGGCATTAGCATCTGGCAATGGGCGAGTAATGATCAAACCGACGAAACTGACGTGGTAATGGCCTGCTGTGGCGATGTGCCGACGCTGGAAACGCTGGCGGCGGTATCTATCCTGCGCAAACACTTGCCCGACCTGAAAGTCCGCGTGGTCAATGTCGTCAACCTGATGAAACTGCAACCGCAAAACGAACATCCGCACGGCTTGAGCGATGCCGATTTCGACACGATTTTCACCCAGGACAAGCCGGTGATTTTTGCCTTCCACGCCTACCCGTGGCTGATTCATCGGCTGACTTACCGCCGCACCAACCATGAGAATTTCCATGTGCGTGGCTACAAGGAAGAAGGCACGACCAGCACGCCGTTCGACATGACGGTGGTGAACGATCTCGACCGCTTCCATCTGGTAATGGATGCGATTGACCGCTTGCCGCAAACGGGGGACAAGGGGAGTTATCTGAAGCAGCAACTCAAGGACAAGTTGGTGGAACATCGGCAATACATTAACCAGCATGGGCGGGATATGCCGGAAGTTCGCGATTGGGTGTGGGATACGCAGATGCAATAATTCAGTGATCAGGGCTGCTGTTTCGGCTTGCCGCGTGTCGAAATCGATGAATTTGCCAGATGCTTGACCCCGATTGAGTTTTCATTACTGATTTAAGCGCTATCATCGCTATTCCGAAGGAGGACAATTAGGAGAACAACAATGGAAAGCACCATCAAGTTTTACCAGACCGACACGTTCACGGTCGGCAACCGCCTGCTGAGCGAGCAAGAACGCAGCGTACAGGCGGGCATGCAGCGCACCAACGCGCTCAATTCCGGGCATCGTGCCTGTCAGGGCTGCGGCGAGGCGCTGGGCGCACGTTTTGCAGTGGATGCGGCGATGCGGGCGGCGGGCAACGATTTGATTGCCTGCAACGCTACCGGCTGCCTCGAAGTCTTTTCCACCCCGTACCCCGAATCTTCCTGGCAGTTGCCGTGGATACATTCGCTGTTCGGCAATACCGCAGCGGTCGCTACGGGTGTCGCGGCGGCACAGCGGGTCAAGGGCAGAGCCACCCGCGTACTGGCGCAAGGCGGCGACGGCGGTACCACCGACATCGGCTTCGGCTGCCTGTCGGGCATGTTCGAGCGCAACGACGACGTGCTGTACATCTGCTACGACAACGAAGCCTACATGAACACCGGGGTGCAACGCTCTTCCGCCACCCCACCTGCTGCCCGCACCGCTACCACCGTGCCGGTTGGGCAGCACCCCAACGGCAATGTGTTCGGCAAGGGCAAGAGCGTGCCACTGATTGCCATGGCGCATGAAATCCCTTACGTGGCGACTGCATCCGTCGCCGATTTGCGCGATCTGGAGGCGAAAGTCACCAAGGCGATGTCGATCCACGGGGCGCGTTACATCCACATCCATGTGCCATGCCCGCTGGGTTGGGGGGCTGATCCGAGCCATACCATCCGGCTGGCGCGGCTGGCGATCGAGTCCGGCCTGTTCCCTGTGTTTGAGGCGGAACACGGCGAAATTACCGGGCATCGTTCCATCCGCGAACAGGTTCCTGTTGAGGATTATTTGAAGCTGCAAAAACGTTTCGCCCATCTGTTCCGCAATCCCAAACAGGTGGAGGTGATTGCGCAATTGCAGGCGATTGCTGACCGCAATATCCGTCGCTTCAAACTGCTGGAAAAGAGGGGGGCTGCCGTATGAGTACGCAGATCGAAAAACCGTTCGCCATTACGCTGGACAGGAACACCAGCCTTGCCAACCATACCGGCTCGTGGCGCAGCAAACGCCCGGTGTACGTTGACCGTTTACCACCTTGCAACGCCACCTGCCCGGCGGGGGAGAATATCCAGAACTGGTTGTTCCATGCCGAATCCGGCAATTACGAAGCGGCCTGGCGTTCCCTGACTGAAAACAACCCGCTGCCTGCGATCATGGGGCGGGTGTGTTACCACCCTTGCGAAGGCGCGTGTAATCGGGGGCAACTGGACGCAGCGGTTGGTATCAATGCGGTGGAACGCTTCCTCGGCGACGAAGCGCTGAAACAGGGCTGGGCGTTCGCCAAACCGGTGGCGGAAAGCGGCAAGCGCGTGCTGGTGGTCGGCTCAGGACCTGCGGGTTTGGCGGCGGCTTACCATTTGCGCCGCATGGGGCATGGCGTGACCATTGTCGAGGCGGAAACGGCGGCGGGCGGCATGATGCGTTACGGCATCCCGCGTTACCGTTTGCCGCGCCGGGTGCTGGATGCCGAAGTGCAGCGCATTGTGGACATGGGGGTGGAATTGCGCCTCGATACCCGTGTGGATGACGTGCTGGCCATGCAGGCGGCGGAAGGTTTTGATGCGGTATTCCTCGGCATTGGCGCGGGGATTGCCAAGCGTGCCTACATACCGGCGGGCGACGCCAGCCGCATTACCGATGCGGTCAGCGTGCTGCATGAGGTGGAAGAACATCCGCCGTTGCTGGGGCGCAAGGTGGTGGTGTACGGCGGCGGCAATACTGCCATCGACGTGGCGCGTACCGCCAAACGGCTGGGGGCGGAAGAGTCCATCATCGTCTATCGCCGCACCCGCGACAAAATGCCCGCGCACGATTTCGAGGTGACGGAAGCGCTGGAAGAAGGCGTGAAGCTGAAGTGGCTTTCCACCATCACCGAGGCAGGGGAAGGTAGCATCACCATCGAAAAGATGGCGCTGGATGCGAAAGGTTTCCCGCAGCCGACCGGCGAATTCGAGACCTTGCCTGCCGATTCGGTGGTGCTGGCGCTGGGGCAGAACGTGGAACAGACCTTGCTGGAACACATCCCCAATCTGACCATGAAGTGGGACAGCGTGCAAACCGACGCGGTGATGATGACCAGCCATGATGGTGTGTTTGCCGGGGGCGACATGGTGGCGGGTTCCGAGCGCACCGTGACCGTGGCGGTCGGGCATGGCAAGAAAGCTGCGCGGGCGATTGATGCGTGGTTGCGCGGCGAGCTTTACCAGCCTGCGCCCAAGCATGAGCCTGCTACCTTCGAGCGCCTCAACACCTGGTATTATGCCGATGCGGAAAAGACCGTGCGCCCGGTGCTGGACATTATCCGCCGCCAGTCCACTTTCGATGAAGTGGTCGGTGGGCTGGATGAAAGTAATGCGCTGTTTGAGGCGCGGCGCTGTTTGTCATGCGGCAACTGCTTCGAGTGCGATAACTGCTACGGCGTGTGCCCGGATAGTGCAGTGATCAAGCTGGG
The DNA here is from genome assembly GCA_018822845.1 of Gammaproteobacteria bacterium. GTDB lineage: Bacteria > Pseudomonadota > Gammaproteobacteria > Thiotrichales > Thiotrichaceae > Thiothrix. The sequence goes on along the minus strand of JAHJJD010000073.1, from coordinate 1,651 downwards.
GGCGGGCAAGCGGTTTGCGTTCAATTACGACTACTGCAAGGGCTGCGGGCTGTGCGCGGAGGAATGTCCGTGCGGGGCGATTGTGGTGGAATTGGAAGATAAATAGCGCTGGGGTGTAATGTAAGGGCAGACTTCCGTGTCTGCCTTTTCTGAATAGATGTACTTAATTCGATTATTGTAAATCACTAATTTTCTTCATGAGGCAATGCCAATAATGCAGGCACTAATTTCTCTCCAATAAGACTTCTTGTATGGTGCCCTCTCTAAAATTGCCTGAAGTTTCTCTGGTTTCATTTCTTCTTCAGTGAACTCCTGAAAATAAGAACCTGTTTGCAAATCGCCTATGCTGATCACTCTTTTTTTATATGTTTGCCGTTTGTTTCTTAGGTAAGGCGAAAATAGATCAATCCACAACTGAGAAAACCCGTAGTAATCTATACTATACTCTTTATCAATAGAGGCTGGCTTAAAAAGCTCCAATATTTTTTTAAGTATGGGGTGCTTTGTCTTTTTGTTGGAGTTTAATTTTTCCAAAATTGCTTTTGCAGTTTCTAGTGCTCGCCTTTTTTTATTTGGTAATACCCTGATTTCATTGTTTTGAATTATTTCTAAATAATGATTAAGTGCAGTGGTCGTTTCTTCAGTCCAAGCTGACTCCTCGTTGTTTGAATTATCTAGATGCTGGCGTAGCAAATTGCAAATCTCATTTAACTCAAAATGTATTATGCCCAATGAATCAATAAAATACCACTGACAGGGAGTTTTTTTATTCCCTCGGATAGCCAAAAATATCCAATTCTGATTTGAACTCAAAATACTCAACTTGCACTTCACAGATGCATTAACATTTTTAAGTTGCTCATAATGCAATTTTTCAATTAGTGGGTTCAGTCCATCGTATAAATTATGCACCGCACCAAAAGCATCTTTCATGTCACCCCATAAAAAATCATCTTGTTCCATTTTTTCTAAATCTTTTTGCATATCATGGGGTCTAATGATTTTTAGAGAACCATGACTATGATATTTTTGCATTAATTCATCAGGTATTTGAAAGTTTGAACCAATTAAAATTTCAGTATCTGCAAGGGTTCGTAAAAGTCGATGATCGGTTTTTAATGCAAATGCATCAGAGTCATTTGGCCAGAAAATGTTGATTTTTTTGTGAGGACTGTCAAGTCGATCAATGCGACCTATTCGTTGCTCAGCAATTCTTAATACGCTTGGCATGTCTAAAAAAAATAAGGCAGACGCCTGTTGAAGATTAACTCCTTCTGACATGGAGTCGGAAAACAACCCCAATAAATTATTGGCTTTTGAACCCAATTCAAATTTCTGCAAAATATCATTCCTTTGCGTATTTCCAGTGACCACCACTGTCTCTATTTCGCGATGCTTTTTTGCAATCAGGTTCTTCAGGTAGTCCAAGGTAATAATTGTACTATCAAACGCAATAATTATTGAATTTTTTGACTCCTTAAATAATCCAGTCATTTCTTTGATTTTTGCAATCTCTCTTGAGTTCTTGAGTTCTTGAGTTCTTGAGTTCTTGAGTTCTTGAGTTCTTGAGTTCTTGAGTTCTTGAGTTCTTGAGTTCTTGAGTTCTTGAGTTCTTGAGTTCTTGAGTTCTTGAGTTCTTGAGTTCTTGAGT
>JAHJJD010000072.1 GCA_018822845.1 Gammaproteobacteria bacterium | reverse complement strand
CCAGCCTTGAAGGATGCGGAAGTCGATGCGCTGGTGGCTTTTATGAAAACCCTGACGGATCAGCGTTACGAGCCTTTGCTGGCACAAGAGAAGCAATAACAGGCAAGTAGCCTGTAGCACGGAGCCAGCATAACCGGCAACCGTGCCCGTGATGCAGGTTGTTTAGTTCAGCTTGAGGGTGCTGTCCTTGTCCAGTTCCTGTGAGGATGCGCCTTTGTCTGTTACCCATTCCGCTTTGACTTTCTGCAAACCTTCCGGGAATGCCGCAAATAGTTTGGTGGTGACCTCTTTTAATTCTGCCGGTTTGGCGCAGGCGAATGACCAGGTTACATCCATATCGTTGTGGGTTTCGCCTTCCTTCTCGCCCTCTTCATGATCGTGCTTGGCGTGTTCTTCCTTCTCCGCTTCCGCATTGCCTAACAGGGTAGAAACCACTTCGGCAGTTTTTAAGGTGCATTCCGCTTCCGGGTTGATGCTGAACAGGTCTGCACCGGCTTCCAGTCTGGCTTTGGCGTCTGCCAGCTTTTGCTTGTCTTCATCGGTGCTGGCGGCGTGTTCAAAGCCGACGATATTGGCAGCGGGGGATTCGAGCATGATTTCCATGCCTTCATCACCCACAGCGAGGGAAAGGGTAGCGGCACCGTGTTCATGTGCACCGTGCTCTTCGTGTCCTTCGGCTTCGTGTTCGTGCGCTTCGGTTTTGGCTTTATCATCGTGGGTTGCTGCGTGCTTGTGATCATCGGCGTAAACACTGCCAGCGGACAGGGTAACCAACAGGCTGAGGGTGCTGATCAAAGCGTGTGGAAACGTCATATTGTTCTCCGGTTTTACTGATTTTTGAGGGTATTAGCGAAATGAAGATAGCAAATTGCTGACAACTGAATTGCAATCTTGTTGCGTTTGATTCTAGTGTGGATAATCAATCTTTGCAATTAGCTTGCATTTCTATTGCGGCAATCTGGGCAAGACCCTTGCAGGTTCAATTCTACTTCATCAATTTGATAACCGTCCGGCAAGCCAAACAACAGCGTAGGTTGCAGGTTTTCCAGGCAAAACACCTGTTCGCATTGTTTGCAATGGAAATGGGCGTGCTGGTGCGGGATGCCTGCCTGTGCATTGTAACGCCAGGTACGGTCTGCCCCGGCGATCTTGTGCGCCAGGCCCTGTTCTACCAGCCAGTCCAGCGCCCGGTATAGGGTTACCCGGTCAGCTGACAAGCCTTGCCGGAGTGCGGTCTGTTCGATTTCCTGATGGCTCAGGGCGGCATTGGCATTGAGCAGGATACCCAGCACCCCGACCCGTGCAGGCGTTACCCTGCCATGGGTTTGCTGGAGCAGGTTGCGGGCGGTCAGTTCACCGCCGGGAAGACTGTCGGGTTGGGTCATACTTGCCATTCATTTGCACCAATATTTTGCAACTGTATTGCATTTAGTTCGTCAATGCACATACCATTTGTCCCATTATAAACGTTCAAGCACCGACGGGGTGAATACATGCAACCGACACAGACTACCTTGGCTATCGCCATTGCCGCTGCGCTGGCGGCACCTGCCACTTTCGCTGAAACTGCCACAGGCGATGCCATCAAGGCAGCCCTCAAACCCACCGCCAACTGGAAAGGCAGCCTGATCCTGGAAGGCTTGTACTTTGACCGCAGCAGCCCCGGCGAGCTAACCGTTGAAGGGATGCCATCCGGCGGACACGACCACGGCTTCAAGGAAGGCTTGCACGCAGGGCATAACGAAGTGGTGGTCAGCGGCAACCTCAACGACAAGCTCAAAGCCCGCGTCACCACAGCCATCAGTGAAGCGGCGGAAGGCGAAGGCAGCGAACCCGAAGTGGAACTGGAGGAAGCGTTCGTCGAAACCCAAGGTTTGGGTCAGGGCGTAACGGTCAAAGCCGGGCGGTTTTTCTCGGATGTTGGCTACCTCAGTAGCAAGCACAACCACGAATGGGATTTCGCCGATGCGCCCCTGGTTTACAAGGGAATGTTCGGCACACATACCAATGATGATGGGGTGCAACTCAGCTACGTCGCCCCCACCGACCAATTCGTGCAGGTCGGCACAGAAGTGTTTGCTGGCGAAAAATTTCCCTCTGGCAAAACCGACAAGTCCATCAGTGCCGCCACCCTTTACGCCAAAACCGGTGGCGACATCGGCACTGACCACAGTTGGCAGGCAGGCATAGGTCACTGGCGGGCTAATGACATCCGCGACCGCAGCAGTGCCGCCCACGACCACGGCGGCGGCGCACCCACCGAAACCCCACGCTTTTCCGGCGACAGCAAGATCAACACCGTCAACGCCCTGTACAAATGGGCACCGCACGGCAATGCAAAAGAACGCAACCTGAAGCTGCAAGCCGAATACTTCCAGCGCGACGAATCCGGCACAGTGGACATGGTGGAGGCCGATGGCACAATCGCCGAAACCACGGCTTACAATGGCAAGCAAGATGGCTGGTACGCCCAGGCAGTTTACCAGTTCAAGCCGCACTGGCGGGTCGGGGTACGTCACGGCCACCTCAAAATCAACAACAGCGGCGCTGATGAAGGTGTGCTGGAAGAGGCAGGGCTGCATTCTGAAGGCCATACTCCCAAACGCAACAGCCTGATGCTCGACTATTCCCCGCGCGAATACAGCCGCTGGCGTTTACAGCTCAACGAAGATAAAAGCACCCCGGAAACCGACCAGCAGGTGATCCTGCAATACACCCATAGCTTCGGCTCGCACGGTGCGCACGGTTTTTAAGGAGGCACTATGCAACGTCTGATTCTCGCCCTCAGCCTGTTGTGCAGCAGCGCACTGGCACACGCCGACCTGAATATTTTCGCCTGCGAACCGGAATGGGGTTCACTGGCACAAGAAATCGGCGGTAACAAGGTTACGGTCTACAACGCTACCACTGGCCTGCAAGACCCGCATCACATCGAAGCCCGCCCCAGCCTGATTGCCAAGGCGCGGCAAGCCAATATGCTGGTTTGCACAGGGGCGGAACTGGAAATTGGCTGGTTGCCGCTGTTGCTGGGCAAATCTGGCAATGCCGCCATCCAGCCGGGCCAGCCGGGGCATTTCCTGGCAGCGCAACACGTACAACTGCTGGATATTCCGGCGCAAGTGGATCGCAGCATGGGTGATGTCCACGCCGACGGCAACCCACACTTCGGGATTGACCCCCGCCGCATCGCCCGGATTGGCAAGGCGTTGGCGGAACGCATGGCGCAACTCGACAGCGCCAATGCCGTACATTACCGGCAGGCTCACGCCGCTTTCAACAGCCGCTGGCAACAGGCCATGCAGGGGTGGCAAGCCAGGGCGGCAGGCTTGCGGGGAACAGCGGTCGTGGTACACCACAAGAGCTGGGTTTACCTGCACGACTGGCTGGGGTTGAAAGAAATTGCCACGCTGGAACCCAAACCGGGCATCCCACCGACTACAGCGCACCTGACCAGCGTGTTGCAGCAACTGCAAACCACCCCGGTCAGCATGGTGATTTATTCCGCCTACCAGAATCCGCGTTCGGCGCAGT
>JAHJJD010000005.1 GCA_018822845.1 Gammaproteobacteria bacterium | reverse complement strand
CTACCTGGATACTGACGACGATGGCGATGGCAAACTGTCGGCGGCAGAGGGCAATGACCCCAATACCGACGGCAGCCCGGCGGATGCCATTGACACCAACGGTAACGGTACTCCAGATTATCTGGATGCCACCCCCAATGGAGTAAAACTGCAACTCAAGGTCATGCTGCAAGGCGCTTACAACAGCACAACCCAGCTGATGCAAGACGACCTGCGCAGTAAAGGTCTGATTCCGTTGAATCAGCCATACAATCGGGGTATCTACAAATACACTGGCAAAGAGGCAGCACTGTCTTCCCTGTTCGTAACAACCGGGAACGATGCACCGGTTGACTGGGTCTTGGTAGAACTGCGTGATGCCACCAACCCAACAACCATCAAGGCACAGTTGGCTGGCTTGGTACAACGTGATGGTGATGTCATGGATGCTGCCACAGGCAACACATCCCTGTTGCTTCCAGGCGTGGCTGCCGGTGACTACATTGTTGCCGTACACCATCGTAACCATTTGGGTGTGGCAACAGCCAATACTGTCAGCCTGAACCCCGATTCAGCCACTCTGGTTGACTTTACCAATACAACCACAACGGTCTGGGGTAGCAACGGGCGCATCGCATCTGGCTCTACCGCCCTGCTGTGGGCAGGTAATGCCAACATGGATACCCGCGCGATTGCCAATGGCCCATCCAACGATACCGGCGTGATCCTGGGAGATGTATTGCTGGCGATCGGGAACCTGTCTGTCAGTACCAACTACCGTCTGAACGGTTATCAGGATACCGACATTAACATGGATGGCATTTCCATCTTCGCAGGCCCATCCAACGATGTGAACCTGCTGCTGGGTAACGTGCTGCTGCATCCGAACAACAGCACATTCAGCGCCAACTTCATCATTCATCGCCAAATGCCTTGATGATGAATAAAGCTCAGGGTACGGGTGCTCAGCCCGCACCCTGAGCCTGTAAGGGCTTACAAAATTTGACCACAATGAGAATCGGTAAAAGAAAATGAATAAATCGATCAGTCAAGCTGTTTCAAAAGGACTTGTCGCGTTAGCCATGATGCAGGTAGGGCAAGTTGCTTTTGCTGCGACAGGGGGAGTTGAATACCGGGTTGCTTGGGATTCTGGCGATAGCAGCTACCATGTTTACATGCGTCCTACCAGCACTCCACTGCCGCAAGATATCAGCATGACAGGGCAGGTAACACTGCGGGTTCCCCATGCGACAGGAGCAGACAAGTTCACGGTCGTTTCCATAGCACCAAAGACAAACACCTCCTGGTCACTAAGTTCGGATGTACCCAGCCCAGAGGAAGACACGAACGTAGATTACCTGTCGTTCACATATACGCCAATCAACGTCAAGGCATTCGCTTTCCAGGCAGGCGAGGAAACAGAAGCATTCAGCTTCACTACGAATGGCCCTTGTGTCGATGGCGTTGAGCTTATGGACAACCAGAGCGATCCTTTCAACCAACCACCAGCAAACCCGGACAACTCTGCCGGTACCAATCCGGGCAACCAGTTTGCCAACACAGGTTGGGGAGTTACTGATGACAATGACTACCTCGGCAACTATGGTGGACCTGTAAGCTGTTCAAGCACAGTCAACACCCCCCCGACGGCAGCCAACGATACCGCTACGACCGACGCCGAAATGGCTGTGACCATTGATGTTATCGGCAATGACACTGATGCGGATGGAGACACCCTGAGCATCATGAGTGTTACCAACGGCAGTAACGGTACTGTCGCCGTCAATGGCACCCAACTGGTTTATACGCCAGCCAGTGGTTTCAGCGGCTCTGACAGCTTTGCCTACACGGTATCAGATGGCAAGGACACCGCAACTGCAACGGTTAATGTAACGGTCAATGCGGCCACAGCCAGCAATACTGCGCCAGTTGCCGTAGACGATAGCGCATCCACCCAGTTTGCTACGCCGGTAACCATTGATGTGCTGGCAAACGATACCGATGCCGATACCGATACGCTAAGCATTACCAGCGTTACCAACGGCAGTAACGGTACGGCAGTAGTTGACCAGGGCAAAATCGTTTACACACCTGCCGATGGTTTCAAAGGCTCGGATTCATTTACCTATACCATTTCTGATGGCAAGGATAGCGCGACTGCATCTGTCAATATGACAGTCCTGGCTGATCTGGATGCACAAGATGACGATTTCTCGGTTGACCCAGACAGCACGGCAAACACCTTTGATGTCCTGGGTAACGATACCCTGCCAAGCGGGCAAAACGTCACCATTGAAATACTTGCACAGCCAATGCACGGCAGCGTTTCTATCCAGGATGGCAAAATCCTGTATGTTCCGCAGTCCGGCTACAATGGCACGGATAGCATTACCTACCAGATTACTGACGAACGCGGCTACACGACCCAGGCCAGTATTACCATCAGGGTCGGAACCAGCACTGAAGCATGTGGAACAGCACCTGACGCCCCGCAAGCCAACAGCGTCTATTACCGTGTAGGCTGGGACGGCACTGATCAGCGTTATCACGTTTTCATGTACCCAGGCGATATGCCCTCCCCCAATCAGTTGACCTATGCCCAGGTTACATTGAAAGTACCCCATGCAACAGGCGGAGATACCTTCAAAGCAACCGGGCTTCAGTCTGCCTTTACCGGGCTGGAATGGAGCAACACCTCCACAGTTCCTGCCCCGGCAGAAGACCCAACATCCGACTACCTGTCTTTCACGCCAACCATTAACGATGCTCAGGCAATGCAATGGACCGCAGGCGCAGAAGTCGAAGTTTTCAGCTTCGCCAACGCGGGGGCCTGCCTGGGTGGCATCAACCTGATCGACAACCAGAATGATCCATTCAATCAGCCTGTAGGTGATCCGGACAACTCGGTTGGTACCAACCCCGGCAACAGCCTTACCAACCTGGGCTGGGGTACTTCCAATGCTGACAACTATGCGGGCAATTACGGTTGCGCCGCAGTCTGCGTTCCACCACCGCTGGATACCGATGGTGATGGCTTGCTCGACAGTGATGAAATATTGCTGGGCACCGACCCCATGGAACAGGACAGCGATGGCGATACAGTGAGGGACGACGAGGAAGTTGGCGGCGATGTTTCCAACCCGCTCGACACGGATGGCGACGCCATCATCAACGCACTGGATGGGGATGATGATGGTGACGGCATCCTGAGCTTCTGGGAAGGCTATAACAAGCCACTGCCTTCCGTTGATACGGATAGCGACGGCACACCTGACTATCTGGACAAGGATGATGACAACGACGGCATCCAGACCCGTGACGAAAATGCAGACCCAAACGCAGATGGCCAGCCGGATGATGCGGCTGATGCGGATGGTGACAGCATACCTGACTATCTGGATGCAAGTACGATTGTCCCACCGCCACCCGGCAAGAGTGTCGCGGTACCAACCTTGACCGAATGGGCGCAAATTCTGCTCTCACTGCTATTGGGGGCTGTTGCCGTCTTCCACTTCAGAAGGCTCAACAAAAATTAATCAGTCTATTGATTTTTCTTGCAAACTACTGGGTGATTGTTGATATTAATCAAAAATCACCCATGGCATTTGTCGCTAAAATACAACTTGCATCGGTGTTCTTAGAAGCATAGGCTTATTTCCGTTATGTGTTGTGTGACTAAAAATCAATCGAATATGAAAGGTGCGTTGTCGCTGCGGGCAGGTTGTCGGCAATTCTCTTCCGGCAACAGCAAAAGAAACCTGCCTTTTCCCAATAAGACTTCTACAATAAAAAGCACCCTTTCAGAAACGATTGCCGACAATTTTGTGTGTAACCATCGGGTCAAACATAGTTGAGGGTTAGTATGAAACTATTTAAGCGGGCGGCTACTCTTTCGCTGCTGTTTTTTGCATCTTTTGCGACGGTAGCATCAGCAGAACCAGCCACCCATGCGCCAAATTTTTCTTTTAAGGATATTGAAGGGCGTCAGCACCAATTTGCAGAGTATCGCGGCAAGTGGGTTATCGTGAATTACTGGGCGACTTACTGTGGTCCTTGTGTGGCGGAACTGCCCGCATTGAACAGCATTGCCCGTCGCTACAAGGACAAGGTCGTTGTTCTGGGTATGGAAGCCGGAGAAACGCCGACCGCCGACCTCAAACAATTCGCGGCCCAACGCCGGATTTCCTACCCGGTCGTTCCCACACAGGACAGCACCATGTTCGCGCTGGGGCTGATTTATGGTGTTCCGACCACCTTTATTGTCAATCCGCAAGGCCAGATCGTGGATACCCATATGGGAGCCATTACTGTCGCCCAATTACAGAACTACATCCGTCAGGACAAGCGCTCATCCATCGCTGAAGAGAAGGATACCTGCAAAACTGGTGTGTGCTAGACCGCCAATCCATAAAAAAACCCGTATCATGACGGGTTTTTTTATTGGCCAGAACGACTGATTAGTTCAGTCTCAAACGCTGCCCCGGCTTGATAGTGTAATCAGGTGCCTGCAAATTGTTCAGACGAATAACATCCTTCCAGTAAACGCCTGTGTTCCGCATAACCTGGAAAACTGTATCCCCTTGCTGCACAAGGTAGGTATCGCCGCTGATGACATTGCTACGAGGCGTAGTGGTGGTAGTGGTAGTAGAAGTGCCAGTATTTCCGTAGTCGTAGTAAGTACCGGTGCTGGTGGCAGTAGTACTTTTCGGAGCACTGTAATCGTAATAGCTACCGGTGTTGTATGACGGAGTGGTTGTATTGTAGCCGTAGGTAGTCGCAGTGTTTACAGGCGGGGTGTAATAGGTATTGCTTTGTGGCTGGGTATAAGCGTAATTCGTACCAGCCTGCCCGGCAACACCCATGTTATGGGTATGTGCAAGCCCTTCCGGCGGCAGCGCATGTGAATGTACCTTGCCATTATGGGAATGGGTTACTGATGCCTTGTTATTCGTTGTCGTAGTAGCTACCGCGCTACGGTTGGTTGTGTAACCGGGGTATTGCCAGTATGGGTTGGGGGCACATGCTGCTGCACTCAGACCGACCAGGGAAACGGCTGCCACCAGTTTGATTTTTCTGTCCATGATTTCACCTTATCACTATAAAATCCAAGGGGTGTGAAGACACTCACAATAAAAATGTCTGAGAGATTTATTACTAACTGTAAGAAAAAGTTTCTCAATTAGCAAATATCATTCTCTTTATTCTTCTATAGGCCACTGATCATGGGCACAAATTGCACATATTCATGATTGGTCGTGGCGTATTCATTTTCGCCCAGGCGGGTAATGACCTGTAATACCTGTGGTCGGCCCTGCCCACCTGTCGGAATAACCAGCCTGCCACCGATAGCCAGCTGCTCCAGCAAGGCTGGCGGAACCTTTTCCGGCGCTGCCGTGACAATAATGGCATCGAAAGGCGCTTCCTGTGCCAACCCCCAGCTGCCGTCACTCAGGAAAGTACGGATATTCCTGTATCCCAGATCGCGTAACAGGGCGCGGGTAGCGCTAAACAGGGGTTCGATCCGCTCAACCGTAATAACCGTTTTCACCAGCGGAGCCAATACTGCCGCCTGATAACCAGAACCCGTACCAACTTCCAGCACTTTCTGTGGTGGGATTTCCCCTTCCAGCAACAACTCGGTCATGCGTGCCACAATGTAAGGCTGGGAAATGGTCTGGCCATAACCAATCGGCAACGCAGTATCTTCATACGAACGGCTCGCCATGGCCTCGTCCACGAACAGGTGGCGGGGAACCTTGCTCATGACATACAGCACATCCTCGTTACGGATACCCTTTTCCCGCAGACGTTCCACCAGACGGTTGCGGGTACGTTGGGAGGTCATGCCGATCCCCTCCACATCCAGTTCACGTTCAGCCATTGCACTCCTCCAGCCAGCGTTGCGTTTCATCCATCGCCTGGTAGCGGGTCAGATCGGCATGAATAGGCGTGATGGAAACGTAGCCTGCATCAATGGCATGGAAATCCGTTCCCTCACCCGCATCAGCCGCAGCACCTGCACGGCCTATCCAGAATATTTCATTGTCACGCGGATCCATGGCGCGCACAACCGGGGAAAAACGGTGCCGGTTACCCAGCCGCGTTACCCGGAAACCTTGCAGCTCCGCCCATGGAATATCAGGCACGTTGACATTGAGGATCATGTTGCTCTTGTCAGGGTAATCCTGCACGTGCTGCAACAGCTGTAACACCGCCTTCACGGCAGTCGCGTAATGCACGGGAAGCTGACGATGGGGGGCTGCCAGCGAAACCGCCAGTGCAGGGAAGCCAAGGAAACGCCCCTCCATTGCCGCCGCAACCGTTCCCGAGTAAAGCACATCGTCCCCCATATTGGCTCCCGCATTGATGCCGGAAATCACCATATCCGGGTCTTTCGCATACAACCCCAGGCCAAGATGCACACAATCCGTCGGCGTACCGTTGACACTGTAAAAATTGTCACCATGTTGGGTCATACGCAAGGGGTTCCGCAAGGTCAGGGAATTGCTCGCCCCGCTACAATCCTGCGAGGGGGCAACTGTGGTAACATTTGCCACTACCATCAGCGCTTCCCGTAACTGGTTGATGCCGGGTGCCAGAAAACCATCGTCGTTGCTGAGTAATATGTTCATGAGTATTGAAGACCGTTCATTATTCCGCGAATCCATGCAGGACGTGACGCCGCTACGCCCGAGCAATCAAGTCGTGCATGATAACCTAAAACCACCTGCCATTCCGGTCAAGACAATTGCAGATGAACAGCAAGTCATCATTGACATGCTTTCCGATGAATACGACCCGGTAGAACTGCAACCAGGCGACATGCTGAGCTATTGCCGCCCCGGCATCCAGCACAAAATTTTCCGCAAACTACGCTCAGGTCAGTACCGTATCGCCAGCGAACTTGACCTGCACGGTTTGAACGCACGCGGGGCCAAACAGATGCTGCTGGAGTTCCTGCATGAAGCACATCCAGGCATTGGCGAATGTGTGCGCATCATTCATGGCAAGGGCAACCGCTCCGCGCACAATGGCCCTGTCATCAAAACCAAGATAAACAACTGGCTACGGCAACATGACCGGGTACTTGCCTTCCACACTGCCCGCCCGGTGGATGGGGGAACTGGCGCAATTTATGTGTTATTGCGTCGATAAATTGAGACCGACGGGTTATTATGGCGACCAATGGCATGCTGATAACAAAAGGTACTTAACGATGACGCGCATTGGAGCAATCATCCTGTTTTTGCTGGCGGCAACGAACGGCTGGGCTAACGTTTCCGACTGGCAGGATCTGGGGTCAATCACGCACAACAACGCTGCAAGCAACCTTCAGGCCCGAAGTACTTCCACCAATGCATCACCCTTGCAGCAATACCGACGCATGCTGCTGAACGAGGAAAGCCTGCGCTCCTCCCTCAATCAGGCAGCAAGCAGTGCTACCAATGCCCAGGGCAGAACAGCCATCACCACCATCAGCCTGCCATTACCGGATGGTAGTTTCGCCGCCGTCACAGCAACACCAACGCAAGTACTCGCACCAGAGATAGCCGCACAACACCCGGAAATACAGACATGGCAGGTACTAGGCACAGATGGCAAAACGCTCAGTGGCGTAATTGATTTCACCACGCTTGGCTTCCACGCCATGCTGGACATGCCGAATGGTGACACGGTTTTCATTGATCCGCAGGAAAGTAACGGTCAGCGCGAGTACGCAACGTTCAGCAAACGCAATAATGCAACCGCATTCCAGCAAAAATGGACTTGTAGCACACATGGCAAGAGTTCATTCCGCGACCTTTCATCCATTATGCCTGACACCAGTTCCGCCGCCCGCAACACCGCTGCCAAAGCGGGAGAAACCTTGCATACTTACCGGATTGCCATCGCATCTACCGCCGAATTCACCAGCGCCAAAGGTGGGAAAACGGCCACCCACAGCTCCATTGTTTCAACTGTCAACCGGATAAACCAGATATTTCAGAGGGATTTGTCCATCAAATTAACCTTGGTCAGTGGTGAGAACACCGTTTTCACCGATACGGCTACAGATGGGTATACCAACAACGATCCGGAAAAAATGTTGCTTGAGAACATCGCGGTTCTGAACACAATCATTGGCTCGAACGCTTATGACATCGGCCACGTCTTCGGCACCCTGGGCGGCGGGCTGGCTTATCTAGGATCCACTTGCTCAACGTACAAAGCGTCAGGAGTAACCGGACTAATCGCTTCCAATGATGCATTTGACATTGACTATGTTGCCCATGAAATCGGCCACCAGTTTGACGCTGACCATACATTCAACAGTGTTTTGGGAAGTTGTGGAGGCGGGCGCATACAAGCCAGCGCCTACGAACCCGGCAGTGGCAGCACCATCATGGGTTATACCGGCCTTTGCAATGGCGATGACCTACAAGCCAACAGCGACGCCATGTTCCATGCTGCATCCATCGCCCAAATCACTGCTTTTGCGCATGACGGTGCTGGGAAGAACTGTGCAACTTCTTCTCCTCTCATTAATAGCAAAACCGCATCCAATAACCGCAACCCAGTGGTAGATGCAGGGGCAGATTTTTCCGTCACTGTCGGGCAGTCCTTTACCTTGAACGGTTCCGCCAGTGATGCCGATGGCGATACATTAAGCTATTCGTGGGAACAGATGGATGCCGGAACAGCTTCCACAGTTGGTGTCGATACCGGTGACAATGCACTGATTCGGGCAAATCTTCCGCTAGATGGCCCTATGCGTATTATTACCGGGACACTGCCCAGCACAATCCGAACCCTGAATTTTCGCTTGGTAGTACGTGACCAACAAGGGGGGGTTGGTTTTGATGATATGCGCATCACTACTGTTGCCAGTAGTGATGGAGGCGGTGGCGGCGGCTCATTCCCGCTGATATGGATACTGCCCGGAGCACTCTATCTCCTGCTGCGCCGCAGGAAAGGAACCTACCCATGAAACAACTGTACCTGGCACTTGCCTCCCTGTTAGCACTATCCGCCTGTATGCCACCCGCCAATAACAATACGGCGGGCAATGGCGTAAACATTCCGGGTGCGTCAGCCTCGGCAGCCGACAAGGAGCGCTACTTCGCCGCACAGCTCCCGATCCTGCAAGCCAGGAATCCGGAAGCCGATGCCCAGGCGGCCATCGCGCGCGGCGAACGCTACTTCCTGTGTAATGCAGGCCGTAGCAACACGCTTCCCGGCATTGAACCAGACGTATACGCACAAGTACGCAACCATTGCCCAACCCGCTGTCTGGACGGCGTAACCGACGCCCTTTACGGCCCCAACCATCACCGTTACCTGCAAGCGGCACTGGCCTATTCTACCCGCTGGAATCAGGTCATTTTACCCACCTGTAACAAGTGATAAACTGTAAAAAACTTGAATCAGCCTGACTAAAAAATATTGAATAATAAATTCCATTGTGTTGTTATAAAAATAATTTAACACTGGGAGATGGGGTATGTGGCGCTTTTGGTGTTTCGCCGCAAGTTTGCTGTCTGCAACAGCAACAGCTGATGAGCTAATCTGGCAGGACTTGGAACAAGTCCATCCATCGTCTGGCCTGACCTCCACACAGGCACGCACTGTTACGGCACCTACTCCCTTGCAGCACTACCGTCTGCTGAAACTGGATGAAACGGCCTTGCACAGCCTGTTGCCCGCGACCTTGAGCGCACCATCCACCCAGGCGCGTGCTTCCAGCACATTCCCCCTGCCCCTGCCAGATGGCAGTTTTGCGCAAATTAAAGCCACCCCCGTAGCCCTGCTCGCCCCGGATATTGCAGCCCGCCACCCCGACTTGCAGGCATGGCGAGTCGCCGGAACCGATGGAAAAGTATTGCATGGGCGAATCGATCTTACCCCCGCAGGCTTCCATGCCATGCTGGACATGCCGGATGGCGACACCCTGTTCATCGACCCGCTGGAAAATACCCCAGGGCGGCAATACGCAAGCTTCAGCAAGCAAGCCAATGACAGCGCCTTCGACCACCAATGGTCTTGCGGCTCCCATGATGCAGGCAGCACGAATATCTCCCCCATCGCCAGCCGCAATGCTGCGGCCCGCGCCGAAGAAACCGTCAACCAGTACCGCATCGCAGTAGCCGCCACTGGTGAATACACGCAGCACCAGGGCGGGCAAGATGCCGCCTTCAACGCCATTTTTACCACCATCAACCGGGTAAGCGCCATTTTCAGGCGGGATGCAAATATTGAACTCCAGTTGGTTAGCGGCCCGTCAATCATATTCGCCGACCCGTCCAGCGACCCGTATGATGACGCTGATACCCGGCAAAGCATGCAGGCCAATCAGGCTGTACTGGACAGCCGTATCGGCTCGGCCAACTACGATCTGGGCCATGTATTTTCCACCGCAGGCGGCGGGTTAAGCGGGGTTTCGCAGGTTGGCAGCGTTTGCAGCGCAACGACCAAAGGCATGGCAGCCAGCGGCCTGGGCAACCCGAGCGCTACCAGCAGTGCGTTTTACGCTGACATCGTGGCACATGAAATCGGCCACCAGTTCAGCGCCAGCCACAGTTTCAACAGCGTTACCTCCAGTTGCTATGGCAACCGCGTAGCCAACACGGCCTATGAACCGGGCAGCGGCAGCACCATCATGTCCTACAGCGGCTTGTGCGAACCTGACAATGTGCAAACCAATAGCCACGAGGCGTTCCATATTGCCTCCATCAACCAGATCAGGGCATTTGCCCACACGCCAGGCAGTCTTGGCAACCTGTGTGCTGACAAGACTGTCCAAACCAATGCGGCTCCCACAGTAGATGCAGGAGGGGATTACATCATTCCGGCAGGCACGCCGTTCGAACTGACTGGCAGCGGTGCGGATGCCGACCTCGATACGCTCAGTTATTCCTGGGAACAGATTGATGCGGGTGCGGCTTCCACGATCCTGGAAGACACCAGCAACAATGCGCTGGTGAAAGTGCTGGCGGCCAGCAGCCAACCAGCCAGAACCATTCCCGATATTCCCTTGTTCTTGCGGGTGGGTTATCAACGCGGGCATATCCTGCCAGCCACTACCCGCGCCATGAATTTTGCACTGGTGGCGCGGGATGGCGCAGGCAATACGGCCTTTGACAGCATGCGCGTCAGCGTCATTGATACCGGCGAACGTTTCGCCGTGACATCGCCAGACAGCACCAGCCTGACAGCAGGCAGTACCCAGGAGATCCTGTGGAATACGGCTGGAACAGACAAAACCCCCATTGATTGCACGGCAGTCGATATTGACCTGACTGCCGATGGCAAGGATTACCTTCGCCTGCTACAGGAAACGGAAAACGATGGAACCGCCAGCGTCACCCTGCCCACAACGCTACCCGGCGGTTTCAAGAACTACATCAGGGTGAAATGCCACAACAATATTTTCTTCGCACTCTCGGCAACAGACCCGGCGGTTGCCGAAGCCAAACCGCAAGCTGACCCAAGCTTGCTGGAATTCAATGCAACCGCCCTCAATACCACGTCCTCAGGTGGCGGGGCATCCTTGCCCATCGACGCCCTATGGCTGGCGGGAATTTACACCCTGCTGCGTTTACGCCGCCGCAAACACGGTTTCCGGTAAATAGCGCATCACCATTGCGCTCAATGCCTTCGACGCCGTTTGTGGCACGATGCCCGGCATATTGGCCACGCAGTAATGCAGATGCCCATCCAGCTCAAACACCGGCTCATCGTGCGTAGTCGGTTCGGAAGTCTCGAAGCAGCCGCCTTCATCGATTGCCACATCCACCAGCACCCTGCCCGGCCTGAGCAATTCCAGATCAGCGCGGGAAATGACCTTGGGCGCAGGCTGCCCCGGAACCAGCACCGCCCCCACCACCAGATCGGTATCGGGCAAATGACGACGGATTACCTCAGATGAAGCCATACAGGTTTCCACCCGGAAACCAAGTAATTGCTGGGCGCGTTGCAAAGCCGCACGGTGACGATCCAGCATCACCACCCGTGCGCCCATGCCAACCGCCATCATGGCGGCTTGCGTACCGACATTGCCTGCACCAATGATCAGCACCTTGCCTGGTTCCACGCCCGCAATGCCCCCGAGTAGTATGCCTGCCCCACCCTGTTCCTTTTCCAGCCAGTGCGCGCCAACCTGAATCGCCAGCCGCCCGGCAATTTCCGACATGGGCGCGAGAATGGGCAAACCACCCTGCGTATCGCGCACCTGCTCGAACGGGATGTAACGCACCCGATGTACCTTGAGGAAATTTTCCAGTGATGGATTCGCCGCCAGATGCAGGAAGCAGAACAGGGTCTGGTCAGAACGCAGCAGGGCATATTCTTCCGGCTGCGGCTCCTTCACCTTGATGATGAGTTCGGCGAAATTGTAGACGGAACGGGCATCCAGCAGCAGTTTTGCCCCTGCCTGCTCGTAGTCGCCAGCGCTGAAGCCTGCGTCTGTCCCCGCTGCTAGCTGCACGGCAACTTCATGCCCCTGACGCACCAGATCGGCAACCGCATCCGGCGTCAGCGCGACCCGGTATTCGTTGTTTTTGACTTCTTTGGGAATGCCGATACGCATGACAAACCTCCCTCATGGTTTCACATGCTAACGATGATGCGCCCACCAATCGGCAGGCGCAAATTTGGCAAAGTACAGTAGTGTTGGATTAAGCTAGCGTGCGCACACCGTTTGCGCCACCAAGGATCAATACATCCGCCGGACGGATCGCGAACAGGCCGTTGGTGACAACGCCGGGAATCTGGTTGATGCGGTTTTCCAGCGCTACCGGATCGATAATTTCCAGACCGTGAACGTCGAGGATAATGTTGCCATTATCGGTGGTGAAACCGGCCCGCAGGACAGGGTTGCCACCCAGCTTGACCATTTCCCGCGCCACCAGTGCTTGCGCCATGGGAATGACTTCGATTGGCAGCGGGAATTTGCCCAGCACCTTGACCAGTTTGGTGTCATCAGCGATGCAGACGAACTTGTCAGCCGCACCCGCCACAATTTTTTCACGGGTCAGCGCGCCACCACCGCCTTTCACCAGATGCAAATGTTCGTTGGATTCATCCGCGCCATCCACATACAGCGACAACTGACCCGCTTCGTTGAGGTCAAGCACACGGATGCCATGGCCTTCCAGACGCTTGGCGCTGGCGATGGAACTGGCAACAGTGCCGTCAAGCTTGTCTTTCATGCCCGCCAGCAGGTCGATGAAATGGTTGGCGGTGGAACCTGTGCCAATACCGACGATCATGCCGGATTCAACATAGGCGAGTGCGGCTTCGGCTGCCGCTTTTTTCATTTCGTCCTGGTTCATAAACATTCCTGTGATGTTGCAAAATTAGTTATCGTACCTGAGTTTGCAATATACTAGCCCGCACGTAAAGCACGGCCACACAAGATTCCCATGAGCAAATCCCTGATCAAACGCATCCTTACCGCCCGCGTCTACGACGTGGCTATCGAAACACCGCTGGAACGCGCCCGCAGCCTGAGCACGCGCCTCGACAACGAGGTTTACCTCAAGCGCGAAGATTTGCAGCCGGTGTTTTCCTTCAAGCTGCGCGGAGCTTTCAACAAAATGTTCCTGCTGACACCGGAAGAGCGGGCGCACGGCGTGGTAGCAGCCTCCGCTGGCAATCATGCGCAAGGGGTGGCGCTGTCTGGTTCCCGCCTGGGCATCAAGACTACCATCGTCATGCCCAAGACTACGCCTGACATCAAGGTCAATGCGGTGAAAGCCTTTGGTGGCAATGCGGTATTACACGGCAATTCCTACGATGAGGCTTATGCCCACGCCCGCGAACTGGAGCGGGAACAGCACATGACCTTCGTGCACCCTTTCGACGATCTGGATGTGATTGCAGGGCAAGGTACCATCGGCATGGAACTGCTGCGCCAGCATTCCGGGCCAATTGAAGCGGTGTTCCTGTGTGTCGGTGGTGGCGGACTGCTTGCCGGGGTCGGCAGTTACCTCAAATACCTCTACCCCAACATCAGGATCATCGGCGTGGAACATGAGGAAGCGCCAACCCTCTACACCTCACTACAGGCTGGTGAACGAACCCAGCTTGCCCAGGTCGGCACCTTCGCTGACGGTGCAGCAGTAAAGCTGATCGGGGAAAAGACTTTCGACATCGCCAAAAACATTGTCGACGAAGTGATTCTGGTCAGCACCGACGAAACCTGTGCCGCCATCAAGGATGTCTTCGAAGACACCCGCACCCTGCTGGAACCGGCAGGCGCATTATCCGTAGCCGGGATGAAAAAATACGTCGCCGAACACAAGCTGCAAGGCAAGCACCTGATCGCCATCGCCAGCGGCGCGAACATCAATTTCGACCGCCTGCGCCATGTAGCAGAACGTGCCGAACTGGGCGAAGGCCGCGAAGCCCTGCTGGCAGTCACCATTCCGGAACGCCCCGGCAGTTTCCGCGAGTTCTGCCACGCCATCAGCAACCGCCCGATTACGGAATTCAACTACCGTTACGCCGATGCACGCGATGCACAGGTATTCGCCGGAGTAAAAATCGCTGGCGGCAAACAGGAACGCGAAACCCTGCTGAACGATCTGAACACTAGGGGCTATTCCGTTACTGACCTGACCGACAACGAAGTCGCCAAGATTCACTTGCGCTACATGGTCGGCGGGCATTCCAACGGCGCGAAAAACGAGGTGCTGTACCGCTTCATGTTCCCAGAACGGCCCGGCGCGCTATTGCATTTCCTCACCAGCATGAGCGCGGGCTGGAATATCAGCCTGTTCCATTACCGCAATCATGGCTCGGATTTTGGGCGGGTACTGGTAGGTGTGCAAGTGCCACCGGAAGAGCGCGGCGATTTCTGCCAGTTCCTCGACAAGCTGGGGTATGAGTACTGGGATGAGACGGAGAATCCGGCTTATCAGCGGTTTCTGGGGTAGTCTGAGACGCATCGTGCCACCGGCAAGTTGCCTTCGACTCCGCTCAGGCAACGGGTCGTGCCAATATTCGTAGGCTGAGCGCTTGCACTGAGCGGAGTCGAAGTGGAGTCGAAGCCGATGTGCGGAGCAGGAACCGAGGGCTGAGCGGAGTCGAAGCCCGGTCAATCCAGGTTCAGTAATTTCCACTCCCCCGCCCCGAGTTGCGGGTCAAGCACCCACTGCCCCACCCGCTCGCGGTGCAGAGCTTCCACCCGATTGCCTATTGCCGCAAACATCCGCTTCACCTGATGGTACTTGCCCTCAGAAATCGTAATCCGTGCCTGCTGCTCTGGCAAAATTTCCACCTCTGCCGGTTTGGTCAGGCCCTTTTCACCATTCAATTGCACCCCAGCGCGTAAGGCTTGCGCCCCCGCTTCCGTCAATTCCCACGCCAGCGTCGCCAGATACGTTTTCGGCACATGATGTTTCGGCGCAGAAATCCGGTGCGACCAATCGCCGTCATTGGTGAGCAGCAACAAGCCGGTGGTATCCTTATCCAAGCGCCCCACCACATGCAGCGTATGGCGATGCGGATGTTCGATCAATTCCAGCACCGTGCGATGTTCCGCGTCTTCGGTGGCACTCACCACGCCCGCTGGCTTGTGCAACATCAGGTAAATATTCCCCGGTAACACAATGCGCTCGCCATGCAACAGCACCTCTGCCGTTGGGTCGATGTGGGTGGAAGTCTTGGTGATACGCGCACCATTGACTAACACCTGCCCTCCACGAATAAATTTGGGGACTTCGGAACGCGGAATGCCAGTGGACTGACTGACGAACTGATCTAAACGCATGATTATTTGCTGCTATAATGGCGAAAAATGCATAACAATAAGGAAGTCCCCCGTGAAACTCAAAGAGTATCTGCGCATCCTCGCCCAATACGACGGCTCCGACCTGTACCTGACCGCTGACCTTGAACCCAAAGCCAAATTCCAGGGCAAGCTGAAAGCTGTCGACAGAATCATCATGACCCCGGAAATACTGCACAACATGGCCTATGGCCTGATGAACAAGGAACAGCAAGAGCAGTTTGAAAGGAAACCGGAAATGAACCTCGCCATCAGCGAAGATGGCATTGGGCGTTTCCGCGTCAACATTTTCAAGCAACGCCACAAGATCGCGATGGTGATCCGCAACATCAAGACCGACATCCCCAATGCTGACAAGCTCGGCCTGCCACAAATCCTGAAAGACGTGATCATGGAAAAGCGCGGCCTGATCCTGTTTGTTGGTGGCACTGGCTCCGGCAAATCCACCTCCCTCGCCGCCCTGATCGACCACCGCAACAGCAACCATGACGGGCATATCATCACCATCGAAGACCCGGTGGAATACGTGCACCCGCACAAGAAATCCATCATCAACCAGCGCGAAGTCGGGGTAGACACCGACAGCTACGAAGACGCACTGAAAAACACCTTGCGCCAGGCTCCTGACGTGATTTTAATCGGCGAAATCCGTGCCCAGGAAACCATGGAACATGCGCTGGCCTTCGCCGAAACCGGCCACCTGTGCCTTTCCACCCTGCACGCCAATAACTCGAATCAGGCGCTCGACCGCATCATCAACTTCTTTCCCGAAGAACGCCGCCACCAGTTACTGATGGACCTTTCCCTCAACCTGAAAGCCTTCGTCTCGCAGCGCCTGGTCCCCACCGTCGACGGCAAGCGCGTGGCCGCCATCGAAATCCTGCTCGGCACGCCAATGGTGCGCGACCTGATCATGAAAGGCGAAGTCCACGCCATCAAGGAAATCATGGAAAAGTCGGAAGAACAGGGGATGCAAACTTTCGACAGCCACCTCTACCGGCTGTATCTGGAAGGCAAAATCTCGCTGGCCGAAGCCCTGCGCAACGCCGACTCGCCCAGTAACCTCAAGCTCAAGATCAACCTGTCGGGGAATCTGCAAAAGCCACGACCAGCGGCTCCAGCGCCTGCACCCACTGCTTCAGCCGCCACACCGGCAGCACAAGCTCAACGCCCTAAAGCTGACGCTGATTTCATGGCAAAACTGTCGCTTGCGCCGAAAGAGGAAGAAGATTCCTGACTTGCCTGATTGCCCACGAATTCCTATACTAAAACGATGTGTAACTGAATGTGTGAATGCCATGGCAACCAATCTCGCCCTCGATGACACGCTGATTGAAGCTGTTGTCAAACTCGGCGGTTTCAAAACCAAGAAAGCCGCCGTTACCCAAGCTTTGCAGGAATACATCCAGCGCCACCAACAGGCGCAAATCCTGCAATTATTTGGCACCATCGACTACGACGAAGACTACGATCATCGCCAAGGGCGTTCCCGTACATGACGGTTTTAGTTGATACCGGCGTCTGGTCGCTGGCTTTCCGGCGCAAGCAATTGCAAGCAGACGAACGGGCAATAGTAGAACATCTACAAACCCTGATTCTGGAAGGCAATGCCTGTATGACGGGCGTGATACGGCAGGAAATCCTTTCCGGCATCAAGCACCAGCAACAATATGACAAGCTCAAGGAAAGACTACGGGCGTTCGACGATTTGGCGATCACGCAACAAGATCACGAAGTAGCGGCTGAAATGTTCAACACTTGCCGCAGTCATGGTGTGCAAGGTTCCCATATCGACTTCCTGATCTGCGCGGTTGCCTATCATTCTGATGTGCCGATTTTCGCAGTAGATGGCGATTTTGCCCAGTATGCGCCTCTCATCCCCATCAAGCTGTATCCGGCAGGGGTTACACCTGACCGGATTCACGATACGGCAGGCGTTTACCGGACATAGTTCCCAACCCGATAACTGGCACTAAGGAACAGTCCCAAAATAACTTCCCTGTATCCAAGCTGCCATGAAGAGGGCGACCACCGGTCGCCCCTACAGGGGATGATCTTCGTAGGGGCGACCGGTGGTCGCCCTCTTGGGGGAGTCGGGGAGTTATTTCAGGACAAT
>JAHJJD010000071.1 GCA_018822845.1 Gammaproteobacteria bacterium | reverse complement strand
CGGGGCATCTCACAGGAAAAGTTGCCGTGTTACCTGGCTTTCTTCGAGTGCCTGCACAACATCAGGAAACGGGGACAAGCTGCGCTGCATTCTTTGTTAGCAATGCTGCTGGGCTAAGACCCCGAAACGCATAATGAGCCTTATTCCCTACATTTCACACAAAACCCTGATAACGGCTCATGAATGCTTTTATGCCAACCCGGCGGAAATGTTCAACGTCCCATGCTGTGTGGCTGGCAACGTGCTGGTATTGAGGGCGCAGGACATACACATCGGCATCCAGCATTTCCTCCGTATTGCAGATGACGGGTGCACGCAAGCGGATGTAATACTCGCCCTCGAAATCATCCAGCTTTTGCACATCCTGCGGGTTTACGTCCAGATACAGCCGCCCGTAGATGCTGGATTCGGGGGAAGAGGGTATGGCGACAGGGTATTCCTCCCCTTTCACTGCAAAGCGCTGGTAGCCGTGCAGGGTCGCGGGGCAGGAGGGATACTCGCCACCCACTACCCGTGACCACACGGGGTCAAACATCAGCGAGCCGTAGGTGAAGATGTTTTGCATTGGTAAAACCTGAAAGCGTTGTCATACAGCACTTTGCGTGCATTTTCCGTGCCCAGTGTGTCAATGACCAGGCGGAAATCGTCGTCAGTATAGGCTCTTGGTGCGCGGGTGGAGGGTAAATCGGTGCCGAACATGAGCGCATCCGGGTTGGCGGCGAAAATATCGCGCAAGGCAGTTGGTACGTCGAAATCTACCCGCCCGAAGCCGGTCGCTTTCACATGCACGCCTTTTTCCACCAGTTTCAGCAGGGTGGGGAAATCTGCCTGAGCCAGTCCCAGATGGTCGATGCTGACGGCGGGCAGTTTGATCAGGGTAGGGTAAAGTTCCGGCAGCTCACGGGAATCAACGTACAATTCCACATGCCAGCCCACAGCCTCATGTACGCGCCGGGCGAAATATTGCAGATGGCGGATGTCTTCCGAGCCGCCGCGTTTGAGGTTGAAACGTACTGCGCGCACTCCGGCGGCATTCAGTTGCACCAGTTCGGTATCAGTTACAGTAGCGGGCAATTGGGTTACGCCCACAAATGAAGGGCCGAGTTGTTGCAAGGCGGTTAGCAGATAGCTTTGGTCAAATGCCTGGAATGAGCCGGAAACGATCGCACCGCCCGCCAATTCATACCCCCGCATCCGCTGAAGGTAGTCGCTGGCAGTAAATTCCGCTGGCAGGTAGCCGTTGTTGGGGGTAAGCGGGAAGCGCGCATCAATGATGTGCAGGTGGGTGTCGAAGAGTTTTGGCTTGGCGGTCATGTGTTTCTCGTCACTGGATTTCTCCAGCATGATAACACTTCCTGATTCCCCCTTTCCTGTTCCTCCCCTGACAAGGGGAGGTTAGGAGAGGTTTCTTGATTATTGTGCCTTTTCGACAGCAGGGGCTACGGGGCGAACGCGCGCTTCGTCAGACATCTTGACGCTGGCAGTAGCTACCGGAGCCTGTTGGGCAAGCTGTTGTTCCTTCGCATCCACTTTCGCTGCGGTGTTCGCACCTGCTGCGCCAATAATGGCGGCCAGAACAAAACCGAGGGTAATAGGATCTGCAAATCCGCGCATCGTTTTCATGACTTGTGCCTCTATGTTTCAATTTACGATGGGTGCAGAATACAGACCTTGCGTCAATGAATGGTCAAAGCAAATGGGTTCCGTAAAAAATTTTAAGTTGATGTTATTTGGCGGTTTTCGCTTGATAAATATCAATGGTGAAGCATTCATGCCGACTGCCCGCAAAGCCAAGGCATTGCTGGCGTGGCTGGCCGTCAACCCTGATCAGCAGCATCCCCGCGAGAAGTTGGCCGCCGTTTTATGGCCGGACAGCGACGAAGTGCAGGGCAGGCACAGTTTGCGCCAGGCATTGGGTGAGTTACGCAAGGTCATGCCGGATGATGAGGGGCCATTGCATGCAACCAAGGAGTGGATATTGCTCGATAGCGGGCAGATTGAGGTGGATGCCCAACTGTTCAATGCCTGTCTTGCCGGTGGGGATGACACCGCGCTGGATCAGGCCATCGAGTTATACAAGGGCGAATTTCTGGAGGGCTGTAACCCGCATTCCGATTCGTTTGACGAATGGTTGTCAGGTTACCGTGCCGATTTCAATGTGCGGGCGTCTGCTGCGATTGGGCAGCGTCTGGACAAACTGCTGGAACAGCAAAATCATGAGCAGATCTGCTATCTGGCAGTGCGCTTGCTCAATATTGATCCTTTGCAGGAACAGGCTTACCGCGCCCTGATGCAGGCTCACGCCAGCCTGGGGGGGAATGCCGCAGCCCTGCGCTGGTATCGGCGCTGCCAGACAGTGTTGCAACGGGAACTGGGCGTTGCGCCAGACCCGGCGACCCAGGCGCTTTTTGCCGAATTGCAGGTAGGGCGAATGCCGGTTCTGAAGCCGGAAGCAGTCATTCCGGCACGTTCCACCCCGGCATCCGCCTGTTCCCTGAACAAGGCAGGCAGGAAACTGGTCAGTATCCGGGAGCGGGTGTTGTATCTGGTTGAAGCGGCCATCGTAGGCATTCTGGACAATATTGGCGGGCAGGGCTTCCTGATTCGCGGGGAAGGTGTTGCGGAGAAAGCGGCCTTGCTCAAGCAGATTGTCGGGCTGGCGACATCACACGGTTTTGCCATTTGCCAGCGGCAGATTCCCGATTTTGCCACCGCAGCTGACAGTATGGCACTTCAGGAACTGATGGATGGCTCTGCTGACTGTCTGGTGAAGCAGCCTGTGTTGCTGGTGGTGGAAAACATCCATCTTGCCAGCATGGAGACACTGAAACTGCTGGCTGGCCTGATTGCGGTTGCCGGAAATGGTGGCATCCTGCTGGTCATGACCTCCTGTTTCGAGGGGGAACCGCTTGATCCGGTGTGGCGGGGGGCCATGCGTGGTGCGCCCCTGACTACGATAGACCTGTGATTGCAGGGCGCGAATCGCCGTTTCAGGCTAATATCCTCATACCCAATACCGATACAGGCAGGATGCATTGATTTACAGAAAGGAAATAGACGGTCTGCGTGCGCTGGCCGTCATACCCGTGATACTTTTCCACGCTGGCTTTGAATGGTTCAGTGGCGGCTTTGTTGGCGTAGACGTGTTCTTCGTCATCAGTGGCTATCTGATTACCGGGATTATTCTGGAAGAACTGGAAGCGGGCAAGTTTACCCTCGCTGGTTTCTACGAACGCCGCGCCCGGCGAATCTTGCCCGCCCTGTTTTTTGTCATGCTGGCCTGTCTGCCGTTTGCCTGGTGGTGGATGTTGCCATTTGAGCTGGAAGCATTCGGTGAAAGTCTGGCGGCGGTGGCGGTGTTTGCTTCCAACATCCTGTTCTGGCTGAAAACCGATTATTTCGCGGCGACTGCGGAACAGATTCCGTTGCTGCATACCTGGAGTCTGGCGGTGGAAGAGCAGTATTACCTGCTGTTTCCGCTGTTCATGTTGCTGGTGTGGCGGTTCGCCAAACCTTGGCTGGTTGGTCTGATTGTGCTGATAGCCATCCTCAGTCTGGCTTGGTCGGAATGGTTGTGGCGGCATTCGGTCGAAGCCAATTTCTACCTGATTCCGGGACGGGCATGGGAGTTGATGCTGGGGGCGCTGACCACGCTTTACCTGAGGCGCAATCCCTTTCCACAAGGGCCGGTCGCGCAACTGGCTGGCGGGCTGGGGCTGGCTTTACTGGTTTACGCCGTGCTGTTTTTCGATGACGGCATTCCGTTTCCCGGTTTGTATGCACTGGTTCCGACCTTGGGGGCAGTGTTGCTGATCCTGTTTGCGACGCAACAGAGCTGGGTTGGCAAGCTGCTTTCCTGCCGTTTGCTGGTAGGGGTTGGCCTGATTTCCTACAGTGCCTATTTGTGGCACCAGCCGCTGTTTGTGTTTGCGCGCATGCAGAGTCTGGATGAGCCGGGTGCGTGGTTGATGGGAGCCTTGAGTATTGCGGCATTGGGGCTGGCCTGGTTTAGCTGGCGGTTTGTGGAAAAACCGTTGCGTAATCGTAGCCGCTTTACCCGTAAGCAGATTTTCAGCATGGCCCTGCTGGGCAGCCTGTTCTTTATCGCTATTGGTGGCTGGCTGGCAGCATCTGGTGGAATGGAGGAGCGTTTTGCAGAATGAGGAACCCACAGGTGGATATCCGGTCTCAATCCATATGTTGTTTGTAATGAGGTGAATGTTTTGGCTTTGGCACGTTTTGTGGGGGCAGGTTATTTGCTGGCGATGCTGTTGAGTGGCGTCACGCCTGTGATGGCCGATGGTGTGAGGGATTCGTTACTAAAGGCGGCTGATGTCGAAGCCAGTGGGCAATACACCCGTGAACGCTTCCTTGCTTTACAGAAGCAGCCATTCAATCCGGCAGATTCACGCCGGAAAGCGTTGATCATTGGTGACAGCCATGCGCAGGATTTTCTTAACAGCGTAGTGGAAAACGGTTATCTGGCGAATTACCAGATTCGTACCCGCTACATTCCGTTCCGCTGTCAGGTTTTTCTGAGTGAGGCAGGCAAGCAGTACCTCATGCCGAAGGATGCCGCATTGTGCGCCGGTTCTGACAGTCTGGAACTGGCCAGGGAACAGATTGCGCAAGCTGATCTCATCATCCTCTCATCAATGTGGGAAGAGTGGGCAGCAAGACTGTTGCCGGAAACCATCCGCAATCTGGGGCTGCGTTCCAGCCAGCGGCTGGTTGTTATTGGCAGGAAAGAGTTTGGCAAGATTTCTGTCAGGAAATACCTTGCCATGCCCGAAGATAAACTGCTTACCCTGAGCAATCCTGTCAATGCTTCCCATCTCGCCATTAATGACATCATCCGTCAAGGGGTGGGGGATGATGTATTTGTCGACCAGCAGAAACTGATTTGCGGCGAGGGAACCACCTGCCGTCTGTTTACCGACGATCTGCAACTGATTTCCTTTGATGGTGGGCATCTGACCAAAGCTGGGGCGAAGTATGTCGGCAAGCGGTTGTTTGAGGGGTCGTTCCTCGGTAAGCTGTGATGCTTTTCCAGCCTGCGCAGATTAAACCTTGAGCGATTTAAGCAAAACCGTCCTGTCTTCCCCTGTCCATTTTCTGGCGTTTGGTTTCGGTAGTGGTTTGTCGCCGAAAGCGCCGGGTACGATGGGCACGCTGGCGGCTATTCCGCTCTACCTGTTGCTGGCAAACCTGCCATTGTGGGGCTATTTGCTGGCTCTATTGCTGATTTCCGTGGTTGGTGTCTGGTTGTGTGGGGAATCTTCCCGCCGCCTGGGTGTGCACGATCATGGTGGAATCGTCTGGGATGAATTCGCCGGTTTCCTGCTAACCATGACGGCAGCGCCTCAAGGCTGGGAGTGGATCGTGGCAGGTTTTGCCCTGTTCCGCCTGTTCGATATCTGGAAGCCGTGGCCGGTGAGGATTGCTGACCGCAAGGTACATGGCGGTCTGGGGATTATGCTGGATGACTGGCTGGCAGGCGTCTATGCGTGGATCGTGTTGCAACTGGCCGCCCGTTTCCTTTAAGCCAGACAGCAAAAAGCCTCCCCAGAGGAAGGCTTTCAAAGTGCGAAACTTGTTATTATCATTGGACGTTTCAGTACGTTTTAAAAAGGAGGGGTTTTAGCCCCTGTTGTTATTGTTCTAACCCCTTTAGCCCTTGAACGAGGTTGATTCTGTGCCCGCAGCACTGAATTCCAACTGAATATCTTGATTATTTTTTGTTCAGTTCCGCTTAAGGTTTGTTTGGCGGATACGAACTGTTAAGCTTTCCGACTTTGTTTCATTCAATAACTGGAATTCCATGAACGTCAGAACCCGTTTTGCCCCCAGCCCGACTGGTTATTTGCATATTGGTGGCGCACGCACTGCGCTGTTTTCCTGGCTGTACGCCCGCAAGATGGGTGGTACTTTCATCCTGCGTATTGAGGATACCGACCGTGAGCGTTCCACCCAGGAATCCGTCGACGCCATTTTGCAGGGTATGGAGTGGCTGGGGCTGGAACATGACGAAGGCCCGTTCTACCAGACTCACCACTTCGACCGTTACAAGGAAGTGATCCAGCAATTGCTTGACAGCGGCCATGCCTACCATTGCTATTGCAGCAAGGAAGAGCTGGAACAGATGCGTGAAGGGCAGATGGCGCGCAAGGAAAAGCCACGTTACGACGGGCGCTGTTTCGGGCGTGAAGATGTGCCGGAAGGTATTCAGCCGGTCATCCGTTTCCGCAACCCGCAGGATGGCGCGGTGGAATTCGAGGATCTGGTGCGCGGCAAGATTACGGTCAGCAACAGGGAGCTGGATGATCTGATCATTGCGCGTTCTGATGGTACGCCTACTTATAACCTTACCGTGGTGGTGGATGACATTGACATGAATGTGACCCATGTCATTCGCGGCGATGATCACATCAACAATACGCCACGCCAGATCAACATCATGCGCGCGCTGGGTGTCGAGCCGCCCAAGTTTGCCCATGTGCCGATGATCCTGGGGGCAGATGGGCAACGCCTTTCCAAACGTCATGGTGCTGTCAGTGTCATGCAGTACCGCGATGAAGGCTTCACCCCGCAGGCACTGATGAACTATCTGGTGCGTCTCGGCTGGTCGAATGGTGACCAGGAAATTTTCTCCCGCGAGGAAATGATTGAACTGTTCTCGCTGGAGGCCATCAACCGTGCACCGTCCGCTTTCAGCCCTGACAAACTGCTGTGGCTGAACCAGCACTACCTCAAGACCCTGCCGGTGGAAGAGCTGGAAAAGCAGTTGCAATGGCACTTGCAGGCGCAAAGTCTGGATGTATCCAATGGCCCAGCGCTGGCAGACGTGATCAACGCCCAGCGTGAACGCGCCAAGACACTGGTGGAAATGGTCGCGATCAGCCGTTATTTCTACCAGGACTTTGATGCCTTCGATGAAACTGCGGTAAGCAAGCAGTTCAAGTCTGAAACGGCAGACAACCTCCAGGTAGTGCATGATGAGTTGGCAAGCCTGCCTGAATGGAAGGGTGAACCTATCCATGCGGCCATTCAGGCTTCCTGCGAAAAACTGGGTTTGAAACTCGGCAAGGTGGGGCCGCCACTGCGGGTTGCCGTAACTGGCAGCACTTCCTCTCCATCTCTGGAAATCACGCTGGAACTGATCGGGCGGGAGCGGGCACTGGCGCGCATCCGGAAAGCCATTGCTTTTATCCAGAGTACCCTGACAACGGGCTAATCCCCCCCTAAAGGTCAGTATGGTGTGATATTATTTCATGCTATGTTCATTCGGCGGCTGGCCATAAAAAACCAGCCATGCCCGTAAATTTAGCCGCTTTATGAGGAGGATGCATGAAAGTAAAAGACATCATGACTACAAATGTTAAAACAGCCAATCCAAACACGCCGGTTCGGGACATTGTTGAGGTGATGTGTTTCAACAAGATCAGCGGTTTGCCGGTAGTAAATGACAACGGTGACGTTGTTGGTGTCGTTTCCGAAAAAGATGTGTTGCGCAAAATGTTCCCGGACATCGCCGATATTGCGCGTGAAGAAGGCGCACCAGACTTCGAGAAAATGGAAAAGGATTACGGCGATGCCCTGACGTTGAAAACCGCTGACATCATGAGCAAGCTGGTTGCATCCGCCAGCCCGGAGATGCCGATCATGAAGGCGGTTTCCATCATGTGCGTGCAGAAAATCCGCCGTATTCCGGTTGTGCAGGGAACCAAGCTGATGGGCATTATCAGTCTGGGCGATGTGCATAAAGCAATCTTTGCAAATTCGTTAAAAGGCTCTTGACAGGTAGGGCGGATTCCCTCAGAATTCGCCTCTCTTTCGCCGTGGGGCTATAGCTCAGCTGGGAGAGCGCTACAATGGCATTGTAGAGGTCATCGGTTCGATCCCGATTAGCTCCACCAAAATTTTGACCGACGCGAGAGGTTTTGTATGGATCGCATTGGTCGTTACAGCTTTATTGCTGGTCTGGTAATCACGATAGCAGGTCTTGTTTTAGGCTTTGGCTTCATGTTTGCAGACAGTGATGAGCTGGCGAAAATGTTTTTGATGGCTGTGCCACTCGGCTTTCTTATTTTGTTTGCCGGATTGTCAACCATCGTGCTGTTCTCTCCCAGGGACAGCGACAAATAGGTTAGAAAGTTTACATCAGCGACCCTATCGTCTAGAGGCCTAGGACACGACCCTTTCACGGTTGTAACCGGGGTTCGAATCCCCGTAGGGTCGCCACTTTTCTCACCTGTTACAATTTGAAGTTT
Organism: Gammaproteobacteria bacterium; assembly: GCA_018822845.1. GTDB lineage: Bacteria > Pseudomonadota > Gammaproteobacteria > Thiotrichales > Thiotrichaceae > Thiothrix. Next base: position 40,303 of record JAHJJD010000071.1, on the reverse strand, counting down.
ACATCAGCGACCCTATCGTCTAGAGGCCTAGGACACGACCCTTTCACGGTTGTAACCGGGGTTCGAATCCCCGTAGGGTCGCCACTTTTTTCTTCCTGTCGTTTTTCTTGCCTACTCAAAAAATCTTTCCTGTCATCGTAACTTTTCCCCCCTGCAAACATCTATACTAGCGTTATCATAAAAACCTTGTCTTGCGCCGGGATGGAGAATAAGAATGCCTCATCAGACTTGCCGACTGTTTCCATTGCTTTCCATTTTGCTCATTTTTTTGATATTGGTTGGCTGGCATTCCGCATTGATGGCGGAAGGTGAAAATACAGCACCACCAGCACAGCCGGTTACTGCCCCGGCTGAAGTACCTGCATTGCCGACTTACTCCAATGAGGAACTCCTGACGCAAATGTTGGTGGTCGATGTTTCGGAACGAACATTGGACAATCAACCAGCCATTGCGGTGACCTTTTCCCAGGATCTGGTGACAACTGAGGATTATTCTTCTTTTCTGACCCTGACATCCGCTGGCAAATTTGTTGAGGGTTCGTGGGTATTGGCTAGTGAGTCACGTCGTCTATATTTCACTAACATCCAGCCGCAGACTGATTATCGTGTGCAAATCAGACCGGGGGTAGTCAGCAGTAACGGGCTGAAGCTCATGAAACCGTTCGATTTCAGCCTCAAGACCCGTGACATCCAGCCTGCTTTTGATTTCGCCAGTCGTGGCAGCATTTTGCCTGCCAAATTGACCAGCGGCCTGCCCATCAGGGTGGTGAATGTGCCGGAACTGGATATTGAGTTCCTGCGCGTGCAGCCTGCCAAATTGCAGGATGTATTGAAACGGATCAGTCTGGATGGGCGTCTGGCACAGTGGCAACTGGAAGAAATTCATCAGGTAACGGAAAGTGTTTACGCCAGCCGCTATTCGACGGATGCGAAAGCGAATGCCCGCACCTCGCTGGTTATACCGGTGGAAAATATCCCGGAATTGCAAACACCTGGCCTGTATTTCGCCATCATGCGCCAGCCAGGCCGTTTCAGTGATGATGCCTACCGGATCACGCAATTTGTTGTCACCAACATCGGCTTGCATGTACGGCTTTATCACCGTGGTCTGGAAGTGTTTGCCAATGCGCTGGATACTGGCAAATCGCTGGAGGATGTGAAGCTCAGGCTGCAAGGTGAGAAGGAATCACTGGAACTGGAAACGGATAGCGAGGGGCACGCCAGTTTTGTGCATCGTCCGCAGGGTGACCTGTTGCTGACGGCAGAACTGGACGGGCAGTTTGCCTTCCTGGATTTGCGTGAAGCGGCACTGGATTTGTCGGAATACGCTGTTACCGGTTTGACAGACCAGCCAATTGCGCCGTTTGTGTACAGCACCCGCGACTTGTTCCGCCCAGGGGAGGCGATGGATTTGTCTATCCTGTTGCGTGACCGTGATGGCAAGCCTGTACCGGTCAGCAATCTTGACCTGCGGATTGTTCGCCCGGATGCAAAAATGCTGTTGGAAGAAAACCTGGCAGTGGCGGATTCCAAACTAGGGTATTTCAGCTATCGCTTCCCGATTCCGGCGGATGCGCCAACCGGAAGCTGGAAGGCCGAAGTCCGTGTTCATGGCAAGGATGAATCTCCCATCTCCAGCTTTGTGTTTCATGTGGAAGAATTCATGCCGGAACGCATGAAACTCAGCCTCACAGCCGAAGACAAGTTGTTAGCCACTGGTGAAAAACTGATTGTCGCTGTACAGGGAGATTATCTCTATGGTGCACCAGCCAGCGGCAACAAGCTTACCAGCAGCCGCGTAGTGGAAGTAAACCGGCATCCGCTGGTGACTTTCAAGGATCACTATTTCGGCGATCCGGCTGACGAGAAGCTGATTGGCCGGGAAGACTTGCCTGAAATCACGCTCAATGAAACCGGCGGTGGTTTTCTGGAAATTGCCGCACTGACTGGCAAAATCAGTTCGCCCCTGACACTGGGTATCACTGGCAACCTGCACGAAACTGGTGGGCGCACTGTTACCCGCAGGCTGGATGTGCCATTCTGGCCTGCGCAATATCTGGTGGGCGTTAAACCTGGTTTCAGCCACGATACGGTCGCAGGGGGTGGGGATGCTGCGTTTGAACTGGCGCGCGTGACCGATGCGGGCAAACCGGCACCCTTGAGTCGCCCGCTGGCGGTTACGCTGGTGCGTGAGGAAAAGGAGTATTTCTGGGAATACAACAATGCCGAAGGTTGGCAACGCAAGGATGTTTCCACCGAGTACCCGGTTTTGCAGCAGAAAGTGCAGACGGATGCGAATGGGCTGGGCAAAGTGGTGTTCTCCGTGCAATACGGCTACTACCGGCTGGAAGTGGAAGACCCCGAAACTGGCCTGAAAACTGTTTACCCGTTCCATGCCGGGTGGGATTGGGAGCAGGCGGAAAATACGGCGGCCCGCCCTGACCAGATCGAATTGTCGCTGGACAAGCCAGCGTATCTGGCGGGTGAGGTCGCCCACCTGAAAATTACGCCACCAACCGCAGGGGAGGCATTCGTTGCGGTAGAAGGCGAGTCCATGCTTTGGTCGGAGCATGTCAGTTTGCCAGCAGAGGGCATGACGATTGATATTCCCACCAACAAGTTGTGGAACCGGCACGACCTGTACGTCACGGTAACCTCTTTCCGGCCTGCCAGCCGCCAGCAGAAAATTGCCCCTAACCGGGCGCTGGGTGTCATACACCTGCCGCTGGAGCGGGAAGACCGCCGCCTCAAGCTGACGATAGAAGCCGCTGACAAGGTATTGCCGGAGCAAACCGTGAGCGTAACCGTCAGCGCCGAAAACCTGGAAGGGAAAAGCGCCATTGTCACACTGGCGGCTGTTGATGCTGGGGTGCTGAGCATTACCGATTTCAAGACGCCTGATCCATTCGCATTTTACTTCTCCCAGCATGAATACGATGTCAACCTGCATGATGCTTATGGCAGGATCATCGAAGGCATGGATGGTGCAACCCTGAGGCAGCGTTTCGGCGGTGATGCAGGTGGTCGCCGGGGTGGTTCGCTGGCAAAGGCTGATGTGAGGATCGTTTCCCTGTTTAGTGGCGCAGTGTCATTCGATGCGGACGGCAAGGCCAAAATTGACCTGCCGCTCCCCGGTTTTGATGGTACTTTGCGCCTGATGGCGGTGGCTGCATCCGCTGACCGTTTCGGCAGTGCCGAGCGCGAAATGAAGGTGGCGGCACCAGTTGTGGCCAGTCTTGCAGCGCCACGCTTTCTTGCCGTGGGGGACAATGCCTCGTTGACGATAGACCTGAACAACACGACCGAGGAAGCACAAACCATCAAACTGAAGCTTTCCGCCGATGCTACCCTGAAACTGGAACCATTGGAACGCGAGCTGACCCTGGAAAAGGGCAAGCGTGAAACCTTGCAGTTACCGCTGGCGACTGCACAGGCAGTGGGAGCCGGAACCATCAGTCTGGAGCTGACAGGTAAAAATTTCATCGCTCGCCGCCAGTTGAAGCTTGCTGTCAGGCCCGCTTACCCGGCGCGCCATGTAACGCTGGCGAAAGAACTGCAAGAGGGCGAAAGCATGCTGCTGAATGCTGCTTCCATGCAGGGCTTCATGTCAGCTGGGTTGAGCGCAAACCTGAATCTTTCAGTAACGCCGCCGCTGCCGTTGCGTAGCGCCCTGCAAGGCTTGATCCAGTATCCATATGGCTGCCTGGAACAGACTGCCAGCAGCGCATGGCCTTACCTTTATCTGGAAACCGGCGCGGTTGAACGTCTGGGGCTTGAGCCGATGGCAATGGATGAACGGCGCGCGCGCGTTAGTGCCGCCATGTTGCGCCTTACCGGCATGCAATTGTCCAGTGGTGGCTTTACGCTATGGGGAGGAGATGGGGCTGAGGAATACTGGCTGACCCCATACGTGGCGGATTTCATGCTGGATGCCAAAGAGCGTGGGTTTACCGTGCCGGAATGGATGTTGCAACGCACCCTGAAAAATTTGCAGGAGCGTTTGCAGGATAGTAACGCGCTGGGAGAAAGCCGTTATGACTTCTCCGAATCGGCTGAACACCTTGACCTTGCAGCACGCGCCTATTCTGGCTATGTACTGGCACGTACCAAACAGGCTCCGCTTGGTACCCTGCGTTCCCTGTATGACCAGTCAGCAGGCAAGGCGGCTTCCGGCCTACCGTTGGTGCATCTGGGGCTGGCGTTGAATGCCATGGGTGATCGCAAACGCGGCGGCGAAGCTATCCAGAAAGCACTGGATATGGTGCGCGATGAGCAGAAATATCTGGGGGATTACGGCAGCCAGTTGCGCGATCAGGCTGCCATGTTGTACCTGTTGCTACGCAGCGAGGCCGATATTCCACAGCAGGCTGAGCGCATCAATAAACTGGCGGAGTTGCTGCACAACCGCAATTACCTCAGCACGCAGGAACAATTGTTCACTTTCCTTGCCGGTTTGCAGCTGGTGGAAAAGGGCAGCGGCAGTTGGAAAGCAAGCATGAAAGTGGGTGATGATACAGTAGAGCTTGCTGGCAGTGGTTTGCTGGTACGTCCGCTGACTGCTGAAGCCTTGCAGAAAAATGTTACCTTGACAGCTGGCGGCAAGGGTTCACTGTACGCCAGTCTGTCGCTGGATGGCTATCCGGATGCTTCGCCTGCGCTGGATAATGATCCGGTTGAAATCCAGCGGGAATGGTACAGCATGAAAGGCGAAAAGGTGCAGCCGCAGGACATAAAGCCCGGCAGCCTGCTGCTGACCCACCTGAGCATCAGCAGCAAAACCAGTCTCAACGATGCGTTGGTGGTGGATTTCATCCCGGCAGCGTTCGAAATTGAAAACACCAACCTGTACAACAACGAGGCGGTGGAAGGAATCATGCTTGCCGGGCTGGACAAGCCGGTGAGTGAATTGCTGGGTAGCAGCAATATCCGCACCCAGGAATTCCGTGACGACCGCTATATTGCCGCATTGCCACTGGAAGCAAAAGCAAGGCACCACCTGTTCTACATGGTGCGGGTTGTATCTGCGGGTGAGTTTGCTGTGCCGCCACCGTATGTAGAGGATATGTACCGGCCTGAGCTGAACGGCATTGGCACCACCCCTGGCTTGTTGAAGATTTCCCCTTAGGCCATGTGGCGTTGGCGGGTCGTCAGACGTAGCACGTATACAGCCGGGGTAGTGGCGGCACTGCTCCTGCTGTTTTTACTGGCAGACCGTTTCTGGCCCCTGCCTGACCCCGAACGGGTTCGCAGCGTCCTGATTCTGGCGGAAGATGGAACGCCTTTGCGTGCATTTGCCGACAGCCAGGGCGTGTGGCGTTATCCCGTGACGCTGGATGAAATTTCCCCCCTTTACGTGCAAGCCCTGCTTGAATATGAGGATCGCTGGTTTTACCGGCATCCCGGCATTAATCCGGTGGCGCTATTGCGGGCAGGCTGGCAATGGCTGAAAACCGGCGACATCGTTTCCGGCGGCTCTACGCTGACCATGCAGGTGGCGCGTATCCTTGACCCCCATAGCAGGGATGTGGATGGCAAGTTTCAACAGATGTTCCGTGCCCTGCAACTGGAGTGGCATTACAGCAAGGATGAAATCCTCACTTTCTACCTTAATCTTGCGCCTTTCGGCGGCCCCATGGAGGGTGTGCAAACGGCCAGTTTTGCCTGGCTGCACAAGCCTGCCCTGAACCTGAGTCATGCGGAGGCGGCCTTGCTGGCCGTGTTGCCGCAAGCACCTTCCCGGTTGCGCCCAGACCGTTATCCGGAGCGGGCACAGCGCTACCGTGACAAGGTGTTGCGCCGCATGGCAAGTCTGGGTGTCTGGTCGGCGGAGACCGTGGAAGACGCCATGCTGGAACAGGTTGTTACGGCGCATTTCCAGCAACCCATGACGGCACCGTTGTTCGCACAGCGCATGAAAGCGCGGGCTTTTGCAGATAACAAGGCGCGCTTGCAAACCAGTCTGCATCCGAATGCCCAGTGGGCAGTGGAAAACATCCTGCGTACCCGTTTGGGGAGTCTGCCGGACAATGCGTCGGCAGGTGTGCTGGTAATGGAAAATGCTACGGGGTATATACGTGCCTATGCCGGTTCCGCCAGTTTTTATGACGATAGCCGCTTTGGGCATGTGGACATGGTGCAGGCGCTACGCTCGCCGGGTTCTGCCCTGAAGCCGTTCCTGTACGGAATGGCGATGGATGACGGTCTGCTGCATTCTGCCAGTTTGCTGAGCGATGTACCGATACGGCTGGAAGATTACGCCCCGAAAAACTTTTTCCGGCAATTTTCCGGCGCAGTCAGTGTGTCGGAAGCCTTGCAGCAGTCGCTCAACATTCCTGCTGTCGATATCCTGCAACGCCTGACGCCTGCCGGGTTTGTTGCGCGCTTGCGTAATGGCGGGGTGGGCATTACCTTTCCTGAACAGGCGGAACCCAATCTGAGTGTTATTCTTGGTGGGGCAGGTACAACGCTGGAGGAGCTGGTGCGTGGCTTCAGCGCTTTCGCCCGTGAGGGAGTTTCGGTTGCGCCACGGTTCGTGCCGGATGATCCCCTGGTGGAGCGACGCATGTTGTCGGCGGGAGCAGCATGGATCGTACAGGATATTCTGCGCTCGATAGCACCACCGGAAGGTGCGGTCAATTCTGCCGGAATTGCCTGGAAAACGGGTACCAGTTACGGGTTCCGTGATGCTTGGGCAGTTGGGGTGAGTGACCGCTATAGCGTAGGCGTGTGGACAGGCAGGCCGGATGGAACGCCATTGCCTGGGCGGTTCGGGGCGTATGCTGCCGGGCCGATCCTGTTCGATGTTTTCCGGGCACTTCCCAAAAGCGGGGGGGTGAATACCCGTCGTCGCCCGGCCAGCGTAAGCAGTGAGGATATTTGCTGGCCACTGGGCGAAAGTGCCGCTACTACCCAGCCGGAACATTGCCATGTGCGCCAGCAGGCATGGATACTGGATGGCCTGATTCCGCCCGCCTTGCCCAACCTGCAAAAGCCCGGTTGGTCGGCAGGTTTGCGTACAGTCTGGTTGAATGCCGTGACGGGCTTGCGTGTTACGCCGGATTGCCCGGTTGCAGCACGTGTGCCGTATCAGATGGCGCAGTGGCCAGTGGAATTGTATCCCTGGCTGCCAGCCTCCCTTCTTGAGAAAATGCATCTGCCGGAAATGGATCCGGGTTGCCCGCCCAATATCCGCCAGCAGGCGGGTGTGGAGCTGGCGATACGCAACCTGGATGCCAGCACCCGCCTGTATTTGCCAGCCAGTGGCGCTGTCAGCATCGATTTGCTGGCAGAGGGCGGGCAGGGTAATTACATATGGCTGGTCAACGGCGAAACAGTTGGTGTGGATGCTAGCCACAAGGGATTGCGCCATACATTTGAACGTGCGGGTGATTACGAGGTGACGGTATTCGATGCTGCCGGAGCAGTCGACAAGGTACCGCTCCGTGTAATCAATTAGCCGTGGGATGATCTGTTAGACGGGCAAATGCAGACGTACCCGTGCGCCAACATAGGGCGAAACCAGCAATTCGATTTTGCCGCCAATCGCCGAAATGATTTCGGTACTGACCGCCAGACCGATGCCCTGACCTTCGCTTTTACTGTCTTCACGGATGCCGCGTTGCAGTAGCTTGGATGGGTTTTCGGTCGGGAAGCCCATGCCGTCATCGTCAATGTCGACCATCAGCATGTTGTTTTCGTGATGGGCGGAAACCTCCACGACATCCTTGCAGAAACGGCAGGCGTTATTGAGCAGGTTGCCGAACAGTTCCATCATGTCCTCCGCATCCATACGGCATTTGGCGTATTCATCGACATTGATGTGGATTTCGAACGGCTTGTCACGGTAAACCTTTTGCAAAGTATCGCGCAAACGGAACAGCACAGGGCGTACTGGCTGGGCAAGGATCATGGCACCCTGGTTGGTGACCATGGCGCGGCGCAACTGGTGGGAAATGATTTCACGCATCCGTTCGATTTGCGCCTCGAAAACTTTCATGCCCGTGTGTATTTGCGGATGCTGGATGTCGATGCGTTCCAGTTGGTCTAGCTGGTTCTGCATGGCGGCCAGTGGCGTTTTCAGGCTGTGCGCGAGGTCATCGAGTGAGTCCTTGAAGCGCTGTTTCTGGCCTTTTTCAAAGCTGATCAGGCCATTGAGGGCGTTTTTGACCGGAATAAGCTCCTCCGGATATTCATCGCCAATGGTATCGCGTTCCCCGGCTTCAATGGACTTGACCTCATCTTCGAATTCCTTGATGGGGGCGACCACCCAAAAACTCAGGGCCATTTGGGCAATCAACACTAGTACTGCGGAAAGGAACAGCAATATAGCGAACTTTTGCCGCATGTCCTGCATTTCCTTTTCGATATCAGCAATCGAAAGACCGGCAATAAACTGGTATTCACCATGTGGTGGCAGCGAGAAATTTTGTACAGCCAGCAGGTATTCCTGATTGTAGGTCTGCTTGGATTGCGCATCAAGTTCGCGTCCATCTGACGGGAGCAGCGGTCTCTGCTGGGCAAAAAATGGTTTGTAACTGGTTTTCTGCTTGGCCAGATCAAAGTACAGGAAATAATTCTGGTCAGCCTGGGTTGGCTTGCCCTTGCTGTTGGCGCTCCAGATGACTTGTTTGGTCGAGGTGTCGATCACGTAGGCGAAACGGGCGCGGTCAACGTCCTGCAAGCCGTACTTCTCGATCATCTTTTCGGCCTTGTTCAGCATGTCGTTATCATCGACTACTTCAAACTTGCCTTCCCGGAATTCCAGGAAACCCAGTACGTTGTATGAAATTTCCGTTAACTCACTTTGTTTCTGGTCAATCTTATAGCGATAGGCAAACCAGTGCAGCATGCTGCCGAGCATGACTATCCCGACCATGATGACACCAAAACCACTGATGAGTTGTCGACTTCTTAAGGATCTGGTCATGAGTTAAACGTATGTAATTTCAGGAAAAGATTTACCACTGCGTTAGCTGCGAGGCAGGGTAAAACGATAACCCCGACCCCGCAGCGTTTCGATTGGCTTGAGGGTATCGTCCGGATCCAGCTTGATGCGCAGGCGGCGAATGAAAACCTCAATCACGTTACTGTCACGATCAGCGTCTTCCTCATACAAGCTATCGGTCAGGCGTGTTTTGGAAACGACTTCCCCTGCATGGAGGATAAGGTGTTCCAGCACCCGGTATTCGTAGGCTGTCAGGGTCACTTCAGTATCGTTGACATATACCCGCTGCTCGGAAGTGTTCAGGCGGATTGGGCCACAGTTAAGTTCCGCTTGTGTCCAGCGTCCCGTCCGTCTTAGCTGAACGCGCAAGCGGGCGATCAGTTCTTCTGTATGAAATGGCTTGGTGACGTAATCATCAGCACCCGCTTCCAGACCTTCCACCTTGTTTTGCCAGCGGTCGCGGGCGGTCAGGATGATGATTGGGTAGTCCAGCCCTTTTGCCCGGACTGTGCGGATAATATCTAGCCCATGTTCATTGTTGACCGGTGCGCCCGGTTTGTTTGGCAGGCCAAGGTCAATGACTGCTATGTCAATAGGATATTCCAGAGCCACATACATACCTTGGGCTCCGTCGGCAGCAACATCCACAGTAAAGCCATTTTTTTTCAGATCGTCTGCCACCTGGTCGCGGATAATTTTTTCATCTTCAACTACAAGTACGCGCATAATGGAATTCTTTTAAGTTTGTCAATATGTTGAAATCAGCCCGTCAGCAGCCCCAACGCTAAAAAGGCGAGCCCCCTAATCATACACCAGCTTATCAGGAATAAAAAACTACCAATTTGATTACCCCAAAAAAGAAATGCCCGGAAGGTACTTCAACCTACCGGGCATTCACACCTTATCTGTGTTTTTCTCGCAAGCCTGTTTTCAGATGCCTAGTTGCCACAGGCTACCTGGATGGTCATGTATTCACCATCAAGGGATAGCATGCGGACGATATGGCAGTCTGGCGTAGAAGGAGATGGTTTTTCCTGTACGGACAGGATGCGTCCCTTGTACTTTGACTTGACTGCTGACAGAATGCCGTCACGACTGATCGGCTCGGCGGGATTCGCCCGCTTCATCGATATTTTGTATTTAGTATCGGCGGCGCTGGCCGCCGACGATACCGAGAGCAGACTTATGCCTGCAATGATAGCGCCGCACATGGCGGCAGAAATGGACTTTTTAAAATCCATGTTGTTCCCCTGTTTGTAAATAAAACTGCGCTCATACCAAGCCAATGATATGAAATATTTATAAACATATGGTACTTGGCGATGGCTGAATTGCTGATGAACGGTAGTTATAAATGCAGATTCAATAAGCGGGGATAATGGTTATTCGACGATGTAGATTAAACCGGTGCACAGCAGTTCGTGTAGGGTTTCAAAACATTCCTTGTCGGTTATGTGTATTTTATAGTCAGTATGCTTGAATACATCGTTTTTGCAGAGCATTTGAACAAAGCCTAGTGAGGCGGGAGGTAAAGTGTGCTGGCTCCCATTGGCAAACAGGCAAAGGTCACTACCGGCTAAAAGATAGAGGAATCGGCAGTTGGCCGTTTTGGCAAAAGATTTTTTAGCTTTAATAAATTTTTCTAATTTTGATTTACTGATGTCTTCTGGCTCCAGGGGGTTATTACCGGCTTTGGGTTCGCTCAGGTATTTTCCTAACCACATTTGCAAGGCGTGGGTGTCTTGCGGTAATGCATCGGCAACGAAGTCGACCAGGCGGTCAATATCGGTTTCTGCTAATTCACCGGGGTTGGTCTGTAAGCTGCGTCCCGCATCTGAGAAGCGCTGCTTCAGGCGAGGTTGTTCCAACAGGTCTTCCACTAGGCGTTCCAGCATGTCAGCCTGTGAGGGCGCACGAAAGCCCACGGAGTAGGTCATGCATTCATTCAGCGCTACACCGTAATGGGGAATATTGGGGGGCAGATATAGCATGTCGCCCGGTTCCACTATCCACTCTTCCCCGACTTTGAAATCACGCATGATGCGCAGTTCCAGATCCGGCAGGAAGTTGTCCGGCTTTACCGGGTCAGTATTTATTTGCCAACGGCGCTGACCCTGTGCCTGAATCAGGAATACATCATATTCATCCACATGTGGGCCGACAGAGCCGCCTTCAACGGCAAAACTGATCATTAGATCGTCAATTCGCCAGTCCGGAATAAACCGGAAAGGCTCCATAATGGCTTTCAATTCCGGCAAATACTGGTCGGTGTCATTTACCAGTAAAGTCCAATGTGTTTCTGGCAGATTGGTGAAGTCATCATCATCAAAAGCGCCGTGCCTGACTTCCCACGGGTATTTGCCGCCTTTTTCAATGACAATGCGGGAAGTATCCGTTTCGCAGGCTAGTCCCGCCAATTCATCCTGGCTAATGGGGGATTCGAAACCAGGAAATGCCTGGCGTATTAATAGCGGCTTTTTTTGCCAGTAATCACGTAGAAATTCCTCAACGGAAATATCACCAAATATACCGGACATGATTAAATCGCCTTCGCTTGTTCAACTGCATTGCCGATGTATGATGCGGGCGTCATCGCAATCAGGGCATCTTTGGCTTCCTGTGGCATTTCCAGTCCGTTCACAAAGTCGCGCAAACCTTCCGGGGTGATCCGTTGCCCACGGGTGAGCGCTTTGAGTTTTTCGTAAGGTTGCTCGATGCCGTAACGGCGCATGACGGTTTGAATGGGTTCTGCCAGTACTTCCCAGTTGGAGTCCAGGTCAGCAGCGGTACTGCGGATATTGACTTCCAGCTTGCTGATACCTTTGAGGGCTGACTGGTAGGCAATCAGGGAATGCCCCAGACCGACGCCTAGGGTGCGTAGCACAGTAGAGTCTGTCAGGTCGCGCTGCCAGCGGGAAATGGGTAGTTTCTGCGCCAGATGTGTCATCAGAGCGTTGGCGATGCCGAGGTTGCCTTCTGCATTTTCGAAATCGATTGGGTTGACCTTGTGCGGCATGGTGGAGGAACCGACTTCGCCCGCAATCACTTTCTGTTTGAAGTGGCCGAGTGAAATATAGCTCCACACATCACGGCAGAAGTCGATCAGGATGGTGTTGAAGCGGGCTACGGCGTCGAAAGTTTCGGCGATGTAATCGTGCGGCTCGATCTGGATGGTGTAAGGGTTCCAGTTCAGACCAAGCGAGGTGACGAACTGTTCGGCGGTGGCTTGCCAGTCGATATCGGGATAGGCGCTGATATGCGCGTTGTAGTTGCCTACCGCACCATTGATTTTACCTAAATATTGCGCTGCAAGAATCTGTTTTTGTTGGCGTTGCAGGCGATAAGCCACATTCGCCATTTCCTTGCCCAGGGTGGTGGGGGAGGCGGGTTGTCCATGGGTGCGCGACAGCAGCGGGATTTCGGCATAGTCGTGTGCCAGCTTGCGGATGGCATCAATGGTGATGGCAAGTTCAGGCTGGATGACCTGTTCCATGCCTCCTTTCAGCATCAGGGCATAGGACAGGTTGTTGATGTCTTCGGAAGTGCAGGCGAAGTGAATGAACTCGCTGACAGCTTCCAGTTCAGTCTGCCCGGCAATTTTTTCCTTTAAATAGTACTCGACTGCTTTTACGTCATGGTTGGTAGTACGTTCAATGGCTTTGACACGCAGCGCGTCGGCTTCGGCGAAATTGCTGAGGATGCTTTCCAGAAACGCATTGGCTTCGGCAGAGAAGGGTGGCACTTCCGCAATTTGCGGGTGGGAGGCGAGCATTTGCAGCCAGCGGATTTCCACCAGTACCCGGTGGTAAATCAAGCCGTATTCGCTGAACCATGGACGTAGCGCGGCAGTTTTGCTGGCGTAACGCCCGTCGGTGGGGGAAAGTGCAGTCAGTGCAGAAAGTTCCATGCCGTATCCTGAAGCCATAAGTCTGAAAGCTGGCGATTGTAGCGTAAATGTCCCCGATGTTAATACGTCAATGGGGGTGATAAGTGGTAATCGGATCAAGGATGGTGGGAATTCCTTCCATCTTCGGGTCGGCTTTGGGGTAGTCGAGGGTGTAATGCAGCCCCCGGCTTTCCTTGCGCAACAATGCTGAGCGGATGATCAGGCGTGCTACCAGCGCCAGATTGCGCAATTCGACCAGATCGCTGGTGACGCGGAAGTTGGTGTAGTATTCGTCGATTTCGCGCAATAGCAGTTCGATGCGGTTGCGGGCGCGTTGCAGGCGTTTGGTGGTGCGCACGATGCCCACGTAGTCCCACATGAAGCGGCGGATTTCATCCCAGTTGTGGGTGATGACCACGCGCTCGTCGGAGTCGGTAACGCGGCTTTCGTCCCAGTGGGGGATGTCCACGTCAAGAGCAGTTTCGTCCAGGCGGGCGATGATGTCACGTCCGGCAGCCTGCCCGTAGACAATGCATTCCAGCAGGGAATTGCTGGCCATGCGGTTGGCTCCGTGCAGGCCGGTGTAGGAGGCTTCACCTACGCAATACAGCGCATCGACATCGGTGCGTCCATGCTGGTCGGTCATGACCCCGCCGCAGGTGTAGTGGGCGGCAGGTACTACAGGCACAGGTTCCTTGCTCATGTCGTAGCCAAATTTCAGGCAGGTGGCATAGACGTTGGGGAAATGGTTGAGGATGAAATCTTTTGGCTTGTGGCTGATGTCAAGGTAAACACAATCCAGCCCCAGCCGTTTCATTTCGTGGTCGATGGCACGCGCCACGATGTCACGCGGTGCGAGTTCGGCACGTGGGTCGAAACGCGGCATGAAGCGGGTTCCATCCGGCAACAGCAAGCGCCCGCCTTCGCCACGCACCGCTTCAGTGATGAGGCTGGATTTGGCGTGTGGATGGTACAGGCAGGTAGGGTGGAATTGCATGAATTCCATGTTGGCTACCCGGCAACCGGCACGCCATGCCATGGCAATGCCATCGCCGCTGGCACCATCCGGGTTGCTGGTGTACAGGTATACCTTGCTGGCTCCCCCGGTAGCAATGACGGTAAAACGTGCCTGAATGGGGGTGATGCGTTTGGCCTTGCGGTTGAGGGCGTAAGCACCGATACATCGATTGTCACGATGCCCCAGCTTGCGGGCGGTGATCAGGTCAACTGCAATGTGGTGTTCCAGCACAGTGATGTTGGAATGCTGGAGCACCTGACTCACCAGGGTATTTTCAATCGCGGCACCACTGGCGTCGGCAGCGTGGGCTATGCGCCGGTGGCTGTGCCCGCCTTCGCGGGTCAGGTGCAGGCGGTTGGCATCATGTTCGTCGCGGGTGAAGGGAACGCCTGCGTCCAGCAGCCAGTTGATTGATTTCGCACCGTTTTCCACCGTGAAACGTACTGCGTTGCTATCACACAGGCCAGCCCCGGCATTCAGGGTGTCTTCGATGTGGGAATCCACGCTGTCGGTCGCATCCAGCACGGCGGAAATGCCACCTTGTGCGTAGACTGTGCTGCCCTCGGTGATGATATCCTTGCTTAGCACCGCAACCCGGCAGCTTCCCGGCAGGCTCAACGCCAGTGTCAGACCGGCTGCGCCACTGCCGATAATCAGTACATCGTACATTATTTACCTCTTGTTCAAGCGGCTGATTTAATCAACCCTGCTATTCTATTATTGACAGGTGATCTGTAGCATATAACCTTTACCACATAACAACCATATGGAGAACAGCCCTGATGGGCGTTAGCTTAACCGATCTCGAACTGGTGCAACGTGTCCAGACGGGAGATAAAAAATCATTCGATATCCTGGTTCTAAAATATCAACACAAAGTCATCAACCTCGTTTTGAGGTATGTACATGACCATGATACGGCCATGGATGTGGCGCAGGAAGCCTTCATCAAAGCCTATCGTGGCTTGAAAAGCTTCCGTGGCGACAGCGCTTTCTATACCTGGCTTTACCGGATCGCCATCAATACAGCCAAGAATCATCTGGTTTCCCAGAGCCGCCGTTTGCCCGATACCGATATAGATGCAGATGAAGCGGAACAATTTGGCGGTGAGTCTGCTCTAAAAGAATATGCAACACCCGAGCATGAAATGCTGACGGATGAAATCCGCAATGCAATCAACCGGGCGATTGATGACTTGCCGGAAGATTTACGTATGGCGATCGTGTTGCGCGAGCTGGAAGGCATGAGTTACGAAGAAATAGCAGTGACAATGGAGTGTCCAATAGGTACTGTCCGTTCGCGTATTTTTCGCGCACGGGAGTCGATCGATAAGGTGTTGAGACCACTGCTTGATTAAACCCCGAGAGTAGTGTCTCAGGTGTAGGTGAAATGAAATGAATACAAGCAAAGAAGAATTCCTGTCAGCGTTACTGGATGACGAGGCGGGAGAATTCGAGCGGCGCAGGCTGCTGAATGAGTTGAAAAAAGACGATGAATTGGGGCAAACCCTGTCACGTTATGCACTGATTGGTGAAACCATGCGTGCAGGGCGGGGGCAGCGCATCAGCCAAGGGGCATCCTTGCTGACCCGGATTCAGGATGAACTCGCAGACGAGCCAACATATGGTGCGTCCGTTGTGGAAATGCCGGTAGACAGGCCGGTTGTGAACCGTAGTGGCTGGGGAGTGGCAATTGCTGCAACCATAGCTGCTGTCGCGATGGGAGGAATGCTGTTCTTGCAGAGTCCTGATCGTGATGGCATGCATACTGTTGCAGTAACGACTACTGTCCCAGGTCAAGCGCAAACCGTTGTGGCATTGCCAGCTGCTGAAACGGTGGCCGTTGCTGTTACTATGGAAGTCGACACTGATACCCGTATCCGTCAAGTTGGTCGTATCGATTCACAAACTCGCGACATCCTGAAGCAGTATGTTGCGCAGCATGTGAAGTATGCGTCTACGACGGCTATTGCTCCTTCTATCCGGGCTGTTTCTTATGGCAATGAACATTAAGCGTCCTGTTTCCACTGCGGTGTTTGCAGTCTTGCTGGCAAGTACGCCGCCTGTTATGGCAAATGATGCAATGGCTTTGCTGAGCCAGATGCGCACCGCTGTACACACCCTGAATTACGCGGGAACCCTGGTGTATGTGCAAGGCAATGACCTTTCCACCTACCAGATTACCCATTCTGTTGAGGGTGGGGCAGAAAAGGATAGTGTAATTCGCCTCTCACAAGGTGGGGAAGTACCTGCTCAGGCAGTGGAAAGTTTTTCCCTTGCCAAATTCCAGCAGATCCAGCCGCAGATGGAGCAGGTGTATGCACTGGATTTTGGTGGCGAGGAACAGGTGGCCAACCGTTCATGTCGGATTGTGGTGGCGCGACCCCGTGACCGCATGCGTTACCTGCAACGCTACTGCATTGACCCGGTGAGTGGCATGTTGCTGAAATATTCGCTGGTGGATCGTTCACATCAGCCAGTTGAACAGTTGATGTTTACGGCTCTGGATATTGTGGAAGTTGTTCAGCCAGCAGGTGAAGCAGGTTTTCGTACCAATGCACCTGCCTTGCAGGCAGCACCAGCGAGCGCAGGCGTCGATGCCAATGATGGTGGCTGGTCATTTACCTCCCTGCCTGCCGGATTCCGGCAAGTGCAAAGCCTGATGGAGCCGGGAAGCGGCGTCAGACAGGTTATCCTGTCGGATGACATGACATCCGTATCCGTATTTATTGTGGAACCCGGCCAGCCGGGCGCTCTGGAAAATATGGAATTGTCAGCAGGTGCGATGAATATCTTTACTGCTGAAAGGGATGGCTACAAGGTGGTGTTAGTCGGTGAAGTGCCGGTGGCGACGCTGAAAAAGATTAGTGAAGGGTTGCAACATGCCCGCTGAGCGGAACTCGGATATGGTTAAGTTTCGGTCAAGTTCTCCCGTGTATCATGAGCTGAAAACAACAACAAATGGTTCATGGGAGAAAAAAACTATGATTGAGCAAACAGCGTTGGTTGTCAGTGTTGATGGCGGTTACGCATGGGTCTTGCCAGGACAGGAAAGCAAGGGATGTAGCGTTTGTTCTGCCAAGTCCTCGTGCTCTTCATCATCTCCGTTCGATTTCATGCGCAAGCCGCCGCAAAAAATGCGGGTGGTGAACCCGGTTTACGCCCGCCCAGGTGATTCCGTGATTATTGGCATGCAGGGAAATGCGCTGGTACTTTACTCCTTGCTAGCCTACCTGCTGCCATTGGTTGGTATGGTGCTGGCTGCCATTCTTGGGCATGAACTGCTCATGCTGGTTGGTGTGACCGGCGAAGCGGGGGTAATACTGTCGGCGCTTGCAGGGCTGCTGGGCAGTTTGCGGCTGGCCAACATCATTTGCGCCCGTTCC
This sequence comes from Gammaproteobacteria bacterium, assembly GCA_018822845.1. GTDB lineage: Bacteria > Pseudomonadota > Gammaproteobacteria > Thiotrichales > Thiotrichaceae > Thiothrix. The sequence goes on along the minus strand of JAHJJD010000071.1, from coordinate 23,069 downwards.
CTGCATGACAAGGGCTTCCAGCCGGTCATCCTGCGCGCAAGGGAGCAGCCAATTTACACTTCATTAATGCCATCTTCTTGATTCTCCTGCAACTGTCCGTAGTATCCTATACAGGCATGTTACACATTATTTCTTGAAGAGGGGCTTTATGTTGAAAAGAACGCTACAGGCTGTCCTGCTGGTCTGTGTTTGCCTGTTTGCAGGCAGTGCATATGCACGTGATTTGCCCCAGTTTACCGGCTTGGTAAAAGAGAATAGCCCGGCAGTCGTCAACATCAGCACTAAACAGAAGCTTTCCCCCCAAAAGATGCTGCCGAAAGAGTTCAATTCACCGGAAGCGGAAGAGTTCTTCGATGAATTGATGAAGCGTTTTTTTGACCCGGAAGGTAATGGCTCTAGCCCGTTCGATTTTGATAGCAATTCCCGTGGTTCCGGTTTTATCTATAGCGCAGATGGTTACATCGTCACCAATCACCATGTGGTAAGCGGTGCGGATGAGATCAAGGTGAAACTGAGCGATGGGCGTGAACTGACGGCAAAAATTGTAGGTAGCGATGAACGTACGGATATCGCCCTGCTGAAAGTCGAAGCCAGCGGATTGCCTATCCTGAAAATGGGTGCTTCGGAAAATCTGGAAGTGGGTGAGTGGGTGCTGGCAATCGGCTCCCCGTTTGGCTTTGATCATAGCGCTACTGCTGGCATTGTCAGTGCGACGGGGCGCAGTCTGCCTGCTGAAAACTATGTGCCTTTCATCCAGACCGACGTAGCCATCAACCCTGGCAACTCTGGTGGCCCGCTGTTCAACCTTGATGGCGAAGTGATCGGGATCAATTCACAGATATACAGCCGTTCGGGCGGTTTCATGGGGGTTTCGTTTGCCATTCCTATCGATATTGCACTGGATGTCATCAATCAGCTGAAAAGCAACGGAAGTGTGTCCCGAGGCTGGATAGGTGTTTACATCCAGGAACTTGATGCCGATCTGGCACAGTCCTTCAACATGTTCAAACCGGAAGGTGCCCTGGTTGCACAGGTTATCCCGACAGGCCCGGCTATCAATGTGCTCAGACAGGGTGACGTTATTCTGGAATTTGATGGCATCAGTGTTGCGGATGCCAGCGCGCTGCCGCCGCTGGTTGGCAAAACACCGCTGGGCAAAGCGGTCAATGTCAGCATTTTGCGTGACGGCGAACGCCAGAATGTAATCCTGAAAGTGGCCGCGCTACCAAATGAGCGGGAGGTTTCAAGTGCTGATGAATCCGGGCAGTCGCCAATCCAGGCTCCTGTTGCAGGTGTACTGGGGATGAAACTGGCACCTGTCGATCAGGCAAGCTTGCAGGCACTCAACCTGAAAGGCGGAGCGCGAGTTGAGGCTGTTATCGGCGAGCCTGCCCGTAAAACCGGCATCATTGAAGGCGATATTATCAGCGAAATTGATGGTCAACCTGTGGCTTCAGCAGAATCCGTCCAAACCATTGCAGCAGGTCTGAAAGCTGGAAAAACGGTTGCAGTGCTGGTACAACGTGACGGTTCCGCACGTTTTCTGGCCATGAAGATTGAGGCAAATGCAACAGAGTGAAGCAAAAGTCCACTTGACCGTGTATTATCGCGTGGGCTGTCATCTATGTGACGAGATGACAGCCCTTTTGGCTGAATTTCAGGATGAACTGAACTTTGGTTTCGGGCTGGTAGACATCGATGCAGATCCTGCTTTGAAAGCGCGTTTCAATGCCGATGTCCCGGTAGTGGCATGGGGAGAGCAGATTTTATTCTGGCATTTCCTCGACGAAGCGATTTTGAGGCAAGCATTACAGCATGGGTGAGGCAAACAGGAACATCCGCAACTTTTCTATTATTGCGCATATTGACCACGGTAAATCGACTATCTCGGATCGTTTCATCCAGCATTGTGGTGGTCTTGAAAACCGTGAAATGGCGGCGCAAGTACTGGACTCCATGGATCTGGAGCGTGAACGTGGCATCACCATCAAGGCGCAAAGTGTGTCGCTGGATTACCATGCGCGCAATGGCGAAACCTATCATCTGAATTTCATTGATACGCCAGGGCACGTAGACTTTTCCTATGAAGTTTCCCGTTCGCTATCGGCCTGTGACGGCGCACTGTTGGTCGTGGACGCATCCCAGGGTGTGGAAGCGCAAAGTGTCGCCAACTGCTATACCGCCATCGACCTGAATCTGGAAGTGGTGCCGGTACTCAACAAGATTGACCTGCCTGCCGCTGACCCTGACCGTGTGTGTCAGGAAATCGAAGATATTATCGGCATTGATGCGACTGATGCAGTCAAGGTCAGTGCCAAGACCGGCATTGGCATCGAAGACCTGCTGGAACAACTGGTAGAACGCATTCCCCCTCCGCAAGGCGATCCTGACGCACCGTTGAAAGCCCTGATCATCGACTCCTGGTTCGACAATTACCTCGGTGTGGTTGTTTTGGTGCGGGTCATTGACGGTGAGTTGCGCAAGAAAATGAAAATCCGCTTCATGTCCTCAGGGCGTGATATTCAGGTCGAGCGTGTTGGCGTTTATACACCCAAAACCAAGGATCTGGAGGTGTTACGTGCAGGCGAAGTCGGCTTCATGATTTCCGGTATCAAGGAAATTGACGCAGCAAAAGTCGGCGACACCATTACAGATGCACAAAAACCGGCTGACAAGCCACTGGCCGGGTTCAAGGAAATCCAGCCGCGCGTATTCGCTGGTATTTTCCCGATCGAATCCGACCAGTATGAAAACCTGCGGGATGCGCTTTCCAAGCTCAAGTTGAATGATTCGGCACTGTTTTATGAGCCGGAAACCTCACAGGCACTGGGCTTTGGTTTCCGTTGCGGTTTCCTTGGCATGTTGCACATGGAAATCGTGCAGGAGCGTCTGGAGCGTGAATACAACCTCAACCTGATCAGCACGGCACCAACGGTTGTCTACGAAGTCATCCAGACCAATGATGAAAAGCTGATGATCCACAGCCCGGCAGAAATGCCGCCAGTCAACAAGATCAAGGAAATCCGCGAGCCGATCATTCGCGGCACGATTCTGGTGCCACAAGATTATCTGGGCAATGTCATTACGCTGTGTATCGAAAAGCGCGGCATCCAGAAAAACATGCAATACATGGGCAGCCAGGTTTCCCTGACCTTTGACTTGCCGCTGGCGGAAGTGGTGATGGATTTCTTCGACCGCCTGAAATCGGTCAGCCGTGGTTACGCTTCTTTCGATTATGCCATGGATCGGTTTGAACCTGCTCCGATGGTGCGGGTTGATGTTCTGGTCAATGGTGAAAAAGTGGACGCACTGGCGCTCATGATCCATCGTGATTTCGCCCAGTCACGTGGCCGCCAGTTGGTGGAAAAAATGAAAGACCTGATTCCGCGCCAGATGTACGAAGTTGCGATCCAGGCCGCCATCGGCAGCAACATCATCGCCCGCAGTACGGTCAAGGCCATGCGTAAGGATGTATTGGCAAAATGCTACGGCGGTGATGTCAGCCGTAAGCGCAAACTGCTGGAAAAACAGAAAGAAGGCAAAAAGCGCATGAAGCAGGTGGGTAGCGTAGAAATCCCGCAGGAAGCATTCCTCGCTGTATTAAAAGTAAGTGATAAATAAAGAGAGATAAGGACAAGACATGGATTTTGATCTGGAATTCTGGCTAGTGGCCGCGACGGCGGTCAGTGGTGTCATCTGGTTGCTGTATGCGCTTTTCAGCCGTAACAACAATCCCGAGGAAGAGTCCGTGCTGCTGGAATACGCACGTTCATTCTTCCCGGTATTGCTGGCTGTGCTGCTATTGCGTTCATTTGTGATTGAGCCATTTCGCATTCCATCCGGTTCAATGCTGCCGACCCTGGAAATTGGCGACTTCATCCTGGTAAACAAATTTGCGTATGGTTTAAGGCTGCCGGTATTGCATGACAAAATTCTGGAGGTGGGTGAGCCGCAGCGTGGCGATGTTGTGGTCTTCCGCTATCCTGAAAACCCGAAGGTTGATTATATCAAACGCCTGATTGGCGTTCCGGGTGATGTCGTGGAGTGGAACAATAAAACCCTCAGGGTTAATGGCATTGAACTCGATCGTTCCACTATCGGCGAATATATTGCACTGGATCAGCACAACGGCAGCCGTCCTACCACCCGTCTGAAGGAGGATTTGCTGGGAGTTTCGCATGATATTCTAATAGTGCCCAATACTGGCGGCAAAACAGGATCCATCACCGTGCCGGAAGGCCATTATTTCATGATGGGCGATAACCGTGACATGAGTAATGATAGCCGCATGTGGGGGCTGGTGCCTGAAGCCAATCTTGTTGGCAAGGCAGCTTATATCTGGATGCACATAAACTTCGGTGGTGACGGATTCGAGGCGTCCCGCATCGGGAACGCCATCAACTGATCACTGCTCTGTTTACTCGCAAACTAATCAATCAATAACAACAAGGTGTCTGGATTATGCGAAAGCAGAAAGGCGCAACATTTTTGAGTTGGGTGGCAGGTGCTGGCCTGATCACCTTCATGTTCGTGACAGCTGTGAAACTGATACCGCTGTATCTGGAATTCTATGCGGTCCGCTCAATGGTGGATGACATTGCCATGGAACCAGATATGGCCCATGCAAGCAAACAGCAGATCAAAGGTAAAATAAATGACTATTTGAATATCAACGGGTTGTATACTTTGTCAGCGGATGCATTCTCGGTGGAGCAAGTGCAAGGCAAGAAAAATGTGCGTGCACTTGAAGTCAACTATGAAGTGCGCAAACATTGGATGGCAAATATCGAATTCCTGACGACTTTTAAATATTCAGCGGAGCTGGGAAAGGCTGGAGATACTTGAACAAACTGACCAAGCTACTGGGTAGCGAACTGATGGCGACGGATACCTTTGTCCGCGCCATCACCCACCGCAGTGCGGATGGCAAGAACAACGAGCGGATGGAGTTCCTTGGTGATAGCGTGCTCGGGCTGGTTATCACCACGGAGCTTTATAAAAAGATGCCACGGGCCAGCGAGGGTTACCTCAGTCGCCTGCGCGCCTCGCTGGTTAACGAGAATGCACTGGCGGGCATTGCTGTTGACCTGTCAATCGGCGATTTCCTGCGCCTCGGGCCGGGGGAGCTGAAAAGCGGCGGGTTTCGGCGTAAATCCATCATCGCAGACGCTTTTGAAGCGCTGATCGGTTGCATTTATCTGGAACAGGGGCTGGATGCAGTACAGAAGTTCATCTTGACTGCTTATGGCAGCCGTCTGGATAACCTGCCGTCCGAAGATGATCTGAAAGACCCCAAAAGCCGCTTGCAGGAATTCCTCCAGTCACGCGGACATGCATTACCGGAATACAACCTGCTGGAGGTACAGGGTGAAGCGCATCGCCAGACCTTTACGGCGGAATGCGTTGTTCCCGGTTTTGGCATCCGTACCCAAGGTACTGCCAGCAGCCGCCGCAAGGCCGAGCAGGAAGCTGCCGGGCTGGCATTTGAGCAGGTAACAGCGAAATGAATCAGCGTTGTGGTTACGTCGCCATCGTCGGGCGGCCCAATGTCGGCAAATCGACCTTAATGAACCACCTGATCGGTTTCAAGGTTTCTGCCATCGCCAACAAGCCGCAAACCACGCGGCACAGCATACGGGGCATCCTGACCGAGGAAGACTATCAGATCGTGTTCGTCGACACGCCCGGCATTCACCGCACCTCCAAAAGTTTGTTGAACAAAACCATCAACCTGGAAGCAGTCGCCGCCCTCGAAGGTGTCGACGCCGTTGTCATGATCGTGGAAGCGATGAAGTGGATGGATGAAGATTCGCTGGTGTTGCAGCGCCTTGCCCACGTTACATGCCCGGTATTCCTGGTCGCCAACAAGGTCGATCGGGTGGAAAAAAAGGAAAAGCTGCTTGGCTGGCTGCCTGAAGTGCTGACGAAATATCCGTTCAAGGAAATCTTCCCGCTTTCCGCCACCAAGGGCACCAATACCGAACAGCTCAAGGCTGCCCTGGTCAAGGTCATGCCGCAACAGGAATGGATTTACGCCGAAGATGATGTCACCGACCAGTCCACCCGTTTCATTTGCGGCGAGCTGATCCGCGAACAGTTGATGCAGTATTTGCATCAGGAATTGCCGTATTCCACCGCCGTCGAAATCGAAACCTTCGAGGAAAAGCCCAAACTGACCGAAATCAACGCTGTCATCTGGGTCAGCCGTGACAACCAGAAAGGCATCGTGATCGGCAACAAGGGTGAAACCCTCAAGCGCATCGGCAGTTCCGCCCGCATCGCGCTGGAAGCATTCCTGGAGCGCAAGGTCATGCTGAAACTGTGGGTCAGGGTAGAAGAAAACTGGGAAAACAGCCCACGCCACCTGCACAGTCTGGGGATTTCATCCTGAGTTTGCCGGAACTGACACCCGCATTCATTTTACGTCGCAACGCCTACCGCGATACCAGCATGTTGCTCGACATGTTTACCCGCGAGGCTGGCAAGATCACCTGCGTTGCCAAATTCACCAAGGGCAAGGGCACCCGTACCAAGGGAATGCTGGAGCCTTTCCGCCTGCTGGAAGCGCATTGGCAGGGGAGGGGTGAAGTCTTCACCCTCGCCCAGGCCGACGAAACCCGTCGTTACCCGCTCAAAGGCGCTGGCCTGATCCGCGCCATCTACGCCAACGAACTGCTACTGCGCGCCTTGTGGCAGCACCAGCCGCAGGTGGAGCTGTTTGACCTTTATCAGCGCACACTAACCCGGCTGCTTGACCCAACGGATGTATTGGCGTTACCACTGTTTGAACTGGACGTGCTGGAAACAGCAGGCTATGTTCTAAACCTGTGGCACGACGATGCAGGCGGGGATGACATCCTGCCTGACGTGCGCTATCGTTTCCGCCCTGACCATGGTTTGTACCCGGATGCGGCGCTGACAGCGGTTGCTGAGCGGAGTCGAAGTACCCTGATCGGTGGAAGTCTGTTAATTGCCCTGCGTGAACCGGAAACCCTGAGCGCCAACCAGCGTACCGAGTTGCGTTACACGCTTGATTACCTGATCCAGATGCTGCTGAAAGGCAAAACCCTGAACGCGAGACAGTTGCTCAATGAATAAGATCGAACTTGGCGTCAATATCGACCACATCGCCACCATCCGCCAGGCGCGCGGCACGGCATACCCCGATTTGCTGGAAGCTGTAAGGTTGGTGGAAGACGCAGGCGCGCACGCCATCACCATCCATCTGCGCGAAGACCGCCGCCACATCCAGGATGCTGATGCCTACGCGATCCGCAAAATGTGCGCCAGCCGCCTGAATCTGGAACTGGCTGCCACCGACGAAATGGTGGGTATCGCCTGCGATGTTGCGCCTAACGATTGCTGCGTGGTGCCCGAAAAGCGTGAAGAACTGACTACGGAAGGCGGGTTGGATGTCATTGGCCAGTTTGAGCGTATCCGCAAGGCTACCCAGCGCCTGAACGCCGCCAATATCCGCGTATCACTGTTCATCGAACCGGATATCGAACATATCCGCCGCGTACCCGACATCGGTGCTCCCGTGATCGAACTGCACACCGGTACGTATGCCAATGCCACTGGCGAGGCCAGGCAGCGTGAGCTGGAGCGGATTCTGGAAGCCACCGAGTTTGCGCATAGTCTCGGTATTCAGGTCAATGCCGGTCATGGGCTGGATTATCACAACACGCAAGCCATTGCCGCCATTCCGCACATCCGTGAACTCAATATCGGCCACTCGATGGTGGCGCGCGCCATTTTCGTCGGTATCCGTCAGGCGACGCTGGAAATGCTGGAACTGATGCAAAAGGCGAGAGCCGGGGCGTGAAAATCGTTGGTATCGGCACCGACATCGTGGCGATTGCACGTATTGAGCAAATGCTGGCACGTCACCCCGAACGCTTTGCCGAACGCATCTTGCACCCGGATGAATTACAACGCTTTGCCGATGTTGCCCATAAAGCGGCATGGCTGGCAAAGCGCTTTGCCACCAAAGAAGCGGTTGCGAAAGCGTTAGGCACGGGTATCGGTGCACAAGCCCGTTTGCAAGAGATCGAAACCACCCATGACCCACGCGGCAAACCGCTGCTGCAACTGCACGGCACAACATTGGTGACTGCTACCGCAATGGGTGTAACATCTTCGCAATTATCGCTAGCGGATGAACGCACCCACGCTGTTGCTTTCGTTATCCTGACAGGAGAATAGCAATGCATTACCCCACCATTGAAGACTTTATCGGCAACACCCCGCTGGTGCGCTTGCAACGCCTGCCGGGTGAAACCACCAACACCATCCTGGTTAAACTGGAAGGCAATAATCCGGCAGGTTCCGTGAAAGATCGCCCGGCGCTTGCCATGATCCGCCATGCGGAAGAACGTGGTGAAATCAAGCCCGGCGACACCCTGATAGAAGCCACCAGCGGTAATACCGGCATTGCGCTGGCGATGGCCGCCGCCATCAAAGGCTACAAAATGGTGCTGATCATGCCGGAAACCATGAGCGCCGAACGCCGCGCCTCCATGAAAGCCTACGGTGCAGAACTGGTGCTGGTTACCAAGGCTGAAGGCATGGAAGGAGCACGCGATCTCGCCCTGCAAATGGAGCGGGAAGGTAAGGGCAGGGTGTTGAACCAGTTCGCCAACCCGGACAATCCACGTGCACATACCGAAGGCACCGGCCCGGAAATCTGGCGCGATACCAACGGTGAGGTAACGCACTTCGTCAGCAGTATGGGCACGACTGGTACCATTATGGGCACGGGACGTTTCCTCAAAACCATGAACCCGGACATCCAGATCGTCGGCGTACAACCGGCCACGCAATCCGACCAGATTCCCGGCATCCGCCGCTGGACACCGGAGTATTTGCCGGAAATTTTCCACCGCGATGAAGTTGACCGTGAAATCGACATGAGCCAGCCGGAGGCGGAAGACACCATGCGCCGCCTCGCTTCAGAGGAAGGCATTTTCTGTGGCGTATCTTCTGGTGGCGCTGTTGCCGCAGCCCTGCGTTTGTCCAAGGAAGTCGAAAACGCCATCATTGTCGCCATCATTTGCGACCGGGGTGACCGTTATATTTCTACCGGCGTATTTCCTGCATAAGCACGGATGGATTATTCAACCCTCGATTACCTGCGCAAGCATGACACCACCTGGCGTTTGCTGACAGCCAGCCATGCCCCGCTGATCGTCAGCTTTTTGTATGCCACCTTCATCAAGCCCAACGAGCGTTCCTTGCCGTTTGATCAGGTGAGCACCCAACTTGATGACTACCTGTTCCACCTGCGCGACCGAGAAGGGGAGGGCGCATTCCCCAAAACCGCCCGTCAATACCTCGACGACTGGGCGAATGGCGCAAGCCCCTACCTGCGCAAATATTACGTGCAAGGCCGCGACATCCCGCAACTGGATTTGACACCGGGGGCGGAAAAAGCGGTGGAGTGGCTGCAAGGTTTGCAACCGCGCCAGTTCGTCGGCACGGAATCGCGGCTGATGACGCTCTACCGTCTGTTGCAGGAAATCGTGCAGGAAGCCGAGCAAGACCCCGCCCGCAAAATCGCCGAACTGGAAAAGCAACAAGCCGAACTGGAACGCCAGATTACCCGCATCCGTTCCGGCTTGGTGGATGCGGCTGACCCGACCCGTATCAAGGAACGCTGGTTTGAAGCCGAAGACACGGCACGCAAATTGCTGGCAGATTTTCGTCAGGTCGAATACAACTTCCGCACCCTCGATCAGGAAGTGCGCGAACTGATTGCCACCAGCGACAAGCGCAAAGGCGAATTGCTGGACGAGATTTTCGAGCAGCAGGATTACATCCGCGATTCCGAACAGGGGCGTAGTTTCAATGCCTTCTGGGAATTCCTGATGTCGCCACAACGCCAGCAAGCACTGGAAAACATGACCACCGCAGCCTTGCAGCAAGAGGCTTTGCGTGAAGTCGATGACCGCCAGTTTTTGCCGCGCATTGGCTATTTCCTGCTGGAAGCGGGCGAAAAAGTGTTTCGCACCAATGCACAACTGGCAGAACAATTACGCAAGTATTTGGCGGATCAGGCGTGGATGGAGGACAAGCGCATCCTGCAATTGATTCGGGGTATTGAAAAGTCCGCCGTAGCCATGCGCAATTCCCCGCCGGAGACGGCTATTTTTCGCCAGTTTGCCACACTTGACCAGCCACGTCTGGCGATTGATCTGGTGATGGAACGCAGCCTGTTCGAGCCAAAAGCCAAAGTGGCACTGGCAGCGGTGAAGCTGGAAGAAGCCGATGAATCCGTCGATGTGCAAGCACTTTACAATCAGCACTGGGTGGATGAGGCACGTTTGCGCGGCAATATCCGCCGCCTGTTGCACGAACATTCGCAGGTCAGTTTGGCGGAAGTGCTGCAACAGTACCCGCTGCAACAGGGCTTGGCGGAACTGGTCGCCTACCTGAACCTTGCCAGCAAGGACGCCAAAGCTGCGGTGGATGAGTCCGTCGAAGAGGTGCTGCCGTTGAGTGATGCGGGGCGCACGGTGCGCTTGCCGCGCATCCTGTTTACCCGCTGATTTATGCCATAATCAGATCATATTGAACGTTTGCAACGGATAACGCACCCGGAGTTTCTATGTTGACTCAAGAAGAACTGCTCAAATTGCTGGCTGATATGGAGTCTGACCGGATTGAGCGTACTGTTTCCACCAATAAGACCGACAAGTTTTCCCAAGCAGTGTGCGCCTTTGCCAATGATTTGCCCAATCACCGTGAGCCGGGTTATTTGCTGATTGGGGTGGATGACAAAACGGGTAAGCCTGTTGGTTTGCAGGTGACGGACGAGTTGCTGTTAAATCTGGCGGCTTTGCGTTCGGATGGCAATATTCAGCCGTTGCCGGTGTTGGTGGTCAGCAAGTTCAGTTTGCCGGAAGGGGACGTGGCAGTGGTGGAAGTCCAGCCCTCCAATCTGCCACCCGTGCGCTACAAGGGGCAGGTATGGATTCGGGTCGGCCCGCGCAAGGCAATTGCCAACGAACAGGAAGAACGTTTGTTGAGTGAACGCCGGACTTCCCGCGCTCATACCTATGATGCCCTGCCAATGATCGGGGTGGGGATTGAAGAACTCTCCCTGCCGCTATTTAGCGCATACCGTCAGGAGGTGGTGGATGCCGAAGTGATTGCAGCAAATCACCGTACTCATAAGGAACAGCTTGCTTCACTGCGCTTCTATGACTTGCAGTATGATTGCTGTACGGCAGGTGGTTTACTGCTGTTTGGCAAGCGACCCCGGCATTTTTTCCCCGGTGCTTATATACAATACCTGCGTTTGCCGGGTGAGGGTTTGACCGATTTGCCGACGGATCAAGCCGAAATCGCCGGGGATTTGCTGAGCGTATTGCGTGAACTGGATACCCGCATCAAGAGTAATATCCAGTCAACTTTGCATCCGGTATCAGTGTTACGCGAGCGTTTGTTGCCCGATTACCCCGAAGTAGCCGTGCGTGAATTGTTGCTCAATGCCGTCATGCACCGTGATTACCAGTCAACTACACCGATTCGCTTTTATTGGTACAGCGACCACGTTGAAATCCAGAGTGCGGGCGGGCTTTACGGTAGCGTCACCAAAGATACCCTGACCCGTCGCAGCAGTTACCGTAACCCGGTGATTGCCGAAGCCATGAAAGCACTGGGTTATGTCAACCGTTTTGGCTACGGTATCCAGCGGGCGCAAGCCGTTCTACAACAAAACGGCAACCCTCCGGCTGAATTCGATATTGACGAACACGTATTCCATGTAACCCTGCGGAAGCGGCCTGAATGACCACTGAAACCCAAGCCCCCAACCTAGCCCCCGTCCTGATCCAGCTTTTCAAAGGCGTGGTCTACGCCGACCAGCATCCGCGTTTGTGGCAAGCCTTGCTGGAGTTGCAAGCCGCTGTGCGCGATTACATCCGCATCCTCGGTCTGACCCTGTACCTTGACGAAGCCGAAGGCTACGCTTTCCTGCGTCAGCAAGACTCCGAAACCGATGACGAAGAAACCCCCGATACCCCGCGTCTGGTCGCCAAACGCACCCTCACGTACCCCGTCAGCCTGCTGCTGGCCCTGCTGCGCAAACGCCTTGCCGAGCAGGATGCCTCAGGTGGCGACAGCCGCGTGGTGCTGGAACGCACCCAAGTCGTGGAAATGATGCGCGTGTTCATGCCCGAACACAGCAACGAAGCCAAAACCATCGACCAGATCAACATTGCCATCAACAAAGTGATCGAATACGGCTTTTTGCGTACCCTCAAGCAGCAGGACGACATGCTCGAAATCCGCCGCATCCTCAAAGCCTTCGTCGATGCACAATGGCTGGGGGAACTCGACACCAAACTCAAAACCTACCAGCAATACGCGAGTGCCACGGATGAATGACCCGCAAGCCCTTTCCCTCGATTTCGCCAGTGACGACACCCACACCGGCTTCCGCCTCCACCACCTCGAAGTCTACAACTGGGGAACCTTTGACCAGCATGTGTGGAAAATTGCCCCACAAGGCCACAATGCGCTGCTGACGGGCGACATCGGTTCCGGCAAATCCACACTGGTGGACGCAATCACCACCCTGCTCGTCCCCACCCAACGCATCACCTACAACAAGGCCGCAGGCGCGGAAGGCAAGGAACGTTCCCTCGGCTCTTACGTGCGCGGCGAATACAAAAGCGAAAAGAACGAACTGGGGCAGGGTGCAAAAGCCGTTGCCCTGCGCGATGAAAAACACTACAGCGTATTGCTCGGCTGGTTCTACAACCCCGGTTTTGCGCAAGGCATGACGCTGGCGCAAGTGTTCTGGCTCAAGGAAGGCAGCCGCCAGCCGGAACGCTTTTACGTCACCGCCGAAAACCTGCTGACCATCCGCGAACACTTCGCCAACTTCGGCAATGACATCAGCCAATTGCGCAAACGCTTGGCGAAACTGCCCGGCGTGGCGGTAATCGACACCTTCAAGGAATACGCTGCCCGTTTCCGGCGCTATTTCGGCATCCAGTCCGAACAGGCACTCGACCTGTTTTACCAAACCGTGTCAATGAAATCGGTCGGCAATTTGACCGATTTTGTGCGTACCCACATGCTTGAAGACACGGGTGTAGAGCAGCAAATCCACAGCCTGTGCCGCGATTTCGACAATCTCAACCGCCTGCACGAAGCGGTGTTGAAAGCGCGGCGGCAAATCAGCCTGTTGCAACCGCTGGACAGCAACCTTGCCGATTACACCCAACTCAGCAGCAGCATCCACGCCTTGCGTGCCGCCCGCGAAGCCTTGGGCTGCTGGTTTGCCGTTCAGGAAATGGGTTTGCTCACCGAACGCCTGCAAAACCTGCGCCACGATGCCGAACGCCTCGGCCATCGGCGCACCCAGCTTGAAACCAGCATCCAGACCTTGCGCACCCAAGAGGACGATCTGCACCGCAGCATCGAAGATCAGGGCGGGCGGCGGTTGCGTGAACTCGAAAAAGAAATGGCGATGCTGGAGAAAGACCGCATCCGCTGCCAACGCCAGTACGATAACTGGCAGACCAATATCACCCAACTCGGCTTGACGGCTGACTTGAGCGAAGACAACTTCTACCACAACCGCCAGCGCGTCGAGGTGCTGGAAGCTGACATCCAGCAACAGGAACAGCAGTTACAAACCGAACGCGATGACCACGCCATCCGTTTCCGCCAGCAAAATGACCAGCAGCAACAGTTACAGGCTGACATTGACTCGCTGCGCCAGCGCAAAAGCAATATTCCGCGCCAAAACCTCGCCATGCGCCAGACCATGCTGGAAGTGCTGAACCTGCCGGAAGAAGACTTGCCGTTTGCGGGCGAATTGCTGCAAGTGGACGAAACCGAACGGGTTTGGGAAGGTGCTGCCGAGCGTGTGTTGCACAACTTCGGCTTGAGCCTGTTAGTGCCGGAACGCCATTACGAGCGCGTCAGCCACTACGTCGAACAGACCCATTTGCACGGGCGGTTGGTGTATTACCGTGTGCAAACCCCCAGCACGTCGCGCCGTAGCGAACTCGACCCGCAATCGCTGGTACGCAAGCTGCGCATCAAGGCCGACAGCGAATTTTACCCCTGGCTTGAACACGCGTTGCACGAACGCTTTGACTATCATTGCGCCACCGATATGCAGGATTTCCGTCGTCACCACCAAGCCCTGAGCCAGAATGGGCAAGTCAAAGGCGGTGGGCAACGCCACGAAAAAGACGACCGCCACAACCTGCACGACCGTTCCCGCTACGTGCTGGGCTGGAGCAACCGCGACAAATTGCAGGCACTGGAAGCGCAATCTGAAGCCCTTATCCAGCAGATTCAGCAAACGGCGGATCTGTTGTCACAGGTCGAACGCCAACGCCAAGGTTTGCGCCAACAGCAAAATGCGCTGCGTGATGTGCAAAAGGTGCGCGATTTCAGCGAGATTGACTGGCACACCCCGGCACGCGCCATCCAGCAACTGCGCGAAGAACAGCAACGTATCGAAAACAGTTCCGACATTCTGCAAAGCCTGCAAGCGCAATTGCAAACCAGCCGCCAACAACGGGTGGAAGCCGAGCGCAAGCACAGCGAGGTATTGCTGGAACAAGGCACACTGAACAATAAAATCACCAACGCAGAAGACGAACAGGCTCGCGCCACCGAACAAGCCGCCTTGCTGCCCGCACCTGCGTTGGCGCAACACTACGGCTTGCTGGAACACTGGCGGCAACAGGTGTTGGGCGATACCGCGTTCAACTTGCGCAGTCTGGGCAAGCAGCAAAGCGACATCCGCAGCGCCATGCAGGCGCACCTTGACAACGATGAAGGCAAAAACCGGCGTTTGTCGCAGAAAATCGTCCAGCAAATGCAGGATTACAAGCGCGATTACCCCGCCGACACCAGCGAAGTGGATGCCAGCCTCGAAGCGGCGGGCGAATTCCAGCGCATGTTGGCGGTGCTGCAAAGCGAAGACCTACCGCGCCACGAGCAGAAATTCAAGGCGATGCTGAATGAGCAAACCATTCAGGGCATTGTGATGCTGCAAAACCAGTTGGAAAAGGAACGTCGCGCCATCGACGACAAGCTCGACGCGATCAACCGTTCCTTGCAGGGCATCGAATACAATGCGGGGACGTACATCCTGTTGCTGGCGACCCAGACGCAAGACCCGGAGATTCGTGATTTCCGGGCGGATTTGCGCCAGTGCCTGAGCCACAGCCTTGACGATGATGAGATGTATACCGAAACCCGTTTCCTGCAAGTCAAGCACATTATTGACCGCCTCAACGGGCGCGAAGGCTTCAGCGAGCTTGACCGCAAGTGGATGCGCAAGGTCAGCGATGTGCGCAATTGGTATCTGTTTTCGGCGAGTGAACGTTGGCGAGAAGATGACACCGAACGCGAGTTTTACAGCGATTCCGCCGGGAAATCAGGCGGGCAAAAGGAAAAGCTGGCGTATACGGTGCTGGCTTCCGCGCTGGCTTACCAGTTTGGGCTGGAATGGGGGCAGGTGCGTTCGCGCTCGTTCCGCTTTGTGGTGATTGACGAAGCCTTCGGGCGCGGCTCGGACGAATCCACCCGCTACGGGCTGGAACTGTTCCGCAAGCTCAATTTGCAACTGCTGATCGTCACGCCTTTGCAGAAGATTCATGTGATTGAGGATTACATCAACTCGGTGCATTTCGTGCATAACGAAGCGGGGCAAAAGTCGCTGGTAAGGAATTTGAGTATTGAGGAGTATCGGCGGGAGAAGGGGGTAGTGCAGGCAGAAAGAGGGCTACTGATCTAATGATCACCCCCGCCGACATCCGCACCAAAGCCCAAAAACTCTGGGACAACGGGCGCATCCTGCAAGACGCATGGGCAGCAGGCGACCTGTTCCCATGGGAAATCCCCTTTCGCAAACCAAACGCCAGCGCACAGATGGAACAGTTCGCCCAAGTACGCAGCTGGATCACTACCCTCAAACAAGCCAGCGTTGAGACAAAAGGCTACGGCTACCGCATCGGCTACCGCGAAGTGCAACACCGCCAACTCGGCACGCAACAGTTACCGGACACGATCAGCTTCGATACCCGCGATGACTTGCTGCGCTTTATCCAGAAAAAACCGGTATTCCCCGCCCTGTACCAAACCGGGCTGGAAACCGCCACCGAATTCCCGGTGCTACGCGCATGGCTGCTGAAATACCCCACCAAACTAATGGAACATGCATCAGTCTGGCCTGCGTTGCTGTCAGTATGCCGCTATTTCCTGCTCCATCCGCGCCCGGAACGTTACCTGCGCGAACTCGATATTCCCGGCGTGGACAGCAAATTTATCGGGCAACACAAAGCCATTTTGAGCGAATTGCTGGATGCCGTGCTGCCGGAATCAGCCATCGACCCCGATAGCACCGGTTTGCGCCAATACGGTTTCGAGCGCCGTTATGGCTTGAAATACGACGAACCGCTGCTGCGCCTGCGCTTGCTGGATACCGCCCTCAGCCCCGTGGCAGGCATAACCGATGTCAGCCTGCCGCTATCGCAACTGGCGCAATGGGAAATCCCCTGTCAGCGCGTATTTGTCACCGAAAACAAAACCAACGGCCTGAGCTTTCCCGCCACGGCGCAAGCCATCGTGATCTTCGGCCTCGGCTACGGTGTGGATACCTTGGCAGAAATCCCGTGGTTGCACACCCGCCCGCTCATTTACTGGGGCGACCTCGACACCCACGGCTTCTCGATCCTGTCGCGGATGCGTCGCCATTTTCCGCACACGCAATCATTGTTGATGGATGCGCCAACCTTGCAGCAATACGCGCATTTATGTGTCGAAGAGCCGGAAAATGCCCGCTGTGCTGATATACTCCAGCATTTGCAGCCGGAAGAAGCAGCCGTTTACCAGCATTTGCAACAAACCCATCAGCGGCTGGAACAGGAACGGATTCCGATGGCGTATTTCCAACAACAGCTAACCACGTCCTGATCAATCTGAACATTAGGCATTCACCACCTGGGGTTCCTGTTCTGTCTCGAACCGCAGGAATGCAGCCACCACCAGCGAAGGCACGCAACACAACAGCACCCACAGGAAAAACTGCGGGTAGCCCAACTGCGATTGAATCCAGCCACTCACCATGCCGGGCAGCATCATTCCCAGTGCCATGAACCCGGTACAAATGGCGTAATGCGCCGTCTGATGCGCCCCTGATGCTTTCGCCACCTGCATCATGAACAGCATGTAGGCGGTAAAGCCAAACCCATAGCCAAATTGTTCCAGCGCAATTGCGGCAGTAATGATGGAGTGGGCAGCCGATTGCATGACTGCCAGATACACAAACACAATGTTCGGCACATGCACCGCCAGCAACATCGGCCACAGCCAGCGCTGCAAGCTGCTACGCGACACCATGTAACCACCCAGCAAACCGCCGACCGTGAGCGCAAGCACACCTACCGTACCGTACACCACGCCCACATCCTTGGTGGAAAGCCCCAGCCCACCCTCCGCTAATGGATCAAGCAGGAACGGTGTAACCAGTTTCAGAGCCTGTGCTTCCCCCAAACGGAAGGTCAGCAAAAACGCCAGTACCACCACAATATCCTTGCGCCGGAAAAATATCCGGAACGTTTCGGCAAAATCCCTGAGCGGATTCCCGCTATTACGCACTGCCACATCCTGCACCGGGTACGGCAACACCCAGCGGTGATAGGCAAACAGGACGAAAAATAATCCTGCCAGCACCGCAAACACCACCGACCAGGCAAATGCAGCGTCACCTGTCACCTCAATCAATTGCCCTGCCAGAAAAACCAGCCCGCCTTGTCCGGCAATCATGGCGATGCGGTAAAATGTGCTGCGCACCCCGACAAACGCTGCCTGTTGCTGCTCCGGCAACGCCAGCAGGTAGAAACCATCCGCCGCAATATCATGCGTAGCTGAACTGAACGCCATCAACCAGAACACAGCCAGCGTCATCTGCAAAAAGTGCGAAGTCGGGATCGTTAACGCCACCAGCGCCAACGACACGCCAATCACCAGTTGCAAACCCCAGATCCATTCCCGTTTGGTGCGGTACATCTCCACCAGCGGTGACCACAACGGCTTGATCACCCACGGCAAATACAACCAACTGGTATACAGTGCAATCTCCGTATTCGACACCCCAAGATTCTTGTACAACACCACCGCCAGCATCATCACGACCACGTAGGGAATGCCCTGCCCAAAATAGAGGGTGGGAATCCACCACCACGCCTGCTTGCCTGCCTTTGCCATACACTTTCCGCCCCCTGATGAATTCTCATGTGCAATCCGGACTATGCTAACATTACCCCCTTTATCTACACCCGTATCAACAGGCAAATTTAACAATGAATACCCTGGTCTTCGACATCGAAACCATCCCCGACATTGAGGGCGGGCGCAAACTCTACGACCTTGGCGACCTCGACGCAGACGGCATCGCCAAAGCCATGTACCACTTGCGCTTCCAGAAAACCGGTACGGAATTTCTTGCCCATCACCTGCACCGCATTGCCGCTATTTCCGTCACCTTCCGGGGGCGCGGCGACGAATTCAAGGTCTGGTCACTGGGCGATGAAAACGCCGACGAAAAGGAAATCATCCAGCGCTTTTTCGACGGCATCGACCGCTATACACCCACCATCGTGTCGTGGAATGGCGGCGGTTTCGACCTGCCCGTGATCCATTACCGCGCCATGCTGAACAAGATTTCCGCCCCGCGTTACTGGGACATGGGTGAAGACGACAGCAGCTTCAAGTGGAACAACTACATCAGCCGCTACCACACCCGTCACACTGACCTGATGGACTTGCTGGCAATGTATACCGGTCGCGCCAACGCGCCGCTGGACGAGCTCGCCACCCTGTTCGGTTTCCCCGGCAAAATGGGTATGGATGGCTCCAAGGTTTGGGATGCCTATCAGCAAGGCCGTATCGCTGACATCCGCAACTACTGCGAAACCGACGTACTCAACACCTGGCTGGTGTACCTGCGTTTCCAGCTCATGCGCGGCCACATTACCCACGAAAAATACGATCTGGAATGCGCCCTGGTGCGTAAACACCTCCAGCATTCCGGCAAGGAACACCTGCAAGCCTTTGAATCCGCATGGGAGGCGGGTGCATGAGTCGAAAGAAAAAACCACGTGGCGTACAAAACAGCCCGCTGATGGAAGCAACCATCGAATCCCTCACCCTGGAAGGTCAAGGCGTCGCCCGCGTCGATGGCAAAACTGTCTTCATTGACGGCGCGTTACCCGGCGAAAACGTCACCTTCCGCTACACCTCACACAAAGCCAAGCACGACGAAGGCAAGGTCGAAACCGTCCTGACGCCTTCGCCGGAACGGGTCGAACCCAAATGCCAGCACTTCGGCGTCTGTGGCGGTTGTAGCTGGCAACACATCGCGCTGGAGGCACAAATCCGCCACAAGCAGCAGTCCATGCTCAACAACCTCAAATACATCGGCAAGGTTGAGCCGGAAAGCGTATTCGAGCCACTGACTGCCGAAGGCTGGGCTTACCGCCGCAAGGCGCGGCTGGGCGCGCGCTGGGTACGCAAGAAAGACAAGGCGCTGGTCGGTTTCCGCGAAAAGGCTGGTGGTTTCCTCGCCGAACTGGATCGCTGCGAAATCCTGCATCCCTCACTCGGCGAACATCTGCTTGATTTCCAGCAACTGGTCGGCAGTCTGGAAGCACGCGAATCCATTCCACAAATCGAAGTCGCTGTCGGCGACAATGCTACTGCTTTGGTTTTCAGGCATATGGAGCCACTATCGGAGGGCGATTCTGAAAAACTTCGCAACTTTGCCCGCGAATTCGATTACCAGCTCTTCCTGCAACCGGGCGGGCCGGACACCGTGCATTGCGTCTGGCCGGAAGGCGCAGAACTGTACTACGAACACCCGCACTTCAACACGCGGGTCAACTTCGCCCCGCTGGATTTCGTGCAGGTCAATCAGGAACTGAACCGCAAGATGGTGGCGCGAGCACTGGAATTACTGGCTCCTGAACCGACTGACACCGTACTGGACCTGTTCTGCGGCCTCGGCAATTTCACCCTGCCACTGGCGCGTAATGCTGCGCAGGTCATCGGCGTGGAAGGCGAAAGCGTCATGGTGCAACGCGCCCGCGCTGCCGCCGAAGCCAACGGCATCCATAACACCGACTATTTCGCCTGCAACCTGATGGATGAGGAAGCGCTCAAACACGAACCGTGGCTAAAGCGCACCTACGACAAAATCCTGCTCGACCCGCCACGCGCTGGGGCCAAGGAAGTCATCGCCCATATCGGCAAGCTCAAGGCCAAACGCATCGTGTATGTTTCCTGCGACCCGGCGACCCTGGCGCGAGATGCTGGTGAACTGGTCAATACCCACGGCTACCGGCTGACCGGAGTGGGTGTGATGGACATGTTCCCGCATACCTCGCACGTCGAGTCGATTGCCGTATTCGAGAAATGACATGAAAGACATCGAGCAACAGCTTGAAAAGCTGAGAGAACAGCTTCGCTATCACAATCACCGTTACTACGTGCTGGATGACCCGGAAATCCCCGATGCGGAATACGATCGCCTGTTCCATGAGTTACAGGCGCTCGAAGCTGCACACCCGGAACTGCTCACGCCCGATTCCCCCACGCAGCGGGTCGGGGCTACACCGCTAAGCGAGTTCGGTGAAATCCGCCACGCCATTCCCATGCTGTCGCTGGGCAACGTGTTCAGCGATGGGGAAATGCTGGCTTTCGACAAACGCATCCGCGACCGCCTGAAATCAGATGCTGAAATCGAATTCGTCGCCGAACCCAAGCTCGATGGTCTTGCCATCAGCCTGCGGTACGAACATGGCTTCTTTACCCGTGCCGCCACCCGTGGTGATGGCGAAACTGGCGAAGATGTCACCCAAAACGTGCGCACCATTGAAGCCATACCCCTGCGGCTGATGGGGCAAGGCTGGCCGCAAGTGCTGGAAGTACGCGGCGAAATCTACATGCCCAAGGCCGGTTTCAACGCCCTCAACGACCGCCTGCGTAACGAAGGCGTGAAAACTTTCGTCAACCCGCGCAATGCTGCTGCGGGTAGCCTGCGGGTGCTGGATTCGCGCATTACCGCCCAGCGCCCCCTGACCATATTCTGCTACGCCGTTGGTTTGGTTGAAGGCGGGGAAATGCCTGATACCCATCACGCCATCCTGCAACAACTGGCAGCATGGGGTTTCCGTGTTTGCCCGGAAATCCGCGTGGTGCAGGGCGCGCAGGGCTGTCTGGATTATTACCGCAATATAGGTACGAAACGCGATAGCCTTCCCTACGATATCGATGGCGTGGTCTACAAGGTCAATTCCATCGCATTGCAGCAGGAACTCGGCTTTGTCAGCCGCGCCCCGCGTTGGGCGACTGCGCATAAATTTCCCGCGCAGGAGGAAACCACGGTGCTGGAAGACGTGGAATTTCAGGTTGGGCGTACTGGCGCACTTACCCCTGTCGCACGCCTCAAACCCGTCTTCGTCGGTGGCGTCACCGTCAGCAATGCCACCTTGCACAACATGGACGAAATCGAGCGCAAGGATGTACACATCGGCGACACCGTGATTGTGCGCAGGGCAGGGGATGTGATCCCCGAAGTCGCCCGCGTCATTCTGGAACGCCGCCCACCAGACGCTCGCCAGATCGCCATGCCAACCCACTGCCCGGTATGCGGTTCCGAGGTGCAACGCCCCGAAGGCGAGGCAGTGTTCCGCTGCACCGGTGGCCTGTATTGCCCCGCACAGGTCAAGGAAGCCATCAAGCACTTCGCCTCACGCAAAGCCATGAACATTGACGGGCTGGGCGACAAGCTGGTGGAACAGTTTTTCGAGCAGGGCCTGATCCGTCATGTCGACGATTTGTATCGCCTGATTGAGAAAAAAGAGCAGATTGCAGCGCTTGAACGCATGGGCGACAAGTCCGCAGCAAATCTGGTTAATGCGCTGGAAAAAAGCAAATCCTCTACCTTGGAGCGTTTCATTTTCGCCCTGGGTATCCGCGAAGTGGGGGAAGCCACCGCCAAGGCATTGGCACGGCATTTCGGTACGATGGAGGCATTGCAAGCTGCCAATGAGGAAACCCTGAAGCTGGTACCAGATGTTGGCCCGGTTGTCGCAGCCAATATCGCCCGGTTTTTCAGTGAAGCACACAACCGTGACACCATCCAGCACCTGCGTGATCTGGGCGTCCATTGGCAGAATTACGAGGCCAAACCAGCGGAAGCCTTGCCATTGGCAGGCAAGACCTACGTTATTACCGGCACGCTCAGCCGCTCCCGTGACGACATCAAGGCCGATCTGGAGGCTTTGGGGGCGAAAGTGGCGGGCAGCGTTTCCAAAAAGACCACTGCCTTGATTGCTGGGGAGAGTGCCGGGTCCAAGCTGGACAAGGCGCAGAGCCTGGGGGTGGAGGTGCTGGATGAGGCTGCTTTGTCGGTCTTGTTAAGCCACTCATGACGGCATGGTTAAAAAAAGCAGGATGGGCGGTTGACAGGGAAGGCTGCTATATTTATTATTCGCAGCCTGTTCAGCGGGAATAGCTCAGTGGTAGAGCACAACCTTGCCAAGGTTGGGGTCGCGAGTTCGAGCCTCGTTTCCCGCTCCAAATTTCAAAAAGCTCCTATTGATTTGAAGCTTTTTTTATCCAGCACATGCGGGAATAGCTCAGTGGTAGAGCACAACCTTGCCAAGGTTGGGGTCGCGAGTTCGAGCCTCGTTTCCCGCTCCATTTTTTCCGATCTGTAACCTCCCTGTGTAAATTCAGATCGAAAATGCTTGACGGAAGTGGTACTATCCACAACCCTGATGGCTGAATAGCATAGTGGTAATGCACCGGATTGCAAATCCGAGTACCTCAGTTCGATTCTGAGTTCAGCCTCCATCTTCTCCTTCTTACATCCTTGCCCGGATGGCGAAATTGGTAGACGCAAGGGACTTAAAATCCCTCGGTGGCGACACCGTGCCGGTTCGACCCCGGCTCCGGGCACCATATTTTCAATGACTTAGCTCTTAATCTAAGTCCCTTGAAAAACCATCTTAGTTCCATGCTACCAATAT
>JAHJJD010000070.1 GCA_018822845.1 Gammaproteobacteria bacterium | reverse complement strand
TCCAGAGTGGTTTGGTTTATGCCCTGTTCCGTTTGGGCCGCAAGGGCGATGTTGTCCCAGAAGAGGTTGTTCCTGATGGCGGGAGTTCTGTCCAGCAACCTGTTGCTGTTGCATCGGCATTCGAACAAATCAATACGGAATGGGTACTGGATGCTTTGGCGGGAGGGGTCATCGTCGGCGACTTGCAAGGACATATCACTTATATGAACGCCAGCGCTGAAAAGCTGACGTTGTGGTCACGGGACAAGGTGCTGGGTAAGCCGGTCAATACAGTCCTGACGCTGGAAGATTTGCAGGGTCACGCCTTGATGGACCGTATTTACGACAGTAACCGGACATATCCTGCCCATCCGTTACAATTCGGTCAGGTGAAACTGTTTCCCCGTGTTGGCGAATACCGCTTTGTTGAATTGAATACGACCTGCATTCTGGATGATTGCAAGGCTGTGGTTTTTATCTTTCGTGATGTCACGGCAGACCGCAAGGTTATTAACCGCTTGTATCGGCAGGCTTCGCGTGATCCATTGACAGACTTAATGAATCGCTCCAGCTTTGAGCAATATGTGGAGCAACTCGCGCATGATACCTCCGCGCTGGCGCGTACACATGTTTTAGCCAGCGTGGATCTGGATAATTTCAAAATTATCAATGATACCTGCGGCCATTCGGCGGGCGACGAGCTTTTGAAACAGGTCGCACAAATCTTTTTGCGGGCAGTGCGTCGCTCGGATAAGGTGGCCCGGATTGGCGGGGATGAGTTTGCCATTTTCCTGGAAGGTTGCAACGTGGAAAAGGGCCGCAGCATCATGGATTCGATCCTGACCGAAATACGTAATTTCCGCTTCAGCCGGGACGGGAAGGTATTTTCCATCGGTGCAAGTATTGGCTTGCTGGAGTTTATGCCTGCGGCGAGCGTCCAGATTAAGCAGTTGTTTTCGGATGCAGACAAGGCGTGTTATACCGCGAAAGCGTTGGGCCGCAATCAGGTCTTTGTTCATGAGACTGAAACGGTTCACGAAATGTCCAGCCAGCGGGTACATGACTGGAGCAAATTACTACGGGATGCTGTCCGTGATGACCGTTTTATTCTGTTTGCCCAGCCGGTGGCACCATTAAGGGCGGAGCACGCGAGCCGGTTCCGCCAGTATGAAATCCTGCTGCGATTGCCATTTCGTCAGGCGTTGTTGAGCCCAGGCAGTTTCTTGCCTGTTGCGGATCGCCTGGACATGATGACTGGCATCGACCGCTGGATCATCCGTAAATCGCTGGCAATGCTGGCCGATTGCCGTTGTAATAAAAAGACAGGGCAGTGCATTGATACACGGCTGATGATTAACCTGTCTGCCCAGTCTGTACAGGATCCGGAATTGTTCCAGTATGTAGAGCGTCAGATCAGGGAATACGGCATCGAACCCGGTATGATCTGTTTCGAGATTTCCGAATCGGTTGCCATCAGCAATTTTGTCCATACCAAGCGGGTGATGAATGCCTTGCATGGCTTGGGTTGCCATCTGGTGCTGGATGATTTCGGCAGTGGCTTTTCTTCTCTCAGTTATCTGCGCGAATTGCCGTTGAGCTACCTGAAAATAGACGGTAATTTTGTGCATAACCTGGTTACCAACCCGGTTGATGCGGCGATGGTCAAGGCGGTGCATGATGTTGGTCAGGTGATGAATCTGCTGACGATCGCAGAGTTGGTCGAAGATGCTGAAACGCTACAACACTTGCGGCGGATCGGGGTGGATTTCGCGCAGGGTTACTATTGTGGACGCCCGATTCCACTGGTGCAGTTATGCGATCGTGTGAAAGGGGAACTCGGTTCAAATGCTGCGGCAGCCTGATTTCCAGCTTGATGACTTGAAAACGGGTAGGGTGGACTGATATACAAAGGTATTGTTAGTCATGATGGAAATCCCATGCGTCCGTTCCCCGTTTTTGCCTTGTTGTTTCTCGTTCTCCCGTTCATTGAAATCTGGCTGTTAATTAAGGTCGGCAGTGCAATCGGGGCTTTGCCCACGATTTTGCTGCTGATACTGGCCGGAATGCTGGGGATATTCCTGCTACGCCATCAGGGCTTTGCTACGTTGGCGCGCGTCCAGCGCAGTGTCAATGAGGGTCAGCTCCCGGCGCAGACCATGCTTGAGGGTGTGGTGTTGTTGGTCGGTGGCTTGTTGTTCATCATTCCTGGTTTTTTTACCGACATCCTGGGGTTGTTGTGTGTATTGCCGCCAACCCGCTATTTGCTATTGAAGTTGTTGCTAAAACGTGCGGTTGTCTCCACCAGTGGATTTCATCGCCAGACCTCTTCCTCGCAAGGTAGCCGCTATATTGAAGGGGAAGTCGTTCGCCGCAAGGATGATGACCAGTTTCTGCCTTGACCAAAAAAATTCGCTCTCCTTCCCTTGACTTTGCCCGACCCGACCTTATTATTAGCACTCACTGGCACTGAGTGCTAACAACAAACCTGAATACCCTAAATTCTATTGGTTCGAGGAGACAATTCCGATGAATATTCGTCCTTTGCATGACCGCGTTGTAGTGCGCCGTATGGAAGAAGAGCGCAAGACCGCTAGTGGCATCATCATTCCAGACAGTGCTACCGAGAAGCCTGATCGTGGTGAAGTGCTGGCAGTCGGCCCAGGCAAGATGGCAGACAATGGTGAACGTGCAGCCCTGCAAGTCAAGGTTGGCGACAAGGTTCTGTTTGGCAAGTATGCAGGCACTACCGTCAAAATCGACGGCAATGAAGTGCTGATCATGCGCGAAGAAGACCTGCTGGCCATCATCGAAGGCTAAGCGCCAGTAATTCCTGTCCGGACAAGATTTGAAAGAGGTTTAAAACAATGAGTGCTAAAGAAGTACGTTTTGGTGATGATGCCCGTTCCCGCATGGTGAAAGGCGTCAATGTTCTGGCTAACGCTGTGAAAGTTACCCTGGGTCCAAAAGGCCGCAATGTTGTGCTGGAAAAATCTTTCGGCGCACCAACTGTAACCAAGGACGGCGTTTCCGTTGCCAAGGAAATCGAACTGGAAGACAAGTTCGAAAACATGGGTGCACAACTGGTCAAGGAAGTGTCAAGCAAGACTTCCGATGCTGCTGGTGACGGTACTACCACTGCGACCGTTCTGGCGCAGGCTATCGTCCGCGAAGGCATGAAAGCTGTTACTGCGGGCATGAACCCAATGGATCTGAAGCGCGGCATCGACAAGGCTGTTATTGCAGCCGTTGAGCAACTGCAAGCCATGTCCAAGCCTTGTGAAGACAACAATGCCATTGCCCAGGTTGGCACTATTTCCGCCAACTCTGACGAAGCTATCGGCAACATCATCGCTAACGCGATGGACAAGGTAGGCAAGGAAGGGGTTATCACCGTTGAAGAAGGTTCCGGCCTCGACAACGAACTGGACGTTGTGGAAGGTATGCAGTTCGACCGTGGCTACCTGTCCCCTTACTTCGTCAACAACCAGCAGAGTATGGCTGCCGAACTGGAAGCGCCTTACATCTTGCTGCACGACAAGAAAATTTCCAACATCCGCGAACTGCTGCCTGCGCTGGAAGGTGCTGCCAAGGCTGGCAAGCCACTGATGATCATCGCTGAAGACATCGAAGGTGAGGCACTGGCGACCCTGGTTGTGAACAACATCCGTGGCATCGTCAAAGTGGCTGCTGTTAAAGCGCCTGGTTTCGGCGACCGCCGTAAAGCCATGTTGCAAGACATCGCCATCCTGACTGGTGGTACTGTCATTTCCGAAGAAGTCGGCATGAGCCTGGATCAGGTTACCCTGGACGACATGGGTCAGGCCAAGCGCATTGTGATCACCAAGGAAAATACTACCATCATCGACGGCGCTGGTGTTGCTGATGACATCAAGGGTCGTGTTGACCAGATTCGTGCGCAGATCGAAACCACTACCTCCGACTACGACCGTGAAAAACTGCAAGAGCGCGTTGCCAAGCTGGCAGGTGGTGTAGCGGTTATCAAGGTTGGCGCTGCGACTGAAGTCGAAATGAAGGAAAAGAAAGCGCGTGTTGAAGATGCCCTGCACGCTACCCGCGCTGCGGTCGAAGAGGGCGTGGTTCCTGGCGGCGGTGTTGCGTTGGTTCGCGCGCTGCAAGCCGTTGGTGAGGTCAAGGGTGAAAACCACGATCAGGACATGGGCATCAAGATTGCCATGCGTGCAATGGAAGAGCCTCTGCGCCAGATCGTCGCTAACGCTGGCGAGTCTGCTGATGTAGTGCTGAATGCGGTTGAAGCCGGTGAAGGCAACTACGGTTACAACGCCCGCACTTCCGAGTATGGCGACATGATCGCGATGGGTATCCTGGATCCAACCAAGGTAACCCGTACTGCCCTGCAAAATGCAGCATCCGTTTCTGGCCTGATCATCACTACCGAAGCAATGGTAGCTGAACTGCCGAAGAAAGATGCGCCTGCAATGCCTGACATGGGCGGCATGGGTGGTATGGGCGGCATGATGTAATCAGCCGTTTCTCTCCCATAAAAAAGCCCCGCAATGCGGGGCTTTTTTATGCCGGTTCAGACATTAACGGTACTGGCGCAGATACCACCATTCAAACCCGCGCTTCATCCAGTGGAACACGCGGCAAGACGGCAGCACCAGTGAGCGCTTTTCATTGCGCGCCACCAATGTCCCCTTGTTGACGGAATCGACGATACACACCAGTTCAACCTTGAAGGTTGCATCCGCCGCTCCGCCGTTCAGATCACCTAACAGGTTTTTCGCTGCTGCTTCAGCTTGCAGGTCAGCCATGTGCGCCTGTTTTGGCATCCAGTCGGGGCCGGGGAAACTGCCGGAATCGCCTGCGACGTAAACCTTTTCCCAGCCTTCGACTTTACAGTGCTGGTCGGCTTTGAGCAGACCGCCAGCAGAGCGCGGCAGTTCGGTCTTGTCGAACCACTGGTTGCCGGTCATGCCGGGCATGAACAGGATCAGGTCGGCATTGAATTCGCCGCCTTCGGTTTTCACCTTGTCTGCCTCGAAACCTTTCATCTTGTGGCCTAGGTGGGTTTCGATGCCGCGCTTGCCCATTTCCGATAGCAGACCAGACATGGCTTTGGGGCCAAGACGGTTACCGGGTTGAGGTGCCGGGCTGAAGAAAGTCAGGTGGAACTTGTCGCGGCGGCCTTGCTGCCGTAGCAGGGTATCGATGCCAAACAGGAATTCAAACATCGGCCCGCCACGCATGGCGCTGGGTTCGTTGGGGTTGCCCGCAAAACCTACGGCAATGCTGCCACTTTGCATCGTTTCCAGTCGGTCGCGGATTTTTTCGGCGGCGCTGATGCCTTCGCAGGGAGTAATGGCGTGTTCAATGCCTGGCAGTTTCTTGATGAAGCGCCCGCCCGAGGCAATGATCAGGCCATCATTGTGGATTTCGCCGGTATCAGTTTCCACAATCCGCCCACCATTGCGCAAGCCGTTGGCATTGCCCTGGTGAAACTTGACGTTCATGCGATGCAGGAAATTGTCCAGCGGGACAATCAGGTCTTCACGTTTACGCAGTTTGTTGGGAATCCAGATGATGCCGGGCAGGTAATGCAATTCTGCGCGCGGTGCAACCAGCGTGATTTCCACTTCCTTGTCCAGCTTGCGTAACTGGCGAATGGCGCTGAGACCGGCAAATCCTGCGCCGATAATGGTGATTTTGTTCATTGTCTGTGTCCGTATCCGTTGTGTGGGGGCGAATTACGCCCGCCGCCAGGTTGTTTTGCCTGCGCTATCTTCGAGAATGACGCCTTTGGCTTTCAGTTCATCGCGGATGCGGTCGGATTCCGCCCAGTTTTTGTTGGTGCGCGCATCCAGACGTTGCTGGATCAAGGCTTCGATGTCGGCGTCACTCAAGCCATCAACACGGGTGACAGCACCCTTGAGCCATTCATCCGGGTCGTCCTGCAACAGGCCGAGGGTTTTGCCGAGCAGTTTCAGCAATGCACCCAATGAAGCAGCCGCCCAGTCACTTTGCGTGGTGCGGATGCGGTTGATGTCACGGGCAAGCTCGAACATGACGGCAATGGCTTCCGGCGTATTGAAATCGTCATCCATGGCTGCGCTGAAGCGGCGCTCGTAATCGGTATGCATGGCTGCTCCCGCTTCCGGCAGGCCGCGCAGAGCCGTGTACAGTCGGTTCAGGGAAGCGCGCGCCGCATCCAGTTGGTCGGTGGCGTAGTTCAACTGGCTGCGGTAATGGCTGTTGAGCATGAAGAAACGTACTTCCGCCGCCCGGTAGTGTTGCAGCACTTCGCGGATGGTGAAGAAATTACCCAGCGATTTGGACATCTTCTCATCGTTAATGCGGATGAAACCGTTGTGCATCCAGTAATTGACATGCCGGTGGCCGGTGCAGCCTTCGCTTTGGGCGATTTCGTTTTCATGGTGCGGGAACTGCAAGTCGCTACCGCCGCCATGGATGTCGAAATGCTCGCCCAGCAGTTTCTGCGACATGGCGGAACATTCGATATGCCAGCCGGGGCGGCCTGCTCCCCACGGCGCATCCCAGGATGGGTCGCCGGGTTTGCTGGCTTTCCACAAGACGAAATCCATCGGGTCGTCTTTCACTTCATCCACCGCGACACGTTCACCTGCGCGCATGTCTTCCAGTTTGCGCCCGGAAAGTTTGCCGTAACCGTCAAATTTCGAGACATCGTAGTAAACATCGCCGTTGCTGCCCTGATAGGCAATGCCTTTGTCCAGCAGGGTCTGGATCATGGCCAGCATTTCCGGAATATTGCCAGTGGCGCGCGGTTCGTCGGTCGGGCGCAGCACTTTCAGGGAATCTTCGTCTGCGTGCATGGCGTCGATGAAACGCTGGGTCAGTGCGTCGATAGGCTCACCGTTTTCCGCCGCCCGCTTGATGATCTTGTCGTCGATGTCGGTAATATTGCGCACGTACTGGACGGCGTAACCGCTGGCTTTCAGGTAGCGGTAAACCGTGTCGAATACCACCATGACGCGGGCATGGCCGAGGTGACAATAGTCGTAAACCGTCATGCCGCAGACGTACATGCGTACCTGGCGGGGAACGATGGGAATAAACGTTTCTTTTTGACGGGTCAGGCTATTGTAGATTTGTAACATGGTGCTGCTTCAGTTTAGTCAACGAGTTTGCTTAAAACGGTTGCGCCGTGGCTCAGGGTTTTGTGTACCGGGCAACGGTCGGCGATGTCCAGCAGGCGTTCGCGCTGGTCGTCGGTCAGTTCGCCGACGATCTTGATGTCGCGGGAGAAAACACTTTGCTTGTTGGAGTCACGGCTGTGACTGAGGGTCACAATCACGTCTTCCACCAACCATTTCTTGCGTTCGGCATACATGCGCAGGGTCATGGCAGTGCATGCCCCCAGGGCTGCTTTCAGGTATTGGTAGGGCGCAGCACCCAGATCGTCACCGCCGAGGGGAACGGGTTCATCCGCTACCATTTCATGTTTGCCAGCCTTGATGTTGCAGGTATAGGCACCTTCCTTGTCGCGCAGGTTCACTATAACGGTATGTGGATCTTTGGGTTGTGCGTCCATTGGGTTCCTTTGTCTGGTCTGGAAGTCGGGGTGGAAGGCGTCGGCTGGATAGGGTACAGACGCTTCTGTAACCGTAGCAATGTACGACGTCTGCCTCATCCAGCCGACTTCGGCATTTTCCTTGCTGGCTAATGACTTGTCCAGTAAAGGACAATACCGGCGTGGATTCCGCTCAACAATGGCGGAATGTTAGCTGAAAGGTCGGCAGGCTGCCAGCTTGCATGGCTATACTTGGGGGGTGATTACAATGATAGAGGGAATTGTCATGCAACAGGGGATATTTCCTGCATTATGCCTGTGCACCTGTTTCTGGTTGTCTGCTAGCGTGCAGGCCAATGATGCGGTTGCCGCCTTGGGGGCGGGTGGAATCGTGCTTGGTACAACTGACGATATCGCGATGGAGCAGGAGGACTTGTTCATCAGCGAGGAAAAAATTCGCGTTTCCTACATTTTCCGTAATACCAGTGATCACGATATTGAGGCGCGGGTGGCGTTTCCGGTGCCGGAATTCCCCGTTGAGTCTGATCAGGATCTGGGGCTGGATCGGGAATCGCAGAATCCGATGGATTTTTCCGTAACCGTCAATGGCAAGCCGAAGTCGTTCGATACTGAAATCAAGAAGAAGGATGGCAACGTCAAGGTGACGCATCATTGGTTGCAGACGTTTCCGGCGGGTAAAACACTTTCCGTCAAACATGAGTATCGCCCTGCTACTGGTGGTGAGGCACAGATGTATTTCCGTGAAGAAGACCGCGCCGCCAAGATTGAGAAATACTGCATTGAGCCAGGCTTTGCCGCATGGATCGACAAGATTAACCTGCCAGAGAAAGGGTCTGTTGCCTCACCGCGTTACGTCGATTACATCCTTACCACCGGGGCGAACTGGAAGGGGCCAATTGGCAAATTCCGCCTGACCCTGCAAAAGGAAAACCCTGAGGACAAGCTGACGTTTTGCGGTACGGGGGTGAAAAAAGTCGATGCGCGCACCTTTGTGATGGAAAAGACTAATTTCACGCCGAAGCAGGATTTGCATGTGATGTTTGTGCATCAGTACCGGATCGATCAGTGAGCGGTCTATTTTTGCCGGGCTTCGCCGCTACTTCGACAGGCTCGCTTAGCCCTCGTTTTTCCTTTGAATTGAGTGCACCCGTTGCCTGAGCGGAGGCGAAGGCAACTTGCTGCTTGGTACAGCCATAATTCTTGCGCTATCATGCGCGCTTTCCGTACAAAAGCACAAAATCGGGGTAATAACTCAATGAAACGCCTTTTCGCTTTTATTTTTGCAATGATACTGGGTCTTACTGGTTCTGTCGGATGCAACGCCGACGAGAAGGCCGCAGAGCAACCCAATTCTGGAGGTAACATGACCACTATTCTGATCGAGACTACTAAAGGTAACATTACGGCTGAGCTGGATGCCGCCGCTGCGCCAAAAACCGTGGCAAACATTCTGGCTTATGTGGAAGAAGGCTTCTACGCAGGCACCATTTTCCACCGCGTCATCCCTGGCTTCATGGTTCAGGGTGGTGGCATGACTGCTGACATGCGCGAGAAAGCTGACAAGCGCCCACCGGTTGAAAACGAAGCCGACAACGGTTTGAAAAACGACCGTGGCACACTGGCGATGGCGCGCACCAATGATCCGCATTCTGCATCTTCCCAGTTCTTCATCAACGTCAACAATAATGACTTCCTGAACTTCCGCTCCAAAACGCCACAGGGCTGGGGCTATGCAGTTTTCGGTAAAGTTACTGAAGGCATGGATGTTATTGACGCTATCGTTGCTGTGAAAACCGGTAATAGTGGTTTCCATCAGGACGTTCCGGTTGATCCTGTGATTATCAACAAGGTTTCCGTCGTCAAGTAATTTAAAGAGGGGGGTGTTGAATCCCCCTCTTTTTTATCCCTTTTTCACTTTTTTCTGCCCTTGCCCCACCGTTCCCCAATAACGGGCATGAATCTTGCTAGACAATTATAACAACAAGGCTTGCTGGTCCCTACCGGTCGCTGCCGACGATATCGACTTTACCGTCCTGGAATACAGTATGAAAATAGAATGGAATCAATATGATCCTGCTTCGTTCTACGATGAGCTGATTGCTGCCAGACATCAGCCACGTGAGTCCAGCTACAAGCTGGTCGAGTACCTGCGGCATCTTACCCCGACCCGTTTCCGCCAGTGTGTGCAGGAATCCGAGGCCGTTATCCGCGAAATGGGCATTACCTTCACGGTCTACAGCGACGCAGGCAATATTGACCGTGCCTGGCCGTTCGACATTATCCCGCGCATCATCCCCGCCAGGGAGTGGGACTGCACTGAAAAGGGGCTGAAGCAACGCATCCGTGCCCTGAACAGCTTCATCCAGGATATCTATAATGGTGCGCAAATCCTCAAGGATGGGGTGATGCCCGCTGAAGTGGTCATGCAGTCCAAAGGTTATCGCGAAGCCTGCCTCGGCATGACGCCACCGCATGGCGTGTGGGCGAACATTTGTGGCTCCGATTTGGTGCGTCACAGTGACGGGGTGCTGTACGTGC
Organism: Gammaproteobacteria bacterium; assembly: GCA_018822845.1. GTDB lineage: Bacteria > Pseudomonadota > Gammaproteobacteria > Thiotrichales > Thiotrichaceae > Thiothrix. The sequence goes on along the minus strand of JAHJJD010000070.1, from coordinate 32,499 downwards.
TGGAAGATAACCTGCGTGTACCATCCGGTGTGGCTTACATGCTGGAAAACCGCAACATCACCAAACGGGTGCTGCCGGAAATTTTCAACACCTTGCCGATTCGCCCGGTCAGCGATTACCCCGCGCATTTGTACGAAATGCTGGCATCACTGCGCCCCGATCTTGACGACCCGATCATTGCGTTGATGACCCCCGGTATTTACAACTCGGCCTACTTTGAACACGCCTTTCTTGCCCAGCAAGCGGGTCTGGTACTGCTGGAGGGGGCGGATTTGATGGTTGGCAAAGACGGTTATGTCTACATGAAAACCATCAAGGGGCTGGAGCGGGTGGATGTGATCTACCGCCGCATCGACGACGATTTCATCGACCCGGAAGTTTTCCGCCCAGACTCGGTGCTCGGCATCCCCGGTATCATGCGTGCATGGAAAGAGGGCAGGGTTGCCATCGCCAATGCACCAGGATGTGGCGTCGCCGATGATAAGGTAATTTACGCCTATGTGCCGGACATGATCCGCTACTACCTCGGTGAAGAGCCAACCCTGCCGAATGTTCCAACCTGGGTGTGCCGTCGTGAAGAAGACCGGGAATATGTGCTGGAACACCTTGCCGATCTGGTGGTGAAACCTGCCAACGAATCCGGTGGCTACGGCATGTTGGTAGGGCCGCATTCCACAGCGGAAAAGGTGGAGGAATTCCGCAAACTGATTCAGGAAAACCCCAACAACTACATCGCCCAGCCGACCCTGAGCCTGTCGGTGACGCCGACTTCCTGCGAAACCGATGCCGATACCGATGTGCAGCGCCGCTCCGATGACCCGAAAAGCAGTATCAAAATCGCTCCGCGCCACGTCGATTTGCGCCCCTTCATCCTCAGTGGCAAGGACATTTTCGTCACTCCCGGTGGCCTCACCCGCGTGGCGTTGGTGGAAGGTTCACTGGTGGTGAATTCGTCGCAAGGGGGGGGCAGTAAGGATACGTGGATTGTGGGCGATGCGCAGGAAGGGGAGGATAACTGATGCTGTCACGAGTTGCTGAACGTGTTTACTGGATGGCGCGTTATCTGGAACGTGCCGAAAAAACTGCCCGACTGATCAACGTGCATACCGCCTTGCTGATGGATTTGCCGGGGCGCATGGAAATCAACTGGTTCACCCTGATCCGCTTGTTTAATGCTGAAAAGGTCTTCAGCGAACATTACGAGCGCGGTGGTGAAGCCAATATCATGCAATTCCTGATTGCTGACACCAATAATCCGTCGTCGCTGGCTACGTCGTTGGCGAATGTGCGCGAAAACGTGCGTACCTCGCTGGATGTGTTGCCGGAAGAAATCTGGGAGCAGGCCAATCAGATTCATTTGCTGATGACCAATAGTTTGCCGCGCATTTCTGACCGTTACGCCCGGCAGATTTTCCTGCGCGAAGTGATGAAGCATTGCCAGTGCATCCGGGGTGCGCTGGACAGCAATATGAGCCGCGACCACAGCTTCGATTTCATGCAAATCGGCAAGCATCTGGAGCGTACCGACATGACCAGCCGGATTCTGGAAATGACTTCCTTACTGCTCTCGGAAGACCGAAGCGATACCTTGCGCAAATACGATGGCATCTTGTGGACGAACCTGTTGCAGGCCCTGAGTGCGCGGCAAATGTATTTGCAGCACATCCATTCGCGGGTTGAAGGCAAACGGGTGATGCGCTTTTTGATGAATGACAACGTATTTCCCGGTTCGGTCGGTTACTCGCTGGCAGCCATGGGGCGGCGCATGCGCTATCTGCCTGACCCCGAAATGCCGATGACCATGACGCAACGGGTGCTGGATCATGCCAGGGCACAAGATGTTGGCGCTATTCCGGCGGAACAGGTGCATACCTTGATGGACTATTTGCAGAGTGAACTGGGCGTATTGCACGCAGAGATTGCCAAGACATGGTTTTACCCCGATCACGCCGGGCAACAACAATCGCAAGGGTAACGTAGGGGCGTATTGCATACGCCCTTTCCCCTTTCAATCAGACACCGAAGAGGGCGTATGCAATACGCCCCTACATAAAAGGGTATTTCATGAGTATTCATGTCGCTTTAAACCATTACACCGGGTACAAATTTGACCGCCCGGTAAGCCTGTCGCCGCACGTAGTGCGCCTGCGACCGGCAGCACATTCGCGTACCCCGATTCTGGCATATTCCCTCAGGATCAAGCCGGAAAAGCATTACATCAACTGGCAGCAAGACCCGTTCGGCAACTGGCTGGCACGCTTGGTATTCCCGGAAAAAACCACAGAATTCAGCGTGGAAGTCGACGTGGTTGCCGATATGGTGACCATCGACCCGTTCGATTTCTTTGTGGAAGACTACGCCATGAAGTACCCGTTCAAGTACGACAAGGCGTTGCAAAAAGAGCTGATCCCGTACCTGGAAGTCAGCGAAAACGGTGAGTTGCTCAAGGAATGGCTCAAGGGCGTTGACCTCAAGCAGCCTAACACTGTGCTGTTCCTTGTGGCCATCAATAGCCGCTTGCAACAGGACATCGGCTACAACATCCGCATGGAACCGGGGGTGCAATCGTGTGAGGAAACCCTGACCACGAAAACGGGTTCCTGCCGTGATACTGCATGGTTGCTGGTACAAATCCTGCGGCATCTGGGGCTGGCAGCACGGTTCGTGTCGGGCTATCTGGTGCAGTTGACGGCTGACCAAAAGGCGCTGGATGGCCCTAGCGGTACAGAGGTGGATTTCACCGATTTGCACGCATGGACAGAAGTTTACTTGCCGGGTGCAGGCTGGGTGGGGCTTGACCCGACCTCCGGGCTGTTTGCCGGGGAAGGGCATATTCCGCTGGCCTGTACTCCGTCACCGGGCAGTGCTGCGCCGATTGATGGTTTCACCGACAAGTGCGAAGTTGAATTTGACTTTCACAACAGGGTGAGCCGCATCCTCGAAGACCCACGTGTCACCAAGCCGTATTCCGACGAGCAATGGGTGGATGTGTTGGCACTGGGCAATCAGGTCGAAGCCGATTTGATCCGGGGCGATGTGCGTTTGACCATGGGGGGCGAGCCAACGTTTGTGTCCATCGACGATATGGATGGCGCGGAATGGAACACGGCAGCCTTGGGTGCACACAAGCGCGAACGTGCCGGGGTATTGCTGCGGCGGATGCAAAAAGTGTTTGCGCCGGGCAGTGTGCTGCAATTCGGGCAGGGCAAGTGGTATCCGGGCGAACCGTTCCCGCGTTGGGCCTTGGGCTGCTATTGGCGTCCAGATGGTTTGCCGGTGTGGAAAGACCAGAAGCTGATTGCGGATGACCAGAAGGATTATGGTTACGATCATAAGGATGCCCAGCGCTTTGCTGCCACCCTGTGCGGTTATCTGGGGCTGGCGGACAAGTATCTGGTCGCTGGTTACGAAGACCGTTTGTATTACTTGTGGAAAGAGGCCAACCAGCCCGCCAATGTGGACTGGCTGACCCTGAACCTGCGTGACAGCAAGCACCGCAATGATCTGGTGCTGGCGCTGCAACGTGGCCTGGATACGCCGACCGGTTATGTGTTGCCGTTGCGCTGGGATGATGCCACGCAAGGCTGGGCGAGTGTGAAATGGGTCTTCCGCCGCGAAGAAATGTATTTGATTCCAGGCAACTCGCCGATTGGTTTCCGCCTGCCGCTGGAAGGTTTGCAGTGGACGGCGGAAGACGAGCGCGAGATTGAATCGCAGCCTTGCCCATTTGAAGACCGCCCGCCGTTGCCGGATTTCCACGGGGAAGTCGAATGGCGTTACCGCGAACTGATTGCCCCGCCCGAACCGCAGCTCCAACACGCAGATGCCAAGCCGAACACGCCGGAATGGCGCGAAGTGCCACGCACCGCGATGTGTATTGAAGCACGTGAAGGCCGCTTGTATGTATTCCTGCCGCCGTTGCATTACCTTGAACATTACCTGGATTTGCTGGCAACGCTGGAAAAGACTGCTGCCGAACTGAAGATGCCAATCTTGCTGGAAGGTTACGAGCCGCCGTCTGACCCACGCTTGAAGTCGTTCAAGGTCACGCCTGATCCGGGCGTTATCGAGGTGAATATTCACCCGGCGAAGAGCTGGAATGAGTTGGTCAAGAACACTGAAATCCTCTATGAGGAAGCGCGGCTGTCACGCCTGGGCACGGAAAAGTTCATGCTGGATGGGCGACATACCGGCACGGGGGGCGGCAACCACGTCACGCTGGGTGGTGCAACGCCGAGTGATAGCCCGTTCCTGCGCCAACCGGATGTATTGCGTAGTTTTCTGACGTTCTGGCAGCACCATCCGGGGCTTTCCTACCTGTTCTCCGGGATGTTCATTGGCCCTACCAGTCAGGCTCCACGGGTGGATGAGGCGCGGGATGAGAGTTTGTATGAGCTGGAAATTGCGTTCCAGCAAATGCCAAGTGGGCACAATGATCAGCCGTGGTTGGTTGACCGTTTGCTGCGCAACTTGCTGATTGACGTGACCGGCAATACGCACCGGGCAGAATTCTGCATCGACAAGCTGTATTCGCCGGATTCTTTCAGCGGGCGTCAGGGCTTGCTGGAATTCCGTGGCTTTGAAATGCCGCCTCATGCGCGGATGTCGCTGGTGCAAATGCTGCTGATCCGTACCCTGATGGCGCGTTTCTGGAATACGCCGTATGCACACCGTCTGGTGCGTTGGGGCACTGAGCTGCACGACCGTTTCATGCTGCCGCATTACGTGTGGGAAGACATGAAGGATGTGTGTGCGGACTTGCAGGCGGCGGGGTATCCGTTCCAGTTGGAATGGTTGGCTCCGTTCCACGAGTTCCGTTTCCCGGTGTATGGGCGCGTGCAATATTGCGGCATTGAGCTGGAATTGCGGGCGGCGCTGGAGCCGTGGAACGTGTTGGGCGAGGAGTTGAGCAGTCAGGGTACGGCACGGTTTGTGGATTCGTCGCTGGAACGGGTGCAGGTGAAAATCAACGGGTTGACCGATTCGCGCTATGTGGTGGCGTGTAATGGGCGGCGTGTGCCGATGAAGGCTACGGGCGTGAAGGGTGAGTATGTGGCTGGGGTGCGCTTCCGTGCTTGGCAGCCGCCTTCCGCGTTGCATCCGACGATTGGGATTCATGCGCCGCTGGTGTTTGACATTATTGATACCTGGAATGGGCGTTCGGTGGGTGGTTGCACTTACCATGTGTCGCATCCGGGTGGGCGCAATTCCGAGATCTTCCCGGTGAATGCGTATGAGGCGGAAAGTCGCCGCTTCTCGCGCTTCCGTGAGGAGCATACGCCGGGGGTGCTGGAGCCGAAGTTCTTGTCGGAGGCGACGCGGGCGTTTTATGAGACGTCGCCACGTCCGATGAGTCCGCCGTTGGAAGAGGTGAATGCGGATTATCCGTATACGTTGGATTTACGGCGGGGGTAAGAAACCCCTAGCACACCGTCATCTTTGATTTGTCGTTGTTCATGAGCCATGCTTACTTTCATTTCAATGGAAGGGGCAGAAAATGGCCAAGAAATACATCGTCCGTCTGGACAGCTACGAACGGGGACAACTGGAGCAGTTGGTCAAGGTAGGCAAAGCAGCAGCGTATAAACGCCAGCACGCACAAATCCTGCTGAAAGCTGACATTGGCCCCGAAGGGCCTGGCTGGGGCGACATTGACATCAGCGAAGCCTTTGATGTCAGCACCCGGACAGTGGAGCGGGTGCGCCAGCGGCTGGTGGAAGGCGGCTTGGAAGCCGCCCTGTGCCGCGCCAAACAGGAACGCTACCGGACGCCCCGCCTGGATGGTGAAGGTGAAGCCCATCTGGTCACGCTGGCCTGTTCAGAACCGCCCGAAGGTTATGCCCGCTGGACGTTGCGGCTACTGGCAGACAGGCTGGTGGAACTGGAGGTGGTGGAAGCCATCTCCCACGAAACCGTGCGCCAGGTTTTAAAAAAACATCATCAAACCGTGGCAAAAGCAGGAATGGTGCATCCCGCCTGAAGCCAATGCCGAATTCGTGTGTGCCATGGAAGATGTGCTGGAAGTCTACAAGCGCCCGCTTGACCCTGGGCAACCGTTGGTATGCATGGACGAAAGCAGCAAGCAGCATATCAAGGAAGTACGTATCCCGATACCGGCAGAACCCGGCCAACCCGAACGTTACGACACGGAATACGGACGCAACGGCGTCAGCAACCTGTTCATGTTCTTTGAACCCCTGACCGGGCAACGCCATGTCGCTGTAACCGATTCCCGTACCTATGCCGCGTCAATAAACTCATGACAATGTACTAGTTTACCCGCTTAGCTGGGTGTTTGAAGTTGTCGGGGCAGGTCAGTCCCGATAACGCCGCATTATGTCCTCATAGGCATCAATCCGCCGGTCGCGCAAATACGGCCACCAGCGCCGCACCTGTTCAGTACGCGCCAGATCCAGTTCCACCACCAGCTCGGTTTCGCTGGAGGTATCCGCCTGCGCCAGCAATTCGCCCTGCCAGCCAACCACCATGCTGCTGCCCCAGAACTGGCTGCCAGCGGTTTGCCCGCTCGGGTCGCCTTCAAAGCCAACCCGGTTGGCACTCAGCACCGGAATGTTGTTGGCCACTGCATGCGAACGCTGGATGGTGATCCACGCATCGCGCTGGCGCGCCTGTTCCTCGGCGCTATCCTGCGGATTCCAGCCAATCGCGGTAGGGTAGAGCAGCAGTTCCGCCCCCGCCAGCGCCATCAGCCGAGCCGCTTCGGGGTACCACTGATCCCAGCACACCAGCACACCCAGCGTCGCCAGACTGGTTTTGACCGGGGTAAAACCCAGATCGCCGGGCGTGAAATAGAATTTCTCGTAATAGCCAGGGTCATCAGGGATGTGCATCTTGCGGTATTTACCGGCGATGCTCCCATCCGTATCCAGCACCACGGCAGTATTGTGGTACAAGCCGGTAGCACGTTTCTCGAACAGTGAGCAAACAATCACGATGCCCAGTTCCGCCGCCAGCTTGCCCAGCGTATCGGTGCTGGGGCCGGGAATAGTTTCTGCCAGATCAAAGTAACCGGTGTCTTCCACCTGACAGAAATACAGCCCGGTATGCAGCTCCTGCAACATCACCAGTTGCGCACCCTGCGTGGCAGCACGGCGGATGCCTGCCATGCTCTTGTCCAGATTGCCCTGGTAATCGGCGGAATTGCTGTGCTGGACGACAGCGACTTTCAGTGGGCGGCTCATACCTTCACGACCTCTTGCGGAATCTGCATGGTGACACAATGGAGGCTGCCATTCTGCGCAATCAGCGCGCGGCAATCAATCGGGATGATCTCATGTTGCGGGAACGCAGCCTGCATCTGTGCAATGGCGATCGGGTCGCAGCGCTCATCGGCATACACCGGCAGCAGCACTGCGCCATTGATGATCAGGAAATTGACGTAACTGGCGGGCAGGCGGCGTTCTTCGTCATAAATACCGGCAGGCAGCGGGATAGGGAACAGCCGGTAAGCTGAGCCATCAGCCTGACGTAATGCCTGGATTTCGGCTTGCATCGCTTGCAGGGCAGGGTAGTGCGAATCCGCCGGGTCGTCGCAACTCATGTAAACGATGCTGTGCGGGTCGGCAAAGCGGGCCAGGGTGTCGATATGCGCGTCGGTGTCATCGCCTTCCAGATGGCCTTCTGCCAGCCACAGGATGCGTTCCACCCCCAGCGAGTCGCGCAACTGCGCCTCAATCGCCGCGCGGTCGAGCGTCGGGTTGCGATTGGGGTTGAGCAGGCAGATTTCGGTGGTGAGTAAGGTGCCTTGCCCGTCGGTTTCGAGGCTGCCGCCTTCCATCACCAGCGGGTGTGTTTGCAGCGTATTACCCGCCAGTAGCGGTTGTTGCAGCAGGCCCGCATTCACTGCGTTATCCAGTGCGGCGTCGAACTTGCCGCCCCAGGCGTTGAAGGTGAAATCCAGCAACAGCGGCTTGCCATCCTGCATGACGGTGATAAACCCAAAATCCCGCGCCCAGGTATCGTTGTACGGCATCTGCACAAAATGTACATGCTCTTTGCTCCCCCTCTCCCCTTGAGGGAGAGGGGGCCGGGGGGTGAGGGGTTCAAACAACACGCTTTCAATATGCGCCTGATGTTGTGCGTCATGGCACAGCAGCAACACGTTTTCCCGCTGGCTGATGGCGCTGACGATTTGCGCATAGCAGCTTTCTGCATCCGCCAGATTGTCGGCCCAGTCGGTATCCGGGTGCGGCCAGGCCAGCAGTACGCCCCATTGCTGGCTCCATTCGGGAAGAAATGTGCGTGTATCCATCGTATTCGCCACTGGATTAAAAGCGGCGATTATAGCCAATGCCGTTTACTTGCGCACCACGGTATGCAGCACAGTCTTCCGTTCGAAATACACCGAAAAGCTGCCGTAATTCCACACAGTAATGCGTGGCCACTGCTTTTTGACCTTGCCAGCCGACTGGCGCACGGATTGTGGCTCGCCATACTGGGCCTTGACGGTGCTCATTTTCATGCCGCGCGTGGGGTAGTCGGCAAAGGCGGAAGTTGCGATGAAAGGCACGCAGAGCAGCAGGCTGGCAAACCATTTGGACAGACGCATGTCTTATCTCCTGTTCGTTCTTTTTAATTAATCGACACTCATCAGTTAATGCTGTGTTTTTGAATCCAGCACGGTACAATCGCCAGCCATGTTTACACCACTCGAATTATTCATCGGTCAGCGCTATACGCATTCACGGCGGCGTAACCGTTTCATCTCGTTCATCTCGTTTGCCTCGATGCTGGGCATCATGCTGGGAGTCATGGTGCTGATCACTGTGCTGTCGATCATGAACGGGTTTGAAAAGGAACTCAGGAGCAGAATACTGGGGGTGGTTGCGCATGTCACTGTTTCAGGGACGAATGGGCAGCTCTCCGGTTGGGAGGATCAGCTCAGGCGACTAAAGGGCGTCGACCATGTGATTGGCGCGGCTCCTTACGTGCAGAAGCAGGTCATGCTGGTGAATGGCGAGCAGATTCGTGGCGTGCTGTTGCAGGGCATCGACCCGGCTTACCAGAGTCAGGTCAGCGAAGTGAATTTCAAGATGCTGGATGGCAGTTTCAACAATCTCAAGCCACGTGAGTACGGCATTATCCTCGGGGTGGAAGTGGCTACCGCGCTGGGCGTATTCCCCGGCGACAAGGTGACGGTGATTGTGCCGCAGGTGCAGGTGACGCCTGCCGGAATCCTGCCGCGCGTGCGCCGTTTCACCGTGGTGGGCATCAGTCAGGTGGGTTTGCAGGAATACGATGGCATGACCTCGTTCATCGAGCTGGGCGATGCTGCGCGCTTGTTCCGGCTGGGTGAGGATGTCAGTGGTGTGCGCCTGAAGCTGGATGATCTGTTTGCCGCGCAATCGGTGGGGCATGATTTGCAGCAGCAACTGGGCAATGAATACAAGGTGACCGACTGGAGTGAGGAACACGGCAGTTTCTTCCGCGCAGTCAAGACCGAGAAGATTGCCATGTCGCTGATCCTGTTCCTGGTGGTCGGGGTGGCGCTGTTCAATCTGGTGGCATCGTTGATGATGGCGGTGAATGACAAGGAAGCGGATATTGCCATCCTGCGTACTTTCGGCATGTCGGGGCAGCGCATCATGCGCGTGTTCATGATCCAGGGCAGTATCATCGGCGTGTTTGGCACCATCGTGGGTGTGACCCTGGGTGTGTTGCTGGCGCAGAATGTGGATACGGTGGTGCCAGTGATCGAGGCGGTCATCGGGCGCAAGATTTTCCCCGAGGATGTGTTCTACATCAGCGCCATTCCGTCAGACATGCATTGGGATGACGTGATCCTGATTGGTATCGCGTCCATCGTTGCTTCGGTGCTGGCAACCATTTTGCCTGCACGGCGTGCGGCACAAATCCAGCCTGCGGAGTCGTTACGCTATGAGTAAGATGTTCCACCCGCTGGAGCTGTTCGTCGGGCTGCGTTATACCCGCTCGCGGCGGCAGAAGCATTTCATTTCCTTCATTTCGCTGGCTTCGATGATTGGCATCGCCATTGGCGTATTGGTGCTGATTACGGTGTTGTCGGTGATGAACGGTTTCGAGCAGGCCATGCGTGACCGTATTCTGGGCATGCTGGCGCACGTCACTGTGTCGGAAAACGATATGGATGTGGATAACTGGCAAGGCTTGAGTGAAAAACTGTCGGGTTTCCCCCATGTCCGCGCCATTTCGCCTTTCATTGAAAAGCCTATCATGCTCAATCAGGGTGATGAGGCGCGCGGCGTATTGTTGCAAGGCATCGTGCCGGAGATGGAAAGCCGCATCGGCTCAGTCTTCGAGCATGTGACGCAAGGGGACATGAAAAAACTCACGCCGGGCAGTTTCAACATTGCCATTGGGGTGACGCTGGCGAAAGAATTGAAGGTCGGCATGGGCGATTCCCTGATGCTGATCAGCCCGTCGGAAGGAGCGCTGGAAAACGGTGAGTTGCCGACCCTGCAACGCTTCACCATTGCGGCCATTTTCCGGGTGGATATGCAGAATTACGATTCCGCATTTGCCTACGTCAACTTGCAGGATGCTGCGGAATCCTTCCAGATGGGTGAGCGCATTACCGGCTTGCGCCTGAAACTGGGTGATTTGTATCAGGCTCCCAGGGTAGGGCAGGAAATCCTTCAGCGTTTGTCACTGGAAATGCCTGATTTGTGGGTCAGCGACTGGACGCGGCAGAACGAGAATTTCTTCAAGGCCATCCAGATGCAGAAATCGGTGATGTTCATCATCCTGCTGCTGATCATTGCGGTGGCGGCCTTCAATCTGGTGTCAACACTGGTGATGGTGGTGACGGACAAGGAGGGCGATATTGCCATTATGCGCACGCTGGGCCTGTCATCCGGGCGTATCATGAAGATTTTCATGGTGCAGGGAACCCTGATCGGGGTAATCGGTACGCTGGCCGGAGTGGCGCTGGGCGTGTTGCTGGCAACCAATCTGGATGTGATCGTGCCGCTGCTGGAGCGGATGTTCGATACCCATTTCATCAATTCGGATGTGTATTTCATCAGCGAGCTGGAATCGCGGGTCGAGGTCAGCGATGTGATCCTGATCGCATTCTGTTCCCTGCTGATGTCCATGCTGGCGACGCTTTACCCCGCCTGGCGTGCATCCAAAGTCCAACCTGCCGAGGCTCTGCGTTATGAGTAATGTGATTATTTCCTGCCAACAACTGGGCAAGCGCTTTCAGGAAGGCCGTCTGGATGTGGAAGTGCTGCGCGGCGTCGATTTGCAGGTGAATGCGGGCGAGAAAATCGCCATTCTCGGCAGTTCCGGCAGTGGCAAGAGCACCTTGCTGCACCTCATGGGTGGACTGGATTTGCCTACTACCGGGCATGTGGAAGTGATGGGCAAGCGCATGGATCAGCTTTCCGACAATGACCGTGGTTTGTTGCGCAACCACTCGCTGGGTTTCATCTACCAGTTCCACCATCTGCTGCCGGAATTCACTGCGCTGGAAAATGTTGCCATGCCGCTGTTGATTCGTGGCGTAAAGGTGTCGGAGGCGCGCGAACAGGCGGCTGACATTCTGGACAAGGTGGGCCTGAAAGACCGGGTGGAACACAAACCGGCGCAACTTTCCGGCGGTGAACGCCAGCGCGCCGCAATTGCCCGTGCGCTGGTGACGCGCCCCAGAGCCGTACTGGCGGACGAGCCGACCGGCAACCTTGACCAGCAGACGGCGGAAAATGTTTTCAACCTGATGCAGGGTTTGAATGATGCGCTGAAAACGGCATTCGTGGTGGTGACGCATGACCTGCAACTGGCCAGCAGGATGGATACGGTTTACCGTCTGCACAACGGCGTATTGGGCAAGCCGTAAGCGGATTATTGTTTGTTCTGCTTGTTTTTCCGGGCGCGGCGTTCTTTCAGGTGTTGCAGGATATGCAGGCGCCACAGCCAGTGGATGCCATAATAGCCTAGCAGGGAAGACAGCACCGCCATCAGGGAAATACCCAGCAGGAAGGGTTTCCAGATGAGCAGGAAGCCGTGTTGCAGCCATTCCAGGCTCAACTCAAAATTGAAACCGGCGGGTGGATGCCCGACGATGGCTGCCCCCAGTTCATAGGCAAAATAAAGCATGGGCGGCATGGTAATCGGGTTGGTGACGAATACCAGCGTAACCGATAACGGCAGATTGGCGCGGAAAAACACCGCCAGCATTGCCGCAATAATCGACTGGAAAGGTATCGGAATCCACATGCAGAACAAGCCAATCGCAAACGCAGCTGCCACATTGCGCCGGTTCAGGTGCCATAGGTGGGGCAAATGCAGCGTATCCCCAAGGAATTGAAGATGTTTGTGCTCTTTCAGTTTGTCAGGGTTGGGCGACAACCTGCGCAGAAACTTTTTCGGCATGAATCCAGTGCGGCGTTAGTCGGAAGTTCTGCATTATCCATGGTTTTCTGCTGATGCGCACCTTTTCGGCCAGCTTTTTTCTGGGTGTGTCAATTCTTTTGCTAATGCCGGTTTTGCCTTCTGTTGTCTGGCTGGCAGGTGTTGGTTTTACTTGTCTGCTGATGGCGATGGCTGGCTGGTTGTTCAGGCGAAAAGCAACCCTTTGGGCAGGTTTGCCATTGCTTGTGGCAGGCATCGGGGCAGGGGTTCTCTATGCCGTGCTGGCGGCCATGCAGATACAGGCAAGCTGGTTGCCGGAAGCACAGGAAGGCCAGGACCTGTTGTTGGCAGGTGTGATCGCCGATGTGCCGGAACTGACAGATGGCGGTTTGCGCTTTCTGCTGGATGCTGATGGCGACGCTTATCAGGGGCGCTTGCGGGTGGCCTGGTATGCAGATGATCTGCCGGAAATCCGCGCGGGGGAACGCTGGCAATTACTGGTGCGGGGCAAGCGTCCGCACGGGTTTGCCAATCCAGGCGGTTTCGATTACGAGCAGTGGCTGTTTGCCCAGCGAATTGGCGGAACCGGTTATGTGCGCGAATCGGCAGAAAACCTGCGGCTGGAAGCCGTAGCTGCATTCCACCCGGACAATGTACGCCAGTCGTTGCGCGATGCTATTCGGCAGGCGTTGGGCGATACGCCTGCGGCGGCATTGGTGCAGGGGTTGGCGGTGGCTTACCGTGCGGATATTTCCCCGCAACAGTGGGATGTGTTGCGCAGGACGGGAACCAGCCATCTGCTGGCGATTTCCGGTTTGCATATCGGGCTGGTGGCGGGTTTTGGCTTCCTGCCAGTGTGGCTGTTGTGGCGGATGTTTCCGGGGCTGTACTTGCGGATGCCGGTGCGGATTGCGGGTGGCGTCGCTGGTGCGGTGCTGGCTTGTTTGTACGCCTTGCTGGCGGGGTTCAGCATACCGACCCAGCGGGCGCTGGTGATGGTGCTGGTGCTGCTGGCGGGCTTGCTGTGGCGGCGGCAGATTCCTTTCAGTGTGACGTTTGCGCTGGCACTGCTGCTGGTGTTGCTGCTTGATCCGCTGGCTCCCTTGTCTGCGGGTTTCTGGCTGTCGTTTGCGGCGGTCGGTTTGCTGGCGTTTCTGGCCGGGCGCAGGCGCAGGGCAGGGAAAGCGGCTTTCCTGTGGGTTCAGCTTGCGCTGTCGGTGGGGATGTTGCCATTGACAGCGGGCTTTTTTGGCAGTGCATCGCTGGTTTCGCCGCTGGCCAATCTGTTGGCGATTCCGTTTGTTACCCTGCTGGTTGTGCCGCTGGTGTTGCTGGGGGTGTTGTTTGCCGGGTTCATGCCGTGGCTGGCGGGTGGTTTGTGGCAGCTTGCCGCCGCTTTGCTGGACTGGATGATGGTGGTGTTGGGGTGGCTGGCGGATTTTTCCGTGGCGTCGGTGTATTTGCCGCTGATTCCTGTGGTGTGGCTGCTGTTGGGTGTTACCGGTTTCATCCTGTTATGGCTGCCCAAGGGGTTGCCGGGACGTTGGCTGGGGGCGGTATTGATGTTGCCCATGGTGTTTTATCAGCCAGCAGCACCAGAGCCGGGCGCATTCCGCTTCAGTGTGCTGGATGTGGGGCAGGGGCTGGCAAGCGTGGTGCAAACGGCTGGCCATGTGCTGGTGTTTGATACCGGGCCACGGGTGTCAGACAGTTTCGATGCTGGCGAGCTGGTGTTGCTGCCGTGGTTGCGGGGGCAGGGAATCGCTAAGATTGATCGGCTGATGGTTTCCCACGCGGATAATGATCATAGCGGTGGGGCGCAGAGTTTGCTGGCGGAAATGCCGACGGGGGATGTGTGGGCGGGAGCAGCGGATATGCTTGCCAGTTACCAGCCAGTGCTGTGCAGGCGTGGGCAACACTGGTGGTGGGATGGGGTGGAGTTTCAGGTATTGCATCCTGCCGCTGATTTCGGGGATGGGCAAAGGAACAACCGTTCCTGCGTATTGCGGGTCGCCAATGCCCACCACAGTGTGTTGCTGGCCGCCGATATTGAGCGCACGGCAGAATATTTCCTGCTAAAGCAGCAACAGCAGCTAGAATCAGAAGTATTGCTGGTGCCGCATCATGGTAGCAAGACTTCATCCAGCCCTGCTTTCATCAATGCAGTACAGCCTGAGTTGGGTATTGTCACCAGCGGGTACCGGAACCGTTTCCATCATCCGCATCCTTCGGTAACAAAGCGTTACGAACAGCATGAAATAAATTTGCTGGGCACAGTAGATAGCGGCGAATTACGGCTGGATTTCCCGGCGGATGCAGGCCATTTCCGGGTACGTAAATGGCGCGAGGAAAACAGCCATTTCTGGTGAATTGCAGGTGCAATGTTACGTGGCGAAATAGTGTCATTTATGCCAGAATCCTATAAAACCCTTTAGATCGTACCCTTATGCCGGGAAAAACAGAACAAACCGCAGGATCAACCATGAAGCTGGAAGAAAAGGATCTCGAAATCTTCAAGAAACTGGATTCGAATGTCTATTTGACATTTAACGACAAACAGGCGTTGAAAACAGGGTTGGATGGACTCGACCGCATGTTGCGGGAACGTGAACAGCGTTTGCATGAAATTTCCGGTCTGCTGCTGGAAAAGGATGGCCATATCCGTGTGCGCGATGCGCGCATTGATGAGCGTGACAAGAGCATCGAAGAGCTGGCCAGAATGCTGGCGGACAAAGAAAAATCCCTGACACAGATTGTCCAGGATACTGCCGGGAAGGATGCCATGTTGCGCTTGCGTGATGAGCACATGGCCAGCAAGGACAAATTCATCCATCTGCGTGATGCCACACTGGCCGAACGCGAAGCCCGCATCAAGGGGATGGAACAAACCCTGACCAACTACGAAAAGCTGTTGCAGGAAAAGGAACTCCAGATCCAGAGCCGCGACCGTAGCATGGAAGACAAAGACCGTTCCCTGTTGCGTATTGACCAGGCTATCCAGAGCAAGGACAAGCTGCTGCAAAGCCGCGATGACAGCATTACCAAGAAAGACCAGCAACTGGTCGAGCGCGAAACCCTGTTGCAGGAGCGCATCCGCCAGACCCTTGAGCAGGAGCGCATGCTCAAGGAACGTGACAAACATCTCGGCGAGCGGGATACACAGATTACCGAACGCGACCGCCAGTTGGCAGCGCGTGACGAGCATATCAGCCTGGCCAACAGGCACCTGCAAAACCGTGATGCGCAACTGGATGAACGTGACAACCAGATTCAGGCCCGTGAAAAGCTGCTGGCGGAAAAGGAAGCGCTGATACAGGATCGTGACCAGCGCATTGGCGTTCAGCAGCAGCAGATAGAAAAGCGTGATGGCGCGCTGTCAGACCGTGACCGGCATCTTTCCGAGCGCGACCAGACCATTGCCGAACGCGATTCCGAACTGCGCGCCCGTGAAGAAGCCATCCGCAACCGTGACCAGCAGGGGCTGGATTTCCTGCAAACCATCCGCGATCTGGAAGGGCATTTACAGGAACGCGATGTCCAGATAAGCGAACGTGACCGCCAGTTGTCCATGCGTGATGAGCGCATCAGCAAGGCTGACGAAGACCTGCGTGAACGTGATCTGCGGTTGGGCTTGCGCGACCAGTCGATTGAAGAGCGCGATACCCGCCTCACTGAACGCGACCGCAGCATCAAGGATCGTGACATTTCCCTGCGCGAACGCGACACCCGCATCAGCGGGCAGGATCTGCAACTGCGCGAGCGCGACAAGCAGCTTCAGTTGCGTGACAGCCAGTTGCAAAGCCGCGATGTCACCATCGGCGAACGCGACCATAGCATCAAGGAACGTGATACCCACGTTGCCCAGCTCAACGGCCAGATGCAGGAGCGTGATGAAACTATCCATGAACGCGATTCCCTGCTGACCGAACGCAACGGCGTTATCCAGGCACGTGATGACACCATCCGCGAACGCGACCTGCAAATCAGCTTGCGTGACAATAACGTGCAGGAACGTGACCTGAGCCTGCAACAACGCGATTCCTCCATCGGAACCCTGACTGACCAGATTCACGAACGCGACAAAAGCCTGCAACAGCGTGACAAGGAAATCGCTTTCCGCGATGAACAGGTACACAACCTGCAACTGGAAGTGCACCTGCGTGACCAGAGCATTGCCGAGCGTGACGTGCAGTTGCAGTTGCGTGACCAGACGGTGCAGGATCGCGATGAATTCCTGACTACCCGCGAAGAAACCCTGTCGGAACGCGACGCCACCATTGCCGAACGTGATGCCGAACTTGAGCAGCGTGACCTGCACATCCGGAAAAAGGAAGAAGCCCTACAGGAACGCGACAGCCAGATTGCCACGCGGGACAGCACCATTGCCGGGCGTGATACTGAACTGCGCACCCGTGACAGCACGATTGCCGAGCGTGACAACCAGTTGCAGTTGCGTGACACGCAACTCAAAAACCGCGACCAGGCCATTCATGACCGGGATCAGGCCGTTGTGGCGCGGGAAGCCCACATCCGCCGCCGTGATGAACGTATCCAGGAACTGACCCTGCATATCCAACATCTGGACAACAACCTGAAAGACTACCTGCAACAAATGCAGAACCGGGATGATGCCTTGCGCCAGCGTGACCAGATCATTGCCCAGCGCGACCGGCAGATTGACAAGCTCAACCAGAGCGTCGTGAAATACGGCGCGAGTGCCCAGAGCGTCTTCATCAAGGGTACGGTGTCGGGTTTGCTGGCAGGTTTCGTGTTCTTCTGGGGCCTGAAATTGCTGGCACTCATTTGAAACTGATAACATGGGCAGCATGACAACCTGGTTTATTTCCGACCTGCATCTGGATGCAGCGCGGCCTGCCATCACTCACTTGTTGCTGGATTTCCTTGCCCAGGTTCAGGGAAGTGTTGATGCGCTTTATATCCTTGGCGATTTCTTCGAGTATTGGGTTGGTGATGATGCGCTGGAACTTGCACCCATGTCTGCCTTCCAGCCGGTTGTGGCAAGCCTGAAGCAGGTCAGCGACAGCGGCGTGAAACTGTATTTCCAGCACGGCAACCGTGACTTTCTGGTGGGGGAGCAGTTTGCTGCGGTGACAGGCTGCGAATTACTGCCGGAGCAACTCGTGGTGGATTTGTATGGTACACCTACCCTGGTTCTGCATGGCGATACCCTGTGTACCGACGATGTGGAATACCAGCAGGTACGCAAGCTGTTCCGTAACCCGCAGTGGCAACAGCAATTCCTTTCCCAGCCACTTGCCGAGCGTATCCATCAGGCGCAAGCGATGCGCGCCAAAAGCCGCGCGGCGATGCAGGGCAAGGCGGAAACAATCCTCGATGTTAACCAGCAGGCCGTAGAACAAGCACTGCGTGATACCGGTGTTGGGCGCATGATTCACGGGCATACCCACCGGCCTGCCATCCATGATTTCATGCTGGACGGAAAACCGGTACAGCGGATCGTGTTGGGAGACTGGCATGAAACACGCGGAAGTTTCCTGCGTGTGGATGTGGGCGGGGTGGCGTTGCTTTAATCCAGTGTCCGCTCGGGCGGAAAACATGCGTGGAACACGGTTTTGCCAGGCTGGCTGGTGATGGTCAGGTTGCCGTTATGCCATTGCATGACGTGCTTGACGATCGCCAACCCTAGACCGGTACCGCCATTAGCGCGGGAACGCCCTTCATCCACCCGGTAGAACCGTTCGGTCAGGTGTGGCAAATGTTTTTCGGGAATACCGGGGCCGTTGTCTTCCACGCTCAAGCAAGCCTTGCCGTCGTCTTCGCTCTGCCAGTTAATTTTGATGCATGTGCCTGCCGGGGTATGTCTGATAGCGTTTGCCAGCAGGTTGGTGATAACGCTGGTGATGTCTTTTTCTGAGCCACACACACATAGGTCAGGTTCGATTACGGCGTCTATGCTGTGGGTATCACCTGCAAGGGTGTCACTGATGGCTTGAATGGCCTGGCTCAGTAATTGTGGCACGTCTACCTTGTTCCCCATTAATGGGGTAACTTCCTGACTTTCCAGGCGTGAGAGGGCAAGCATGTCACTGATGATTTGCTGCATCCTCATGGCTTGTTCTCGCGATTGTTGCAGGTGGGGCAGCAGGTATTCGGGCAGTTCGGGGTCGTTTTCGAACAGTTCCATATAGCCCATCAGCACGGTTAGCGGGGTGCGCAGTTCATGGGAGGCGTTGGCAATGAAAGCCTTGCGGGTTTTTTGTAACTGGATGCCTTCGCTGATGTCGCGCACACTTAAGACCCGCGAGCCGCCTTGCAGGGGTAGCAGCCGCGCCCGCAAGGACATGTTGTCGCTACGGGGGGATGGTATGATAATTTTGCGGCTACTGTCTTCTTTCAGCAGTTTGTGCAGATCAGGGTTACGCAACAGGTTTTCTATGCGTTGTCCACTGTCAGTTGCATTACGGATACCCAGCAGTTTGTCGGCGGCCTTGTTGGCCCATTCGATATGATTTTCAGCATCCAGCAGGATGGCAGCATCCGGTAATACTGAGAGTATGTGATTGAAACGCATAAGTATTTCTTTTTGCTTGCGTTTGCGTTCGATATTTTTTTGCTGGGCTTTGTTGAACAGGTAGGCAATCTGTTCCCATGCACCGTCACTATCGGGCATTTCTTCCGGTTTTTGTCCGTTGGTCAACCAGTGTTGCAGTTGATGTAGCTTGTATAACATCCAGCCAATGTA
This sequence comes from Gammaproteobacteria bacterium, assembly GCA_018822845.1. Classification (GTDB taxonomy): domain Bacteria; phylum Pseudomonadota; class Gammaproteobacteria; order Thiotrichales; family Thiotrichaceae; genus Thiothrix. The sequence goes on along the minus strand of JAHJJD010000070.1, from coordinate 13,424 downwards.
GCCGAGCAGCACAAGGATGAAAACAGTCCATGGGTAGGGGGAGAGGTAAGCGACTAGAATACCTGCGCCCAAAACGATGGCAACGCGGTATCGCTCCACACTCCAATAATCTGTTGGCATTATTCACCTGTCGGTTTGGTCGCACTAAACAAGTAAACCGCCCCCCGAGTGGCCTGAATGACATTCGTGGGGGCGTGGGATTTGATGATCCGGCGCAAGCGTAACACATATGGTTGGAACTGACCCACCGTCAGTGGGTTACGGCAGATCAGTTCCAGATGCATGCGGTCATGCAGGTGGCTTAGTCCGTTCCCAGAATCTCTTCACGCACCTTTTCCAGATTGGTGTGGCGCACATCCTTACCCTTCACCAGATAGATCACGTATTCACAGATGTTCTTGCAATGGTCGCCGATGCGTTCCATGGAACGGGCGCACCAGGTGACATTGAGGCTATCCTTGATATTGCGTGGGTCTTCCATCATGTGGGTGATCAACTGGCGGGAAATCGAATCAAATTCGGCATCTACCTGCCGGTCATTATCCACAACCTGCATGGACTGTTTCACATCCATGCGCGCCAGTGAATCGAGGGTATCATGCAACATGATTTTGACATGCTGGCTGAGGTGGCGCAGGGAATGGTGCAATTCGTTAGAGGTGGAAGATTCACCCATTTCCACTGCGTAGCGGCCTATCTTTTCGGCTTCGTCGCCAATGCGTTCAAGGTCGGTGATGACCTTGATAATGGTGATCAGCAAACGCAAATCGCTGGCGGCTGGCTGGCGACGTGCAATGATTTCGGCGCAATGTTCATCCAGAAAAACTTCCATTGCGTTGATTTCGTGGTCAGAGTAGGCGACTTTTTCGCCTAAGGTACTATCACGTTCCAGCAATGCCTTGATGGCGTTGCTGACTTGTGCTTCGACCAAGCCACCCATTGCCATCAGTTTACTGCGGGCTTCTTCCAGCTCGTGGTTGTACTGCTGGGAGGTGTGTTGCGTTGTGTTCATGTCTTCCATACCCCTTTACCGCCTTAGCCGAAGCGGCCTGTAATGTAGTTTTCAGTTAATTGGTGTTGCGGGTTGGTGAACACGGTTTTGGTGTCGTTCAACTCAACCAGATAACCCATGTGGAAGTAGGCAGTGCGTTGTGAAATCCGCGCAGCCTGCTGCATTGAATGCGTTACGATGCAAATGGTAAAGCTTGCACGCAATTCGTCAATCAATTCTTCGATAGTCGCGGTGGCAATCGGGTCAAGCGCGGACGTTGGTTCATCCATCAGGATCACTTCCGGGCTGACGGCGATAGTCCGCGCAATACACAGACGTTGCTGCTGACCACCGGAAAGCCCGGTGCCAGGTGCTTGCAGACGGTCTTTGACTTCCTTGAACAAACCGGCTTTGGTCAGGCTTTGTTCCACAATATCATCCAGTTCAGCGCGGTTGCTGGCCAGGCCGTGCAGGCGCGGGCCATACGCCACGTTGTCGTAGATGGATTTGGGGAACGGGTTGGGTTTCTGGAACACCATGCCGACACGGGCGCGGAGCAGTACCGGGTCTTGCTCCTTGTCGTGGATGTCTTCGCCGTCGAGCTTGATGTCGCCGGTTACACGGCAGCCTGCGATGGTGTCATTCATACGGTTCAGGCAGCGCAGGAAGGTGGATTTGCCGCAGCCGGAAGGGCCGATCATGGAAATCACTTCATTGCGCCCAATATCCATGTTGACATCAAAAATCGCTTGCTTCTCGCCTGCGTAGAATACGTTCACGCCACGGCAGAAAAATTTCGCGTCTTTGCCATCCAGATACGGCTTGCCAATCGTGCCGCTGATGGTGTGGGCAAATTCTTCACGTCCACCACTGGTGGCGGTATTGGCTTTCAGCACGGCTGTCGTTGTCATATCAATGGTCGCTTCAGTCATCGGGTTCACCTTCATATTCTAAAGGGTAAGGGAATTCAGGTTAATAGTCATGCATTGTGCTGATTAGTGATCACCAGCGACGCTCAAAGCGTTTACGCAGTATGACGGCGAGCAGGTTCATCGACACCAGGAAGGCCAGCAGTACCATAATCGCGGCTGAGGTGCGTTCCGTAAAGGCACGTTCCGGGCTGTCAGACCACAGGTAAATTTGCACAGGTAATACGGTGGAAGGTGAGGTTACGCTGCTCGGTACATCCATAATGAAGGCAATCATGCCGATCATCAGCAAGGGGGCAGTTTCACCCAAGGCTTGCGCCATACCGATGATGGTGCCAGTGAGGATGCCGGGCATTGCCAGTGGCAACACGTTCTGGAACACAGTCTGGGTTTTAGATGCACCAATACCTAACGCGCCTTCACGGATCGACGGTGGCACCGCACGCAATGCCGCGCGTGCCGCAATAATAATGGTCGGCAAGGTCATGAGTGTCAGCACCAAACCACCTACCAACGGCGCGGAACGCGGCACACCAAACAACTGGATAAACACCGCCAGACCCAGCAAACCAAACACGATGGAAGGCACGGCAGCAAGGTTATTAATGTTGACTTCAATCAAATCCACCCAGAAATTATTCTTGGGCGCAAACTCCTCCAGATACAAGGCCGCCGCTACCCCAATCGGGAAAGACAGTGACAGTGTGACCAGCAAGGTGTAGAACGAGCCAATCAAGGCACTCAAAATCCCCGCTTCTTCCGGTTCGCGTGAGTCGCCACGGGTGAAGAAGATGGTATTGAACTGGCTTTCGATACGCCCATCCGCTTCCAGTTTATCCAGCCAGGTTAACTGGAAATCCTTGATACGGCGGTCACCTTCCGGCAGGGTGCGGTCGATATTGCCCTTGTAATAGGTGTCAATGTCGTCATCGGCTAATACCCATACCGATTGGTTAGTGCCAATCAATGTGGGGTCATCCATGACCCGGCGTTGCAGTTCATACTGTGCATCGCCACTCACCAGGGATTTGAGGGCTTTCTTTTCCTTGCGCTCAGTTACACCGGGAATCAGCGTATTCAGGCTGTTTTGCACTACCGTATTGTAATTGGCAGTGCGTAACTGTTCCGGGGTGGAGTCAGCGCTGACACCCAGGGTTTGCGCATCCAGTTGCACATCCAGCTTGATGTAAGTGCTGGTGAATGCGGGGTAGCCTTTGCCAATAATGTCCGCCAGCAAAATCACCAGGAACAAGATGCTCAATGCAATCGAAGCCAGGCCATAGAAGCGAAAGCGCTTTTCGCGGGCATAGCGTTTCCCTAGGGTCGCTTTAACTCGTTCAGTCGTGGTACTCATGACAGTTGCTCCCGGTTAATCGTATTGTTCGCGGTATTTGCGCACAATATGCAACGCCACCACGTTCAGAATCAAAGTAACAATAAACAGGCTTAAGCCCAGCGCGAATGCCGCCAGGGTTTTGGCACTGTCAAATTCCTGGTCGCCCGTCAACAAGGTGACGATTTGCACGGTAACGGTGGTGACGGCTTCCAGCGGGTTAATGGTCATATTCGCCGCCAGACCCGCTGCCATGACCACGATCATGGTTTCACCGATAGCCCGTGAAGCGGCTAACAGGAACGCGCCAACAATCCCCGGCAAGGCCGCAGGCAGGATAACCTGTTTAATGGTTTCCGACTTGGTGGCACCCATGCCGTAAGAGCCATCACGCATTGACTGTGGCACGGCGTTGATAACGTCATCAGACAAGGATGACATAAACGGAATAATCATGATGCCCATGACCAAACCCGCTGCCAGCGCACTTTCAGACGCCACGCTCAGACCCATTGCTTCACCCAGTGTGCGGATAAACGGCGCAACGGTGAGTGCTGCGAAGAAGCCGTAAACCACGGTCGGGATACCCGCCAGAATTTCCATCGCTGGTTTGGCGTAAGCACGCAATTTTGGCCCGGCATATTCAGACAGGTAAATGGCTGACATCAGACCCAAGGGCACCGCAATCAGCAAAGCAATGGCGGAAATCAACAGCGTACCCACAAACAGCGGAACCGCCCCGAATGAACCCGAACTGCCTGCCTGATCTGCCCGCAGTGCGGTTTGTGGACTCCAGTGTGTGCCGAACAGGAATTCTGTTGCTGGCACTTGCCCAAAGAAGCGGTAGGATTCGATCAGCACCGAGAACACAATCCCCACTGTGGTCAAAATCGCAATGGAGGCGCAGCCAATCATAATGAACTGCACTACCCGTTCCACCTGATTGCGGGCGCGGGTTTTGGGTTTCACATGACGCAAACCAATGAATACCCCCGCAATTGCCAATGCCAGCACCAGGATGGTTTTGATGGTCTGGCTCATGGATTGCATTTGCAGGTAGTCTTCCGCCGCCGCCTTGAATATCGGGTCAGCCGTTGCCAGTTGCGCCGGGTCTCTCGCCAGATTGAGGACGCGGTTGGTGGTAAGGCTCAGCTCATCAGCCGATTTGTCCTGATATTCCGCAGGCAGATGCGACCTCATGTTGGAGGTTAACAGCGGTGTTTCCAGCGTTGACCACAGGGCAAATACCAACAAGGCGGGAATGACCGCCCATACCACCACCAGATAACCGTAGTAACTGGGCAGGGAGTGGAGGTCGTTGCCGTCACGCTTGGCCGGGGTGGCCAGTGCCAGCGAGCGTTTGCGGCCTATATAGTAACTGAAGGCTGCCAGCAGCATCAGCGTCAGCAAGATACCCAAGGTGCTCATGAATACTCCTGATTGGGATGTTGAGTCAGGTTGATCGGTTGCGTCAGGGATTGTATGCCCGAACTATTACAGAATTGTTACAGAGTGTTTAATGTTTTATGCGGGCTGTCGCCGCCTAAAAAGAAAAGGGGGCTAGAAGCCCCCTTCGCTCACTACACACAATATTATTGTTGTTGTAGCCTTGTTGTTTTTATTTCAGAACACTTGCTGCAACGGTCGCCATGCTTGCCGCTGCTGTTGCGGAAGCAGCTTTTTCATTGGCAGGCAGTGCAACCAGACCTTTGTCAGCCAGGTAGCCGTCAGCGCTCAGCGCTTCTTCACTGGTGAACTCGGCCATGAATTCCTTGATACCAGGAACCTGGCCTACGTGGCTGTTCTTGACGTAGAAGAACAGTGGGCGGGACAGTGGGTACTTGCCGCTGGAGATGTTTTCGTAGCTGATTTCCTTGCCATCGATGGTGGCAGCTTGCAGGCTGTCACGGTTCTGGTCGTAGAAACTGTAACCGAAGATGCCAACAGCGTTAGGGTTGGCTTGCAGCTTTTGCACGATCAGGTTGTCGTTTTCGCCAGACTCGATGTAGTGGCCATCTTCACGCACGGCAGTACAAGCAGCCTTGTGGGCTTTCTCATCTTTCTTTTTCAGTTCAGGCATGCCCTTGAACAGGTTGCAGCCTTTTTCCATGCCCAGTTCAGCCAGCGCATCGCGGGTACCGGAGGTTGGTGGCGGGCCCATCACTTCGATCTTGATGTCAGCCAGTTCAGGGTTGACTTGCTTCCAGGTGGTGTAAGGGTTGGGGATCAGTTCGCCGTTAGGGTCGGCTGGAACGTCTTTCGCCAGAGCCAGATACAGTTCACGGCGGGACAGCTTGATTGGCTGGGCAGACTTGTGGTTGCCAACAGCGATGCCGTCGAAGCCAACCTTGATTTCGGTGACTTCGTTCACGCCGTTTTTCAGGCAGTCTTCCATTTCCTTTTTCTTCATGCGGCGGGAAGCGTTGGTGATGTCCGGGGTGTCGATGCCAGCGCCCGCACAGAACAGCTTCATGCCGCCGCCAGTGCCAGTGGATTCAACCTTTGGCGCAGCCATGCCGGTTTTCTTGGCAAACTGTTCAGCAACAGCCGTGGAGAATGGATATACGGTAGAAGAACCAACAATTTCGATATTGTCGCGTGCCTGAGCAACGCCAGTAGCAGCCAGCAAGCCCATTGCAACTGCCAGAGTGAGTTGTTTCATGAAAGTCTCCTTCAAAAAATCCGGGATGGATTGGCGCGCATCGTAGGTTTTTCTGATGAAACTTTTGTGTCGGTCATATGAAGGATTTATGAGCATGTTTGGTCGCGGCTTGTCATCATGTTGCAATGCGTGGGGTTTAGCATGGCTCCCTTTGGAACTGCGATAAAATAATGATTATGGATGATGATTTTTTGCTCAAGCGATTGGTTGATTTACGGGAAGAGGCAGTTACGTTTGCTGCGAACTATCAGGAAGGGGCTGCGATTCACCCCGACCACCGTGCATCAGCGCAGAACCTGTTGCATTACCTTTCACTACGCAGCCACGAATTACGCGATCTGCAACGCATGCTGATTGAGCGTGGCCTGAGTTCACTGGGTATTCTGGAAGCCCATACGCTGGCGACCCTTAACAGTGTCATTGACGTGTTGCAGCGCTTGTCTGGCATACCGGCAGGGGAAACACCCGTGGCTTCGGTCTCTTTTGCCGAGAGTGACCGCTATCTGGAGCAGCGGACGGCTGCATTGTTCGGGGTGAAACCCGCCCAGCGTGAAGTGCGCATCATGGTGACTATGCCTGCCGAGGCAGCCCGGTCTGCCACATTACTGGAGGAATTGCTGCTGGCAGGCATGAACGTCATGCGGGTCAATTGTGCGCATGATAATGCTGAAGTCTGGCAGCAAATGATTGGCAATTTACATATGGCTGAAGCCCGCACGGGTAAAACCTGCAAGATTCAGCTTGATCTGGCCGGGCCAAAATTGCGCACGGGAATGATTGCGCCAGCAGGGAGGGTGTTGAAAGTAAAACCGGCACGGGATTTGTTCGGGCACGTACATGTACCAGGGCGTTTCTGGCTGATTGCGGAAGGGGAAGATAGCGTGGAAACGGAATACCCCGCCCTTGAAGTCAGCGGCAAGGTTTTGCTGGAAACCCGCACGGGGGATAGCGTCCAGCTTCAGGATGCACGTAATGCTACCCGCGAGTTAAGGATTGTGGCAGAGCATTTGCAAGCGCGTCTGCTGGAAACCGACCACACAGTCTATTTGCGCGAACGCACCGAACTCCATTTTAGCCGGGAAGGGCGCAAGCTGGGCAAGGAAGTGTTGCTGAATGTGCATGAAGTGATTCCCCCCGTGGTTTTGCAGGATGGTGACCATCTGGTGCTGACGCTGGCCGAAATGCTGGGGCATCCCGGCGAACATGATGCACAAGGTGTGCAAACCCAGGTTGCACGTATTCATTGTACCCTGGCGGAAGCATTCCGCACGGTCGCTGCCGGGCAACAGGTATGGCTGGATGACGGCAGGATTGGCGGGGTGGTGGAAAGTAATGATGGCGATGAAATCCTGTTGCGGATCACCCATACTCCACCCGGTGGTGCCAAGCTGCGGGCGGAAAAGGGTATCAATTTCCCCGAAGCCAGTTTCAATATGCCTGCGCTGACGGAGAAGGACATTACCGATCTGGCAATGATGGCTGGCATGGTGGATATGGTGGCGCTGTCGTTTGTGCGTTCTGCGCGGGATGTGGCAGCTTTGCAGCAACATTTGCAGCGGCTCGGTGCGGTTGATACCGGCATTGTGCTCAAGATTGAAAACAGGTCTGCATTTGAGAATCTGCCGGAAATCCTGTTGGCGGCAATGCATTCCCCCCGCATTGGCGTGATGATTGCGCGCGGCGACCTGGCGGTGGAAGTCGGCTTCGAGCGCTTGTCAGAAGTGCAGGAAGAAATTCTCTGGCTGTGTGAAGCGGCTCACATTCCGGTCATATGGGCCACCCAGATTCTGGAAAATATGGCGAAAAAGGGTGCGCCTTCTCGTGCTGAAGTGACCGATGCCGCCATGAGCATCCGCGCTGAATGTGCCATGCTCAACAAGGGGCCGAATATTGTTGAAACCGTCCGTTTTCTGGACGGTATCCTGCAACGCATGGAAAGCCATTATCACAAACGCCGCCTGATGATGCGGCCTTTACAGGTTTGCCGGATGGGGGAAGTTAATGCTTCACCGCTTTCGAGAACAGGTGAATGACCAGTACGCCCGCAACAATCATGCCCATGCCGATGGTTGCAGCCAGATCCAGCCGTTCATTATAGAAGATGATGCCAATGATGCTGATCAGGACAATGCCCAGCCCTGACCAGACTGCGTAGGTGATTCCCAGCGGGATGGTGCGTAGCGCCAGCGTCATGAAATAGAACGCCAGCCCGTACCCAATTACCATGATGATGGTAGGCACGGGTTTGGTGAATTCCTCAGTTGCTTTCAGGGAACTGGTTGCAATCACTTCGGCAATAATGGCGAAGGCGAGGTAGAGGTAAGACATAAGATTCCTGGGGTTCTATCAGCAAGGGGGGAATCATAAACCGTTTCAGGTGCTTGTTGCACAGCGGTTTTGTCAATGCCCGCGAAAAAACAGCTCGTACAGGGTCAGGCCGATTTCCACCACGATCAGGATCACGATGTACCATTCCACCCGCAGGCTGCGCTGGGTCTGCAACAGGTCGAGCAGGGTTTCGGCAGTGTTGGAAATGACTTGCAGCTTGCGTTCCAGCGCCAGATGGCGTTCGCGCAGCTCGAATTCGTCTTCCAGTTTCAGGTAAAGCCCTTCGAGTTCGGGGCGTTCCCACAGCAGGTCGGGTTTTTCGGCGACTTCCGCACGGCCTACCATGCGCTGCTGGCTGAGCAGGGATTCGCCGATGTAGGTCAGTAATTCGCGCATCTTGCGCCCACCTTGGCCCTGCTTGCCCAGGTTTTGCGCCAGAGGTTCGATCTGTTCAAAGGTCTTGGCAACCCGTGCTTCGTCGTCGGAGAGGACGGAACTGCGTGCCAGGATTTCCGCTACCAGTTGCACGCGCTGTATCGAGGTATCATGTAGCCACAGGCAGCCTTTGGCGTCCATGCCCTCCAGTGCGTTGCCGTCGATGCGCAGCTTGATTTGCTCATCTTCCGGCCAGGTGCGTGTTTCGCTGGTCAGGGGAAGCAGCCGTTCCTGAAACTGTGTTTCCTGTTCGCTGTTCATGCCGACAAACACGACGACGCCATAACGTAGCAGCACGACACAGCCGCCGCCGGGAATCGCGATGGTCAACGGGTTGATGGCAAGTGTTTCATCCGCGCGGAAGGGTTTGGTATCGATACGGCTGCCAATCAGGGCGGCGCGAACGCGGATGCTGGCATCGTTTTGTGAATTCAGTTGCAGGTTGTTCACGTTATTCTCCGTTATTATCGTGGCTTGTGTGAGTCAGCCTTGCCTAGTATGCCCGAACAGACAAGGGGATGCGAAGCAATCCTCAAGCCTGAAATATTTCCTTCATTTATTTGCAATCATTTTGTCAAAAACCTGCTTTAGGCTGGGATTATCTGTTTGAGCTTCATGGGTTAGTGCCGCATCATGTTGGGAAGATACCTCTATACGCTATTGTTTAATCTGCTGATTCCCCTGTTGGTGCTGAGCCTGTTGTGGCGCAGCCGCAAAAATCCGGCCTACGGTCAGCGCATCGATGAACGCTTCGGTTATGTGCGTTCCACCCGGCCTTACACCCGCTGCATATGGTTGCACGCTGTTTCCGTGGGGGAAGTGATGGCGGCCCGCCCGCTGCTTGAGCGTTTACTGAAGGATTTCCCGGATGTCGCGTTATGGGTGACGACCACCACGCCAACCGGTTCCGATACCGTCAAGCGCCTGTTTGGCGACAGGGTGCAACACAGTTATTGCCCATACGATTTGCCGGACAGCCTGGCGCGCTTCTTCCGCAGGGTGAAGCCGGAAATGCTGTTGGTGATGGAAACGGAAATCTGGCCCAACCTGTACAAGGCTTGCGCCAACCGCAACATCCCGCTGTTGCTGGTGAATGCCCGGCTTTCTGCACGTTCGTATCAGGGATACGCCCGGCTGGGTCGCCTGATAAGCGATACCCTGGGTCTGGCAAGCTGGATCGGGGCGCGCAGCCAGCAGGATGCAGACCATTTCCGGCAACTGGGTGCAAAGCCGGAACAGGTGGAAACCTGCGGCAATATCAAGTTTGACATGCAAATCCCTGCCGGACTGGATGCCAGTGCCGCAGCGTTGCGCCAGCAATGGGGCAAGCGTCCGGTGTGGGTGGCTGGCAGTACCCACGAGGGGGAAGACAGCGCCATACTGCATGTTTACCAGCGCTTGCAGCAGCAGTTGCCGGATTTGCTGCTGGTGCTGGTTCCGCGCCATCCCGAGCGCTTTGCTACGGTACGCCAGCTTTGCGTGGAGGCGGGATTCGACACACTTACCCGCAGTTCGGGGGAGCCGCTCAAGCCATCCACCCAGATACTGCTGGGTGATTCCATGGGCGAATTGCTGCTCTGGTACGCGCTGGCGGACGTGGCGTTTATCGGTGGCAGCCTTGTGCCGCACGGTGGGCATAATCCACTGGAGGCCGCCATCTGGGGTGTACCGGTTGTCAGTGGCAAACATACGGAAAATTTCACCGACATGTTCCCCGGTTTGTATGCTAGCGGTGGAGCGGTGCAGGTGGATAGCGCAACGCAGCTTTATGACCATACCCTCAACTGGTTGCAGGATGCAGCCGCCCGTGAAATGGCCGGGCAGCAGGCGCAAGCTTTTGCCGTCAGTAGTCAGGGCGCAGTCAACCTTGTCATGCAACGCATTCACCTGTCGCTGGATCAGGCCCAAACGCACAATGTCGAAACCCCGCAAACTGCTGGTTGTTAAAACCTCCTCGCTTGGCGATGTCGTGCACATGTTGCCAGCCATAACGGACGCTGCCGCCTGCGTGCCGGATTTGCAGGTCGACTGGGTGGTGGAAGAAAGTTTTGCCGCAGTTCCCGGCTGGCATCCTGCCGTCAAGCGGGTGATCCCCGTTGCCTTGCGGCGCTGGCGCAAACAGTTGTTCCAGCGGCAAACCCGCCAGGAAATCCGCCGGTTTGCCGCCAGCCTCCGCCAGGAACAATACGATTGGGTGCTGGATACGCAAGGCTTGCTCAAGAGCGTCGCCATTGCCCGGTTGGCGCAAGGGGAATGTCACGGCTATGACCGCGACAGCATTCGCGAGCCGCTTGCCAGCCTGTTTTACCAGCACAAGCATGGCGTTTCACGGCAGGCTCACGCCATCAGCCGTAACCGTTTGCTGACTGCCGCTACGCTGGGGTATTCGCTGGAAAACCTGCCGCTGGATCATGGCATTGCACAGGCGGATTTCCCCACGGTCAGTTTCCCCCTGCCGCACCCTTATGTCATTGTCCTGCACGGCACCAGCCGGGTGGACAAGGAATGGCAGGAAGGGCAGTGGCAGGCATTTTTGCAGGCCATGGCGGAACGTCACTGCCATGTCTTACTGCCCTGGGGAAACCAGCGTGAACGGGAACGGGCTGAACGCCTGGCCGCCATCTCGTCGTTTGCCCAGGTGTTGCCACGCTGCACGCTGGGAGAGTTGGCTGGCCTGATCCGTCATGCAGCAGGCGTTATCGGTATGGATACCGGTTTGATGCATATTGCCGCCGCACTGGACAAGCCCGGCCTGGCGCTCTACCCGGTAACCATGGCTGCGTTGACCGGGGTAACCGGCAACAGTGCTTCCGGGCAGCAGATTCTAACCATTGCCGGGCAGGAAACTGCTGATACAAAAGGCATTATCCAGCAGTTTCTCGATATGAGCGGGATTACGTGAAGACAGTCGTGTTTCCAGCCCCTGTTTCACCATGCCCCACTCGCTATCGAGGATGCTGTAAATGGCGGTATCGCGGATCAACCCATCGGGCATGATGGCGCTGCGCCGCAACACACCTTCCTGCACCGCACCCATTTTTTCCAGTGATTGGCGCGAGCGCTCGTTGCGGATGTCGGTCTTGAACTGCACCCGTAAAACGCCAAAGGTCTCGAAAGCATGGCGTAACAACAGATATTTGCTTTCCAGATTGACCCCGCTGCGCTGGTGTTCGCTGGCGTACCAGGTGCCACCGATTTCCAGCTTGAGGTGTTTCATGCAGATGTCGCGGAAGCGGGTGCAACCAATGGCGCGTTCCGATGCTTTGTGAATGACGGCAAAGGGCAGGTCGGTACCGGCTTCGCGCAGGCGGATGGCATTGCTGATGAATGCTTCCATGTGTTCCACTTCGGCCAGGTTGCCGTAGAACATGTAATGCCACAGGCGTTCATCGCGGGCGGCATGCAGCAGGTCGGGCATATGCCACTCGGTCAGGGGTTCAAGGCGAACCAGTCGCCCTTCCAGCGTGACGGGTTGCAGGGTCATGGCAGCACTCCTTCAAAAATGGAGACAAACCTTCAGGTAACCGGGAAGCTTTTTACGCGAGGCAGGCAAGCAGGCAGAAGCTGCCTTGCGCCACGCCCGCGCCCAGGAATGCACCGATCAGCACATCACTGGGGTAGTGCAAGCCAAGGATGACCCGCGACAGCGCAATCAGTGCCGTGAACGGGATCAGTAATACCGCCCATTCGGGGTAATGGCCCAGCATGACCCAGGTAAAGCCAACCGCGTGCAGGGTATGGCCGGAAGGAAAGCTGAACTGGTCGAGTGCAGCCACATTCTTGAAAATAGTGTCGTTGTGGCTGTAGGGGCGCACCCGTTCCGTGGAGGTTTTCAGCCATTTGTACAGCAGCAGGCAAGCCAGCCCGACCAGCGCCATCTGTAGGGAAACCTGTGCAGCTTCCCAGCCGTACAACACCGGCAGCATCAGCATCAGCACATACCAGAAAACACCATTCCCCAGACGGCTGATAGCTGCGAAAAACAGGCTGATGGGTTTCAGGCGGTTGGCGCGGTTGAACAGCAGGCAAAGCGGAATTTCGCGGTCGTTAAGCTGATGTAGCAGTTTCATGGCGCACCTCGTACAGGACGGATTGAATCGTGTTGTGCAAACGTTGTATTACCCTTTCCCAGCTCAGGTTGTGGGCCGTTTCAGTGGCGGCAGCCCCCATGCGTTTGCGTAGTTCAGCATCTTTTGCCAGTGCCAGGCTGGCGGTGATGAAGGCGGCATTGTCATCCAGCGGGGCTGCCATGCCGTTTTCACCGTTGCGGATGTGTTCGCGTGCTGCGGCGTAATCGAAAGTCACGACAGGCAGGCCGCTGGCCATGGCTTCCATCACCACATTGCCGAAGGTTTCGCTGGTGCTGGGGTAAAGGAACAGGTCGCCGCTGGCGTAGTGTTCCGCCAGGTCGGTGCCGGTGCGCATGCCAGCAAACAGGCAGTCGGGGTGGGCATCCTGCAAGCGCTTGCGTTCGGGGCCGTCACCGACCAGCAGGAAGCGCGCATCGGGGATCTGTTGCTGGATGGCGCGGAATGCCTCGAAGGCGAGATCAAGGTTCTTTTCCTGCGCCATGCGTGTCACCAGCGTGACCAGCAATTGTTGTGGCTGGATACCTAGCCGTGCCCGCAGGGCTGCGCTACGGTGTTGCGGATTGAACAGTTTGGCATCGATACCGCGTTCCAGAATGCCGAGTTTTTCATAGCCACAGGCGGTCAGTTGCTGCTGCAATTCGCGGGTGGGAACCAG